>NZ_JBXAFZ010000005.1:70182-406047 GCF_058793615.1 Niveispirillum sp. GW835-FHT14G11
CTGCTCCTGCATCTGTCGCGCGGTTTCCTCCGCGTCGCGGCGGCGCTGTTGATCCGCCTGCCGGGCGGCATCATCGGCGGCACGGCGGCGCTCGTCATCCGCCCGGCCACGGACCTCTTCCTCGGCACGACGGCGCTGCTCCTGCATCTGTCGCGCGGTTTCCTCCGCGTCGCGGCGGCGCTGTTGATCCGCCTGCCGGGCGGCATCATCGGTGGCACGGCGACGGTCGTCATCCGCACGGCCACGGACCTCATCCTCGGCACGACGGCGCTGCTCCTGAAGACGGCGGGCCTGCTCCTCCGCCTGGCGGCGACGCGCCTCATCATCGGAGGGGCGCTGTGGCGGCGGCTGATAGACGGGTGGGCGGTCATAGCGTCGGCGCTCCTCCTCCGCCCGGCGGCGATCCTCTTCCACCCGGCGGCGAGCTTCCTCGGCGCGGCGGCGATCCTCTGCCGTATCACGTTCATGTTCGCGCCGCTCACGCTCCCAGCGGGAACGGTCACGCTCCCACTCCCGACGCCGACGCTCATGCTCCCAATAGATCTCCCGTCGACGCTGTTCCCAGAGATGGCGCTCCCAACGCGCCCGGTCACGCTCCAGCTCCCACAGCATCCGGTCATAGTCCGGATCCCGGAAATCGTCGTCATAGCCGCCGCCTTGGGAATAGCCGGTATCACTCCAGATCACCGCACCGGCCGACCCGCTGCTGCCGCCACTGCCCGCCACCGACGGCAGGGTCACCGGAGCGGTGGCCATCAGCGACAACAATTCCTGGCGCTCCTGCACCGTCAGGGCCCGCGCAGGCGTGCCACTGGCCGGATCGCCGGCACAGATGCGGCGGAATTCCTCCACCCGCGGGCTGGACAGCGGCACGTTGGGCCAGACATCGGGCGCCAGGGACGACAGTTCCAGCACCAGCCGGCGCTGCTCGTTCGCCTCATCCACCGTCAGGGGACGGCCGGGCAGCCCGCCGTCGGGATTGCCCATGCAGATCAGCCGCAATTCCGACAGGCGCCAGGACCCGGCGGCGATCTGACGGTTGCGCAACTCCCCCTGCTGGATGGCCGGATCGGCGGCGCAGGCGCCTAGTCCCAGCAACAGCACGGAGGCAAGGGAGAGGGAGAGCAGGCGGGTTCGCATGATTATTGGCCTCGGAAGGCGGTGACCGACGACATCCGCCGGCCTCTCCATTAGGCGTGCCACCGATGGCGGAATTTGGACGGAACAAAAGCGTTTCAGCGATATCCGCTCAGATGCCCCCCTGCTGCTGCTGGTCGCGGCGGAACGGGTGGGCGGGATAGACGCCCAGGAACTTCACCTCGCTGGCGAAGAAGCCCAGTTCCTCCATCGCCAGCCGCAGGGAACGTTCCTCCGGATGGCCCTCCACATCGATATAGAATTGTGCGGCCGTGAAGCGGCCATCGACGAGATAGCTTTCCAGCTTGGTGATATTCACCCCGTTGGTGGCGAATCCACCCAGCGCCTTGTAAAGCGCCGCCGGGCGCGAACGGACGCGGAAGACGAAGGTGGTGACGCTGTCGGTGCCCCGCTCCGGCACGCTGGGCTCGCGCGCCAGGATCAGGAAGCGGGTGGTGTTGTGGGCCGCATCTTCGATGCCCTTGGCCAGCACCTGCAAGCCGTAAGTCTCGGCGGCCAGGTCGGACGCGATGGCGCCCTTGGTCGGGTCGTTCCATTGCGCCACGTCGGCGGCGGCGCCGGCCGTATCGGCGTTGTTCACCGGCTTCAGGCCCCGTTCGCGCAGATAGTTGCGGCACTGGGACAAGGCCTGGATGTGGCTATGCACCTCCGTCAGCCCTTCGATGGTCGCGCCCTTCGGCGCCACCAGGCAATGCACGACACGCTGGTAATGTTCGCCAATGATGTGAAGCCCGCCGCGCGGCAGCAGATGGTGGATGTCGGCCACGCGGCCGGCCACCGAATTCTCCACCGGGATCATGGCCAACCGGGCCCGCCCCTCATGCACCGCCGCGAAAGCATCCTCGAACGAGGCACAGGGCAGCGTCACCATGTCGGGAAACACGCTGCGGCAGGCCAGATCGGAATTTGCACCGGGTGCGCCCTGATAGGCGATGGTGGAGGCGGGCATGGGGTCACTCTGTCCAGGATGGGTGTTGTCAAGGGACGCCGTTGTTACAGCGCGGGCGATGGGGCCAGCATCTGGCGGGCGCGGTCAAGGTCTTCGATGGTATCCACGCCCAGCGGCACGATGTCCACCCGCGCCAGCGCGATGGTCATGCCGTTGGCGAGCGCGCGCAGCTGTTCCAGCTTCTCCCGCTGTTCCAGCTGCGCCGGCGCCAGCGATACGAACCGTTCCAGTGCCGCGCGGCGATAGGCATAGAGCCCGATATGGTGGAACAGCGGCCCGTCGCCCCAAGGTGCCGTCGCGCGCGTGAAATAAAGGGCGCGGCCGATATGCGCACCCGGCGCCATCTCCACCACCGCCTTCACTACATTGGGGTTGGTCCGCTCCGCCGCCTCGGTGATCACGGCACCCAGGGTGGCGATGTCCACAACCGGATCGGACAGGGGATCGAAAACGGCGCGGATGGCGGCCGGGTCGATGGTGGGCAGGTCGCCCTGCACATTGACGATGGCGTCGTGGTTTCCATCCGGATCGATCTTCCGCACCGCCTCCCACACCCGGTCGGAACCGGACGGGTGGTCAGGGTCGGTCAGCACGGCCACGCCGCCGGCCGCAATCACGGCATCGGCGATGGATTGCTCGGCTGCCGCCACGACCACAGGGCCGATCCCGGCCTCCATGGCGCGGCGCCAGACATGCACGATCATCGGCACACCATGGATGTCGGCCAGGGGCTTATCCGGCAGGCGGGTGGAGCCGAGGCGGGCGGGGATCACCACCAGCGGGCGGGCCAGCGAGGCGGCGGTCAGGGGACGGTTCGGATCGGTCATGGTTTTCCCGTGCGACATTTGGTCCGCCGGGTCAAGGCGGAAAGCCATGTGCGTCCGCGCATCCTTCCGCTAAGTATCCCGCGCGGATTGCGGCAAGGCGGGCATGGACGTGCCTGCAACTTGGCGTTATTGTGCCCGCGCTTGGCGAACCCAAGGGATTAGGACTGATGGCGAGCAGCACCTTCAATAAGATTTTCATGGCGATCCTGACGGCGACGCTGATTGCGCTCCTGGCGGGTTTCGTCTCCAAGAAGCTGGTACACCCGAACTTCCCGGCCGAACGGGCCTATAAGGTGGAAGTGCCGGAATCCGCGACCGCCGCTGCCGACGCGCCCGCCGCCCCCGCGGAGCCCGATCCGGTCACCCCACTCCTGGCCGCTGCCGACCCCGCGGCCGGCCAGAAGCTGGTCAAGGCCTGCGCCGCGTGCCACAGCTTTGAAAAGGGCGGTGCCAACAAGGTCGGCCCGAATCTGTGGAACGTGGTCGGTAACAAGCATGCCCACATGGAAGGCTTCAGCTATTCCGACGCGATGAAGACGCAGGAAGGCAACTGGGACTTCGAGCATCTGAACAAGTTCCTGGCCAACCCCAAGGCCGCCGTTCCGGGCACGAAGATGAACTTCGCCGGCCTGAAGAAGGTCGAGGATCGCGCCGCGCTGATCGCGTACCTGCGCACGCTGTCCGACAGCCCGGTGGCCCTGCCGTAATCGGCAAGCCACACGGGAACATGCTATGAAGGGGGCGGCAGCGATGCCGCCCCTTTTGTTTGCCCCCCTGGCGGGGCCTGTCCGCATCCTGGAGTCGTTCCGACATGTCCGCCGTTCCCGATTCCCTGATCGATCTGGCCCTGCGCTGCGCCGATGCCGCCGGTGCGGTGGCGCGGCGCCATTACCGCACGCCCGTTGCCGTGGATGTGAAGGCCGACACCTCGCCCGTCACCATCGCCGACCGCGAGGTGGAAAGCGCCATCCGCGCCATCCTGACGGCCGAACGTCCCGGTGACGGCGTGCTGGGGGAGGAACATGGCAGCCAGGACCTGAATGCCGAATATGTCTGGGTCATCGACCCGATCGACGGCACCAAATCCTTCATCACCGGCCGGCCGCTGTTCACCACCCTGATCGGCCTGCTGCACCGGGGCGTGCCGGTGTTGGGCATCATCGACCAGCCGATCGTGGGCGACCGCTGGCTGGGCGTGACGGGCCGGGCGACGACCTTGAACGGCGCGGCGGTAAAGACGCGGGCCTGCCCCGACATCGCCATGGCCACCCAGGCCGCCACCATGCCCTTCCATCAGGTGGAATTCGCCGTCACCCAGGCGTCCAGCCGCTACATGGTCTGGGGCGGGGACGCCTATGCGTTCGGCCTGCTGGCCGCCGGCTTCATCGACCTGATGGTGGAGGCGGGACTGCAGCCCTATGACTGGGCCGCCCTGGTCGCGGTGATCGAAGGGGCAGGCGGCGTGATCACCGACTGGAACGGACAGCCCCTGCGCCTGGGCTGCGACGGCAACGTGGTCGCGGCCGGCGACCCGGCCCTGCATGCCCATGTGCTGGGCATGTTCAAGGAACGGCGATAATCCTCAAGCCTCCACCGGCACGCCGGCGACGCGTGACGCGGGCAGACGCACGGTGACGGTGGTGCCGACGGCAGGCGTGCTCTGCATGGTCAGGCTGCCGCCATGCGCTTCGGCATAGCCCCGCGCCAGCGGCAGGCCCAGACCGGCACCCGGCTGGCGGCGGTTATGCCCGCCCTCGACCTGGGCAAAGGGCTCCAGCGCGATGCGCATGGCATCGACATTCATACCGATACCATGGTCGGCCACTTCGATCAGCACGTCGCCCGTCAGCGCCTCCAGCCGGACGGTGACCACCACACCCTGCCCCGCCTCTGAAAAGCGGATAGCATTGCCCAGCAGGTTGACCAGGATCTGCTTCAGCCGCACCTCATCCGCCAGCACGCGCAGGCTGGGGGGAGAGACATCCATGCGCACGGGCACGCCGCGTTCCGCCGCCTTCTGACGCAGAAGGCGCTCACAGCGGTCCATCAGCGGCGCCACCTCCACCCAGCTTTCGCGCAGTTCAAACGTGCCGGCATCCATGCGGGCGATATCCAGCAGGTCGTTGACCAGCCGCAGCAGGTGCAGCCCACCCTCATGGATGTCGATGGCATATTCCCGATATTGCGGTGCGCCAAGCCCGCCCAGCAACTCGTCACGCAATATCTCGGAAAAGCCGATGATGGCATTCAGAGGCGTGCGCAGTTCATGGCTGATATTGGCCAGGAACTGTCCCTTGGCACGGTCGGCCACGGCGGCGCGGGTCTCCGCGGCGCGCAGCGTCTCCCGCCGCGCCAGTTCCGGGCGCCGGTCGCGGGCCACCAGCGTCATCTCGCCCAGCGGCCCCTCCGACACGGGCAGCATGGCCAGTTCGATGGGGACGGCCCGGCCATCGGACGCGGTCAGGCTCAACGTCACCCATTCCGTCCCCGCGCGGCCGCGCGCCTGCATGGCACGGTGGAAGACCAGACGATCGGTCTCCACCACCAGGTCCAGGAACGGCCGGCCCACGACCTTTCCCGCATCGCGCACATCCA
Organism: Niveispirillum sp. GW835-FHT14G11; assembly: GCF_058793615.1. Lineage (NCBI taxonomy): Bacteria > Pseudomonadati > Pseudomonadota > Alphaproteobacteria > Rhodospirillales > Azospirillaceae > Niveispirillum > Niveispirillum sp. GW835-FHT14G11. Next base: position 75,712 of record NZ_JBXAFZ010000005.1, read on the forward strand.
GGCCCAGCATGGACAGGCCGGCAGCGTTGATCAGCGATACGCGCCCCTCCCCCAACAGGCAGACCATGTCGGGCAGCGCGTCGATCAGCCCGCGATAACGGCCGGTCAACTGGCGCAGCGCCTCGCTGACCCCCGTTTCACGCTGGGCGGCCCGTTGCACGCGCATCAACACCTGGGCCGTCAGCGCGAACAGGATCAGCAGCACGACGGCCAGCACCCAATAAACCCCAGACAGGAAATCCTGGGCCGGGCGCGGCGTGCGCCAGGCGATCCAGCCCACGGGCGGCTCCGCGTCCGTGGCACCGAACTCGCGCAGGGCCAAGCGGCTGCCCTCCATGTCGGTAGCGGCCTGCACCCCGACATCGACATTGTCCAGCATCAGCGGGTCCAGCATGCGGGCCACGGCGACGCGGTCCAGCTTCTGCATGAAGACCAGCACCGCCCCGTCGGCACGCGCCGGCCCGCCCAGGCCCGGCCTTATATCGGCGATACCCGTCATATAAAGCGCGTCACCCAGGCGGACGATGCCGGTTGCCGCCTCCGTCGTACCGGGAAGGGCCGACACGGTGCGGTTAATCATGCGGTGCATCACGTCGGTCACATGGAAATCGCGCAATCGCGCATCGCTCAGCCGCTTACCATCTTCCACACCATAGATGACGCGGCCCTGGCGATCGATGACCAGGGAAATGGACATGCGGTAGCCACCGGACAGGTAGATGCCGATATTCTCATCGGCCCAGACGGTGTCCAGCTTATCCACCACATTGTTGACGGCGGCATCCCAGCCGGCATAGTCGCGCAGTACGGTACCCAGCGTCGTGCCGGCCCCGGTTACCATGCGTTCCACGCGATGGCGCGTGCGCGCGGCCTCGCCGGCATCGAATTGCCGGGCGGTGCTGAATAGGATGGCGGCGATGGCCAGCACCGCGAAGGTCAGCAGCAACAGGACGGGCACCGTCGCCAGGGGCGGCGACGTCCGCGCGCGCATGGCTGGCAACTGGGCCTGTGGTGGGTGCGGGTCCTGCATCGCCTGGAGGGCGCTCCGGTGGGCTGGGCGCACATCCTCTACCCGAACGAGGTAGGTTGCAACCCCGTTCGCGACCCAACCCATGCCGGACAGACGCACCCGATCAGCCCCTGTTCATGACAATTACATGACACTGCCCAATGGAAATCCGACCGATAAGGCAGTGCCTATAATGCAACAGGCCATCCATGTCATGAAGTCGTAATAAAACCGCATCAAATCGGCAATGCGCCTCTGTTAGCCCTCCCCCCGGGGCCTGAGGTGCCGCTGATACATCCCCCGGAATGGGGATCGGCGCGCTGACAGGCTTTGTCGACCGTGAGATCCCACCGGAGAACAACAATGAGCCTCAAGTCCACCCTGCTGGTCGGTGCCGCCGCCACCATCCTGGCTGCCAGCCCGGCCATGGCCCAGACCGCCCCGTCCCAGACGCAGATCGATGCCCTGGCCGCGCAGATCCAGGCCCTGCAGGGCCAGCTGACCTCGCTGAAGGATTCGGTCGCCAAGGAAAGCGCCGCCACCAAGAAGGCAATGGACGCCATGCCGAAGGTCACCGCCGACGGTGGCCGCATCCGCGTGGTCACGGCCGACAAGAAGTTCGATGCCGCCATCCGCGCCCGCATCCACATGGATTACGGCTTCGGCAATGGTGGCAAGAACTTCACCGCCGACGGCACCGATGGCTTCGGCATCCGCCGCGCCTTCCTGGGCGTGGCCGGCAAGGTCTACACCGACTGGACCTACGAATTCACCGCCAACTTCGCCGGCAGCCGCGGTGGTGCCGTCGGCATCCAGGCCGCGAATATCGGCTATACCGGCATCAAGGACTGGACGCTGGTCGCCGGCGTCATGCAGCCGAAATTCACGTTGGATGACAGCACGTCCTCCAACGACATCGCCTTCATGGAGCGCGCTCCGATCGGCAACATCGTCGTCGGCATCGGCGGTTCCGACAGCCGCACCGCCATCGGCGCCATCAACAAGGGCAGCAGCCATATCATCGCCGCCTACGTGACGGGCAACAGCACCGGCTCCACCGGCAGCTTCGACGATCAGGTCAACCTGCTGGGCCGCGCCGCCTACAGCTTCTGGTCGGGTGCCGAAGGTTCGGCCGGCATTGGCGTGTCGGGCGTCTATCAGGCCACCCCGCAGGCCACGGCCCGCCCGGTGGCCGCCGGCACCGCCACCACCTCCATCGGCTTCGGTGATCGTCCGGGCCTGCGCATCGGCGGCACCGATACCTCCTACCGTCTGACCAACGTCACCGTGAACCAGATCGACAGTGCCTATGCCTATGGCGCTGACCTGGGCTTCAATTTCAAGAGCCTGTGGGCCGCCGCCGAGTATTATAATTTCGGCGCGGAATATGCTGACCGCACGGCGACCGGCGCCGTGCAGACCTTGGCCGATCCGGAGTTCAGCGGCTATTACGTTTCCGCTGGCTACATCCTGACCGGCGAACGCCGCGCGTACAATGTCGGCGAGTGGAAGACCGTGAGCCCCGCCTGGCCCGTCGGTCAGAACGGCTTCGGTGCCTGGGAAGTGGCCGCCCGCTACAGCCAGGTCGATCTGGTTGACCGCGCCGCCGGCATCTCCACCGGTACCGCCGGCAAGGAAACCAACATCACCCTGGGCGTGAACTGGTACATCAATCCGGCCCTGCGCATCATGCTCAACCATGTCATGAGCGAAACCGAGCGCGCCAATGGCCAGGAAATCGAACTGGACCTGACTGCCGTTCGCATGCAGTTCCAGTTCTGATGAATAGGCTTCCTGCCGGTCCGCGAAGGGCCGGCAGGAAGCAAATGACATCAGCTCTCGATGTGAGAAACCCGCCGGCTTCGCAAAGGCCGGCGGGTTTTTTATTCAAAGTTGCTGAAATCTTATGATTTCCAACAGCTTGGATAGAATGTTCTGAAATAAAATCATTCAGCTTGGAAACTTTAATACCTTCAACCGGCATTAATCTATGTTTAATGCATTATTGCTGACTACGATGATATGTTGCCTAAATAGCACAACGCGAAACTGTCGATGGTTTACCACTAGAACCTAACCAAAGGGATTATATCGTAGGCGGTGACGCGATCTGAACTTCGGGGGTACCCATTGACCCAGGAGCATTCCCTCCTCCTGCCTCAATGGAGATACAATGCGCACGTTGCGTTCTCCGGCACGGCTCGGCCTGTGGGCCGGTCTTGTGGTGCCGATGCTGACCTTTACCGCCCCGGTCATGGCGGCGGTTGATGGTCCGACGGCCGCGGTTGCGGTCAAGGCCCTGAACTTCCTGCAACCGAAGCCGGCCAAGCCGACCCCGGTGACCATCGTTGCCGATGGTGCCGCCGCGGGTGACGCCGTGAAGTCCGCCATGGGCGCCGACGTCACTGCGAAGGTGGTGGAAGGTGCGGGCGGCGATCTGTCCGGCGCTGTGGCAGTGATCGTTATTGGCGGTGCGGACGTGTCGGCCAAAGCCGCCGCGGGTCAGCTGGTGATCGGGGACATGGCCTGCATGGAAGCCGGCAAATGCGCGCTGGCCGTCGAGCGCCAGGCGTCGGGTGCGGCCAAATACCATGTCAACACAGGCGCCCTGGCCAAGGCCGGCATCAGCTTTGACAAGAATTTCCAGATGCTCGTGACTGCGCACTGAGCTAAGGACATAGGAGTTTCCCCAATGAACAATAAGCATTTCCTGCTGGCCGCCACGGCTGCCGTCACCCTGCTGTCGGTCACCAGCGCCCAGGCGCAAACCATCGATTATGGCATGCTGCAAGACGCGTTCGGTCAGGCCGTCACCACGGGCGCCACCGGCAAGCCGCAGGTGCAGTCCGACGCCCCGGCGGCCATGCGCATCATTACCGCCGCCGAAATCAACGCCACCGGTTTGAGCTCCCTGCAAGAGATCCTGGGCCGCGTGACCGGTGTCGATGTGTTGCGCTGGGGTTCGGCATCGGCAGACGTTGCCGTCCGCGGCTATAATCAGTCATCCAATCCGCGGTTGCTGGTGCTGCTGAACGGCCGGCAGGTCTATGCCGACCATTACGCCCTGGTCAACTGGTCCTCCATCCCCGTACAGCTTTCGGAAATCCGTCAGATCGAAGTGGTGAAGGGACCGGTCGGTGCCATCTACGGCTTCAACGCCGTGGCGGGTGTTGTCAATATCATCACCTACAATCCCCTCTACGATAATGCCGGCGCGGCCACGGTTCGCTTTGGCAACCATGGCCAGCGTGAAATCGGCCTGTCCAAGGCACTGAAGCTGTCAGACAAGGTCGGCGCCCGCCTGTCCGCCGGCTACAAGGAAGCGGACGAATTCGGCACCGGCGCTTTGACGGCGACGGAACGCACGAACAAGGACGACCCGGAGTCCAAGAACGTCAATGCCTCAATCATGGCCCAGGTCAGCGATGCCGTACAGGTCGGCATTGAGGTCACACATTCCGATGTAAAGCAGTTTGAACTGACATCGTCGCTGACCTATGGCTACAACCAGTTCAAGACGACATCGGCCAAGGCCGACGTTTCGGCGGATGCGGGTGCTCTCGGCCTTATCAATTTCACGGCCTACCGGAACTGGCTTGATCTCGATTACAGCCGTGGCAGTGTCGTTTCCGATGTGGTGACTACTGTCGTCCAGCTCTCCGACCTGATCCAGATCAATGCCGATAACACCGTGAAGCTGACGGGGGAGTACCGGCACAATGAAATGGACCAGGTGATCGCTGGGTCTGGCAAGATCGGTTACGATGTCTGGGCCGGTTCGGCAATGTGGGATTGGAAGATCACCGACCAAGTGACCTTCACCAATGCCGCGCGCATAGACTTTTTCAGTCTGCAGAATGACGGGCTGAAGATCGCCCCGTACACGGCGGACGATTTCGATCGCAGCATGACCGAGGTCAGCCTGAATAGTGGACTGGTCTACAAGCCCACGGAAGTTGACACGTTGCGCGCCACCTATGGCATCGCCAACCAGCTGCCGTCGCTGATCGAACTTGGCGGTCTCTATCGACAGACCAGCGCCGTCTCATACCTTGCTGGCAATCCGACGATCAAGCCAAGCAAGGTCAACAGCATTGAACTTGGCTATTCCCGCGCCATCGCCGCGATCAACGGGCACGCCAACGTCAATGTCTTCCGGCAGAAGACGCAGGATCTGAAGTCCTTCATCGGCAGCGATGCCACCAGGGTCAATGGTGTGTTCGTCCTGTCCCCGATCAATGCCGGCGACAGCAAGAGCTGGGGCACGGAAATTGAGGTGGCAGGTGCCACTGCCGGCGGCGTCAGCTATGCCCTTTCCTACACCTGGACGGACATCAATGACGACCTGACCGTCAACAAGGGCACCGTCCCCACACGCCCTGTCCTGTTTGAAGGGGCGTCGCCCAAGCACAAGCTGCAGGGGACGTTGGGATATACGGTGGGCGCCCTGTCGGCGCAGGCCAATCTCTCCTACCAGTCGGCGCGCACGCTGCTGCGGGCACCGGCAGCGTTCTCCCCGCTGTCGCGGGTTCATATCGATGGCTACTGGTCGGCAGGAGGCACACTTGCCTATCTGTTTGAAACCGGAACGGAAATTCGCCTGACCGGGACCGACATGCTGCGCGCAGACACGGCGACGCTTCCTGGCCTGCGGACCGAACGCCGGGTCTATGCCAGCCTGTCGCAGAAATTCTGATGGCACAAGCATACACCCCCGCCTTTCGGGCGGGGGTGCGCCCCTTCTGGGGCCCATCATTCAATGTCCTGAATCAACAAGGCAAGCCACATGGCTTGTCCATTCTTAACAATTACATCAGTTGGGTTTTTAAATAATATTCTTGCATATAGCAAATCGTTGGTGACGCCAAATACAGATAAAGGGCATTTCCGGTCTCGTTTCTTTTGGAAACCTAACCTTCAGGAGAGTAATATTGCTAGTTACACTGAATTTGATTGTATGTATTAAGTTATTGTAGCGTTTTAACCACAAAAATACGACACTGGAGACACAATGCGCGAGATGCGACCAAAGGCCATCCACGGACTCACCGTCGGGATGCTGTTGCCGATCCTGACCTGCACCAGCCCCGCCTGGGCAAGCATCGACGGCCCAACGGCCATCGTTGCCGTCAAAGCCTTGAACTTCCTGCAGCCCAAGCCGGCGAAGCCGACAGCCGTGACGATCGTCGCCGACAATGGTCAGGCTGCGGCGGCCGAACAGTTGAAGGGCGCCTTGGGCGCCGATGTCGTCGCCAAGGTGATCGATGGTTCAAGCGGCGATCTGGCGGGTGCGGTCGCGGTCATTGTCGCCGGCGCTGCCGATGTGTCGGGTAAAGCCGCCGCCGGTCAGCTGGTCATCGGCGACATGGCCTGCATGGAAGCTGGCAAGTGTGCCCTGGCGGTTGAGCGCCAGGCGTCGGGTGCAGCCAAGTACCATGTCAACACCGGCGCCCTGGCCAAGGCCGGCGTCAGCTTTGACAAGAATTTCCAGATGCTCGTGACCGCCCACTAAGCCGGCGTCACCACCAGGAGTCCCCGTATATGAAGAAGTCCATCCTGCTGGGCGCCACCGCCCTGTTCGCCGTCGGCGCCCATGCCCAGACGATCAATTACACCGCTCTCCAGGACGCGTTCGGCCAGCCGGTGACCACTGGCGTCACGGGTAAGCCGCAGGTGGCGTCCGACGCCCCGGCATCGTTGCGCATCATCAGCGCCGCCGACATCAAGGCCAGCGGCCTGGACAACCTGCCCGACATTCTGAACCGCTATAGCGGCCTGGATGTGTTGCGTTGGGGCGCCGGCGCTGCCGATGTGGCCATCCGCGGCTACAACCACGGCCATTATGGACGCCTGCTGGTTCGGGTGAACGGCCGCCAAGTATTCAACGACCATTATGCCATGGTGGTGTGGAACACACTCCCGGTGGCCCTGTCTGAAATCAAGCAGATTGAGATCGTCAAGGGTCCGGTTGGCGCCATCTATGGCTTCAATGCCGTGGCCGGCGTGATCAATATCATTACGGTGAACCCGCTGTATGACGAGGCGGGTACCGCCACGCTGCGCGCCGGCAACAATGACAAGCGTGAGGCCAACATGGTCAAGACGCTTAAGATCGGTGACAGCCTGGGTCTGAAGCTCTCGGCCGGTTACAAGGAAGCCGATGAGTTCCAGCGTGGCAGGCTCACCACCACTGAGCGTAACCGTCTGAGGGATATGGAGGCCAACCATGTTTCCGCCGCCGGTCTGGCGCAGGTGACCGACAATATCCAGGTGGGCCTTGAACTGGCCCGCAGCTATTCACTGCAGGACAATTACACTACGACCAATACCTACTTTGCCATCGAGTACGTCGCACGAACCGCGAAGCTGGATGTCGACATCGATGCTGGCAATGTGGGCCTGATAAACTTCTCTGCCTATCGCAACTGGCTGGACTTTGATTACCTGGGAACCGGTGCGTCCGATGCGCGTCTCACAGTGGCGCAGATCTCCGATCTAATTCAGCTGAACCCAGAGCACACAGTGAAAATCACCGGTGAATACCGCAAGTCCGAAATGGGTCGCTGGCCGTCGCCAGGCGGCCGGATCAGCGCCGATATCTTTGCCGGGTCGCTGATGTGGGACTGGAAAGTCTCGGAGAATGTCTCCTTCACCAACGCCGTGCGGGTCGATAACTTTAACTTGGGCTACGAAGGTGCAGTGCCGACCCCGCGCAGGATATCGGAATTCAACACCGACTTGACGAAGTTCAGCTTCAACAGTGGTGTGGTCTACAAGCCCACACCAGAAGATACGCTGCGCTTTACCTATGGTCTGGCCAATCAATTGCCCGCCATGTTTGAACTCGGCGGCTTCTATGGCGCAGGTTCAGTCGGTAATCCGAACCTGAAACCCGCCAGCATCAGCAGTTTCGAACTGGGGTATGATCATGCCCTGCCGGTGATCAACGGCAGCTTCGGCATCACCGCCTATCGCCAGCAGACCAAGGATGTCAAAGCGACCACCGGCGGCGTGGCGGACCGTGTCCTGATCAATGGCACGCTGACCCAGACCTTCATCAATGCCGGTGAATCCTCCTCCTGGGGTATGGAAGCGGATATCAAGGGATCCATGGCGGGCGGCTTCTCCTATGGGGCGTCTTACACTTGGGTCAATATCGACGACGACCTGACCATCAACAAGGGTCCCCTGCCGACCCGTCCGGTCTATTATGAAAAGGCCAGCCCGACGCACAAGCTGCAAGGCAATGTCGGTTGGACCAACGGTGCCCTGTCAGCCGACCTGGGCATGACCTGGCAGTCCAGCCGCTACCAACTGCGGCCGGGCAGTGGCGCACAGGCCGGCTTCCTGATCCCGACCAAGATCGATTCCTATGTGAGCGGCACGGCGTCGGTTGCCTACACCTTCTCCACCGGCACCGAGGTGCGGGCGACGGCATCGGACTTCCTCCGCGCCAGCACCCCGGCGACCTCGGTGCTTGAAACGGAGCGCCGGGTCTATCTGAGCCTGTCTCAGTCGTTCTGATCCAACGCGGTGGGTCGGGTATTCCCCCGAAAGCCCGACCCCAACCGGACCCGTGATCCACCCCGCCGTCCGGGCGGACGCATAAGGAAATTTCAAATGTATCAAACACTTCTCACCCGCCTGGACCGGTTGTCATTGCTGGCCAAGCTGATGGCCGGTCCCGTCATCGCCGCCCTGGCCATGCTGGTCCTGGGCGGTCTTTCCATTGTCGAGCTGCGCTCGCAGGCATCGGACACCCGCATCCTGGTGGATGAGAAGCTGGCTCGGGCCACCGAGATGCAGACGCTGGTGACCGAATTGAAGGGCAGCCTGGGCAATGCCTATTTCGCGGTGCTGTCCGTGGCCGGCGGCAATCCGGCGGCCGGCGCCATCAAGGAACTGGAATCGGTCAAGATCGCCATCGCCAAGGAGGCGAAGCGGCTTGACGCCATTTCCGGCAGCATCGCCGATCCGGCCCTTCAGGCGGCGGTGAAGAATTCCGCGGCCGAACTGGACGGGTTCAGCGGTGCCGTCGACGTCGTCTCCACCATGCTGGAGGTCGATCTGGCCACCGCCGCCGGCGCCGTGCTGCCCTTCAATGAGAAGGTGCAGACCATCGTGGCGGCCCTGGACAAGGCCACGGCGCAGATCCAGGCCGACGCCCGCGCCAGCGTGGAACGCCAGGCGCAGAGTGCGGTGACCGCCTCGTGGCTGCTGGGTGTAGGCCTGCTGGTGGCGTTGGCCATCGTGTCGCTGCTGGTCTTCGTCATCACCCGTCTGGTGCGCGATGGCATCGACAATATCGCCCGCGCCATGGGCAAGCTGGCCAACAACGATCTCTCGGTCGATCCGGCCGATCTGGTCCGCGCCGACGAGTTGAACAGCCTGGTCGACGGCCTGTTCAGCTTCAAGTCCGCCTTGCTGGACGCCGCCCGCCTGACGGCGGAAAGGGTGGAGGCCGATACCCGCGCCCGCCAGGCCCTGCTGGCCCTGGCCGACAGTTTCGAGGCCACGGTGCTGGGTTCCGTCCGCACGGTGGGCGAAACGGCGGAACGTGTGCTGAGCGAGGCGGAACGCCTGGGCCTGGTGGCCGAGGATGGCCGCTCTGCCGCCGACCATGTGTCGCGCGCCGCCGAAAGCTCTGACCAGGGCGTGCAGTCGGTGGCCAGCGCGGCTGAGGAACTGGCCGTCAGCTTCAATGATGTGGCCCGCCAGGTGGAAGGCGTCACCGGCAGCACCCGCCAGGCCACGGCCGCCGTGGAACGCTCCGACGGGCTGGTCCGCACCCTCAACAGTGAGGCCGAGGGTATCAAGAATGTCGTGGACCTGATTTCCGCGATCGCCAGCCAGACCAATCTGCTGGCCCTGAACGCCACGATCGAAGCGGCGCGCGCCGGGGAGGCCGGCAAGGGCTTCGCGGTGGTGGCGTCGGAGGTCAAGCAGCTGGCCGGCCAGACCGCCAAGGCCACCGAGGAGATCGAACGCCGCATCAGCGCCGTCCGTCATGCCGCCGACGCCGTCGTCGGCGCCCTGGGGGAAATCACCAGCCGCATCGGCGACGTGTCCAGCATCAGCACGACCGTGGCCGCCGCCGTGGAGCAGCAGCGCATGGCGACGCAGGAGATCGCACGATCGGTGCAGTCCGCCTCCACAGCCAGCCGTGAAGCGGCGACCGAGGTGCAGTCCCTGGCCCAGGTGGCCGCCGGAACCGGCGATGCCGCCCGCGGCATGCGCGACGCGGCAACCGGCCTGACCAACGGCGCCTCACGCCTGCGCAAGGAAGTGGACGGGTTCCTTCAGCGCGTCCGCGCCGGCTGATACCTGCTTATCTCCCGTCGTCCAACACCCCGCCCGCCATCTCGGCCGGCGGGGTGTTTTCATATCCGGCAGAATTTTCCCCCTGATGGCCCCGAAAGTTGGCCTGGCTCTTGCTTATAGGGTTTCACGGCTGGAAACCCAATGAGCGAAAGAGCCAGAACATGGTTGCGATCAGTTCCTACAACTCCATCAGCGAAATCCCCTTGCGGGCGATGGCATCGCTGACGGCCGAACAGATCAGCTCCTTCTCCCTGGGCGAGATCGGCGAATTGTCGAAGGCGCAGGTGGGCGCCATTTCGGTGAAACAGATCCACGGTCTGAGCAGCAGCCAGATCGGCGCCCTGTCCTCCAGCCAGATCGGCTTCACGGCGGCACAGCTGGCGGCGCTGAACGACGACCAGTTCAACGCGTTGGAGGCGGAGGATTTTTCCGCCATGTCGCTCAGCCAGATCCGGGGCATGAGCCCGCGTGAGGTGTCGCTTCTTTCCGCGGAAAAAATTGCCGCCCTGTCCACCGCCCAGGTCGCAGCCTTCACGGCACCGCAGCTGAAGGCGCTCAGCACTGAGCAGATGGGATATTTCAGCACCGACCAGATCGGCGCCCTGACGGCAGGCCAGGTGGCCGTGCTGACCGGCAACCAGCTCAACAGCCTCAGCGAGGAACAGCTGGGCGCCATTTCCAATACCAAACTGAAAAGCCTGACCCCGGCCCAGCTGAAGGCACTCGACAACGACGCGCTGGCCCGTTTCTCTTCCAGCCAGATCTCCGCGCTGACCGCCAACCAGGTGAAAAGCTTCACGCCCAGCCAGCTGAACGCGCTGACCCCCGTGCAATGGGCGGGCTTCACCGCTTCGCAGATCGGCGCCCTGACGCCGGCACAGATCAAGGGTATCCATCCCGACGCCATCGCCGGCCTGCTGTCCAGCCAGTTGAAGGGGTTGACGGCGGCCCAGGTCGGCGCCCTGACACTGGAACAGTTCGCCAGCCTGTCGGGCGAACAGATGGGGGAACTGTCCACGACCCAGGTCAAGGGCATGACCCAGACCCAGATCGGGGCGATGACGGATGCCCAGCTGGTCTCGCTGTCCGCGTCACAGCTGGCGGGCTTCACCGCCTCGCAGATGAAATGGTTTTCCGCCGATAAGCTGTCGACCCTGACCCCGGACCAGATCGCGGGCCTGAACGGGACCCAGATCGGGGCATTGACCAACGAGCAGTTCGCCGGTCTCAACGCCGATCAGGTCGCGGCCCTGACCAAGGCCCAGCTGGCCACCCTGTCGGCCGGCAAGGTCGCCACCCTGACCGAGGAGAAGCTGGCATCTCTCAGCACCACCCAGCTGAACGGTCTGACCTCCGTCCAGATCAAGGCACTGACCGTCACCCAGATGTCGCTCTTGACGGAGGATCAGTTCACCGGTCTGGGCAAGACCCAGCTGGTGGCGCTGACCGCCACCCAGATCAAGGCACTGCCCGACGGGCGGCTGGCCAGCCTGAGCACCACCCAGATGGCCGCCCTGTCGGCGGGTCAGATCGGAGCACTGACGCCCGAACAGGTCACGGGCCTGGATGCGGGCCTGATCGCCGCCTTGACGCCGGAACAGCTGCGCGCGCTGTCGACGACACAGATCAACGGCATGGTCGGCGAACAGATGTCCGCCCTGTCGGCCAAGCAGATCGCAGCACTGAGCCCCGCCCAGGTGAAGGGTCTGTCGGCCGAGCGTCTCAACGATCTGTCCACAACGCAGCTGGAGGCGCTGACCACGGCGCAAATGGCGGGGCTGTCGAGCGGGCAGATCGGCGCCCTGAGCCCTGAACAGCTGGCCGGCCTGACCCAGACGCAGTTGCGCAACCTCACCTCCAGCCAGATCGGCGCCCTGACGTCCGAGCAGGTTTCCACCCTGGACACCACGGTGCTGGCCGGTCTGTCGGCGGCGCAGGTGAAGGGGATGAATGCCACCCAGATGGCGGCCCTGAACGAAACGCAGATCGCCGCCTTGAGCCGGACCCAGGTGGCCAGCCTGTCACCCGCGGCCCTTGGCGGGCTCAGCAACGCCCAGCTTTCCTGGTTGACGGGCGAACAGCTGGTGGGCCTGACGGCCACTCAGATGGCGGCGCTGAATGACGGGCAGATTTCCGGTCTGGCGCCCGAACATATCGCGGCCTTGACCAATGCGCAGGTGCAGAACCTGACGCCTGCTGCCCTCTCCGCCCTGACGCCGGACCAGCTGGCCTCGCTGGCCCCCGACCAGATCGCCAGTTTCTCCACCACCCAGGTGAAGGGACTGACGGAAGGGCAGATCGGGGCGCTCAGCGTGACGCAGGTCGGCGGCCTGGCCGCCACCGGCATCGCCGCCATGTCCATCACCCAGATCAGCGCCCTGACCGGCGAACAGATCGCCAGCCTGTCCGCCTCCCAGCTGAAGGGCATGACCGCGACCCAGATCGCGGTTCTGCAGGCGGAAGAAATTACCGCCCTGACCCCGGAACAGATGGCCCAGCTGGCTCCCACCCAGGTGAAGGGCCTGAGCACGGACCAGATCTCGCTGCTGTCGGGGGAACAGGTGTCCGGCTTGACGGGCGCGCAACTGGCCGCCTTGTCCACCACCCAGCTGAATGCGCTGAATGGTGAGCAGCTGGCCGCCTTGTCGTCCGAACAGCTGGCGGCCCTGTCCACGACCCAGATGGCCGGCCTGTCGGGTGACAGCATCACCCAGTTGACGCCCGACCAGATCGCCAACCTGTCCACTGCCCAGGTCAAGAACATGACCCTGGCACAGTTGAACAGTCTGGCGGAGGAGCAGATCCGCGCCCTGACACCGGACCAGCTGGCGGCCCTGACGCCCGCCCACATGGCCGGCGCCACCACCACCTTCTTCGCGGAACTGTCAGGCGAGCAATTCGCCAGCCTGACCCCGGCGCAGATCGCCGGATTGACGGTGGAACAGTTGAATTCGCTGAGCGATGAGCGCTTTGCCGAGATCACGCCCAGCCAGCTGTCCGGCATGACGGCGACACAGATCGGCGGCCTCAGCCTGAACCGCATTGCCAAACTGAACGGGGACCAGTTCGCCAGCCTGTCGGTGGCCCAGTTGCGGGGCCTGAAACCCGACCAGGTGGGCGTGCTGCCCGATGGCGCCATCAACAACCTGACCGTCGCCCAGTTCACCGAACTGTCGCCCGCGGCCGTGGCCGGCATGACCCCGGACCAGATCTACAACCTGCCATCGGAACTGCTGGCCGGCATGACGGCGGCGCAGGTGGCCAGCCTCACCGCTGACCACCTGAATTTCCTGACCCCGGAACGGGTGGGCAGCCTGACTCTGACCCAGGTGGCCGGCCTGACCAGGGATCAGGTCTCCATGCTGAGCCCGCAGCAGCTGGGTGCCCTGTCACAAGCCCATCTCGCCGCCATCCCGGCCGCATCACTGTCCGGCCTGTCGGAAAACCAGGTCAGCGCCCTGGCGGAGGAACAGGTGTCCGGCCTGACATTGGCCCAGATCGCCGGCTTCAGCACCGCCCAGATGGGGGCGTTGCGGCCCGATCAGGTGGCGGCCCTGACCAATGCCCAGATCCAGGCCCTGTCGCCGGCCCAGTTTGGCGCGCTGGACCCGGTCAGCATCCCCATGCTGAACGAGAGCCAGCTGCCCGTGATCTCCACTGCCCAGATCGCCGCCTTGTCTGATGACCATATCGGCGGGCTGACCGACGCCCAGTTCGAGCGTCTGAGCAATGCCCAGATCGCCGCCATCAGCACGGCTGCCGCAGCCGGCCTGCGCTCCGGACAGCTGTCCGGCATCACGGAGTCGCAGTTCCATTCCCTGTCGGCGGCGCAGTTGAAGAATGTTCCGCCCTCTCAGCTGTCGGCCCTGCATGCCAACCGCATGGCCTATTTCACCGAGACCCAGGTGACCGGGCTGACGGCGGCGCAGATCAACGCCTTCAACAGCGAGCAGATCGGCAATCTATCCACCGGCCAGATCGCCGCCATCCAGCCGTCGGTCGTCTCCAGCCTGTCATCTGGCCTGCTGAACGGGCTCAGCGACACGCAGATTTCAGCATTGACCCAGCAGCAGATCGCGGCACTGACGCCCACCCAGATGGGGGCCCTGAGTGCCGCCAAGTTCGAGGTCGTGGCCGGCTCCCGCCTCACCTCCTTCAGCGCGGACCAGATGGCGACCCTGTCCGCGGCGCAGTTGCAGGCGCTGACCACCACCGATCTGGCCACGCTGGCCAGCACGCAGCTGTCGGGCTTGACGGCCACGCAGGCGGGCTACCTGTCGGCGGGCCAGCTGGCAGCCCTGTCGGCCACGCAGATCCAGGGCCTGTCGGCGGGCTTCGTCGCCGGGTTGACCGGGCAGCAGGTGGAAGGGCTCTCCGGCACGCAGCTGACATCCCTGTCCGGCACCCAGTTCGCCGCCTTGTCGACAACGCAGATCGCCGCCCTGTCCACGACGCAGCTGGGTCAGCTGAGCACGACGCGCCTCAATGGATTCAGCGCCACGCAGGGGACCGCCCTATCCGCCATCCAGTTCTCCAGCCTGTCCACCACCCAGCTGGGCGGTCTGAACGCCACCTTCATGAGCCATCTTAACGCCACCCAGATGGCGGCGCTGCTGCCATCACAGCTTCAGGCGGTCACGGCCGAGGGGCTGGGGGCGGTACCGGCAACCGCGTTGTCGGGCTTGGGCACGGGACATATCAACGCCCTGTCGGCCACCCAGGTGAACAGCCTGTCCACGACCCAGCTCCAGTCGCTGACCACGACCCAGATCCAGGACCTGACGACCACGGCTGTCGCCGGCATGTCGGGTACCCAGCTGTCGGCCCTGCTGAGGGTGCAGCTGCGCTCGCTCAGCAGCCAGCAGATCGCCGCCCTGTCGCCGGCGCAGGTGGGCGGCATGTCCACCACCCAGATCGCCAATCTGGCCGGCACGCAGCTGCAGGCGCTGACCACCACGCAGTTCGCACAGCTGTCCGCCACGCAGGTCGGTGCCCTCAGCACCACACAATTTGCCAATCTGACGCCCGCACAGGTCGGGCAGTTGAGCGCGCAGCAGCTGACGGGTGTGACGGTGGCGCAGGTGGCGGCACTGACCGACACCCAGATCGCCGGACTGGTGCCCTATCAGTTCCATTCCATGACGGAGGCGCAGCTGCGCGCCTTCAGCAGCGCACAACTGGCCGCGATGACGACGGAGCAGCAGGATGCTGTGACCCAGGCACTGGCGTAGCGCTCTACGCCAGCCGCTTCACCGCATTGATCCCCTTGGCCCCCGCCCGCGCCAACACGTCGGCCAGCGGTTCGGCCACCACGGCCATGTGGAAGGCGTTGGCATGCAGCAGGGTGGTGGCGTCGGTCATGATGCCGACATGGCCGGGGAAGAACACCAGGTCGCCGCGGCGATATTCCACGCCCACCCCATCGGCCGAAATCAGGTCGCCCACCGCCGCCGCCTGCTGGTCGCTGTCGCGCGGGCATTCCACCCCGGCCGCCCACAACGCCACCTGCACCAGACCCGAACAGTCGATGCCGATGCTGGTGCGCCCACCCCAGAGATAGGGGGTGCCCATGAACCGCTCCGCCACGGCAACGAAATCGGCTGCATTTTCTTCCACCGGCGCCAGATGACGGGCATGCAGCCAGCCGCCCCCCTCCACCTGCCGCCAGTCGCCCTGCTCGCCGGTCACCACGACACTGGCCCCCATGGACAGCACGTCCAGGAAGGGCTGTTTCAGGTCGGGCTCGGGCTGCAGGAAGCTGCGCAACGAAATGACCTTGTGCGTGGCTTCGGTCAGGTCGGCTTCCAGCGCCTCGACCCGCAGCCAGCCGACATAGCCGTCCGTCTCGTTCTGGCCCCAGGCCCAGCCATCATGTTCTTCCAGAACGGTGAAGCCCTCCCCGAACAGCAGTTCGGTCGATTGGCGTGCCTCGAAGGAAGGTTCCACCTTCAGGGCCACAAAACCGCTGCGGATCTGACAGGGCACGCCCTCGATGAAGCGGGCGGCGGTGACGCGGCCACGCAGATAGGCGGCGGCAAGGTCCTCCCGATAGGGATGGACGCGGGGGTCGAGCTTGTCGGTGTCGGTCATGCCGATGTGGCCAGGGCTTCCGTTCGGGCGCCATCCACCATGACGGGGGACACGACGCCGCTGACATCCAGGACGGGCTCCGCAACGGCCCCGCCTTCGTCGCCGACCGGGGGCGCCTTTTCCGCGTCGATCACCATCTGGCCGAATTCGGTCAGAAACACGGACCCTTTCACGGTCCGCTGAACCAGCACGTTACGGCGATCATCCTGATCGCGCTTGCGCTTGATGTAACCCAGCCGGCCCAGCCGGTCCAGCGCGCGGGTGATGGCGGGCTTCGATACGTTCAACGTCGCGGCCAGACCGCGCACCGTATGCGGCGGCGGCGTCAGGAACACGGTGAGCAACAGTGCCAGCTGCCGCGCCGACAGGTCAGGCCCGTCCTTGCGCACGCTGGCTACCAAGGCCCGTCGCCACAATTGCAGCGCCTCTAGGTTACGTGACATGCCCCGCCCCCCGAACCCGCGTCCATGCCCGGCGATCCGCGAAAAAGCAGCCGGGCATGGGAAGGGAGTGTGCCGAAGATTAACCCTGTCGGCAAGGCTGGACTGGCAAGGATTGTTACTGTTTCGAACCAAAACGCCTGGCGATGACGTCGAAGAAGGCACGCAGCGTCATCGCCTCGCCCCCCTCCGGGCGGCCCGGGCGGGTCGACTGGTTCCAGGCGAACAGATCGACATGCGCCCAGACCGTATCCTTGGACACGAACTGTTCCAGGTAGAGAGCGGCCGTGATGGCGCCGGCCATGCCGCCGCTGGGCGCATTGTTCAGGTCGGCGATCTTGCTGTCCAGCTGGCCGCGATAGCCCTGCCACAGCGGTAGGCGCCACAGCGGATCGTCCTGGGCCGTTCCCGCCGCCAGAATGTCATTGGCCAGTTCGTCATTGTTGGAGAACAGTGCCGGCAGGTCCGGGCCCAGTGCCACCCGCGCCGCGCCCGTCAGGGTGGCGAAATCCAGCAGCAGGGCCGGCTTCTCGGCATCCGCCTCTGTTAATGCGTCGCACAGGATCAGGCGGCCTTCGGCATCGGTATTGCCGATCTCCACCGTCAGGCCCTTGCGGGTGGGGATGATGTCCATGGGACGGAAGGCGTTGCCGGCAATGGAATTCTCCACCGCCGGGACCAGAACGCGCAGCCGCACCGGCAGGCGCGCATCCATGATCAGCCGCGCCAGCCCCAACGCATGCGCCCCACCGCCCATATCTTTCTTCATCATCAGCATGCCGGACGCCGGTTTGATATCCAGCCCGCCGGTGTCGAAACAGACACCCTTGCCGACCAACGTCACCAGCGGATGGGACGCATCGCCCCAGCGCAGCTCGATCAGCCGTGGCGCCCGGGCGGCCGCCCGGCCCACGGCATGGATCATGGGATAATTCTGGGTCAGCAGATCGTCGCCGACAATGACATTGAACGTCGCCCCGAACTCCGCCGCCAGGTTTTCCGCCGCCGTGGCCAGTTCCGGCGGCCCCATATCCTCGCACGGCGTATTCACCAGATCGCGCACCAGGAAGGCCGACTTGGCGAAGCGCTCAACCGCGGCCCGGTCCGCCTTGGTTGGCAGGACCAGGCTGGCGAACTCCTTTGTCGACTTCTTGTAGCGGGTGAACTGATAGGTCGCCAGCGCCCAGCCCGTGGCCACCACCGTGGCGGTGTCGGCATCCAGGTCGGTGTCGATCGCGTAGGACCCGGCCGGCAGGCTGCCCGGCAATCCCGCCAGCGACCAGATATCGATGCGATCGGCCACGCCCACCAGCACGCGGGCCAGCGACCCGTCGGCCCCCGGCACTAAGGCCGTGGCACCGGCCCCGGCCTTGAAACCCAGGCGCGTCACCCAGGCGGCTTCCGCGGGTGATGCTGCGGCCAGCCAGGCGGCCAGGCCGTCCTTTTTCAGCAGGGTGAGACAGACAGTATCGGCGACGGGTGCGGTCAGGAGATTGGCAGTCACGAAATCTCGTCCTTCTGGCATTGCTGTGCTTGGATGCCGCGATTGTCCCGAGGCCAAGTTGGGGCTTTGCGGTCGTTCGCCAACAGCCCTACTCTCACGTCCTCCACTCCGCAACGGTGAAGCAGAGCCCGCCCCATGTCCGACATCTCCCCCACCCCCCTGACCCTGGTGATGGGCAACAAGGCCTATTCCTCCTGGTCCTTGCGCCCCTGGCTGGCTCTGCGCCATGCCGGTGCCGCCTTTTCGGAATTGGTGGTGCCGCTGCGCCAGCCCGACACCAAGGCGACGCTGCTGCGCCATGCGCCCAGCGGCAAGGCGCCGTCGCTGCGCCATGGCGACTTGGTGATCTGGGACAGCCTGTCCATCTGCGAATATGTGAATGAGCTGTTTCCCACCGCCAAGCTCTGGCCCGCCGACCCGGCCGTGCGCGCCGTGGCCCGGTCGGTATCGGCGGAAATGCATTCAGGCTTCCCCGACCTGCGCAAGAACCTGTTCATGGATGTCCGCAACCGCCATGACCGGCCCGACCGTGTGGCGGCCGCCCAGGCGGATATCGACCGCGTCCTGGCCATCTGGACCGATTGTCGCGCCCGATTCGGCGCCGGTGGCCCCTTCCTGTTCGGCGCGTTCAGCATCGCGGATGCCATGTTCGCGCCTGTGGCCACGCGCCTGCGCACCTGGAATGTGTCGCTGGACCCCGTGTCCGCCACCTATATCGACGCGATCTATGCCCTACCCGCCATGCAGGACTGGCTGCGCGACGCGGCGGCCGAGCCCTGGGTGATCCAATTCGAAGGGATGTGACAATCCCACCCCGTTCGGCCTATTGCTTTGGTGGGGGAGGCGCCCGCATAGTGCGCTGCCCCCATCGTGCGGGGCGCCTTGCGGGTGGAGTTGGGGTTTGCTGGCGCCGCGTTTCAGGCATTGGGTGGGGTTGGTGCTGCTGGCGGCCTTCGCGTTGCTTGGCATGGCCGATGCCTGGGCGGCGGATCTGCGCATCGGCCTGATGAACATGGCCCACTATGCCGACCCGCATCTGGGTGCCAGCCGCGCCGATTACCAGCTTCACGAACAGATATATGAGGGGTTGGCGGGTGTCGATGCCGGCTTCCGCCCTGTCCCGCGACTGGCCCTGCGGTGGGAACAGACGGCGGATGGCGCGTGGCTGTTCCATCTGCGCCGTGGCGTGCGGTTCCAGAACGGCCAGGATTTCACGGCGCGCGATGTGTTGTACAGCCTCTGCCGCGTGGGCCGGGTGGGGCCGGAGCCACGGTCGCTGGCGGCACGGCTGGCCGGTGTAAGGGCGGTGGAGGCGCCGGATCCGTACACCATCCTGATCCGCCATGAGGCGCGCATCGCCTTGTTTCCCACCGACGTGGCCGGCCTGCCCATCGTCGCGGCTCCACCCGACCTGACGGTCACCTTCGCCCCCAGCGGCTGCGCCGGAGACAACTGGGGCGACAGCGGACATTACGCCGATCCGGCGATGGGTGCCGGCACCGGCCCTTTCCGTCTGTCCCGTTTCGACACCGATGAAATGGTGATGGACCGCAACCCGGATTACTGGGGCAGCCCGCCCGGCTGGGACCATGTGCGCCTGATCCGGTTGCAGGAGAAGGAACGGGCAACGGCCATCATGGAGGGGCGGATCGACATCCTGGACAGCCCCTCCCTGGAATCCCTGCCCTTCTTCACCCGCCGGCCCGGTTTGACACTGGTAGAGGGGCCATCGACCGGCGTCACCTATCTGCAATCCAACCAGCGCGCCGCCAACGGAACAGCCGGACCCAACCCTTTCCGCGACCGGCGGGTGCGGCGGGCGCTGCTGCTGTCCATTCCCGCCCGTCTGCTGGCAGAACGCATCGTACCGGGCTTCGGCACGGCCGCCGGTCAGATGGCCATGCCGGGCATGGATGCCTATGCACCCGACATCCCCAGCGACGAGCACGACCTGACCGAAGCCCGCCGGCTTCTGGCGGAGGCGGGCCTGGCCGACGGGTTCGACACGACCCTGCTGGTCACCCCCATGCATGCCAAGGTGGGGGAGGCCATCGCCCATTTCCTGGCCATGGCGAATGTGCGCGCCCAGGTCCAGGTGGAACCGATGGATACCTATATCGAGCGGTTGCGCAAAGGCGATTACGGGCTGTTCTACGGTGGCTGGGTCTTCAACCCCGCCAACATGCCGGATTCGCTGATGGCCCTGTTCGGCCGCGGCGTGGACGGCACGGGGCGCGGGGTCTACAATTACGGCGGCTATTGCAATCCTGAAATCGACACGAAACTGCTGGCGGCACTGGCGGAAACCGATCCACCCCGCCGGATGCAGATGCTGCAGGAGGTTGCCCGGACGTTGCATGAGGATGTGGCCTGGGTTCCGGTGATGCATGCCAGGGGCCTGTGGCTGGTACGCGCTGGTATCCGCCTGGAACCCCGCCTCGACCGCATGCTGCTGGCACGCGATATCACGACAGAACCTGCAACCCGTTGACGAACTGACTTGCAGCCGACACTATCGCCCACGATCAGGGGGGATGGCGCGGCGATGTCCGAACGATGGTGGTATGTGCGCGACGGTGCCGTGCTGGGGCCGACCCTGGAGATGCACCTGACCGCGATGCTGCGCGACCGCACGCTGGGGCCGGGACATTGGGCGTGGAATCCGTCCCTGACGGGCTGGACCCGGCTGCGCGAGGTCGCGACACTGCAGCGCCACCTGCGCCCCACCGACCGGCCCGGCGACCCGCCGGAACCCGTTCTCCCCCTGCCCGACCCTGACGGCCCTAGGTCGGCCCAACCGCTGCCGCGCCTTCTGGCCCAGGGGGTGGACCTTATGGTCGGTATCATGATCCTGACGCCGCCCTATGCCCTCCTGGCTATCGGTTTTGGCTTCGACCGCTTTGAAGGCAATATGGAGCAGTTCATCGCGGTCTGGGTCCTCATCCTGCTGGCCCTGCTGCTCCAGGCGGCGATGGTGTCCCTGACTGGCACCACTCCAGGCAAAGCCCTGCTCGGCCTTCGCCTGACGCGCCTTGATGGCCGCCGGCCGGATTTCCCGACCCTGCTGAAGCGTCAGGCCCGGCTTTGGGTGGAGGGGCTTGGCCTGGGCCTCCACCTTTCCGCCCCGTTCACCGCCTTCTTCAGCCACCGGCGCATTGCGCGTGGACAACCCACCCGCTGGGACGCCGCCTTGGCCCTGATCGTGTTGCAGCATGACGACCGCCGCATGCGCCATCCGCTGGCTTTCCTAGCCTATTCAGCCCTGCTGAGCGTGGCATTGAACCTGCCCAGCCCGTTCCACGCCCTGATACCGGATGAGGAAGGGAGATTATAGACGCAGCCGACAGCGCTCAGCGATCACTGGCGCAATCCCGTCACGGGAAAGGTCGGCCGGCTGGCGACGGGCTGGACCATCAAGGCGGAACAGTTGGCAGATGGCGGCACCGCCCATTGGTTCTGGAATCAGGACCGCGATGGTCGGGCCGTGATCCGTCGCGATTTCATCGACAGGCCGTTTCCGGACTATGCCGCGGATCAGTTGCAGGACATCCCTGTCCCCGACACTCCCCTTCCCACGCCCGTCGGCGACCGGCCCGTCTGCATCCAGGGCGTTCCCATCACAACCGAACCGGAAGAGGACGGCGTGGCAGAGGTGGAAATACAGCGCCTGTGCGGTTTCGCCTCCGGAGAGGTCTGGCACATCCAGGGCTGGTGGCCGCAGGGGGACGAGCCGGAGCAGGTTCGCGTCGAAAGCCTGTTGGACGGGCTGGAATCGACCCTGCGCTGAAAGGCTGCTGTCGCTGCGCGAGGTGGCGTCGATGCCTGCAACCCATTGACGAATATGATCGGACCCGACACCATCACCAGGGGTTGATCGGGAGTGTGCCCATGTCCAAGAAATGGTGGTACGTGCAGGATGGCCGGTCCTGTGGACCGGTTGACGACAACGTGATGTATGTCCTGCTGTTCAACGGCTCCCTTGGCAACCAGCATTGGGTATGGACGCAAGGCATGCCCGCCTGGACCCGCATCGGGGATGTCGAAGAGCTGCTGGCCGCACGCCGCGGCGTAGCGCCCACCCCCGATCCCCAGCCCGCACCTGCCCTGCCACTGCCCGACCCGATGACATCGCCGCCCGCCCGGCCCATCGCACGCGTGCTGGCCCAGGGCATCGACGTCACCCTGTTCAGTTTGGCCGTCGGCGTCGTGGTGGGCTTGGCGCTGGGCTTTGCCGGCGCCACCGGCATCATCGCCAACGCGGACACGGTCTGGGGACGGCTGATCTTCGCCGTCCTGGTCACGCCCATCGCCCTGCTCGGACAGGCACCGCTGCTCGCATGGTTCGGGACGACGCCGGGCAAGGCGCTGCTGGGCGTGCATGTCTTCCGGCATGATGCAAGCCCGCTGGACATGCGCAGGCTGCTCCGCCGACAGTTCCGGCTTTGGGGGGCGGGATGGGCCTTTGGCATTCCCTTCCTCAACCTCCTGGCTTTCTTTGCCAGCCGGTCCCGGCTTCGCGAGGGCAAGCTGACTACGTGGGACGAGGAATATGGCTATGTGGTGCTGGAACGCAATCCGGGCTTCTTCCGACCCTTCATCGCCTTCATCCTCTATCTGCTGATGCAATATGGCACCCAGGCCTATCAGTTCCTGGAACGCAGGTTCGCAAGTGAACCCGCACCGCAAGCCGCCGCCAGCGCACACGTCGCCACACCGCTGGACAGTTGGCTGAACCCCGTTACCGGGGTGAAGGTCATGCTTGACCCCGGTTGGGTCATGGAGGCGAGACCCCGCGACGGAGGTGCAACCGACTATTGGTTCCAGTCTTCCGAGCCCCGCGGCCAGGTCCTCATGATCCGTGCGTTCCGCGAAGGCAGCTTCGTCGACTACGCGAAGAAATTCTTCGACCGGGGGGAACTGGACAAGGTTGACAGCCCCCTTGTCGAACCGGAATCAGGCCGACCCAACTGTATCGGGGTAACATTGCCAAGTGAGGAAGATGGCAAGCCGACGGGAATAATCCTGGAATTCCGGCTTTGTGGCATCGCCTCCGGGGAGGTCTGGAAATTCAGGGGCGCTTGGCAGAATGGAAATGACGCGGCAAAGCAGCGGGTAGGTCGACTGCTGGATGATTTAACGGAAACCGTCCGCTGAATTTCCAGTGCTGTCCGGACGACAAATGACGGCGGTATCGGCCGCGCACCAATCCCGTATCCCTGATGCCTTGAACCCGCACTTGGCAAGCCCATGCCGCCCGGCCTATCGAGCGTCCATGTCCCACCGCCCCTCGCTCTTCTCCTGGTTCCTGCTGCTGGCAGCGTCGCCCATGCTGTTCGGATCGAACATCCTGGCGGCCCGCTTCGTGGCGGGGGAGGTGCCGGCCGTGGCCATGGCGTTCTGGCGCTGGGCGCTGGCCTTGCTGTTCCTGGCACCCTTCATCTGGAACGAGTTGGTGGCCGGCTGGCCGGAATTGCGGCGCGATTGGCGCGGGTTCCTGCTGCTGGGGGCGCTGGGCATGGGCATCTGCGGGGCGCCGGTCTATGTGGCCGGGCAGACGACGACGGCCACCAATATCAGCCTGATCTATGCCGCCGCGCCTGTGCTGATCGTGCTCTATGGCCGCCTGTTCTGGCGGGAGAGGGTCAGCGCGGTGCAGGCGCTGGGCGTGGCCATCAGCCTGTCGGGGGTCGTCGCCGTCATCGCCAAGGGTGATCCGACGGCGCTGCTGCACCTGCATTTCACGGCCGGCGATCTGTGGATTGTGCTGGCCGCCAATGGCTGGGCCTTCTATTCACTGCTGCTGCGCCACCGCGCGTCGGGCCTGACGCCGTTCGCCCGCTTCTGCGGCATTTGCGTCGGCGGCGTGGTGTCCATGCTGCCCTTCTATGGACTGGAAATGGCGGCGGGACAGGTGGCGGACGGGTCGGTGCGCACCGTCGCCACCCTGGTCTTCCTGGCCATCATCCCCGGCCTGGCCTCCTACCTGGTCTATGGAAGGCTGGTCAGCGTGTTCGGCGCCGGCCGGGCGGGGATGGTGCTGTACCTGACCCCGCTCTATAATGCAGCTCTGGCGGCCCTGCTGCTGGGGGAGCGGCTGGAGCCCTATCACCTGCTGGGCATCGCCCTGGTCCTGCCGGGCATCTGGCTGGCCACCCGTCGCCCGGCGCAATAATTCGCCCCCGGCGCCATCCGCGCAAGGCAGATCGGCGCTTCCGGCGCCCCACTTCGCACAGTAATTGCGCAGGCGAAGGCCTATCCTGTGCGTCCCTGTCTTCCGCCCCCTCAACAGAGGCTTCCATGTCCTTCTTCCAGCCGCTGGCCCAACAGCCCGCCGACGCCCTTCTGGCCCTGATCGGCATGTTCCGCAACGATCCCCGTCCGGGCAAGATCGACCTGGGCGTGGGCGTGTTCCGCGACGATGCCGGCCACACGCCCGTCATGCGGTCCGTCAAGACGGCCGAGAAGAAGCTGTGGGAAACCCAGGACAGCAAGTCCTATCTGGGGCCGGAAGGCAATGTCGCCTTCGCCCGCCACATGGCGCGCCTGGCGCTGGGCGATGTCGAAATGTCCGGCCGGCTGACGGGCGTGCAGACGCCGGGCGGCACCGGTGCGCTGCGCCTGGGTGCCGAGCTGATCGGCGCCACCAAGCCCGGCGCCACCGTCTGGGTCGGCACGCCGACCTGGCCCAACCATCCGCCCGTCCTGGCGTCGGCCGGCCTGAAGGCCCAGACCTACAAGCATTTCGACGCCGCCGCCCAGGCCATCACCTTCGATGCCGTCATGGACGCGCTGAACAAGGCGCAGGCCGGCGATGTCGCCCTGCTGCATGGCTGCTGCCACAACCCGACCGGCGCCGATTTCGACCTGGACCAGTGGAAGGCCATCGCCGCCGTCCTGTCGGCCCGCGGCATCGTCCCCTTCCTGGACCTGGCCTATCAGGGTCTGGGCCTGGGCATGGAGCAGGACGCCGCCGGCGTGCGTCTGGTCATGGATGCCTGCCCGGAGGCGGTGCTGGCCTATTCCTGCGACAAGAATTTCGGCGTGTATCGCGACCGCGTCGGTGCCCTGTTCGTTCAGACGGCAACGGCCGCCGACACCGACCGCATTTCCTCCAACATGCTGGCCCTTGCCCGCGCCAACTGGTCGATGCCGCCCGACCATGGCGGCGCCGTCATCGCCACGCTGATGGACGATGCGGCGCTGGCCGCCGACTGGACGCTGGAACTGGACAATATGCGCGACCGGCTGCTGGGTATCCGCGCCGCCCTGGCCGCCCATGGCGGCGTGCTGGGCCGCGTGGATCAGCAGCGGGGCATGTTCTCGCTGCTGCCGCTGTCGCCGGATGTGGTGAAGCGCCTGCGCGAGGAGCATGCCGTCTACATGGCCGGGTCCGGCCGCATCAATGTCGCCGGCCTGTCGGTGGAGACGGCCGGACAGTTCGCCAAGGCGCTGGCCGCGTGCCTCTGAGGTGCTGACCTGGGTTGCGCGGGCGCCCTGCCAACGGGTTTGACAGGCTCCGCGCCATCCCCTATACACCCCCCATTCCTGGGAAGGCGGGCGCCGGTCACTTTGGCGCCCCGTCCCTGTTTTTGCCTTTTTGGACCCCAAACGGGCAAAGGGCAGGGAACTACCGGGACAACAGGACCGTCCGATACGGGCGGCGAAAACGGAGTTCGTTATGAGCAAGCGTCAGGAAGCCAAGTACAAGATTGACCGCCGCCTCGGCGTCAACCTGTGGGGCCGTTCCAAGTCCCCGATCAACAAGCGCGAATATGGCCCCGGCCAGCATGGCCAGCGCCGCAAGAAGCCGTCGGACTTCGGTCTGCAGCTGATGGCCAAGCAGAAGCTGAAGGGCTATTACGGCAATATCGGCGAGAAGCAGTTCCGCAAGCTGTACCAGGAAGCCGTGCGCCGCAAGGGTGACTCGGGCGAGAACCTGATCCAGCTGCTGGAGCGCCGCCTGGACGCCGTCGTCTATCGCATGAAGTTCGCCCCGACCCCGTTCTCGTCGCGCCAGATCATCAATCATGGCCACATCACCGTGAACGGCAAGCGCGTCAACATCCCCTCCTACCAGGTCAAGGACAATGACGTGGTCGAGGTTCGCGCCAAAGCCAAGAATTTCGCGCTGATCATGGAATCCATCCAGTCGAACGAGCGCGACTTCCCGGATTACGTGACCGTCGACACCGGCAACTTCAAGGGCACCTACCTGCGCGCCCCGAACCTGGCCGACGTCCCGTACCCGACCCAGATGGAACCGAATCTGGTCGTCGAATTCTATTCGCGCTAAGGTCCGGCGCCTTCGGGCGACAGCAGATCAGGCCGCGTCCTTCAGGATGCGGCCTTTTTTGTGGTTGGATTGTCCCATTTTTCGCGACAATTAATCGTGATGAACGGGCATTGTCGCGAAGGTTCACCGGGCGTACTTTTGGCTTCAAGACGACGGCGCCCGATGCCGGCGCCCCTCACTCGAAAAGCCAAAGGAACCTCATCATGAACAACCTGATCGCCGCCAATTCCAAATATCTGCCCGTTGTCGGCCGCGTCCTGCTGGCCGCCATTTTCATCTCGTCGGGCCTGTCGAAGGTCACGGGCTGGGACGGCAGCCTGGCCTATGTCGGCTCCGCCGGCCTGCCCCTGCCGTCAGAGCTGCTGCTGGTCGCCGCCATCCTGACGGAACTGGTGGGCGGTGCCTTCATCGTCGCCGGCTTCCAGACCCGTGCCGCCGCCTTGGCCCTGGCCGGCTTCTCCGTGATCTCCGCCATCCTGTTCCATAATTACTGGGCGCTGGCCGACGCGCAGATGGCCTATATCCAGTCCATCATGTTCTGGAAGAACCTGGCCATGGCCGGCGGCTTCCTGGTCCTGGCCGCCCATGGCGCCGGTGCCGTCGCCGTGGACAATGTCCTGGCCAACCGCGCCTGATACCCATCACGCCAACATCAAAAGGGCCGCTCCATCCGGGGCGGCCCTTTGTCCTGTCAGCTCGATGGCAGCGGGTTGGGCGGCGCCTGCTTGGCGTAGTCATCCAGCTGCTTGTTGGTGTTCAGCCGCATGTCGTCCCATTCCTGCTTGGTCTTGCAGACCTTGTTGCGCTTCACGCGCGACCCGGTTTCCTTGGCCGTCTTGCAGATCAGGCGGCCGCCATCATTCTCCGCCGGTGCCGTCTGTACGATGGGTTCGGACACGGGCTTCTCAACCTCCTGCGCCCCGGCACCCGACACGGCCAGCAAGGCCATGATCGCCATCATTCCAATATTTCGCATATCCCACTCCGACAAATACTTGCCCCATGCGGAGATATTATCCAGGCGGATCACGCTGTATAGAAAATAGATTGCAACGACTATTGTTTATACAACTATTTGCAATTCTGAAATGAATAGATGTCGGCAAACAAAAAGGGCCTCCCCAACGGGAAGGCCCTTCTTCAACTCTTTCAGCACAGCCCGCAGATCAGGCGGCGTCGGCGAAGGCCACGCCCTTGTCGCGCAGCAGGTCCTGCAGCTCACCCGCCTCATACATCTCGCGGATGATGTCACAGCCGCCCACGAACTCGCCCTTCACATAGAGCTGGGGGATGGTCGGCCAGTTGGTGAATTCCTTGATGCCCTGGCGCAGGGCGGGATCGACCAGGATGTCGATGCCCTTGAACTTGACGCCCAGGTGGCTCAACACCTGCACCACGGCGGCGGAGAAGCCGCATTGCGGGAACACGGGCGTCCCCTTCATATAAAGAACGACGTCATTGTCGCTGATGTCACGCTTGATGCGCTCGGCAACCGTCTGGTCCATCTGTCACACTTCCTTGATGCCAAGACCGCGCGCCCACCCCAGCGGTGCCGCGGTAAATATTCCGACATATAGCGCCGAAGCGTTCCTCTTAACAGGGGGATCGTTCGGCAGGGCAATCATGCATCCTTGGGTGCCGCAGTGTTCAGCATCAGGGCATGCAGTTCGTTGCCCATGCGCCCCTTCAGGGCGGCATAGACGGCCTGATGCTGGGCCACGCGGGACTTACCCTTGAAGGACGGGCTTTCGACATAGGCCGCGTAATGGTCGCCATCGCCGCGCAAATCGTCGATGCGGACGACAGCGTCGGGGAACGCCTCGCGCAGCAGGGCCTCAATCTCGGATGCGTGCATCGCCATGGGTCGGGTCCTCATACATCAACGCCGCCGCTTGATGGCGACGGCGTATCATTAAAACATCCCATGCCTTCCCCTTGATGAGCGGGGGTCCAGGGGCCATCAGCGCCGAAGCGTGGTTCAAGCGGCCCCTGGACCCCCGCTCATCAAGGGGGAAGCAGTTCGGTGGATAAACCTTACCCCACCTTGCCATTCATATAGGCCGGCAGCCAAGCCTCGTTCGCTTCCACCAGGGCCGCGACCGTGATCACAACGCCACCGGCACCCACCAGGGCGTCGCCACCCACGGTGCCGATGCGGGTCAGGGGCACACCGGCCTCGTTCGCCTTGGCCTCGACGGTCTCAGCATCGCCTGCCTTGACCGTCAGGACGTACCGGCCCTGATCCTCGCCGAACAGCTCCGACACATGCCAGCCATCCAGGCCGGACAGGTCCGCACCCTTGTTGCCGGCCATGGCCATTTCGGCCAAAGCCACCTGCAAGCCGCCGTCCGAGACGTCATGCGACGCCGTGACCAGCCCGGCCTGGATCAGGCTGCGCACAAATGTGCCGTGGCGCTTCTCCGTTTCCAGATCGACCGAAGGGGCCGGACCTTCCTCCAGTCCCAGAATCTCGCGCAGATACAGGCTCTGGCCCAGGTGACCTTCGGTCTCCCCCACCAGCAGGATGACGTCGCCGTCGCCCTTGAAGCCCAGGCCGACCGCCTTGTGACCATCGGCCAGCAGGCCCACGCCGCCCACTGTCGGGGTCGGCAGGATACCCACGCCGTTGGTCTCGTTATAGAGCGAGACATTGCCCGACACGACCGGGTAATCCAGCACGCGGCAGGCCTCGGCCATGCCTTCGACGCAGCCGGCGAACTGCCCCATGATCCGGGGCTTTTCGGGATTGCCGAAATTCATGTTGTCGGTGATGGCCAGCGGCAGGGCACCGACAGCCGACACGTTGCGATAGCTTTCGGCCACCGCCTGACGGCCCCCCTGTACCGGGTCGGCGAAGCAATAGCGCGGGGTCACGTCGGACGACATGGCCAGCGCCTTGTTGGTGCCATGCACGCGCACCACCGCCGCATCGGCCTGACCCGACAGGAAGCGGGTATCCGCCCCCACCTGGCTATCGTACTGCTGCCAGATCCAGCGCTTGGACGCCAGATCGGGGCAGGAGACCAGCTTGGTCAGGATGTCGCCCAGCGACAGATCTTCCGGCCACAGTTCTTCCTCGTCCAAGTCGAGCGGCGGCTGGGCCGGCGTCTCTTCGGTTGGGCGATGGTACAGCGGGGCCGCGTCGAACAGCGGGGCCAGTTCCAGATCGCAATAGGTCTCGCCATTCATCTTCAGGACGAAATGGCCCGTATCGGTCAGATGGCCGATCACCGCGAAATCCAGTTCCCACTTCTCGAAGATGGCGCGCGCCACGTCTTCGGAACCGGGCTTCAGGATCATCAGCATGCGTTCCTGGCTTTCCGACAGCATGATCTCATAGGGCGTCATGCCCGTCTCACGCTGCGGCACCTTTTCCAGATGCAGCTCGATGCCCAGACCGCCCTTGCCGGCCATCTCGACGGAGGAGGAGGTCAGGCCGGCGGCACCCATGTCCTGAATGGACTGGATGGCGTCGGTGTTCATCAGCTCCAGGCAGGCCTCGATCAGCAGCTTTTCCGTGAACGGATCGCCGACCTGCACCGTGGGGCGCTTGGCCTCGCTATCCTCGGTAAACTCCGCCGACGACATGGTGGCGCCATGGATGCCGTCGCGGCCCGTCTTGGACCCGACATAGACCACAGGGTTACCGATGCCCGCCGCCTTGGAATAGAAAATCTTGTCCTGATCGGCGATGCCGACGGTCATGGCATTGACCAGGCAATTGCCGTTATAGGCCTTGTGGAAATTGGTCTCACCGCCCACCGTGGGCACGCCGACGCAATTGCCGTAATGGCCGATACCCGACACCACGCCCGCGACAAGCTGACGAGTCTTGGGGTGGCCCGGCTCGCCAAAGCGGAGCGCATTCAGGTTGGCGATGGGACGCGCACCCATGGTGAACACGTCGCGCAGGATGCCGCCCACGCCCGTCGCCGCACCCTGGAAGGGCTCGATATAGGATGGGTGGTTATGGCTTTCCATCTTGAAGATGGCGGCCTGATTGTCACCGATATCGATGACACCGGCATTCTCGCCCGGACCACAGATGACCCAGGGGGCCGTGGTCGGGAACTTCTTCAGCCAGACACGCGACGATTTGTAGGAGCAATGCTCCGACCACATCACGGAATAGATGCCCAGCTCGGTAAAGGTCGGCTTGCGGCCCACGATCTCCAGCAGGCGGACATATTCGTCGGCCTTGATGCCATGTTCGGCGGCAAGCTGCTCGTTGACAACGGGTTCCTTGCGGGCGCTCACGACAGGGTCTCCACCAGACTATCGAAGAAGGCACGGCCATCGGTGTTGCCGTGCAGCGGATCGAAGGCGCGCTCCGGATGCGGCATCATGCCCAACACATTGCGCTGTGCATTGAAGATGCCGGCAATGTCGTTGGTGGCGCCGTTGGGGTTCGCCTGATCGGCGCTCTGCCCGGCCAGAGCGGTGTAGCGGAAGGCCACCAGCCCTTCGCCTTCCAGACGCTTCAGCGTCTCGTCGTCGGCGACGTAATTGCCCTCGCCATGGCCGACCGGAATGCCGATAACCTGGCCCTGGGCATATTTGGCCGTAAAGTCGCTGTCCGTCGTTTCGACGCGCAGGCCGACGGTGCGGCAGACATATTTCAGCGTCTTGTTGCGGATCAAAGCACCCGGCAGCAGGCCCGCTTCCGTGATGATCTGGAAGCCGTTGCAGATGCCGACGACGCGCACGCCCTTGGCGGCACGTTCCTTGACGACCTTCATGATCGGCGAATGGGCGGCCATGGCGCCACAGCGCAGATAGTCGCCATAGGAGAAGCCGCCGGGGACGGCGATGACGTCGACGTCCGGCAGCTCCGTGTCCTTGTGGAATGCCATGTGGGGCTTCTTGCCGGAAGCCTGTTCCAAGGCCACCGCGATATCGCGGTCGCAGTTGGAACCGGGGAAGACGATGACGGCGGACTTCATCCCGCGAACCCGTTCCTGTTGTTGGATGGGGGCGAGCAGCCGTCACCGGGACGGCTCCCCGATGCGGCCGGAAGCTAATGCCGACGCCCCGCCAATGCAAGAACGGGGGCCACCCGGAACGGCCATGGCAGGGCGGCGTTATCGGCGGGTGGCCTCTGCGGCCAGCACCTCTTCATAGAAGGCACGCAGGTTCAGCAGGGCGTCGGTCAGTTCCATTTGCTGTTCGGGCTGGTTCGTGCCGGCCAGACCGATGGACAGCTGGGCATGGATTTCCCGTTCCGCTGCCGCCCGGCGAATCTGCCCCGCATCCAGCAGCCGTTGCGCCACCCAAGCCAGCGACAGCGCCAGTTCCGGCCGCCCCAATCGCAGCGCCACCAGTGCCCCGCGCTCCAGGGCCCAGGGCTGGGCGTGGTTGTAGTCGATCTTGATCATGATGTTCAGGGCCTGCAAAGCCTGGGACACGGCTTCCATGACCCGCCCCTGCAGCAGCAGATAGGAGGCCAGGTTGGCCCGCATTGTCTGGTGCAGGGGTGGCGTCATGGACTCTCCGGACGCCAGCGCCTGTTCCGTCACCGCAATGGCGCGGTCGATCTGGCCATCATTGAATTCGGCATCAGCCAGCCGCATCAGCGTCAGATTGCGGGGCAAACCGTGCCGTTCGCCCGCAGCAAGGGCGCGGGCGAATTCCACCCGCGCCTGCTCCATCTCCCCCAGTTCCGCCCGCATCCAGCCCAACAGGGAGCGATGCCGCACCATGTCGGCCGGCACCTCATGCCGATCAGCGATGGCCACGGCCTCTTCCCACAGCGCCAGACATGCCCGCTGGTCCCCCATGTAACGACGGATGAACCCGGCGGACATCAGGCCGTCAATGGCCCAGACCGGTGGCACATCCGTGTCACGCAGGGTCGCAACGGCGGCTTCAAGCTCCTCTTGCGCGTAGCGGGGGCGGTCGGCATGCAGGGGCAGCCGCACCGTCAACCCCTCACCATGCAGCAACAGCCCCAGCAGGGCGCGGATCACGGCCGGCGTCCCCGGCCCGCACAGGGCCCAGGCCCGCGTCAGGAAATCGGCAATCTCCACAAAGGGACCGGACTGGTTCCAATGGCGATAGCTGTCCAGCGCCAGGATCTGCCCCGCCACCACATCGCCACCGTCCAGCGCCCAGTTCAGCATGGCGCGGATATCGGCAATATCGGCCAGCATCCCCGGCGCCTGGAAGCCGCTTTGCCCCCGCTCATGCATCTGCTGACGCAGATGCGCCGACAGCCACGCGCACAGCCGGTGCCGCAGGCCCTCTCGCTCTACCAGGCCTGGATCAACGGCGATGACATGATGGCGGATGGTTTCCAGCAGGCGCAAGCCTTGCTGCCGCGTCTGGATGGGTCCGGCGATCAGCGACCGCGCCACCAGCCCCGCCACCAGCCCCGGTACCGAAGCCGGCTCCAGCGGCGGGGCCCCGCAGACCGCCACCGCTGCCTCCACCGGCCAGGACCCCGCAAAGACAGCCAGCCGGCCCAGCAACAGCCGTTCATCCGGGCTCAGCGCCTCAACGCTCCAGCGCAGCATATGGTGCAGGTTGTCATGCCGCGATCCCGCCTCCGCCGGCAAGGGCAGGTCCTGGAAACGACCGGACAGCACCCGCTCCACCTCCGTCACCGGACAGTCCCGCATCCAGGCCGCCAGCAGCAGCAGGGCCAGCGGCAGCCCGTCAAGGTGTCGGCACAGCCGCGCCAGGGCCGGCATCTGGTCATCCGTGGGGGCGGGCCACCCTGCCCTGGCATGTTCGCGCAGGACCAGACGCACCGCCGGATAGGCGCGGATGGCATCGGCCGCCATCTCCCCCTCCGGCGGGCATTCCAAGGGGCAGAGATGCAGCAACTGCTCCCCCGCCAGCCCCAACGGCTCCCGGCTGGTCACCAGGATGTGCAGGTCGGGGCAGTGACCCAGCAACTCCTCGGCAAAGGCCGCCACCTCGTCCAGCAGATGTTCGGCATTGTCCAGCAGCAGCAAGGTGGGTCGTTCGGCCAGGGTCCGCAGAAGGGCGCCCTTCACATCCGTCCCCACAAGACGCAGCGACAGGGCAGCCGCCGTGACGACGGGCAGCAGGTGGCCCTGCGTCACGGGCGCCAGTTCCACATGCACACCGCCCATTGCCTGCATCCGGGCGGCCCCGACCAGCGCCAGGCTGGTCTTGCCCACCCCGCCCGGCCCCAGGATGGTGATCAGCCGTGCGCGTGACAACATCGACACCAGCCGGTCCAACTCCTCCGTGCGGCCCAGCAGCGTATCGGCAGCCAGCCCGGCCATCGCCGGTCCCTGGCCCGCCAGGGACAGAAGCAGGCGGTACCCCACCCCCGGCACATTCTCTACCGCCCCGTCACCCAGCGCGCGGCGCAGGGCGCGCACCTGGACGCGCAGATTACCGGGGCTGACCGTGACGCCCGGCCAGACACGCGCAATCAGCGTCTGCGCTGTCACCGCCTCGCCCCCCGCCTCGGCCAGCACGGCCAGCAGGTCGAAGGCGCGGTCGCCCAATGCGACCGGAGCATCCCCCAGCAGCAGGCGGCGGTGAAGCAGATCAAGGGTGAATGTAACCGGGGAAGGCACGCGCATGGTCCAATCGATGTCGCCGCTGGTATCCGACCCGTTATAGCAGACGGCGAAAAGTCAAATCACCAGCGCGACCGCTCCCTGGCCGCATGATGTGCTGGCCGGGGCGCACGCTTGAAAGGATTTTAGGTCTTTTAACACCCCAAGACCGGTTTCCAGGGGAATACTTTGCCAGCCGACCCGTCCGATCCCGGGCACAGGAACGGCACAGCATCCAGCACAGATCCGGAGATATCCCATGGGCACGATCATCACCGATGACGGCACGCAGATCTATTACAAGGATTGGGGCGCGGGGCGGCCCGTTTTGTTCAGCCATGGCTGGCCCTTGAATGCCGACAGCTGGGAAAACCAGATGCTGCATCTGGCCAGCAACGGCCTGCGCGCCATCGCCCATGACCGCCGCGGCCATGGCCGGTCCAGCCAGCCCTGGCATGGCCATGACATGGACACCTATGCCGACGATCTGGCGCAGTTGATGGAGGCGCTGGACCTGAAGGACGCGATCCTGGTCGGCTTCTCCACCGGCGGGGGCGAGGTCACGCGCTATGTCGCCCGCCATGGCACGGCGCGGGTCGGGGGCATCGTGCTGGTGGGTGCGGTGCCGCCGCAGATGCTGAAGACAGAGGCCAATCCCGGCGGCCTGCCGATGGAGGTTTTTGACGGCATCCGCGCCGGCAGCCTGGCCGACCGGTCGCAGCTGTACCGGGACATCGCGTCCGGCCCGTTCTTCGGCTTCAACTTGCCCGGTGCCAAGCCGTCGCAGGGCATGATCGACAGTTTCTGGATGCAGGGCATGATGGCCAGCCACAAGGCCACCTATGACTGTATCAAGGCCTTCTCCGAAACCGACTTCACCGCAGACCTGAAATCGTTCGAAGGCTTGCGCACCCTGGTCATCCATGGCGATGCCGATCAGATCGTGCCCATCGATGCCGCCGGCCGCGCCGTGGCCCGTCTGGTGCCGCATGCGGAACTGAAAGTGTATGAAGGCGGACCGCACGGCGTCACCGACACGCACAAGGAAAGGCTGAACGCCGACCTGCTGGCATTCGCACGGCAGTAGGTGCACCGACCCGCACCAAAGTCGCATCCAAAAGCCCCTGTCATTGCGGCGGAAATCGCGGTTAATATCCGGTCTTGCCGCAATGCGGCAAGACCGGCCCGTCACAGGTTGAGCCCCAAGCATGCCGTCGGATGCCTTTCATCTCGGACACGGCGCCACACCGCTGGAACTGGCGGTGGGCGCCTACCGGTTCAACCGGGGCAGCGGCCGGCTGACCAGCCGGGGCGGCGTGCCCGTGCCGTTGGGCCGCCGGGCCGCAGCGCTGCTGATGGCGCTGGCGGAACGGGCGGGGCACGAGGTGTCGGCGGCCCAACTGCTGGACCGGGTATGGCCCGGCCAGATCGTCGATCCCGCCAATGTCGCGGTACAGATATCCGGCCTGCGTACCGCCATCGGCGACACGGACGGATCGGTGATCCAGACCGTCCATGGCCGCGGCTATCGCCTGGCCATGCCCGCCGCACCCGTCATCGGCAATATCCCGCACACCCTGACCGGCCTGTCGGGCCGGGCGGTGGAACTGGCCAATGTCGTGAAGCTGATGCGCCGCGACCGGCTGCTGGTGATCACCGGCCTGTCGGGTACAGGCAAGTCGCGGCTGGCCTGCGCCGCCGCCCAGGCCTTGTCGGGCGACTTTCCCGACGGACAATGGCTGGTCCCCTTGACCGGCAGCAGCCTGCCCGATGCCGGCACCCTGGCCACCCGCATCGCCACCGTCCTGGGGCTGGAGAACCCCGCAGCCCTCGCCACCGCCTTGCAGGGCCGGCACTGCCTGCTGCTGCTGGACGGGGCCGAACTGCTGGGCGAGGCGGCCCAGGATCTGGTGCGCCGGCTGATGGAGGAGCATGCGGGGTTGGGGCTGCTGGTCACTTCCCACCTGGCCCACCGGAGGCTGCGGCCCTGGTGCGTGCGCCTGTCGCCCCTGGCCTTGGCCGGCGACGGCACCGCCAGCCCCGCCACCAACCTGTTCCTGGAGGCCGCCAACGCCGCCGGGCTGGAGATCACGGCCGATACCGATCCCGCCATCGTCAGCATCTGCCACCATCTGGGCGGCGTGCCGCTGGGGGTGGAGATCGGGGCGCGGGCCGCCAGCCTTCTGGGCCTGCGCGCCACGGCGGAAGCGAGCCGCGACCCGATGCGGGCCCTGCCCGGCATGCGACGCCCCGGCCCCGCCCGCCACCGCGCTCTGGATGCCGCCATGGGCTGGGCCCTGGGCCTGTTGTCACAAACGGAGCGCGGCGCGCTGAAGGTGCTGGCCTCCCTGCCCGGCGAGTTCACGGTCGATCAGGCGGCCTGCGCGCTGGAGGAAGCCGGAACACAGCGCCCGCGCGGCGGCCTGTCCGGTCTTTGGGGCAAATCGGTGCTGGACCGCGAGGGTGACAGTTTCAGCCTCAATCCCCTGGTCCGCGCCTGCGCCCTGACCCTGCCCACGGGCACCTGATGCGCGCACTTGCCCTGCTGGCCCTACTGCTCACCACCCCGTCCGTCCTGGCCGCCGATACCTTGCGCATCGGCATCGGACCGGAACCGGAAACGCTGGACCCGCATCGCGGGCTGGCCATCGGCGCCGCCCGCCTGCTGCTGGATCTGTGCGAGGGGCTGATGACCCGCGACGCGGCCGGCCGCACCGTGCCGGGCGTGGCCGAACGCTGGGACCGGTCGGCCGACGGACTGACCTGGGTCTTCCATCTGCGCAGGCAGGCCCGCTGGTGGAACGGCGATGCGGTGACCGCCGCCGATTTCGTGCGTGGCTGGCGCCGGGCCGTCGATCCCGCCACCCGTTCGGGCATTGCCGACCTGCTGGACGGGGTGGAGAATGCCGCCGCCATCCGGCGCGGCCTGTTGGCGCCCGACCGGCTGGGGATACAGGCGGCGGGCCTCCACACGCTGGTGGTGCGCTTGGCACGGCCCGTGCCAGACCTGGATATGATCCTGGCCCACCGCATCACCCTGCCCGTGCATGGCCCGACGCTGGACGCCAAGGGGGCGGACGTTGCAAATGCCGGCAACCTGATGTGCAACGGCGCCTTCCGGCTGGTCGACCACCGGCTGCAGGAACGCTACGTTCTGGAACGCGCCGACACGTACCATGGCCGGGCGAGCGTCGCCCTGGCGCGGGTGGAGATGCGGGTGGCGGAGCAAGCGGAACTGGAGATGAACCTGTTCCGCACCGGCGGCCTGGACGTGACCAGTGCGGTGCCGCCCCCCCTGGTCGACTGGGCGCGGGAAAACCGGCCCGATGCGCTGCGCATCCATCCTTGGACCGCCCTGTCGGCCATGATCGCCAACCCTGATGGGTCCGCCTGGCATGACAATCCGGCCTTCCTGCAGGCCTTGGAACTGGCGCTGGACCGCGAGCAGCTGACCGCCACCTCCCAGGGTCGTGCCGTGCCGGCCTATGGTCTGGTGCCACCCGGCCTCTGGTCTTCGCCCCCCCCGCCGTCAACCGCCCCCACGGGCGAGGCAAGGCGGCAGGCGGCACGCGCGGCCCTGGCCCGCGCCGGCTTTGGCCCCGACCGGCCGCCGCCGCGCGTGGAGATCCTGTTCGCGGGCGTGGAGGCCGTGCGCCGCCGTGTGGTGGCCATCGCCGCACAGTGGAAACAGGTGCTGGGCGTGGAGACCGATCTGGTCGGCGTGGAGGCCCGCATCGTCAGCACCAGGCTGGCCCAGGGCGACTATAAGGGCTTTGTCTACAATACCTGGATAAGTTATTCGCCCTTCTACGCCCTGGCGCCCTTCCTGCCGCCCGACTTCACGGTGACCAGCACCGATCCGGCGGGCCAGCAGGCCGAATTGCGGGGGGTGGAGAAGGTGATCCTGGAAAGCCGGCTGGTCATCCCGCTGGCCCATGGCAGTTCCCTGCACATGGTGGCGCCGTCGGTGCGCGGCTGGCAGGACAATGTCTATGACATCCACCCCGTCCGGCTGCTGTCCCTGGCGCCATAATGTCACGGCGCGATCAGGTGGCGGACCAGCGGTGGTTCCGGCCCCAGATGGAAGGCGCGCACCGCCTCCTGGTTCTCGCGGTCGGCATGGGTGGTGCGCTCATGCTGGCGCAGATGCTCCAGCCAGCTTTCCAGCACGAAGCTTTCCACCATCAGCCCCGGCTGGGCCGCATCCTCATACAGACCCCAGGCGATGGCCCCGTCGCGGTGCCGGGTGCGGCGCAGGCCCTGGATGGCGTGGGTGAATTCCGTCACACGGGCCGGATCGACCCGGTATTCGACGGTGATCATCACCGGCCCGCGGTCGGTGGGGCTGTCCACCGCCACGATGGGCGCCGGCCAGTGGGACGAGGGCGCGATATTGCCCGCCATCTCCCCCTTGATGGGCCAGCGCAATGCCAGTCCCAGGGCCAGGACCATGCCGCAAGCCGCCAGCAGCAGCGTCTGCGCAATGCCCAGATGCCCCGCCGCCCAGCCCCAACCGGCGCTTCCCGCCGCCATCGATCCCTGGAAGACCAGCAGATTGATGGCCAGGGCGCGGGCTTTGACCCAGGAAGGGGCGGCCATCTGGGCGGCCACATTGAAGCTGGACAGCATGGTGATCCAGCCCATGCCGGCGAACGCCATCGCCGATGCCGCCTGCACGAAAGTGTGGGCAAAGGCCATGCCCACGCAGACCAGCGCGAACAGGAGGCTGCCCAATACCGTCAGGGCGTTGGCCGACAGATGCCGTCGGGTATGGGGCAGCAGCACGGCCCCCACGATGGCGCCGGCCCCCATGCTGCCCAGCAGCGCCCCGTACTCCGCCGCCCCCAGCCCCAGCTCGCGCCTTGCGATGATGGGGATGAAGGCCCACAGGGCGGACGCGAAGATGAAGAACCCGACCGACCGGATCAGGACGGTACGCAGCGCCGGCGAATGGCGGACATAGCGCGCCCCGGCCCGCAGCGCCCCCGTGAAATGTTCTGCCGGCAGGGTGGTGGGGGCCGCCTGCCGCTTCCAGGCGAACAGCACGATCCACACACCCAGCACCGATACTGCATTCAGCGCGAACACCGCCGCCGGCCCGGCCGCGGCGATGATGAAGCCGCCCAGCGCCGGCCCGATGGCGCGGGAGATATTGATGCCCAGGCTGTTCAGCGCCACCGCATCGGGCAGGCTCTGCCGGGGCACCAGTTCCGGCACGATGGCCTGGAAGGCCGGCGCCGACAAGGCCGCCCCCACCGCCAGGGCGAAGGTCAGCGCCAGCAGCAACCCTGGACCCGTCAGCCCCTGGAACGTGGCCAGCGCCAGCAGCCCGGCGCAGACCAGGGCCCAGAGCTGTGCCAGCAGCAGCAGGCGCCGCCGGTCCACGATATCGGCCAGCGCCCCGCCCGGCAGGGCGAACAGGAACATGGGCAGGGTGGTGGCCGCCTGGACCAGCGCCACCATGATCGGTTCCTCCGACAGGCTGGTCATCAGCCAGCCGGCTCCGGCATCATGCATCCAGGTGCCGACATTCGACACGATGGTGGCGATCCACAGTGCCCGGAACAGGGGCAGTCTCAAGGGACTGTTGCTCGTTACCTCGGCCATCAGCGCCGCTCCCGCCGATGGGCCAGGATGGCGGCTAGCACCAGCCCGCCGATCAGGCCTGCATGTTCCAGGAAGGTATTGCGCTCATGGAACCGCGCCATGGGATCGGCGACGGTCCAGAACGGATGCGCGATCAGGGTGGCGATGGCCGTGAACACGCCCAGCGCGCCGGCCCCCAACCAGGCGAAGCGCCCCACGATGATCGCCGCCGACCCGCTCAACTGCACGGCCAGCGTGGCGACAACCGTCAGCCAGGCCGGCTCCAGCCCGAAATGCGCCGCCTCGCCCAAGGCTGCATCCAGGTCCAGCAGCTTGGCGATGCCGCTGGTCCAGAAGGGCAGGGTGAGCAGGGTGCGGCCCGCCAGATTGATTGCGGGCGCATCCAGCAGGGCAGCGATGGCGGCGGGTGTATCGCGCATGGGCGGGCTTTCGCTATTTCAATCGCCCCCTCTTCCGTCATCCCGGCGACAAGCCGGGACCCAGGGGCCACAGGAACAAAACTATCGGCAGCATCGCAACGCAGCGAAAAGGTCGGGCGCTTGGCCCCTGGGTCCCGGCTTGTCGCCGGGATGACGGGGAGAGAATGAATCACACCGCCCAGCAGCCGCAGCCGAACGCACCCCAGAATCCGGCCTCGTCCGACGCCGGCGCCGGGCTGGCATAGGCCGCGGCATGGTCATGCCCATGCACGGCGCAGGACGACGCGCAGCCGCACAGCGACCCCATCTTCAGCAGCTTGCCGTCCTTGTCGCGCGCCGGCTGCCAATAGCCGCCAAAGGTGCGCACCGGCGACCAGTCGGGCATGGGCTTGGGCAGGGCCGGCGCCAGCGGCGCGTAATCGCCCGACCCATGCACCACCTTGCCGCCCAGCAGGGTCAGGACGGACGTGATGTGCGGGATGTCGCTTTCCGGGACACTGAAATAATCATCGGACAGCATGATCAGGTCGGCCAGTTGTCCCGCCTTCACTTGCCCCTTCTTGCCCTGCTCGTTGGAGAACCAGGTATTGGCCTCCGTCCACAGGCGCAGGGCGCTTTCCCGGTCCAGCCGGTTGGCGGGCGGATACAGGCTGGTGCCGCCAACACTCTTGCCGCTGACCAGCCAGGACAGCGAGACCCAGGGATTGTAGCTGGCCACGCGGGTGGCATCGGTCCCCGCACCCACCGGAAGGCCCGCCGCCAACATCTTCGAAATCGGCGGCGTCATCTCCGCGGCCTTGGCACCATAGCGCTCGACGAAATACTCGCCCTGATAGGTCATGCGATGCTGGACGGCGATACCGCCGCCCAATGCGGCGATCCGGTCGATATTGCGCTGGTCGATGGTCTCCGCATGGTCGAAGAACCAGTGCAGTCCGTTGAACGGCACATCGCGGTTCACCTTCTCGAACACGTCCAGGGCGCGGGTGATGGTCTCGTTATAGGTGGCGTGCAGGCGCCAGGGCCAGCGGTTCTCCACCAGCAGGCGCACCACCGGCTCCAGGTCACCCTCCATATTGGGCGGCATCTCCGGCCGTTCGACCCGGAAATCCTCGAAATCGGCGGCGGAATAGACCAGCATCTCGCCGGCGCCATTATGGCGATAGGTATCGTCGCCCTGGCCGGGCTTAACCTGCTTGGCCCAACCGGCAAAATCCGCCAGCTCCTGCTTGGGCTTCTGCGTGAACAGGTTGTAGGAAATGCGCAGCGTCAGTTCGCCGTCGGCGTGCAGCTTCTCGATGATCTGGTAATCCTCGGGATAGTTCTGAAAGCCGCCGCCGGCATCGATGACCCCGGTCACGCCCAGCCGGTTCATCTCGGCCATGAAATGCCGGGTGGAGTTCACCTGATATTCAGGTGCCAGTTTCGGCCCCTTGGCCAGGGTCGAATAAAGGATGGTGGCGTTGGGCTTGGCCAGCAGCAGGCCCGTCGGCTCGCCATTGGCGTCACGCTGGATCTCGCCCCCCGGCGGGTTGGGCGTGTCGCGCGTGTAACCTACCGCCTGCAGCGCCGCCCGGTTCAGCAGGGCGCGGTCATAGAGATGCAGGATGAAGACCGGCGTATCCGGTGCGGCCGCGTTCAGCTCGTCCAGGGTCGGCAGGCGCTTTTCGGCGAACTGATGTTCGGTGAAGCCACCGACGACGCGCACCCATTGCGGCGGCGGTGTCACCTGGGCTTGGCGTTTCAGCATGGCCATGGCGTCGGCCAGCGACGGCACCCCGTCCCAGCGCAGCTCCATGTTGTAATTCAGGCCGCCGCGGATGATGTGCATATGGCTGTCGATCAGGCCGGGAACGACGCGCCGTCCCTTGGCATCGATGATCCTGGCGTCAGCGCCGGCCGCGGCCCGCACCTCGGCCTCAGCACCCACGGCCAGGATGCGGCCGTCGCGGATGGCGACCGCCTGGGCCTGCGGATTGGCGCGGTCCAGGGTGGTGACCTTGGCGTTGGTCAGGATCAGATCGGT
This sequence comes from Niveispirillum sp. GW835-FHT14G11, assembly GCF_058793615.1. Lineage (NCBI taxonomy): Bacteria > Pseudomonadati > Pseudomonadota > Alphaproteobacteria > Rhodospirillales > Azospirillaceae > Niveispirillum > Niveispirillum sp. GW835-FHT14G11. Next base: position 117,956 of record NZ_JBXAFZ010000005.1, read on the forward strand.
CGTCGGCATGGCGGCTTTCCCCGGATCGGCCAGAAAGGGTGTCATGAACAGTGACGCGGCACCAGCCAGCGTCCCACGGCGGGTCAGGTCCTTCATGCATCCCGCCCCTCGCCACCCGGCAGGCGGCCCATGACATGCTTGGCGCAATCCTCCCGCAGGTAAGCGGTCACCGGCTCTCCGGCATAAAGCCGCTTGGCCAGCGGCACGATCTGTTCGCCCAGCAGGATGCCCAGCAACCCGATCAGGGCGATGGTCGGCGGGGCCGGGGAGCGCACATTCAGCAGGCTGTAGATAACGCCGACCAGCAGGCCGACGCCCAGCGACAGGAGATAGGGCTTCATGGGCGGATCCTCCGGAGATGCAACGGGCAGGAGGGGGTGCACCGGCTGGCGCACCCCCGTCGGATGCTCAATGCCCTTCAGACGCGCCGAACATGGTCTTGGCATAGATGATGCCCAGGCCATAGGCGCCGCCGAACTTCTTGGCGATGCCGGTGGTCAGGTCGTAGGTTTCGCCCCGCGCCCAGTCGCGCTGCAATTCCAGCATGTATTGCAGCGCGGTCATCGGGCGCACACCGGCCTGAACCATGCGCTCCACGGCCCGCTCATGCGCCTCGTCCGAGACGTCGCCACAAGCGTCGGTGATGATATAGACCTCATAACCCTGGGCCAGGGCCGACAGGGTGGGGCCGACGATGCAGACCGATGTCCACAGGCCGCAGAACACCAGCCGGTCCTTGCCGATGGCGTTCACTTCCTTGATCACACCGGCATCCTCCCAGGTATTCATGGAGGTGCGGTCCAGCAAGGGCTGGCCGGGGAACGCCTCGGTGATCTCGCTGAACATCGGGCCGGAGAAGCTCTTCTCCGCCACGGTGGTCAGGATCGTGGAGACGCCGAAGCCCTTGGCGGCATGGGCCACCAATGCTGCATTGTTGCGCAGTTGCACCGCGTCGATGCTCTTGGTGGCAAACGCCATCTGCGACTGGAAGTCGATCATGATCAGCGTGTGGTCGATGGGCGTCAGCAGCAGCGGGCCGGGGGTCGGGGTCGCGACGATGGACATGGGCTCTGTTCCTTCTGCCAGGGCGCGTCTGGTCATTGTCAGGACCGCGCCGGCCTGATCTGGGGAGGTAAGCGGAGGATGGATGCCGAACGGTCGTTGTCGTTCTTCACCGATACTAGACCCCGATTCCCCGCTTGGCTTCCCCCGAAGTCCGACTTTTAGAACTTTTAACCGACCGAACATCCGCCAACGCCAAAAGCCGCGCAAACCCCGGTCAGGGGCCTGCGCGGCGATGGTCGGCGGATAGGGTCAGATGCCGGCGACGGCGCCCAGCACCAGCAGAACGGAAGAGACCAGCAGCATCAACCAGGTCAGCAGGATGCCCGTCAGGCGGCCAAAGCTCTTGCCCGCCGGATTGGCGGTCAGGCCCTGGGCATGCAGGACGCGGCCCAGAAACAGGGCAGCCCCCAGCCCGTGCACGATCCAGGGCTGGCGCCCCGACAGTTCCAGCAGGATCAGCAGGATCAGGGCCGTGGGCACATATTCCACGAAATTGCCCTGTACCCGGATGGCCGTGTGCAGCCCCTTGTGCCCGCCATCGCCCAGCGACACGCCATGGTGTCGCCGGTACATGGACACGCGGTAGCTCAAGACCAGCAGCAGCACGCCCAACAGCCCCGCATAAATCGGCGCGACAACCATATTCATCTCTCCTCCCCCGACCCTTGTTGTTTGATCACCCGACCATAGCGGAGGGATCATTCCCCCCGCAATGCGAAGGCCACGGAATGTTCGACGATGCCGGCATCCGACAGCAGCCGGCGATGACCCAACCCCTGCATCAGCCGAACCTTCGCCCCCGGCCACACCGCCGCCAGTTGCAGCGCGTCGGCCACCGGCATGATCCGGTCATCGGCCGAATGCAGCACCAAGGCCGGTGTGGCCGCATCCCCCTGCAGGTGCAAGATCGCCAGCGGCCGGCCCAGCGCCCGGTCCACCATCTGGGTCAGGGCATATTCACCCTCCAGATCCAGACGCAGCACATGCGCGATCTGGCGCAGCGGCAGGGACAAATCGACCAGCGGCGCCAGCAGCACGGCGCGGCCGGCGGCGAATCCATCCTGGATGGCCAGCGTCAGGGCGGCCGCCCCCACGCCATGGGCGATCACGCCGGCCGGTTTGCCGCCGCCGGCGCTGGCGACCGCACGAATGGCGCGCGCCATCTCCAGCAGGTTAGTCTCATCCCCGGTGCTGCGGCCATGGGCCGGGGCGTCGAAGGCGACGACACGGGCACCGGCATCCAGCAGCGGCTGCACAAAGCCCAGCATGTCATGGATCTGCCCTTCCCAACCATGGACCAGCAGGACCAGCGGCGCCGCTTCCCCCCGCTCCGCCCCCCAGATACGGGCGGCCAGATGCGGATTGAAGCCGGGTACCGCCAGCACCAAACCACCCGCCGGTTCCGGCAGGGCCGGCGGCGACACGGCACGTTCCGGTGTCAGATACATGCGCCGCCCTTCGGCCAGAAGGTGGCGCGGGTGCGACCAGGGATGGAACAGGCCCGCCAGCCCGTCCAGCCAGCTGCCAGCCCCCCGATTATTACGAACGATCGTGCTTTTTTCCGACAAAAAAACAGACATGTGAACTCTCCCCCCGATGGGGGCGTCCATCCATCCGGACGGGCGCCACGATGATGCCGCAACCGAAACCTTACCCTACGCCCGCGCCCGATCGATCAGACCATGAACCGCGGTGCGGGCCCAGACCACCGACCTCGGATTCTTCAAAAGCCGGTAGGACTGGGTGAAACCGTAACAGAGCGAGATACCTTCAAACGCGAACTGCTCCACGTCCAGATCGGCCCGCAAATGCCCTTCTTCGATGGCGCGGCGGGCCGCCCCCATGACGACGCGGCGCATATCTTCCTGCTGCTTGACGATCAGGTCCTGGATGGGACCGGGGCGATCATCGAATTCGATGGAGGCCGCCTGGATGGGACAGCCTCCGGGCAACACCGGGGACATCGTCCAGGTGATCCAGTTCTCGAACAAAGCCAGGACCCGCGGCAGGCCGCGCGGTCCGGCCAGGGCCGGGCGCACCACCGTGTCGGCGAAAAGTTCCGCCGCCCGTTCCAGGACCGCCGCCTGCAGCAGTTCCTTGCTGCCGAAATGGGCGAAAAGCCCGGATTTCGACATGCCCAGCCGGTCGGCCAGCGTTCCGATGGTCAGGCCGGTCAATCCGTCCGTGCTGGTCATGGCCAGCGCCTGGTCCAGGATTGCGGCGCGTGTGCGTTCGCCCTTGCTCATAGGGTCCAAATAATACGAACGGTCGTACTATTGTCAAGCCCGTGGCAAAAGCAAAGCAATCGGCGTAAAGCTTGGCTGGCCTGCGCTGATCGCGGGTGCCGCCAGAGCTGAGGGTCACCGCCGCCATGTCCGCCGCTTTCGAACGCCGAACTTTCGCACCGGGCGAGCAGATCTTCAAGGAGGGTGATCCCGGCGACAGCCTTTATGTGGTGGAAAGTGGCCGCGTGCGCATCTGGCGCGGCGATCCTGACCATCCCACCATCATCGGCCGGGTCGAAACCTCGGGCATTTTCGGCGAAATGGCCATCTTCGACCGCAAGCCGCGCATGGCACACGCCAGTGCGGAGGCGGAATCGGTGCTGATGCGCATGCCGGCCAGCGTGTTGCGCGAGGGGCTGTACGGTGCCGACCCGCTGCTGCGCCAGCTGGTGCAGCTGCTGATCGACAATATCCGCACCATGGCGCGCCGCCTGGACGAGCTGGAGAAGAAGGTGGGCGAGTGTGACTGACCGCGTTGCCCAAGCCCGCCTGTAAAAAGGGCCGGTCACGACGAACCGGCCCCTCCAACTCGACCCGCACGCAAAGCGCTTACGTGAACGCTTCGGCGCTGTCGATGATGTGGCTGACGATGCCGTAGGCCTTGGCTTCTTCCGCCGACATCCAGAAATTCCGGTCAGTGTCCACGGCCACGCGTTCCACCGGCTGGCCGGTCTCGCGCGCGATCTCCTCGTTGATGCGCTTGCGCATCTTGATGATCTCCTTGGCCTCGATGGCGATGTCGGTGGCGGGACCGCCGACGCCGCCCGCGGGCTGGTGGATCATGAAACGGGTATTGGGCAGGCAGTAGCGGTCTTCCTTGGCAGCGCCCAGGAAGATATGCGCGCCGGCCGACGCCACCCAGCCCGTGCCCAGGATCAGCACGCGCGGCTTCACGAAGCGGATCATGTCATGGATCGTATCGCCGGATTCGACATGGCCGCCCGGCGAGTTGATGACGATCTTGATCGGCTCGTCATTCTCGGCGGCCAGACCCAGCAGCTGGGCCGTCACGGCCTGCGCCACCTTCTGGTTGATCTCGCCGAACAGCAGGATGGTGCGGGCCTTGAACAGGTTCTGCGCGATGGAGGGCGGGGTCTTGGCCTTATCCTCCTGGGCATCGGACTCCGGCTTTTCGTCCTCAAGACGGATCGGGTTGACGAGCAAGGCGGCACTCCTGGTTAGGATATTCTGCATTCTCTGACCTAGCGGGAAATGGGCGGCGGTTCAACCCACATTGGGTCCCTCCCCCCTTAAGAAAGGTCGATCCACACGCTTTTCAAGTCCGTGTACTTCTCCAGGGCATGCAGGCTCTTGTCCCGGCCGAAGCCGGACTGCTTGAAACCGCCGAAGGGGGTGGTGATGTCGCCGGCATCGAAACAGTTGATCCAGACCGATCCCGCCTTGATGGCACGCGCCGCCTTCATGGCGACGGAGATGTCGCGGGTCCAGATGGCCGAGGCGAGGCCATAGATCGTGTCATTGGCGATCTTGAACGCCTCTTCAGTGGTCTTGAAGGTGATGGTCGACAGGACGGGGCCGAAAATCTCCTCCCGCGCGATGGTCATGGAACTGTCCACGCCGTCGAACAGGGTGGGCTCGATATAGTACCCGCCCGTCTCCGTCCGCGCCGCCCCGCCGCCCAGGCGCAGGCTCGCCCCCTCCGCCTTGCCCTTCTCGATATAGGACAGCACCCGCTCATGCTGCCTGGCATCGACCATGGCGCCCATGGTGGTGGCGGGGTCCAGCGGGTCGCCCGGCATCCAGCCCTTGGCATGATGCATGACCCGCTCCAGGAATTCATCCTTGATGCTCTCATGCACCAGCAGGCGGGAGCCGGCGTTGCACACCTCCCCCTGATTGAAGAAGATGCCGCCGGCGGCATTGGCGGCCGCCTTCTCCAGGTCGGCGGCGTCGGGCATGATGATATGCGGGGTCTTGCCGCCGCATTCCAGCGACACGCGCTTCAGGTTGCTCTCGCCCGAATAGCGCATGAAATACTTGCCGACCTCGGTGGAGCCGGTGAAGGCCAGCATGTCCACATCCATGTGGCGGCCGATGGCCTGTCCCGCCGTTTCCCCGAAACCGGGCACGACATTCAGCACGCCCGGCGGCACACCGGCTTCCACCGCCAGTTCCGCCAGGCGGACGGCGGTCAGCGGCGACTGTTCCGCCGGCTTCAAGACGACGGAATTACCGGTGGCCAGGGCCGGCGCCACCTTCCACACCGCCATCATCAGCGGGAAGTTCCAGGGCACCACCACGCCGATGACGCCCAGCGGCTCGCGCAGGATCAGCGACATCGCGTCCGGCCCGCTGGGGCCGACCTGATCGTACAGCTTGTCGATGGCCTCGGCATAATACTGGACGCAGCGGGCGGACAGCGGCACGTCGATGGAACGGCTGTCGCGGATGGGCTTGCCCATGTCCAGCGTCTCCAGCAGCGCCAGCTCATCCGCATGCTGCTCGATCAACGCTGCCAGTTTCAGCAGCACCGATTTGCGCCGGCGCGGATGGGTGTCGCGCCACACGCCGGACTCGAAGGTGCGGCGCGCAGCGGCCACCGCGCGGTTCACATCCTCCACATCGCATTCGGCGATGCGGGTCAGGACCTTGCCGTCGCGCGGGCTGATATTGTCGAATGTCTTGCCGCTGGCCGCGGGCACATAGGCACCGTCGATGAAGGCCTGGGTGCGGAATTGCAGCCGGGCGGCGCGGTCCTGCCAGTTCGTGGCGGCGATGGCGTCCATTCTCGGTGTCTCCCGTTGCGGCGGGCCTGCCCGCCTGTCGGGTGTCAGAGTGCCCGGCGGCACGGGCGGCGGCAACCCCCAAGCAGCGGCGCATTGTCATGAGCACATGTTGGCAATTGCGTCAGCATTGTTGCCATGTTCCGATCAAGCCCTTCGCTTCTCGGACATTTCCCCATGCGCCCCGTTCATATCGCCCTCGCCTTTCTCGTCGCCGTAATCTGGGGGGCCAATTTCGTCGTCATCAAGATGGCCCTGACCGGCTTTCCGCCCATTCTGCTGACCGCCCTGCGCTTCACCCTGGCGGCCTTGCCGGTACTGTTCGTGCCCCGGCCCAAGGGCATCGGGTTCAGGCAGCTGGCCCTGGTGTCCACCTTCCTGTTCACCGGCCATTACATCTTCCTGTTCATGGGGCTGGATCAGGGCATGGCGCCGGGCCTGGCCTCCATCGTCCTGCAATGCCAGGCCTTCCTGACCATGCTGATCGCCGCCTTGATGCTGGGTGAGCGGCCCAAGGCGCAGCAGTTGGCCGGCGCTGGGGTGGCGGCCCTGGGTCTCGTGGTGACGGGCAGCACGGTGGGGCTGGACGTCACCTGGACCGGCTTCATCCTGACCTTGCTGGCAGCGGCAAGCTGGGCCACGGGCAATGTCCTGACCCGCCGTCTGCCGCCCACGCCCACCTTCCCGCTGATGGTCTGGCTGTCCACCATCCCGCCACTGCCGGCCTTCGCCCTGTCCTTGATAGTGGAGGGGCCGGAACGGGTGGGGGCGGCGCTGACCGGCTTCTCCTGGACCGCCGGCCTGTCGCTGCTCTACATCGTCTGCCTGTCCACCCTGGTGGCCTTCGGCATCTGGGGCATGCTGCTGCGCGAATACAAGGCCAGCCTGGTGGCACCGTTTTCGCTGCTGGTGCCCGTCACCGGCACGGTCGCGGCACACCTGGCCTTCGGGGAGACGTTCGGGCCGCTGCGACTGGCCGGCATGGCGCTGCTGTTCGCCGGCATCGTCATCACCATCCTGCCGGCGCGCAAACCACGGGCGGCGGTCGTGTAGAGTGGTTTTCGGGTAACCGGAAGCCACTCCGGCGGCGACTGCCGCCGCGCCGCTCGTGCGGCGTGAAGCCAAGTCGCGGATGCGGCGCCGGCGCCTGAGGAAAATGAAACCTTAAGGCACCACCGTCACCTTGGCCCGCATCTTGGGATGGATGCGGCACTGAATCGTGAATTCGCCGGGCACGCTGAAGGTCACGGGTGTTTGCGTGCCGGGTTCCTGCAGGCCGATATCAAAGATGCTCTCCATGTTCGGCGAATAGACATTGTGGCCGAACGGGTCCTCATTGCGGAACAGCACCTGCTGGCCGACCTTGATGGTGACGGCACGGGGGGTGAAGGCGATGCCCTGCTGGGTGATGCTGGGCGGATCGACCGCACCGGCCGACCCGGCCACCAGCAGGAGGATGGCCACGGGCCCCAGGGCCGCCGCGCGCCCGCAGATATGACGCAACATCGACTTTCCCTTTCCGCCGGTTCAGCGCTTGTCCAGGATGGCGATGTCGATGACCGGCTCGCCGGTGCCGATGCGGCCCTTCTTCTTCAGCGCGCCGCGCTGCACATCCAGGTCATAGAGCACGCCGCCGGCCACGGCGCGGCCGTGATAGTCGTCATCTTTATCGGTAAAGATGTCGATTCCTTCGACGATGGTATTCGCCGGCACGCCCAGCGGGCCGATGGTCCGCAACACCCCATCATTGGGCGGGTCTTGGGAAATATAGGCGCCGACACCGCTATCCACGTCAAACAGCTGCGTCTGCGTCGCCCCGGCATAGGAATTGATATAGGCGCCGGCATAGATAGCGGGCTTCCGGCCGGCATTCACCTTGTCATTGGCGTGATAGGCCAGGGGCTTGTCCACGGCGACCTGCCCCGTATCGACATTGACCCGCAGGTTCTGCCCGTCCGATCCCATGACGCGCAGCCGGTCGGCCTGGGGATTGAAATCCACCACCACATGATCAATGGCGGTCAGCACCACCGACAGCTTGGCGCCGGCCGTGGCCACACCGGTGCCGGTATCGATGGTATAGAGATTGTTGTCCGTGGCCAGGCCATAGAGCTTGCCATTGGCCGGTCGCACATCCAGACCCAGCAGCTTGCCTTTCACACCCGTGACCGGAACGGTCCTGACCGTACCCGGTGCAGTGTCGGAGAACAGCAGCAACTCGTTGCGCTGGTTCAGTCCGGCGATCTCCAATGCCCCGGCGGGCAGGGCCAGACCGGCGACGGCGGCAAGCATCGAACCCATGGCAATGATCTTTCGCATTTCTTCCTCCCCGCTCCGCGCCGGTGAAGCGGCGCCGGCTATCCCTTTATGTTGAAGATGGCACAAATCTTCTGGCGTAGCTGCTGTGGCGCGAAGGGCTTGATGATGTAGGCATCGACCTTGTTCGCCCTGGCAGCCTGCACGAAATCCACCGTCTGGTTGCCGGTCAGCATCAAAAACGGCATATTCTCCCACGTCTTGCGCACATGCTGAAGCAGTTCCAGCCCTGTGACATTGGGCATGTTCCAGTCGGAAATGATCAGGTCATAGCGCAGCTCGGCCTCCTCCAGCGCCTCGATCGCTGCCTTTCCGTCCGGAACGATATGGATGTTCTGGACACCGAGCTGCACCAGCACTTGCCGCGCCAGACGCTGGGCGAAGGCGTTGTCCTCCACCAGCAGCACGTTCAGCTTCTCAAATCCGGGAATATGGTCTCTGGTTAACATGGTGGTCTTTTCAGGTGCCGACAAGTTGCACGACTCGGCCCGCCAGATCGCGCGGGGAGAAGGGTTTGACCAGATAGGCGTCCACAGCATTGGCCTTCGCCGCCCTGACAAAGTCAACGGTGCCATGGGCCGTCAGCATCAGAAAGGGCGTATGTCTCCATACGCCCCGCACATGGCGCAGCAGGTCCAGGCCGGTATTGTTGGGCATGTTCCAGTCGGAGATCACCAGATCGAACGGCATCGCATCCGCCGTCACCGCCGCCAAGGCGTCGGCGCCGTCGCGATGATGGACGATGGTGCCGATGCCCAGCTGGCGCAACACGCCCTGCACCAGCCGCGCCTCGAAGGCATTATCCTCGGCCAGCAGGACCCGCATGCGCGCCCCATCACGCAATGGGGTCATGCGCCGGCCTCCTCGCCCACGGTGTCGAACCGCATCCGCTGTTCGCGCAGCCAGATCAGGCCCTCATCCAGGTCGCGGCGCAACTCGGGCAGCAGGGCCGCCAGGGCGGTGCCATCGCCCGCGTGACCCGCCGCCTCCACCGCCGCCGCGGTCCGATAGACCTGGGCCAGCCCCAGGCTGCCCGCGGCGGATTTCAGGGAATGTGCAACCTCCCCCGCCTGATGCGGATCGGGGGCGCCGTCGGCCGGGAACAGGTCGGGCTCCACCTCCGGCAGGATGGACAGGAAGGTGTCGATCAGGTCGAGCGCCATATCCGGCCCCATGCTGTCGGCCATGTCGGTCAGCATGTCGGGCACGAACGGTTGCGTTCCGTTCAGCAGCGATCCCGCAATGGCCCCGGCCTCCGCCAGTTCCACATCCGCTGGCAACGCCCCTGTACCAGGGAACTGGCGCTGGATCACCTTGTACAGGTTGGCCGGGTCGATGGGTTTGGCGACATGCGCGTCCATGCCGGCCTCACGGCAGCGCTGTATGCCGTCGACACCCACACTGGCCGTGGCGGCGATGATCACCACCCCGGATGCCGGCCCCGCCAGGGCGCGGATGGCGCGGGCCGCACTCATCCCGTCCATACGCGGCATGTGCACATCCATCAGGATCAGGTCCAGCGGCGGGTCGGTGTCGCGCGCCACCGCCACCGCTTCCTCCCCATCCCGCGCAAACAGCACCGTGTGGCCATGTTCGGCCAGGGCGCCGGCCAGGACCTTGCGGTTGACTTCATTGTCATCAGCCACCAGCACGCGCAGTGGCCGCACGGAGTGCGCTGAGAAATCCCCACCCATGTCACCCGTGACCGGCAACCCTTCCACCAATGGCAATTCGAACCAGAAGGTGCTGCCCTGGCCAACAACACTGTCCACGCCGATGGTCCCGCCCATGGCCTCCACCAGCTTTTTGCAGATGGCCAGCCCCAGGCCGGTGCCGCCAAAGCGCCGCGTGATGGAACTGTCGGCCTGCACGAAACTGCCGAACAGCTTGGCGCGGGCCGCGTCGGATATGCCGATGCCGGTATCCGCCACCTCCACCCGCAGGCGGGCAGGTTCCCCCAGTGCGCGGGCGCGCAGGGTGACGCCGCCGGTTTCCGTGAACTTGATGGCATTGCCCAGCAGGTTCAGCATGATCTGGCGCAGACGGTTGGGATCGCCCTTCAGATAGGAGGGCAGCGTCTCGTCCACCTCCTCCGCCAGCCACAGGCCCTTTTCCTCCGCCCGGTTGCGCATCAGCATGGTGGAACCGGCGACCAGCGATCCCAGCTCGAAATCCAGAACCTCGATCTCCGCCCGGCTGGCCTCCAGCTTGGAGAAATCCAGGATGTCGTTCAGGATGCGCAGCAGTGACTGGCCCGATTGCAGGACCGTGGTGGCCAGCTTGGCCTGCTCCTCGTCCAGACCGGACCGCAGCAGCAGCCGCGTCAGGCCCAGCACGCCGTTCATCGGCGTGCGGATCTCATGGCTCATCATGGCCAGGAATTCTGACTTGGCGCGGGTGGCGGCCTCCGCCTTCTCCTGCGCCTCGCGCACCTCCTCCATCGCACCCTTGAACACGCCCAAGGCACCGGCCACGCGGCCGATCTCGTCGCGTCGCGCGGTGTGCGGCACGGCCACATCCATGTCGCCGCCGGCCAGCTGGATCGTGGCGCGGGTCAGCCGGTCCAGCGGCGTCACGATATGGCGGATCAGGGCAATGGTGATGCCCACGACCAGCGTGAACAGGGCTGCGATCAGCATCGTCGTGCGATCGGCCGTCTCCTGGATCGTCGCTTCCGCCGACAGGCGGAAGCGGTAGCCATCCTCCGCCGCCATCTGGGTCACGATCTCCAGATTGGCGATGATGCCGGATGCCAGCGTCTCCATCCCCGTCATGGCCGCGCCATGGTCGGGCGCCTGCTGCGACATATCGGTCAGCTGGCGCACGGCCGACAGCCAGGCCCCGTTCTGCTCACGGATGCGGGCGGTGTAGGTGCGGATCTCCGGGTTCAGGCCGCGTTCTTCAGCCACGGCCAGACTGGCCAGGAAATCCTCGTCATTGATTTCCAGATCCTCACGGAAATTCTCCGGCAGGCCCCCCGGCGCTTTCAGGGCGCGATCGACCATCAGGTCCAGCATGACGAAATTGGTCTGGGCCAGCCGGGCATAATTGATGGCCTGCAGCGGCTGGTCGTACATGCGGATGACAAGGTCGCCCGTGGAACGCACCACCAGCACGGCCACCAGCCCGATGGTGACAGCCGCCAGCACCGCCACCGCAAAGGCCGCCGCCAGCTTGAAGCGGATGGTCCTGAACATGCCCTGCCGTCACTCCAGTTGTGCCGAGCGACATTCTATGCGCGCAAGGACGGGAGGTCGCAAGTCGTGCCGCCGGCCCGGACGGAATCAATTGTTTCAGATCAGTCCAGCGGGCAGCCGGCTTGACAGTGCCCCCGCCCCCTGTTGCCATGCCGGCCGTGGCAGACACGCATGGGAACAAGCCCCCGAATGACCCAGGACCCGCTTTGCGAGATCGACATTTTCCGGCAACTTCACCCGGCCGTGACGGCCGTGGATGTGCTGCTGCCCGATCTGTGCGGGGTGTTCCGGGGCAAACGCGTGCCCATCGATGAGCTGTCGAAAGTGTGGAAGGACGGTGTGGCCTTTCCCGGCTGTACCTTCGCCGTCGACATTACCGGCGACACGGTGGAGGAGACGGGCATGTCGGTGGCGATGGGTGTGCCCGACCGCATCTGCCGCCCCGTCGCCGGCACGCTGGCGCCCGTTCCCTGGGCGTCAAAGCCGCTGGGCCAGGTGATGCTGTCCATGCGCGACGGCGACGGCTCCCCCTTTCCCTACGCCCCCCGGGCCCTGGTCGAGACTCTGGTGGCGGAACTGGCGCGGCGTGGCCTGACGCCGATGGTAGCGATCGAGCTGGAATTCTACCTCTTCGACCGTGACCGCGCCTTCGATGCGCCGCCCTCTCCGCCCATCTCCAAGCACAGTGGCCTGCCCCAGAACCGCACCCAGGTCTATGGCCTGACGGAACTGGAGGAGTTCGAGGAGGTGCTGGACGAGATCACGGCCGCCGCCCAGGCCCAGGGCATCCCCGCCGGCACGGCCATCGCCGAATATGGGCCCGGCCAATACGAGATCACGCTGGCCCACCGTCCCGACGCGCTGCGCGCCGCCGATGACGCGGTGCTGTTCAAGCGCGCCGTGCGCGGCGTGGCCCACCGCCACGGGTACGAGGCCAGCTTCATGGCCAAACCCTATACCGACCAGGCCAGCAGCGGCATGCATATCCATATGAGCGTGCTGGACAGTGACGGCCGCAACATCTTCGCCGCCGAGGCGCCGGAAGGCTCGGAATCCCTGCGCTACGCCATCGGCGGCATGGCGGCCATCATGCCCGCCTGCATGGCCCTGGCCGCCCCCGGCGCCAATAGCTGGCGCCGGTTCCAGGCCGGGTCCTACGCGCCCACCGTCATCGCCTGGGGCGTGAACAACCGCACGGCCCCCTTGCGCATTCCCGCCGGCGGCCCCGACAGCCGGCGGGTGGAATATCGCATCGCCGGTGCCGACGCGAACCCCTATCTGGTGCTGGCCGGCATGCTGGCCGGGCTGCTGCATGGCCTGGATGGAAAGATCGATCCCGGTCCGGCGCTGGAAGGCAACGCATATGATGCGGCCGACACCCCGCGCCTGCCCGATGAATGGGGCCGGGCGCTGGATCTGTTCCAGGGTTCGGAGGTGCTGCGCCATTGGCTGGGCACGGCGTTTGTGGACACCTACGCCATCACCAAGCGGGCCGAACGCGCCAAGTTCAACCAGCGCGTCACGCCGCTGGAATGGGAATGGTATCTGCGGGGGTGAGGAGACGAACCAGAAAGGTTACGTCGAACCAGCGGTCATTTCCCATGACCGCTGGAGGCCGGCGACCGCCGGCCCGCGCACTCGTGTGCGCGTAAGCCAAGCCGCCGGATGGCGGCGCCCGGCGCCTGAGGGAACGCTAAATCAAGCCGCCGCGGTCAGATCGCTCAGCTTGGTCAGCAGATAATCCACATCGTCGCTGGCCAGTTCCTCGAACTGGGTCAGGATACGCTCCAGCATGCGGCGGCGGTGGCGTTCCAGATCATGGTCCAGCCCGTCGAAATCCGTCTCGTTCGCCACGTCCAGCGCGATACGCAGCGCGGGATAGAGCTTTGGCGGCAGGCCCGTGCGGTCGAACAGCGATTTCAGGCCCAGCCGGCCAGCATCATGGATCAGCAGGCGGGCATTGGTCACCGGCACCTGGCCCAGATGGGCCAGCGCCATCTCGAAGAAGGGCACATCGCCCATGCACAGGGCCCGCAGCAGCAGCGACGGCGTCAGGCGGTGGCTGCGGCGCAACTGCACCACCAGCTTCTCCAGGTCGGCATCGCCGGCCCCGCCGACCAGGCCGTAGGTGGCCTTCTCCCGGCTCTGGATCACGATATCGGCGGCAACATCGTTGGGCAGCTCATGCTTGGCCACCAGCCGCTCGCGCAGCTGTTCGGACACCAGCGCCACCAGACGTTCGGCCACCGTCACCGGCAGCTTGGCACGGTTGACCATGGGGCTGGCCACCGCCTCACTGTCGGGGAACCGGTCCAGCGCCTTGACCAGGGCCTTCTCGCCCACCACCGCCGTCTCGTTCGACATCAGGGCGGCCACGGCCTTTTCGCTGCCGCGCTCCACCAGGGCGTCGGCCACGCTTTCGGTGACGTTGGCGCGCTTAGCGACGGCCGTCTGCTTGTCGGACGATCCGGAGCGGATGATCTCCACCAGATCATCATCGGTCAGAACGGTCGACACCTCGATGAAGGGCAGGGACACTTCCTCCACGTCGCGGGCCATGGACATGGCGATGTCGCGGGGGATGCCGGCATTGCTCTTCAGGCTGTCGGCCAAGGCGGCGCGCACGCGGGTGGCCACGTCGCGCGCCATAATGCGCACGATGTCCTCCGCCAGGACCCGCTCCGACGCCGACAGGTTGGTCGCGGCGAAATGCTGCGCAACCTTCCCCGCCATATCGGCGCGGGTGTTGGGCGACGGATCGGTCAGCAGACGCTGAACATCCTGCTGGGTCAACTTGTCGGACATGGGGTGGACAGACCCTCCCTGGGACGACCGGACGAACATGGGGCCGGCCAAGAAAACCGGCGTTAAACGTCGTTCCTGTTTCTTTAACATTTAGTGCAAGGCGGTGCCAATTGCGAACGCCAAAAACAAGAACTAACCGAAACAATCCACTCGTGACACGCAAGGCAGCGCAACACCACCATCCGGAAGGATAGGATGGCGCCTTTCCGGGGCTGCACCGTTCAGGGTGCCGCATACGCATGCATGTGGTGTTTCAACGAATCGTTGGGTCAGGGCTTCCTTGGTCCGGTCGCCGCGAACGCGCTGGCCGCCGCCGGGTGCAGGGGTGCCGTGCGGGCCCGGTCGGCCATGCCGTCGGCGGGCACAGTGTTGAAGACCGCATGCTGGCCCGCCAGGTCCTGGCGCTGTTCCAGCAGCACGCGCACCACTTCCGCAATCGCGCCATCGGGCACATCGGCGCGGGTGACCAGGGTGGCGGCCACGCCGATGGTGGCCACATCATCCTGCACGCCGGGATAGAGATTGCCGGGAATGATGGCGCGGGTCAGGTCCTTGCGGCCGGTCAGCAGCTTGTCGATGCCGGCACCCGTGATGGCCAGGGGCACGGCCCCACAGGTGGAGGTGGCCTGCTGCACGCTGGCATTGGGATGACCGACAGCGAAGAAGGCGGCATCCAGCTGCCCGGCACACAGGGCCGCCAGGGCGGCATCGGGCGCCAGATCGGCATCATCGTTCAGGCGCACGCCGGCCGCATCCAGCACAATGTCGGACAGGTTGCGCAGCGCCGATCCGCGCGGCCCCAGATTGACGCGCTTGCCCTTCAGCGCCGCCAGATTGTCGATTTGCGCGTCGGGCCGGACCAGCAGGGTCACCGTCTCCGCATGCAGCGTGGCCACGGCACGCAGATCCTTGAAGGCACCGGAACCGGCAAAACGCCCCTCCCCTCGGAACGCCGCCCCTTGCCAGTCGGACTGCACCAGGGCCAGATCGACGTCACCGGCGCGCAGCGCCGTCAGGTTCTGCACCGGCCCCTCCGTCGCCTCCACCAGACAGCGATAGCCATGGCGCGGCCTTTCCTGGTTGACCAGACGGCAGATCGCACCCGCTGCCGGGTAATAAAGGCCGGTGACCACACCGCTGGCCACCACAAGGGTCTTGGGCGACGGCGCCGCGGCCGGGGCCTGTGCGGCGGACGGAAAGGCGGCCAGCAGCAGAGCCAAGGCGGAAATCAGCGAAAAACGGGTCAAGCGCTCAGTCCCCGATCAACGGAAGGTGGCGGGTTCGGCGATCCAGGCCAGCGGATAGGCCTCTGTATTGGCCATCCCCTGCTGCAAGGTCCATTCGACGATACGCCGCAGCACGGCGCCAGTGGCCTGGTCGAAGGCCCGGATGATATCGTCAAGACCCGGGCTGCTGGCCCGCACCGTCGCCTCGAACGTATCTCCCGCGACGATGTTACGCCGGGGCAGGCGCACCAGCTTGGCATTGATGCGCACGGTGGCTTCCGGTGCCGTGTCGCGCGGATCGTGACCTTTGTAATTGGCATGGAAGTCGCGCAGGTCGGTCTTCAGGATGAAGTCGGCGCGCAAACCTGAGCGTTCAACGCCGACGGCCACGATGCGGCGGCTGTTCTCGAAGCTTTCCACCAGCAGGGTCTGCATCATGTCGGGGCCGGTATCGGCCCAGCTGGCGCCCGAGAAATAGGTCATGCGGTTGGACGTCTCGCCCAGCATGATGCGCGGCGTATCGACGGCAGAATTGGCCAGTGGCGTCTCCACCAGCAACTGCCAGGGCGCACGTGCCAGCCCGGCCGTGAATTCCCGCGCCGGGGTCAGCACATAGACCTTCTGCGCCTTACCGCCGGTCAGCAACTGGGCCGGCGTGCAGGATGCGGCCAGCGGTGCGGCGGCGGCCAGCGCCAGCAGGGCGCGGCGGTTCAGGGGCTTGGGCGAGGTCATTCCGCTTTCACTCCGCTATTGCCGCCGAACAGCAGGTCGGTCGGGTCGCGCTCCAGCCGGCGCGACACGCGGCTGAGATTGCTGGTCAGGTCCTGGAGGTGGATCAAAAGCTGGGACAGGTCATACAGGCCGGTGGCGGTGAAATCGCGGATGGGCTCGCGATTCTCCTCGATCATCCCGGCCAGCGACGCCGACAGCTTGTTGATCTCCTTGGTGGTCTTCGCCAGTTCGGCGGAGATCACGCTGGCGTCGCGGCCGACCTTGCCCACCGTGTCGTTGGTGGTGATCATCAGCACCTCCGCCTGCCTTCCCAGCACATTCACCTGGGCGCGCAAGTCAGCGATCAGCAGGTTGGAATTGCGCATCGTCTCGTTGGCATTGCCCGATGCCAGGGCCAGATTGGCCAGCAGCGTGCCGATGGATTTCTGATTGTCGTCGTTCAGCAGCAGTGTCAGCCGCTGGGAAATCTCCATCAGATTCTCCAGCACCTCCGGCGCCTTGGACAGCACGGCGGCAATGGAACTGGGGCGCGACGGGATGACCGGAATGCCGCTGACCTTCTCGCGCAGCAGCGGCGCCTCCCGGCTGCCGCCCGCAATCTCGACATAGACGCCACCGGTCACGCCCACCGGCTCCAGCGACGCGATGGCGTCGGTCTTGATGGGGGTGTCCTGCGGCACCTCGATGGTCAGCCGCACCTCCTCGACATTGTCGGGATTGATGCGGATATCGGTGACGGTGCCGACATTGACGCCCCGATAGCGTACCGGCCCGCCTTCCACCAGCCCCGTCACGGTGCCGGTCACCATGATGTAATAGGGCTGGATGGCCTTGTCGAACTGCACCTTGGCCAGCCAGATGACGAAGATGAAGGCGGCAGTGGCCAGCGCCAGGACGAAGGCACCGACAGCCGTGTAATTGGCCCGTGTTTCCATGCCCTAGTTCCCCTTCGCCGCACTGGCCGCGCGTCCGCGGGGCCCGTGAAAATAATCATGTATCCAGGGATGATCCTGGCGCAGCAGTTCGTCAATCGTACCGATGACCAGCTTCTTGTCCACCAGCACGGCAATGCGATCGCAGATGGCATACAGGCTGTCCAGATCATGGGTCACCATGAAAACGGTCAGACCCAGGCTTTTCTGCAAAGACCCGATCAGTTCGTCGAAGGCGGCGGCGCCGATCGGGTCCAGGCCGGCCGTCGGCTCGTCCAGGAACAGGATCTCCGGGTCCAGCGCCAGGGCGCGGGCCAGACCGGCGCGCTTGCGCATGCCGCCCGACAGCTGTGAGGGGTATTTGTCCCCCGCATCTGGCGCCAGGCCGACCATCGCCACCTTTACCCGCGCGATCTCATCAATCAGGTCGGGGGGCAGCCTTGTATGTTCCTTCAGCGGAACCATGATGTTTTCCAGCACTGTCAGGGAGGAAAACAGCGCCCCGTCCTGGAACAGCATGCCCCAGCGGGCCTGCAGCGCCAGCCTTTCCGCCTCCGACAGGGTGGCGGTGTCGCGGCCCAGCACCTGGATACGGCCGGCCGACGGGTCCATCAGCCCCACGATCTCGCGCAGCAGCACGGACTTGCCGGTGCCCGACCCGCCGACCAGGCCGATGACCTCCCCCTTGGTCACATCCAGATCGACGCCGTCATGCACGATCTGCGCGCCGAAACGCGTCTTCAGACCCCGGACGGAGATGACGGGCGCCGCCATGTCAGATCCCGATATAGGAGAAGAGGATGGAGAAGGCGGCATCCAGCAGGATCACCAGGAAGATGGAGATCACCACCGACCGCGTGGTCAGCAGACCAACGCTCTCCGCACTGCCGCTGACGCGCAAGCCTTCGTAACAGCCGACCAGGGCGATGACGGCGGCGAAGACCGGTGCCTTCGACAGGCCCACGAACAGGGTCGTGGTGCTGACCGCGATCTGCAATTGCCGGGCGAACTGCCCGAAATTGATGTCGAGATAGACATAGGCCATGATGGCGCCGCCCACCAGCGCCATCACATTGGCGAAGAATCCCACCAGCGGCAGGGCGATGACCAGCGCGAACAGGCGCGGCAGCACCAGCATCTCCACCGGGTCCAGGCCCAGCGTGCGCATGGCGTCCACCTCCTGGTTGACCTTCATCGTTCCGATCTGGGCGGTGAAGGCGGAACCGGAGCGGCCGGCGACGATGATGGAGGTCATCAGAATGCCGATCTCCCGCAGGACACCAATGCCCAGCAGGTTCACGACATAGATTTCGGCACCGAAACGACGCAGCTGATCCGCACCCTGATAGGCCAATACGATGCCGATCAGGAAGGATAGCAGGCCGACGATGGGCAGGGAATTCAACCCCACCTGCTCCAGATGGAAGAACAGCGGCTTCAGCCGGATGCGGGAGGGCGTGCGCAACAGGCGCAGGGCCGTCACTGTGACCAGGCCCAGGAAGGCCAGCATCGACAGGATGTCATGCCAAAGGCTAATCGTTGCGCGACCGATACGATCTGCCAACGGAAAGGCTGGGCGTTCCTGGGCGGGAACTGGGCTGCGCACGGCCACGCCGGCGGCGGCCCGCTGCACATCCTTCAGCAGGGTGCAAAGATCAGCGCGCGCGCCGACCACGGCCACGACATGGCCCTGGCCGCGCAGACGGCGGATCAACCGGTCCAGCAGCAGGGCGCCGGCCGTATCCAGCGCGGTCAGGCCCGACAGGTCCAGGCAGACGGGCGCACCCTTGCGCCCCGGACTGCGATTCTGCAATTGCGGGCCCAGCCGTTCGGCGGACGCAATATCCCAGCGACCGGCCGCGGCCAGAACAAACTGATTCTCTTCCCACGCGGCGGTGATTGTTCCGGTCTGCACGGTTCCTGGCCCTGGTGCGCCGCATCGATGGGGCGGCGCACCATGCCAATTGACATTAACCGTCCGGGCGGGTCAACACCCCCCTGCCCGACGGCGGATTACGCCACCAGGAAGAAGCTGTCGATATAGATATCGCGGCCTTCCTGCTGACCCCAGTTCAGATAATGGTAAAGCGGGTTCACATCATTCGCGACGACGTCGGGATTGTTCGTCAGATAGGTATCGACATCGAAGAACGGCGACGGGTTGCGGCCTTCCTTCCAGCCATAGAAGCTGAAATGTGTCCAGGGATCGACACCGGCTGCGGCCACGTCGGGATTGCCCTGCAGGTAGTAATCGACATCGAACAGCAGGTTGACGCTGCGGCCCTCGTTCTTGCCATAGGCATTGTAATGGTCGATGGCCGGGACATTGGCCGCGTCCACATCGCCGTAGACGGCAATGTAATAGCCGGCATCGAACACGCCGCTGGGACCGCCCAACCTTCCTTCGGTCTGGCCATGCAGGTTGTAGTGCTGCAGACCGCTGCTATAGGTGCCGTCCTGAACGGCGGCGAACACGTCGGGATTGCTGTTCAGGTAGAACTGCTCATCGAAGTCGAACAAGGGCGTCGGCTTGTACAGCGGCACTACCTTGTCGGCGAAAATGGCGAACTGGACATGGGTCAGCGTGTCCGTGCCCTCGAAACCCGAAATCACCACCGTTGGCGAATCGATACCCGAAATGGCATAGGCACTGGAATTGCCGCTGTAGACGGCGGCATTCAGCCCGCCGCCGCCATTCAGGCTGTCATTGCCAGCCCCGCCGGTCAGAAGATCGAAGCCGGTGCCGCCGACCAGCGTGTCATTGCCGTCGGTACCGGCGTGACGGGTGAATTGCGTATGGTTGCTCATGGATGTCTCCTCTCGGCCCTGGCTTGCTTGCCCAAACCTGGAACGTCGGGAGCGGTGAACTTGTCGCGGAAGTCTTTGGCACTACCATTCGAGCCCTAGATCGAACCTCAGAATGGCTGGGGAAGACTATCTCCCCCAGCCTATCCGGTCGGTTAAAACCAGGTAGGTTCTATGCTCGACTGTGCGTCGGTCATACAAGAACCCGCCATAAGTCAGGCGATGGCATAGAAGCTGGTGTCGATCTGCACCTGACGGCCCTCCTCCTGGCCCCAGTTCAGGTAATGGTAGAGCGGGTCGATGCCCTGGGCCGCCACGTCGGGATTGGCGGTCAGATAGGCATCGACATCGAAGAAGGGCGACGGGTTGCGGCCTTCCTTCCAGCCATAGGTGGAATAGTGGGTCCAAGGGTCAGCCCCGGCCAGGGCCACATCGGGATTGGCCTCCAGGTAATAATTGGCGTCAAAATACAGATGCGTGCTGCGCCCCTCGGCCCGGCCATTATTTTCATAATGGGTGACGGCGGCGATGCCGGCGGCCTGCACGTCGCCATAGACCTCGGCATAATAGGCCGCGTCGAAGCCGTCGGTGGCCTGATAGACGCGGTTTTCGAACTTGCCGTAATTCTCGAAATGCTCTTCACCACTCTCATAGATACCGGCCTGCACGGCGGCCAGCACGTCGGGGTTGCTCTGAAGATAGAAATCCTCGTCAAAGCCACCGAACAGCGGCGTCGCCTCGAACAGGGCGACCGTCTTGTCGGCAAAGACCGCGAACTGCACATTCTGCAAGGTGTCGGTGCCGTCGGCACCGCTGATGGTGGCGATGCCATTGTCGACATCGATGTCGTAATCGCGGGAATTGCCGGCGAAAACCGCAGCGTTCAGGCCGCCGCCGCCATTCACGACATCATTGCCGGCACCGCCCGTGATCAGGTCGAACCCGGCGCCGCCATTGATGGCTTCGGCCGCAGCGGTGCCGTTGATGACGTTGAAGTGGCTGTAGCTGGTCATGTCATATCTCCCATTCGTCACGTTTTGGCCGCCCCGTCGCAGCGGGGCGAAGATCGGGCCGGGATGGGTGCGGGGCATCGACATGCGCCTTGCGGGCGCAAGGATCCATCGCCGGCCATGCGACCGCCCGTGCGGGATATCTCCCAAAGCGGTCATGCCGGCTTAACGTTGAAAGACGGGCTTGGGCGCCGGGGGCATTGGCGTTACCCGGCCCGTGCTACCGATGCCAGGGTGCCGCGAAAGACGGGCACATCCCTACCCCATCGTGCCCGGATGCCAGCGCCGCAGCAGCAGACGCTGTACCCAGGACAGGGCGGCGAAGATGGCGATGCCCAGCAGGGACAGCAGGGTCAATGCCGCGAAAAGCCTAGGCATGTTCAAGCGGTTGCCGGCTTCGATGATGCGCCAGGCCAATCCGGACGCGGTGCCCGATCCGGCGACGAATTCCGCCACCACCGCCCCGATCAGGGCCAGCCCGCCGGAGATTTTGGCACCCGCGACAATGTAGGGCAGGGCGGACGGAAGCTGCAAATGCCACAGCATCTGCCAGCGCGTGGCGCCGTAAAGCCGGAACAGGTCACGCAGATTGGGGTCCACCGACGCCAGCCCGGCCGTGCTGTTCGACAGAATGGGGAAGAAAGCCACGATCCAGGCCAGGATCAGCAGCGACAGGTTCACCCGCTCATACCCGACCCAGATGATGACCAGCGGCGCGATGGCCACGATGGGCGTGACCTGCAAGATCACCGCATAGGGGTAAAGTGCGGCCTCCAGCGCGCGCGACTGCCGGAACAGCACCGCCAGCCCCACCCCACTGATCAGGGCCAGCAGGAAGGCCTGCACCGTGATGATCAGGGTGATCCACCCGGACTGCAACAGCAGCGGCGCATCGTTCCACAGGGCCCGCACAATCGCACTGGGCGGCGGCAGCACGAAGGGCGGGATCTCCCACACCGCCACCGCGATCTCCCAGAGGCTCAGGAACAGCAGCCCCACCAGCGGCGGCAGCAGGCGATAGGCCCAGTTCCCGCTCATGCCGGCTCCCCCATCGCCAGATGCAGCCGCTCCGACACCGCCCGGCAAAGGGCGCCATAGTCCCGGCCTGTGCGCACCGACAGGTCGCGCGGAAAGGGCAGGTCGACATCCATCTCCGCCACCACCCGGCCCGGCCGCGGTCCCATGATGGCGATGCGGCCGGACAGATAGACGCTTTCGAACACCGAATGGGTGACGAAGATCGCCGTGAACCGCTCCCGCCCCCATAAGGCCAGCAGATCATCGTTG
Organism: Niveispirillum sp. GW835-FHT14G11; assembly: GCF_058793615.1. Classification (NCBI taxonomy): domain Bacteria; kingdom Pseudomonadati; phylum Pseudomonadota; class Alphaproteobacteria; order Rhodospirillales; family Azospirillaceae; genus Niveispirillum; species Niveispirillum sp. GW835-FHT14G11. The sequence continues at coordinate 140,360 of NZ_JBXAFZ010000005.1, forward strand.
AGCTTCAGCCGCGTGATCTCGTCCAATGCGGCGAACGGCTCGTCCAGCAGCAGCAGGCGCGGCCGCGTCACCAGGGCACGGGCCAGGGCCACGCGCATCTTCATGCCGCCCGACAATTCACGCGGGAAAGCCCTCAGGAAATCGCCCAGCCCCACCCGTCGCAACCCGTCCGCCGCCCGTTCCTGGGCCTCCGCCCTGGCCACTCCGGCCAGATCCAGCGGCAGGCGCACATTCTCGATGATACGGGCCCAGGGCATCAGGGTCGGTTCCTGGAACACGAAGCCGATATCGCCCCGCGCCAGCGGCCTTGACCAATCCACAGTCCCGCCCGTGGGGGGCATCAATCCGGCCACCAGCCGCAGGATGCTGCTTTTGCCGCAGCCGCTGGGGCCCAGCAGCGACAGGAACCCCCCCTCGGCCACGCCAAGGTCGATACCGTCCAGGGCACGGGTGCCGTTGGGATAGGTCAGGGACAGGCCGGACAGGCGCAACAGATCAATGCTCACGCCCGGTTCCCGATCTTCCGCCACACGACGCGCATCCGCTGTTCCTCTTTCGGCCGCAGGCTGATATTAGCCCGGCTGGAACTTTTGTCGAGCCGGGCGGAACAAGCATGATCCCCTCCCCCCATTTCCAGATCCTGGTGCGCGAGGTGGCGGTGGCGCTGCCCGTCGCGGGGCGGGCCGGTGATCTGGATATCCGTGTCAACCTGCGCCTGGGAACCTCGGTCACCGGTCCCTTCACGGGCGATCCCGACGACATCACCATGACGGTCGATTATTCGAAGATCGTGCGCCATATCCTGGGCGCTTTCCGCAACGAGGGTCCCTTTGTGGATGCGGAAGCCATGGCCCAGGCCCTGGGCCGCTTCATCTTCGATTTCGACACCCGCATCCTGTCGCAGAAGATTGCGATCCACAGCCCCGCCGACCCCGGCTTCACCGGCCAGATCGCCCTGGAGCGTCCCTCATGAGCCAGCCCCACGCCGTCCTGGTCACCGGCGGCGCCCGCCGGCTGGGGGCCGCCATGGCGCTGGCCTGTGCGCAGGCCGGCATGGATGTCGTCCTTCATTACCGCACGCCCGGTCCTGAGCTGGACGAAACCCTGGCCGCCCTGCGCGCCACCGGGGCAAAGGCCGTTTCCGTCGCCGCCGATCTGGCCGATCCCGCCCAGGTGCCGGGCCTAGTGCCGGCCGCCGCCGCCGCCCTGGGTCGCCCGCTGACCGCTCTGGTCAACAGCGCGTCGATCTTCGAATGGGACGATATCGCCAGCCTGACGGCCGAACGCATGCTGGCCCACTACCTGCCCAACGCTGTCGCCCCGGCCCTGTTGTCCCAGGCGCTGCTGGCCCAGTTGCCGGGCGGGGTGACGGGCGCCATCGTCAATATCCTGGACCAGAAGCTGGCCAGCCCGCATGGCGACCACCTGTCCTACACCCTGTCCAAATATGCGCTGATGGGGCTGGGGGAGGCACTGGCCAGGGCCGGCGCCCCGCGCCTGCGCGTCAACGCCATCGCCCCCGGCTATATCCTGCCCGCCCCCGGCCAGACGCAGGCGGAATTCGAGCGGCTGCATGCCCAGAACCCGCTGGGTATCGGCCCCGGCGCCGATGATGTTGCCCGCGCCTGCCTCTATCTGCTGCAAAGCGCGGTGACGACGGGCCAGACGCTCTATGTCGATGCCGGCCTGCGCTTCGCGGGGCTGGGGCGTGACATCAGCTTCTATTGATGTCGGCGGCTTCTGGTACTAATATGTGAGATATCGTTCCAAATCATAATGTGCAGCCGCTCGCACGGCCTGCCGGAGCCGCATCCCGCCATGATCATCTCCTCCACCCATGATTTCCGGGAAGCCGCCCGGCGCCGGGTTCCACGCTTCCTGTTCGACTATGCCGATGGCGGTGCCTATGCGGAGGAGACGCTGCGCCGCAACGTGTCGGACCTGGCCGGCATCGCCTTGCGCCAGCGGGTGTTGAAGAATGTGGCGGATGTCGACCTGTCCACCACCCTGTTCGGGCAGAAGATGGCCATGCCCATCGGCCTGGCGCCCGTGGGCATCACCGGCATGTATCACCGGCGCGGCGAGGTGCAGGCCGCACGCGCCGCCAACAAGGCCGGCCTGCCCTTCTGCCTGTCCACCGTCTCCATCTGCTCCCTGACGGAGGTGGCGGGCGGCACCGACGGGCCGCTGTGGTTCCAACTGTATGTCATCCGCGACCGCGCCTTCATGCGCGACCTGCTGGCCACCGCCAAGCAGCAGGGCGCCAAGGCCCTGGTCTTCACGGTGGACATGCCGGTGCCCGGTGCGCGCTATCGCGACAATCATTCCGGCATGTCCGGCCCCAACGCACCGTTACGACGGGTGCTGCAGGCCATGGGCCGGCCCGGCTGGGCCTGGGACGTGGGCATCAACGGCCGCCCACACAAGCTGGGCAACCTGACCCCGGTGCTGGGCGCCAAGAGCGGCCTGAACGATTACATGGGCTGGCTGGGCGCCAATTTCGATCCCTCCATCTCCTGGGCCGATCTGGACTGGATCCGCCAGGGCTGGGACGGCCCGCTGATCATCAAGGGCATCCTGGACCCCGAAGATGCCAAGGCCGCCGTCGATATCGGCGCCGACGGCATCGTCGTTTCCAACCATGGCGGCCGTCAGCTTGACGGCGTGCTGTCGTCGGCCCGCGCCCTGCCCGCCATCGCCGAAGCGGTGGGCGACAAGCTGAGCGTGCTGGCCGACAGCGGCATCCGCTCCGGCCTGGACGTGGTGCGCATGCTGGCGCTGGGGGCCCAGGGCGTGCTGCTGGGCCGCGCCTGGCTCTACGCCCTGGCGGCGCGTGGCGAGGGCGGGGTGACCCAGTTGCTGGACCTGTTCGCCAAGGAGATGAAGGTCGCCATGGCGCTGACCGGCGTGCGCTCCATCAAGGAGATCGACCGGTCGATCCTGGCGTGAGGGTTTATTGCTTCAGATAAAATTTTCTTTCCCGCTTTCCCGGCGAAGGCCGGGACCCAGGGGCCACAGGATCAACCTCGACGCGGCGTTTGTCAAAGCTGCCGACAGGTCGGGCGCCTGGCCCCTGGGTCCCGGCCTTCGCCGGGAAGGCGGATAAAGCAGTGGTTGTACTTAGACCTGACGGACTGAGGCGGCCCGCGCCGCTCCCGCCCTTACAGGTTGCGCGCGATCACCAGCCGCTGGATGTCGCTGGTGCCTTCATAGATCTGGCAGACGCGCACGTCGCGATAGATGCGCTCCACCGGGAAATCCTCGACATAGCCATAGCCGCCAAAGGTCTGGATGGCGTCGGAGCAGACGCGCTCGGCCATTTCCGACGCGAACAGCTTGGCCATCGACGCCTCCTTCAGGCAGGGCTGGCCGGCACCGCGCAGGCTCGCCGCATGCAGCACCAGCTGCCGCGCCGCCTCGATCAGGGTTGCCATGTCGGCCAGGCGGAAGGACACGGCCTGATGCTCGATGATCGGCACACCCATCGAGGTGCGGTCGCGGGCGTAATCGCGCGCCGCCTCGAACGCCGCCTGCGCCATGCCCACGGATTGCGAGGCGATGCCGATACGCCCGCCTTCCAGGTTGGCCAACGCGATACGGTAACCTTCACCCGGCTTGCCCAGCAGGGCCGACGCCGGGACCCGCGCATCCTCCAGCAGGATCTGCGCGGTATCCGAACTGCGCTGGCCCAGCTTGTGCTCCAGCCGTGCCACCTTGTAGCCGGGATTGTCGGTGGGCACGAGAAAGGCGGAAATGCCCTTCTTGCCAGCGGCGGGATCGGTGACGGCGAAGACCAGGGCAACGCCGGCATGCTGGCCATTGGTGATGAACTGCTTGGCGCCGTTCAGCACGTAATGGTCGCCATCCTGCACGGCGCGGGTCTTCAGGGCCGACGCGTCGGACCCGGCCTGCGGTTCCGTCAGGCAGAAGGCGCCCAGCAGGCGGCCGGCCGCCATGGGGCGTAGGTAGCGCTCCTTCTGCTCCGCATTGCCGAACTTCAGGATGGGCGCGCAGCCCACGGAATTATGCACGCTCATGATGGTGGAGATGGCGCCGTCCCCGGCGGCAATCTCCTCGATGGCCAGCGCGTAGGACACCGCATCGGCCCCCGCCCCGCCCCATTCCTCGGGCACCACCATGCCCAGCAGGCCCAAATCCCCCATCTCCCGCAGTTCATCTGCCGGAAACCGGCTTTCCCGGTCGCGCCCGGCGGCACCGGGGGCCAGGCGTTCGCGGGCGAATGTCCGGGCCATGTCGCGGATCATGACCTGTTCTTCGGTGAGAAGCATGGGGGTGGTCCTTTTGGAGGGAGTGTCCCGCGTGGGGCACTTCCGCGGGTTTGACGAAGCGCTTCTTCTCGCCTCCCCGGCGAAAGCCGGGGCCCAGGGGCCTCAAGATCAACCCTCTCGGCCGCTTGGATCAAAGCAGTTCAAATGTCGGGCCCGTGATCCTGGGGCCGGCTTTCGCCGGGGAGGCGAGAATGGGAGAAATGGGAGAAGGGTGGGAGTGGCGATTAAACCAGCTCCACCGCCATCGCCGTCGCCTCACCGCCACCGATGCACAAGCTGCCGACACCCCGCTTCAGCCCATGCTTCTTCAGCGCGTGCAGCAAGGTCACCAGGATGCGCGCACCCGACGCGCCGATCGGGTGGCCCAGCGCACAGGCACCGCCATGCACGTTGACCTTGGCATGGTCCAGGCCCAGTTCCTTCATCGCCGCCATGGCGACCACGGCGAAGGCCTCGTTGATCTCGAACAGGTCGACATCCTTGACGCCCCAGCCGGTCTTGGCGAACAGGCCCTGCATGGCGCCCACCGGGGCGGTGGTGAACCAGGCCGGCGCGCGGGCGTGGCTGGCATGGCCGACGATGCGGGCCAGCGGCGACAGGCCGCGCTTTTCCGCCTCCGACGCGCGCATCAGCACCAGGGCGGCGGCCCCGTCGCTGATCGAGCTGCTGTTGGCGGCCGTCACGGTGCCATCCTTGCGGAAGGCCGGCTTCAGGGTGGGGATCTTGTCGGGACGGCCCTTGCCCGGCTGTTCATCCTTCGCCACGACCACGTCACCCCCACGGCCCCTCACCGTGACGGGCGCCACCTCAATGTCAAAAGTGCCATCATCGACGGCGGCCTTGGCCCGGCGCAGGCTTTCCAGGGCATAGGCATCCTGCGCCTCGCGCGTGAAGCCGAAATGGGTCGCCGTATCCTCGGCATAGGTGCCCATGGCGCGCCCGCGCTCATAGGCATCTTCCAGACCATCCAGCGCCATATGGTCATACATCGTTGCGTGTCCGTAACGATAGCCGCCGCGTGCGCGATCCAGTAGATAGGGCGCGTTCGACATGCTCTCCATGCCCGCCGCCACCACAATGTCGGCGCTGCCGGCCAGGATCAGGTCATGGGCCAGCATGGTGGTCTTCATGCCGCTGCCGCACATCTTGTTCAGGGTGGAGCAGGTGACCGACAAAGGCAGCCCGGCACCCAGGGCCGCCTGCCGGCCCGGCGCCTGGCCCTGGCCCGCCTGCAGCACATTGCCCATCAGCAGTTCTTCCACGCTGTCAGCAGAAATGCCGGCGCGCTCCACGGCGGCCTTGACGGCGACGGCACCCAGCTGGGCGGCGGTCAGGCTGGAAAGATCGCCCATCATGCCCCCCATGGCGGTGCGGGCGGCGGAGACAATGACGATGGGATCGGCGCTCATGGCATTCCTCGGGGTCTTAGGATGGTTGGACCCAGCGTAGACTTGTCGCTTCCGATCAGCCATAACCGTTGCGATCAAATTTCCTGATCATTTATGTCAATCGCGAATGGGTCGGGACCTTGGCGGAAAAGGGCAGCATCTCCATCCAGTTCGCCGCCGCCGCCCTGACCGGGGCTGTGGCGCGCGGGATGCAGGCCGCGCCCATCCTGCGCAAGGCGGGGATTGATCCGGCCCTGCTGTCCAATCCCGATGCGCGGGTGCCGGTGCAGGCCTATGGCGCCCTGCTGCGGCTGCTGGCACAGCTGTTGGATGACGAGTTTTTCGGCCTGGACAGCCGGCGTATGAAGGTCGGGTCCTTCGCGCTGTCCTGCCTGCTGGCGCTCAGCGGGGAAGATCTGGGACGGGCGCTGACCCTGCTCTGCAGGTCCTACAATACCATTCTGGACGATGTGCGCGTCGGTCTGGTCCGCGACGGTCGGCGCGCGGCGCTGGAGATCGTGCCCACCCGGCCCGGCCAGCCTTTGTTTCCCTTCGCGGCCGAGACGCTGTTCACCTATATCCACGGCATCGCCTGCTGGCTGGCGCGCCGCCGCATCGTGATCGAGGAGGCAGAATTCCCCTATCCGCAGCCCACCCGCGCCGGGGAATATTTCGTGTTGTTCAGTACCCAGCTGCGCTTCGACCGGCCCGTCTGCCGCCTGTGGTTCGACGCCGCCACCCTGTCCCTGCCCGTGACCCAGGATACACGCACGGCGCAAAGCTTCCTGAACCAGGCGCCGGAGAGCTTCCTGGTGAAGTACCGCAATCCCGACGGCTTCGGCCGGCGCGTGGCCAATCTGCTGCGCCGGCGCTCCCCTGCCGACTGGCCGAATGCCGACGCGGCCGCCACGACGCTGCGCTGCTCCCCCGCCACCCTGCGCCGCATGCTGCGGCAGGAAGGCACGTCGTTCCAGGCCATCAAGGACCGGCTGCGGCTGGAGTTGGCGCGGGATGCCCTGGCCCGGCCGGACCTGTCCATCGCCGATATCACGGTGCTGCTGGGGTTTGCCGAACCGGCCGCCTTCAACCGCGCCTTCCGGCAATGGACGGGCACGACGCCCGCCCGATACCGGCGGGATCAAATCTCCACGTGACCGCCCAGTTCCACCACGCGGTTCAGCGGCAGGTGGAAGAAGTCGGCGGTGGTGGTGGCGCTGCGCATCAGAAAAGCGAACAGTTCCTCCCGCCATGGCGCCATGCCCGGTTCGGCCGACGGCACCACCGTTTCCCGCGTCAGGAAGTATGAGATGCGCAACGGTTCGTAATCAAATCCCAGGTCAGTGCGCTTGGCATTCGCCAACGCCTTGGGCACGTCGGGATCGTCCATGAAGCCGCAATACATGGTGACGCGGAACACGTCGTCACGCATTTTCTCCGACACGATGCGCTCCCCGATGGGCACGCGCGGACGCTCCGTCACCTTCACCGTCATCACCACCACCCGCTCATGCAGGACATGGTTGTGCTTCAGGTTGTGCAGCATGGCCAGCGGCACGCCGTCGGGGTCCGACGTCAGGAAGATCGAGGTGCCGGGCACCCGCGTGACGCGCTGCGACAGGGTGTTCAGGAACTCCTGCAAAGGCATGGCGCTGTCGCGCAGCTTGGCATGCAGCAGCTTGCGGCCCATCTTCCAGGTGGTCATCAGGATGAAGGCCACGATGCCGGCCGCCAGCGGGAACCAGCCGCCATGGGTGATCTTGGTTGCCGTGGCCAGGAAATAGGCGGCATCGACCAGCAGCAGCAGAATGAAGAACCCCATGGCGAACTTGCCGTTCCATCCCCAGTGATGGAAGGCCAGCAACGCCACCAGCGTCGTGGTGATCATCATCGTGCCCGTCACCGCCACACCATAGGCCGACGCCAGATTGGTCGATGACCCGAAGCCCAGCACCAGCCCTACCACCGCGATCATCAGCGACCAGTTGATGAAGGGCATATAGATCTGCCCCATCTCCTTTTCCGACGTATGGATGATGTTCATGCGCGGCAGATAGCCCAGCTGGATGGCCTGACGCGTCACGGAGAAGGCGCCGGATATCACCGCCTGGCTGGCGATGATGGTGGCCAATGTGGCCAGCACCACCAGCGGCATGGCGGCCCAGGACGGCCCCATGAAGAAGAACGGATTGGCGGCCGACTCCGGATTGCTCAGCAGCAGGGCGCCCTGGCCGAAATAATTCAGCATCAGGGCCGGCCAGACCAGCATGTACCAGGCCAGCCGGATGGGCCCGCGCCCGAAATGCCCCATATCGGCGTATAGCGCCTCTGCCCCCGTCACAGACAGCACGACGCTGCCCAGCGCCAGGAACCCGATCCAGCCATCATGCGCCAGGAAGGCCACGGCATAGTGCGGCGACAGGGCCGCCAGCACGCCCGGAGCCTTGCCCAGATTGACGACGCCCAGAACGGCCAGCACCACGAACCAGATCAGCATCAGCATGCCGAACGCCCCGCCCAGCGCGGCCGACCCCTTGGCCTGCACCGCAAACAGGCCGACCAGGATGACAATGGCGATGGGCAGGGTCCAGGGTGCCAAGTCCGGGGCCGCAACCTGCAACCCCTCCACCGCGCTCAAGACTGAAATGGCGGGCGTGATGGCGCTGTCGCCATAAAAGAGAGCGGCCGCAAACACGCCCACGGCACCGGCCAGCGTGGTCAGCCTGGCATTGTTGGCCAACGCCTTCTGCAGCAGCGCCAGCAGGGCGAAGGAACTGCCCTCCCCCTCATTGTCGGCGCGCATGATGATGGCGACATACTTGATCGACACCACCAGCATCACGGTCCAGAACACCAGCGACAGCACGCCCAGCACATGCATGCGGTCCACCGGCAACGGGTGCGGCCCGGCGAAGGCTTCCTTCATGGCATAGAGCGGGCTGGTGCCGATATCGCCGAACACCACGCCGATGGCGGACAGGAACAAGGCGCCGAACGAGGATCGCGGCGCATCATGCGCCGCACTGGCCGATTGTCCCACGGTTGAACGCCCCTGTCCCCAAAATGCTGCGCTGCGAACGCTACCCGTTTCGACGGCACTGCGCAAGGAAGGGGCGTTTGTGGTTAACGCCGATGGTGACCGCGCGCCGGCGGCACGGACCCGTAGCCGGATGCCGCCCTGCGCCCGTCTGGACGGGACGCTGACGCCGGGCTATGAAAGGCCATGGATGATCTGACGCCGCAACAGCCCCTCACCCGCCGCGCCCTGCTGGCCACGGCGGCGGCTGGTCTGGCGCTGTCGGCGGCCCCGGCACGGGCCCTGTCACTGTCCGGCACGATCTGGGAACGCACAGGGCGGCTGGCGCAGCTGGACCCCTATCTGCTCTACGCCGTCTCCTATGTGGAAAGCCGGTTCGACCGACGGGGTCGCACGGGACCCTGGCCCTATGCCGTGCGCACCACGGCCTTGTCCTACCATCCGGAGAATTTCGAGGCGGCGATGGACCTGATCCACCGGTTGCCTGCGGAAGACGTCAAGGATGCCGATCTGGGCTGGATGCAGGTGAATGTGCGCTGGCACGCCCACCGCGTGCCCGACATCAGCCACCTGCTGCATGCCGACATCAATCTGCGCGTCGGTGCCGGCATCCTGCGCGAGGCGCTGGACAGTTTGCCGGGCGACCCGGCTTTGGCGATCGGCCGCTACCATACCTGGATGGATCAGGCCCGCGGCCGCGACTATGGCAACCGCGTGTTGGCGCTGCGGGCGCGGCTGAAGGCTGCCGCCTGACCCTATCCCACGAAGGTCAGCAACGGCGCCCAATCGCCGCGCAAATCCGCCGCGCGCTTGGCCTTCTGGTCGAACAGGGTCAGGCCTTCCGCGGCCAGGTCGGTATACATCTGGCTGTCGCGCAGGCGTGCCACCACCTGATGGCCGGCACCGGCCAGGAAGGCATCCAGCCGGTCGGCGGCCTTGGTGCGGGCACGCAGGCGGTTGCCGACGATGGCCACGGGCACCTTCTCCTTGGCGATGGCCTTCACCTCCTCCAGCTTGTCCAGGAAGCGGGCCGTCGCCGCTTCGTCGAACGCGCCGGGCAGAACGGGCAGCACCACCACATCGGACAGGCGGATCAGTTCCTCCACATCCTTGGGGCGCATGGCGGCGGGCGCATCGATGACCAGCCGGCCGGTGCCGGCGGGCGGCTTGCCGATCTCCTTCACCCAGTCCAGTCCCTGGATGGGTGACGCCGTGTCCGGCCGGGTCTTCAACCAGCCCAGGGAGGATTTCTGCCGGTCCAGGTCGGCCAGTGCCGTCTTGTGCCCATGACCCGCGAAATAGGCGGCCAGATGCGTGGCGATGGTCGTCTTGCCGACACCGCCCTTGATATTGCTGACCAGAATCGTGCGCATGGGGGTTCCTTATGCTGGGAGCGGGCGGCAGCGGGGCTCAGCGCTCCCCATCCCCGTCTTCCTTGCCATCTTGCCAGAAGGGCTTGGCATCGGCGAAGCGATGCCAGTCGGCCACCGTATCCTCTTCCAGGTCGTGCAGGCCACGGGCGTGCCAGCCGGCGACCAGACCGGCCCCCAGCCGCCAGTCGGCGGGCAGCGCTGCACCGTCGGCCTTCTCCAGCTCCGCCACCAGCTTGTCCACGGTGGCCACGTCCTGCAGATGACCCAGCCGGTCCTGGAAGGCCGACATATCCTCCAGGAACCGGCGCAACGCCTTGCCCTCATACAGCGACCGGAAGAAATCGGCGGCATAGCGCAGCTTCTTCAGGGAGATGCGCAGTTCATGCCGGGGCGCCGGCGCCAGCCGGGCGAAGCCGCGTCCGCGTTTGCGGGCCTGGCGGTGGCGCTTGTCCAGCAGGGCGCCCGCCATCTCGATCACCGGCGACAGCAGCAGGGTCGATTGCTCGCTGACCGGCTGGTTGCGCCATTCCCGTCCATCAACCCAGGCGGCCAGGTCCAGCAGCAGGGCGGTGTGGGCCGGGTCGGCCAGGGTGGCGCGCACCAGCGCATAACCGCGGTCCCGCGCCGCCCGCGCCGCCATTTCCAGCGACGCCAAACCATCATGGCCCGGCAGCGCGGCGGTGACGGGGGGCAGCAGCTCACCCAGGAACACGTCCCATTCCCGCGCCGGGCCCAGGGCATCGGCCAGCGCCTTCACCCGCGGGCCCAGACTGTCCATCTGGTCGGCCGGGATGAAGGGGCGGAAGATCTGCAGGGCCGAGCGCAGGCGGCGCAGCGCCACACGCATCTGATGCACCCCTTCCGGATCCTGGCCCAGGCGCGTCACCGGCTCGTTGGCCATCAGATGGGCCAGGCAATGGCGCACGATGGATGAGAGCGCCTCCTCCACCGTGCCATCGGGGGCCAGCACCAGCTTGGATGCCTTGGCGCTGACCGGGGTGGCGCCGGACGACAGGGCATAGCCGCGGGCCGACTTGGTCGCCATCTCCAGACGCACCGGCACCTCGGCATGGATGACGCGGGCCAGATCGTAAAGGGCGGCCGTGTCCGTGCCCTCGATCAGTTCCAGTTCCGCCTCATGCACGGGCAGGGACAGGCCGCCGGGGGCCACGATCTCCCCCTGGTCCAGTGCCACCTCCACCACCAGGCCGGGGCGCGGGCAGAGATGGCGGACCTGGCGGCGGATGCGGGTTTCGAACACGGGCACCAGATCGTCATTACCGATCTCCCCCAGCCCTTCCAGCACCGTGGGATCGGGCAGCAGCGACAGGTCGGGGCGGGGTTGGGCCACCTCCACTTCCCATTCCCCGCGCACCAGGGCACCGGCGCCGGGCTTGGGCGCCGATTTCAGGGTCTGGATCAGCTTGCGGCCGACGCGGCGCACACGCAGGGAAAGGCCGGCGGCCACCAAGCGGCGGTCCTCTGTATCGAAATAGATGCTGTCCAGCGACTTGACCTTGGGCTTGGCGATGGTGTCCGAAAGACAGGCAAGCCCGCGCAGCCGATCCATGTCGGCCGGCGCCACCGCCAGTTTCAGTTCAATCTCCAGGCTGGACATAAGCACACCACAAACACGCCAAAGCACGGCCGGCGGGCTGATTCGCCCCGGATTCCGGCCGTTTCAATCCAACGATGACAATTTCGTGAAGGGCTGTCTATCGCGCGCGGCGATTTTTTTGCAACCGACCCGCCAAGGGGTGGCGGTTGAAAGCGCCCCCGCAATGGTGTTTGCTGCCGCCCGGCCATCGCCTGCCCAAACATATTTTGACGGGGACCTTCTCCATGCGCTTCCAGACCCTCGACACCATCGACGTTTCGGCCAAGACCGTGCTTGTCCGCGCCGATTTGAACGTGCCCGTCGCCGATGGGCAGGTCAGCGACACCACCCGCATCGACCGGCTGGTGCCGACCTTGAAGGAAATCGCTTCCAAGGGCGCCAAGGTCGTCATCATGTCGCATTTCGGCCGCCCCAAGAACGGTCCGGACGAGAAGAACAGCCTGCGCCAGGTGGTGCCGGCTCTGGAAAAGGCCCTGGGCGCACCCGTCGCCTTCGCCACCGATTGCGTGGGCGAGGCGGCAGCATCGGCCATTGCCGCCTTGCCGGCCGGTGGCACGCTGCTGCTGGAAAACACCCGCTTCCATGCCGGTGAGGAAAAGAACGATCCGGCGCTGGCCAAGGGGCTGGCGGCACTGGGCGACATCTATGTCAATGACGCCTTCTCGTCCGCCCACCGCGCCCATGCGTCGACCGAAGGCATCGCCCATCTGCTGCCCAGCGCCGCCGGCCGGCTGATGCAGGCGGAGCTGGAGGCATTGGGCAAGGCGCTGGCAGCACCGGAGCGGCCGGTGGCGGCCGTGGTCGGCGGGGCCAAGATCTCCACCAAGCTGGACCTGCTGCTGAACATGGTGAGCAAGGTCGATATCCTGATCCTGGGCGGCGGCATGGCCAACACCTTCCTGTTCGCCAAGGGCGTGTCGGTGGGCTCCTCGCTGTGCGAGCGCGACATGGCCGACCAGGCCCGCGCCATCATGGAGAAGGCGGCGGCCGGCGGATGCGAAATCGTGCTGCCGGTCGATGGCCTGATGTCCAGAGAGTTCAAGGCCAATGCCGACCATCGCGTCACCGCCGTCACCGATATCCGGGATGGCGAGATGATGCTGGATGCCGGTCCCGCCACCGTGGAACTGGTGGGCAGGAAGCTGGAAGGCGCCAAGACCCTGGTCTGGAACGGCCCGTTCGGCGCGTTCGAGCTGGTGCCGTTTGACAGCGCCACCAACGCCGTGGCCGCCATCGCCGCCAACCTGACGGCGCAAGGCAAGCTGCTGTCGGTGGCCGGTGGTGGCGACACGGTGGCGGCGCTGGAACATGCCGGCGTGGCCGACCGCTTCTCCTATGTCTCCACGGCCGGCGGGGCGTTCCTGGAATGGCTGGAAGGCAAGGAACTGCCCGGCGTGGCGGCACTGGAAAAGCAGGGGTAACCATCCCCATGCGGCAGTCCGCCGCTTGGCCGCCGGTGGAAGGAGTGACAAGCTGAGATCACCCATTTCCTGCCGGAGGGCCTCGCCATGCCGCCCCTGATCCGCTTCATGCTGCGTCACGCCGCCCTGGGCTTCGGCCTGGGCGTGGCCGTGGCCGCCATCATCGTCGCCACTGACGCGCTGCATCTGCGCAGCCTGGCCATGGCCACCCAGATGGGCTGGCTGGGGCTGGGCGTCTTCTGCTTCCTGACAGGACTGACCATCGGTTCCCTGCAGATCGGCTTCGCCGTGATGCTGCAGGGAACCGATGATGCGGCAGGGTCCGGCGGCGGACACGGGGCCCGCCTGGTGCCGATCCCCGTGCGAGAGCGGTTTTGATTGCGCCTGGAAACCGCTCCGGCGGCGACCGCCGCCGCGCGCCTCGTGGCGCGTAAGCCAAGCCGCGGATGCGGCGCCGGCGCTTGAAGAAAACGAAAACCTAGAGCGTGTTTCCGGTCATCGGAAACACGCTCTGACAATCGCCGTCGTTAAGCCTTCTGCACCACGCCGTCGATACGGCGGTTCAGGCCCAGCGGGTTGGCACGCTTCAGGGCCACCGGCAACAGGGCATCGGGAATGTCCTGATAGCAGACGGGACGCAGGAAACGGTCGATGGCCAGCGTACCGACCGAGGTGGCGCGGCTGTCGCTGGTGGCCGGGAACGGGCCGCCATGCACCATGGCGTGGCAGACCTCCACACCCGTGGGCCAGCCATTGGCCAGGATGCGGCCGGCACGGCGCTCCAGCGTCGGCAGCAAACCGGCCGCCGCCTCATGGTCGCCCTCGTCCAGATGCAGCGTCGCCGTCAGCTGGCCTTCCAGATGCTCCAGCACATCCTTCAGCACACCGACATCGGCGCAGCGGATGATGACCGACGACGACCCGAACACTTCCGCCCCCAGCGCATGGTCGGACAGGAAGTCGGCCGCCGTCACACTGAACAGGGCACCCGCACCCTTGTTGCCGCCGGCTTCGGCCACGCGGGCCACGGTAGTGACCTTGTCATGCCCGGCCAGCGCCGCCACGCCCGTGCGATAGGCCTGGCAGATGCCGGGCGTCAGCATGGTGATGGGGGCGACATTGGCGAGTGCGGCAGCGGCCGCGGCCGTGAACCGCTCCAGGTCCGGACCATCCACAGCCAGGATCAGGCCGGGATTGGTGCAGAACTGGCCCGCACCCATGGTCAGGGAGCCGACAAACGCCGTCCCCAGCGCCTCGGCCCTGGCCGACAGGGCAGCGGGCAGCAGGATGACGGGGTTGATGCTGCTCATCTCCGCATAGACGGGGATGGGTTCGGGGCGCGACTGGGCGATGCGGATCAGGGCCTGACCGCCGCCGCGCGAACCGGTGAAACCCACGGCCTTGATGCGCGGGTCGGCCACCAGGGCCTGACCGAACTCGCGCTGCGTGCCCGACAGCAGGGAGAACACGCCCTCATGCAGGCCCAGCTCCGCCACGGCCGCAGCAATGGCCTCGCCCACCAGTTCCGACGTGCCGGGATGGGCGGAATGCACCTTCACCACCACGGGGCAGCCCGCGGCCAGCGCCGACGCCGTGTCGCCACCCGCGACGGAGAAGGCCAGCGGAAAGTTCGATGCGCCGAACACCGCCACCGGGCCCACGGCAATGTTGCGCAGGCGCAGGTCGGCACGTGGCAGCGGCTTGCGCTCCGGCAGGGCGCCATCGATGCGGGCCCCCAGCCAGTCGCCATTGCGCAGCACGGACGCGAACAGGCGCAGCTGGCCGACGGTACGGCCGCGCTCGCCTTCCAGCCGGGCGCGGGGCAGGCCGGTTTCGGCGCCCGCACGCTCCAGCAGTTCGTCGCCGATAGCCACGATATTGTCGGCGATCTTTTCTAGGAAACGGGCACGATCCTCCGGTGCCGTCTCGCGGAACCCGTCGAAGGCGGCCCAGGCCAGGGCGCAGGCCTGATCGACATGGGCCGGATTGGCCTGGGCGAAGGCGGGTTCGATCTGCGCATCGGCGGCCGGATCGACAGCCTTGAACCCGGATTCAGTGGCGATGCGGCTACGGCCGATCAGCAGTTTCCCATGCAGAGACATCGTACACTCCCGCTTGACATGTTTCCTCCTGGCCGCCGGTTCGCCCGGGGCCGGTCGGCGGTATTGTTACCGCTAACGAACCCGCCATGACAAGCCGTTCCCTGGGCAAGGGAACCTGGAGGATGTGTGCGATAATTAGTAATACTAATATGTCGCCAACAGCAATCGACAGACGGGCAATGCAGCCGCGCCACGCGGGCGGTTGCAAAGGTGCGGCGTTATTTTAAGGAGGGGCAAAACCAAGCTGGTCGAAACCGGGGGGTCGCCAAATGCTTCAGCAAAGGATGCAGAGTTGTCACCGGCTTCATCAAGCAGCCACCCAAGAAGAAAAGGGTGGAGGATGGTGCCCCGAGTCGGATTTGAACCAACGGCCTACCGCTTACGAAGCGGTTGCTCTACCGCTGAGCTATCGGGGCGCCGCGGTGAAGTGGGCGGGGTTATAGCCAAGGGCTCCCGGCTTGGCAACAGTGATTTTCACCCCATCAGCCGATTATCATCGTCAGGCCCCCGCATGGCACCAATGCGGTCATACTGCTCCGTCAGGCGCCGGGCGGGCGCATCCGCGCCCTTGGCTAGCGCGCCATGTGGCGCGGGCCGGCGGTCGCCGGCCTCCAGCAGCAATTTTCAATGGCTGCTGGTATTGTTCCGGTGACGAACCGGTTGGAACGGGCGATGGACGATTGGGTGGTGCCGCTGGTGTTGCTGGCGGCGTTGATGCATGCGGGCTGGAACAGCCTGCTGAAGGGCGGGGGCGACCGGCTGGTGGGGATCACCATGCTGAATGTCTGGTGTGCCGTGGCGGGGCTGTTCCTGCTGCCCTTCACAGGGCCGCTGCCTCTGGCGGCCTGGCCCTATCTGGCGGCCTCGCTGGCCTTCCATACCGCCTATCAGGTCTTCCTGGTGCGCACCTATCGGCTGGGCGACCTGTCCCAGGTCTATCCCATCGCACGCGGGTCAGCACCGCCGCTGGTGGCGCTGACCGGGCTGGTGCTGGGCACCGACCCCTTGCGGCCGGGGGAAGGGTTGGCCGTGCTGCTGATCGCCGCGGGCATCGCAGCATTGGCCCTGCGCGGCGGGGCGGGATTGCGGACCGATCCCCGGCCCGTGCTGATGGCCCTGGCCACCGCGTCCTTCATCGCCGGATATACGACCCTGGACGGGCTGGGTGCGCGGGTCGGCGGCGATAGCGTTTCCTACACCGCCTGGCTGTTCATCCTGAACGCCCCGCCCATGGTGGCACTGGCCTGGGCTCGCCGTGGCGGGAAGGGCCTTTGGCAAGCCATGCTGGCCGGATGGCGGCGCGATCTGGTGGGCGGGGCCATGGCGCTGACCGGCTATGGCATCGCCATCTGGGCCATGACCCATGCGCCCATCGCCCTGGTCGCCGCCCTGCGGGAGACCAGTGTGATCTTCGCCCTGCTGATCGCGAAATTGTGGCTGCGGGAACCCGTGGGTCGCTGGCGCACGGGTTCGGCCTTGCTTGTGCTGGCGGGCATCGCCACGCTGCGGCTGGCCTAAGGGGGAGATGTCGATGCCAACCCATGTCTGCCTGCTGCGCGGCATCAATGTCGGCGGCAACAAGATCGTGAAGATGGCGCTGTGGAAGCAGCTTTATGAGGAGATGGGCTTCACCCGCGTCCGCACCCTGCTGCAATCCGGGAACATCGTCTTCGATGCCCAGAGCGGCGAGGGCCTGGCGGAGCGGCTGCCGGCGGCGTTCGCGGCACGATTCGGCTTTTCCGCCGACCATGTGCTGCGCGATGCGGGGGCGCTGGAGGCGGCCATCGCCGGCAATCCCTTCCCGGATGCGGCGGAGACCGCGCCCAACCATCTGCTGGTATTCTTCCTGTCGGGCGTGCCCGATGCGGGGGCGCTGGCCCGGCTGAAAGCGCTGATCGGGGACGGGCCGGCGCGGCTGCACGCGGCCGGCGACGTACTCTATCTGGATTTCGCCGGGGCTATCCTGCAGAAAGCCATCGATCCGGTGAAGGTGCTGAAGGCGGCCGGCGTCACCGGCACGTCGCGCAACTGGACCACCTTGGGCAAACTGGCGGCACTGGCATGCCCGACCTGAGCCATCACCTTACTCACTTGGCGCAAAGCCAGGGTCGAACCGACACCGATCCGGAATTTTGCGGTGAAACGCCAAATCGACACCCCCTGTGACGTGGGATACTGTTCCGGCATGGTTAATCGGCTTATCTTTCCGTGCAGGTCCTGTACCGACAAGGAAGCGTCCCCATGCTGCTGCGCCATGCCCCGGATTTGAACGAACGCGATGTGACGCCGCACGGCCTGTATCTGGATCGCCGCCGCCTGCTGGCCGGGTTCGGCGGGCTGATGCTGGCGGGCGCCGGCGCGGCGCGGGCCGCGGTGAAAAGCCCGTTTTCCACGGACGAGGCGCCGACCAGCCTGAAGGACATCACCAGCTACAATAATTTCTACGAATTCGGCACCGACAAATCCGACCCGGCCCGCAATGCCGGCCGCCTGACCGTGAAGCCATGGAAGGTGAAGATCGACGGCATGGTGGGCAAGCCGGGGGATTACGACCTGGACGATATCCTGAAGCCGGTGACGCTGGAGGAACGCATCTACCGCATGCGCTGTGTGGAGGGCTGGTCCATGGTCATCCCCTGGACGGGCTTTCCCCTGGCCACCCTGCTGAACCGGGTGGAGCCGCAGGCGGGTGCGAAGTTCGTGGCCTTCGAAACGCTGGTACGCCCGTCGGAAATGTCAGGCCAGGGCGGGTTCTTCAAGATCCTGGACTGGCCCTATGTGGAGGGGCTGCGCCTGGATGAGGCGATGAACCCCCTGACCCTGCTGGCCACGGGCCTTTATGGCCAGAACCTGCCCAACCAGAACGGCGCGCCGCTGCGGCTGGTGGTGCCGTGGAAATACGGGTTCAAGGGCATCAAGTCGATCGTGCGCATCACGCTCACCGACAAGCAGCCGGCCACCAGCTGGAACATCCAGGCGCCGCAGGAATATGGCTTCTATTCCAATGTGAACCCTGAGGTCGATCATCCGCGCTGGAGCCAGGCGACGGAACGGCGCATCGGCGATGGCGGCGGCCTGTTCGCCAAGCGCCGCCCCACCCTGCCCTTCAACGGCTATGGGGAACAGGTGGCCGGGCTCTATGCCGGCATGGACCTGCGGAAGTTCTATTGATGGCGCTGGCCAACCTGCGCATCCAGCCGCGTTTTCCCACCTGGCCCGTCTATCTGGCGGGGCTGTTGCCGGCGCTCTGGTACCTGTATCAGGCGATCTATGGCGATCTGGGCGCCGATCCGCTGAAGGTGCTGGAACATGCGATGGGGGAATGGGCCCTGCGGTTCCTGATCCTGGGCCTGGCCATCACCCCGCTGCGGCGGGAATTCGGCATCGGCCTGCTGAAATACCGCCGGGCCATCGGGCTGACGGCGTTCCTCTATGTCGTGCTGCATCTGGCTGTGTACGTCTGGCTGGACCAGGGGCTGGACTGGCGCGCCATCTGGGCCGACATCATCAAGCGGCCCTATATCACCATCGGCATGGCGGGCTTCCTGCTGCTGCTGCCGCTGGCCGCCACCAGCTTCAACGCCGCCATCCGCTGGCTGGGCGGGCGGACCTGGAACCGGCTGCACAGGCTGGTCTATGCGGCGGTGCTGGCCGGTGCGGTGCATTATGTGATGCTGGTGAAAAGCTGGCCGCCGGAGCCGCTGGTCTATCTGGGGATCGTGGCGGCGCTGCTGGGCTGGCGGGTGTGGCGGCGGGCGTAGAATTTCAATCCAGCAGCCGTCGCAGCGCCGTCAGTTCCAGCAGCACCTCCGACAGCACCTCCCGCACCTCCGGTGACAAGGGCTGCTTGCGACGCTTGGGCGCAGGTGGTTCAGGGGGGGGCTCATCCACCTCTTCCCCTTCCGCGGCCAGCAGAGCCAGTTCCTCGGCGGATGTCTCCTCGGCGCCCTCATCCTCGTCGAACAGGCTGGGCATGCGGGTGCCGGGCATGGGCAGGCCGGCCAGACCCCGCGACTCGCGCAGCAGCTTCTGCACGCCCTTGATCGTGTAGCCGTCCTGATAAAGCAGGGCCTGGATGCGGCGCAGCAGTTCGACATCGTCGGGGCGGTAGTAACGCCGGCCACCGCCGCGCTTCAGCGGCTTGATCTGGGGGAATTTGGTTTCCCAGAAGCGCAGCACATGCTGGGGGACCTCCAGATCGACGGAAACCTCGCTGATGGTGCGGAAGGCGGAGGCGGATTTGGACGCCCCTGCCTTCGCTCGCGCCCCGTCGCTGGTTTCCTCGATCATCGACAAGGTCAGCCTTTCGCGGCTTCAGCGGCGTCGAACCGCTCATTGATGCGGCTTTTCAGCACGTGGGAGGCGCGGAAGACCAGCACCTTGCGCGGCAGAATCGGCACTTCCTCCCCCGTCTTGGGATTGCGGCCAACGCGCTCTCCCTTCGAGCGGACGGCGAAGCTGCCGAAGGAGGAGATTTTGACCATGTCGCCATTGGCCAGCGCATCGGCGATCTCGTCCAGCACGCTTTCCACCAGATCGGCGGATTCATTGCGGGACAGGCCCACCTCCTGGTAGACGGCCTCGCTCAACTGCGCGCGGGTGACTGTTTCGGTCATGTTCGTCCTCCCCGATTTATCTGGGGATGACGGTACTTTGGCCGGAGAAATCCGTCAATTCAGATGGTTGGCAGGTAATGCTGACCCCATCCGGCAGAAACGCCGGGGTGGGGGGTCAGAACCGGACCAGCGCCCCGCCCCAGGTGAAGCCACCGCCCATCGCTTCCAGCAGCAGCAGGTCGCCGCGCTTGATGCGACCGTCATGCACGGCCTCGGCCAGGGCCAGCGGGATGCTGGCGGCGGACGTGTTGCCGTGATGATCAACGGTGACCACCACCCGCTCGGCGGCCAGCTTCAGCTTGCGGCCGGTACCTTCGATGATGCGGCGGTTGGCCTGATGGGGGACCAGCCAGTCGATGGCATCAGGCGTCAGGCCATTGGCGGCCATCGCCTCCTTGACCACATCGGCCAGGTTGACCACGGCGTGCTTGAACACTTCCTGCCCGCGCATGCGGACATGGCCCACGGTCTGGGTGCTGGACGGGCCGCCATCGACATAGAGCAGGTCGTGATGGTTGCCGTCGGAATGCAGATGCGTGGACAGGATGCCCTGGTCCTCCGACGTGCCCGCACCATCCTGGGCGCGCAGCACCACGGCCCCGGCCCCATCGCCGAACAGCACGCAGGTGGTACGGTCGGTCCAGTCCAGGATGCGGGAGAAGGTTTCCGCCCCGATGACCAGCACGGTCCTGGCCTGGCCGGCCTTGATAAAATTATCGGCCACCGACAGGGCATAGATGAAGCCGGAGCAGACGGCCTGCACGTCGAAGGCGGCACCGCGGGTCATGCCCAGGCGGGCCTGCACCTTCACGGCGGTGGCGGGAAAGGTATTGTCGGGCGTGGCGGTGGCCAGGACGATCAAATCCAGGTCCGCTGCCGTAATGCCGGCATGGGCCAGGGCAGCGACGGCGGCATGATAGGCCAGATCGGAGGTCAGTTCACCGTCGGCCGCGATATGGCGCGATTTGATGCCCGTGCGTTCCGTGATCCAGTCATCGGAGGTTTCGACGATCTGGGCCAGATCGGCATTCGTCATCACCTTGGCCGGCAGGTAGGACCCGCAGCCCACAATCACCGACCGGATGGCCATTACTGCACCGCCGTTTCGCTGCCCGTTGCGCTCTCGTCCCTGGCCTTGTCGGCGGCAGCGGTCAATGCCGCCTGCAACACCGCCAGTTGGTCACGGATCTTTTCGTTGAAACCATGATTGGCCATGTTGGCGGCCACGGCGATGGCGTTGGAGAAGCCGACGGCATCGGTGCCGCCATGGCTTTTCACGCAGATGCCACGCAGGCCCAGAAACATCCCGGCATTATACCGGCGCGGGTCCATGCGCTGACGCAGCTTGTTGAACGCGCCTGACGCCAGGACATAGCCCAGCTTGGCCAGAAGCGAAGAGCGGAACGTCCGCTTCAGGAATTCCGCATAAAGCTTCGCCGTGCCTTCGGCCGTCTTCAGCGCGACATTGCCCGTGAAGCCGTCAGTGACCACCACGTCCACCGTGCCCAGCCCCAGATCATTGCCTTCGATGAAGCCATGAAAATAGGGGGCGAGCGGCGTCTTACGCAAGGCGGCGGCCGCCTCGCGGATCTGCTCATGCCCCTTCTGCTCCTCCGACCCGACATTCAACAGGCCGATGGTGGGGTTCAGCAGGCCTAGCACGGTGCGGCTGAACACCGTGCCCATCACAGCGAATTGCACCAGATTGTCGGCATCGCATTCCAGGTTGGCACCCAGATCCAGCATCACCAGCTCACCGCGTTGGGTGGGCAGGATGGAGGCGATAGCCGGGCGGTCGATGCCGGGCAGGGTCTTCAGCACGAACTTGGCGATGGCCATCAGCGCGCCGGTGTTCCCGGCGGAGACCACGCAGGCCGCATCGCCCGCCGCGACGGCGTCGATGGCCAGCCGCATGCTGGAATTGCGCCCAGCACGAAGCGCCACCGACGGCTTGGCGTCCATGGCCACGAAGTCAGGCGTATGCTTGACCGTGGAAATGGGCTTCAAGGCCGGATGGCGCTCTAGCAGGGCGTTGATGCGCGCTTCGTCACCGACGAAGAGGAAGTCGGCATTGGGGCAACGCTCACGGGCAAGGTCGGCGCCAGCGACGACCATGTCAGGAGCATGGTCGCCACCCATGGCGTCCAAGGCGATGCGCAGGCGCGTTGTCACTTCCGCTCGACGTCCCTATAACCCGCGAAAACCTGGACCGGTACCGGCGCTATCAGGCAGCGGCCGGGGCGGTCGCGGTCACTTCGCGGCTGTCATAATGACCGCAGGAACCGCAGACATGGTGCGGGCGCTTCAGCTCGCCGCAATTGCCGCACTCGTTATAGGCGGCGGCGGTCAAGCCATCGTGCGAACGGCGCATGTTGCGCTTCGACTTGGAGGTCTTCTTCTTAGGAACGGCCATGATCGTAACTCACAATGTTTTAAGGCGACCGCAAGGGCCGCCCGGACAGAGGCGCTTGAATACTGGATATGGTCCGGCAGGGCAAGAGCGAAACCCGGTCAAGGTTGCTTCTTTAAGCGGGACAGGGCCGCAAAAGGGTTCTGGCGGGGCGGCTCGGGGGCCATGTCCTCCGTCAGACTCAGCGTATCGGGCCCCACATCCTCTAGAATCGGGGTGAATTCCACCCCATCCTTGCGCGGATACGGGTCCAGCGCCAGTGACAGATTTTGGGCGACCAGTTCCCCGATGTCGATACGCCCAGCCGGCATAGGCTCGGGGAAGTCGTCATTGCCCAGGAACTGGAAATGGTCGCTCTCGGCCTCGCTCTCATCCTCCTTGGGGATCAGGTGATCAGGCGCATAGAGGGCGCTGAACTCCTCCTTCACATGGGCGGGCACGGGCTCCAGCGTCACCACGCAGCGCTGCACCACGTCGGCCTCCAGCTCGGCGGTCACCTTGATGAATTCAGACCGGACGCGGCGCAGGCGCAGCTTGGCC
The DNA here is from genome assembly GCF_058793615.1 of Niveispirillum sp. GW835-FHT14G11. Classification (NCBI taxonomy): domain Bacteria; kingdom Pseudomonadati; phylum Pseudomonadota; class Alphaproteobacteria; order Rhodospirillales; family Azospirillaceae; genus Niveispirillum; species Niveispirillum sp. GW835-FHT14G11. The sequence goes on from NZ_JBXAFZ010000005.1 coordinate 163,151, forward strand.
TTCAGGCCGGAGAGGGAGACCAGGTCGAATCGTTCCGCCAGGGCAGCGCATTCCGCCTCTGTGGCCGTCACGATCTCGAACCCGCCGCCGGTGGTCACCTTGTCGGCGATAACGATGCGGGACAGTTCAGGGGTCGAGGGGCTCATGGATGGCATCCTTATATATTAAGCGGCGAATTCCACGGTACCGGCCAGCAGGTGCTCAATCGGAAAGGCCTCCATATGCGCCAGTTGCCGGCGCAGATAGTCGGCCATGGCCTGCACATGCGCCGGGTCGGGCAGGGTGGAACCGTAGAGATTACGGTCGATGGCCGATTCCAGCACGCCGGGATCGTCCTTCGCGGCGATGCCGGCATCATAGGCGCCGACGCGGCCATAATAATGGCTGGCCAGATCCTTGACCCTGTCACCCACCTTCATGTCGCCGGCCCCCATTTCACGCAGGTTGAAATCCAGGTCGGCGAACATGAAGTCGAACAGGGCCTGGTTGAACGCCGCCACGTCCTTGCCGCCCATGGCCAGCCGGCGCATGACCAGCCAGGCATGCAGGGACACCATCTCGAACCGCCCCTCCAGCGTGTCGGGCACGCCCAGATCGGTGAAAAACACCGGCAGGCGCGACTGGGCCACAATGGCGCCATAGAGGGCGGCGATGGTGCGTTCACGCCGGTGGCGCTGGAACAGGCGGCTGAACAAGGCCTTCTCCCTCTGATTGGCAGGCTGCGGACATTGACATTGCGCCAAGGCCGGTGCCAATGTCACCGGCCAGATAGGGGGCGGCAGCCCCGCCGTCAAGCCATGGTTGGTACCCGCACGGGCCAACGGGGGCATGACGGCGAACCGCCGATGGTGTATGGGGGGCTGCCCCGTGCATTGTCCGGGTGCTCTATCCGGCACCATGCCGTTGGTCACATCCAAGGTTTGAGAGACGTCACGTTGATGCGCAAGACCCATGCAACCGCCCTGCTGACCTTCGGCCTTCTGGGTTTCGGTCTGACCGGCTGCAGCCCCATCATCGCCCAGCGTGGCAATCTGGTGGAAGACACAAGGCTGACGCAGATCCAGGCCGGCCAGACCACGCGCGAACAGGTGCAATACGTGCTGGGCACGCCCACCTCCACCGGCGTGATCGACGGGTCCACCTGGTACTATATCGGCCGCCGTACCGAACAGACAGCCTTCCTGGATCCGGAGGTGACGGCCCAGCGCATCATCCGCGTCCGCTTCGATGAAGGCGGGACGGTGCAGGAGATCAAGGAACTGGACGGCATGGCCGACGCCGCCTATGTCGAACCCGTGGCCCGCGTCACTCCCACCGTCGGCCATGACCTGAACTTCTTCGAGCAGCTGCTGGGCAACCTGTCCAAGCCGGCGCGCAAGAAGAAGGAAGACAAGAAAAAGAAGTAAGGGGCGACGGGGCGGGACCTTATCAATCAGCCCCGCTCCCTGTGCGGCTTATGACATGAACGCCGCCTTGTGCTGTTCGCGCAGGGCTGCTTTCTGCACCTTGCCCATCTGGTTGCGGGGCAATTCATCCACGAACCAGACCCGCTTGGGCACCTTGAAATTGGCCAGCTCGCCCTTCACATGGGCGATCACCGACGCCTCGGTCACATCCGCGCGGCCCGGTTTCTTCTGGATCACCGCCGCCACCGCCTCCCCGAAATCGGGATGCGGCAGGCCGATAACCGCACTTTCGACCACCCCGTCGATGGCATCCAGCACCGTCTCGATTTCCTTGGGATAGACGTTGAACCCGCCGCAGATCACCAGATCCTTGGCCCGCCCCACGATATGGACATATCCCCGCGCATCGATCTTCCCCACGTCCCCCGTGATGAAGAACCCGTCGGCGCGCATATCCTCGGCGGTCTTTTCCGGCTTGTTCCAATAGCCCTTGAACAGGTTGGGCCCCTTGATCTCAATCTGCCCGATCTCATCGGTGCCCAACAGGGCACCCTTCTCATCCGCGATGCGCAGTGACACACCCGGCAGGGGAAAGCCCACCGTGCCCGCCACGCGATCACCCACCAACGGGTTGGACGTGATCATTCCGGCCTCGGTCATGCCGTACCGTTCCAGGATGGCGTGACCGGTCCGGGCGGAGAACTCCGTATGCGTATCGGCCAGCAGCGGCGCTGACCCGCTGATGAACAGCCGCATATGCGCCACCAGATCGCGGGTGAAGCCGGGATGGGCCAGCAGGCGGGTATAGAAGGTGGGCACCCCCATCAGCACACTGGCCTGGGGCAGCAGTTCCACCACCCGATCCGCATCGAATTTCGACAGGAACAGCATATGGCCGCCATTCAGCAACGTGGTGTTGGTGGCCACGAACAGCCCATGCACATGGAAGATCGGCAGGGCATGCAGCAGCACGTCACCCGGCACGAAGCCCCAGAGCTGATGCAGGGCCAGGGCGTTGCTGGCGAGATTGCCATGGCTGGTCATCGCCCCCTTCGACCGGCCCGTCGTGCCAGACGTATAGAGGATGGCCGCCAGCTCATCCTCACCCAGCGCCACCGTGTTGAATTCGTGACTGAGATCAATGGCCATGTCGGGCAGGCTGCCATCCGCCGCCACACCCAGCGTCGCCACCGCCGGCACGCCGCAGCGCGCCGCCAGTTCCGTCATGCCCGCCTCATCCTCCGGACGGCAGACGAACAGGGCGGGCGCGGCATCCTCCAGAAAATACGTGATCTCGCCCTTCTGATAGGCGGTATTGAGCGGCAGATAGACGGCGCCCAGACGCAGGGTGGCAAGATAGAGGAACAGGCACTCCGCACTCTTCTCCACCTGCACGGCCACGCGGTCGCCACGGCGAACCCCCAGCGCCACCATGGCATGGGCGAAGCGGGCGGAGATGGAGGCGACGTCACCGTAATTGTACCAGATGCCCTGGCGCGGCCCATCCATCAGGGTGATGAACCGCGTCTCACGGTCGGCGGGAAAGCGGCTTTCGAACAGATGATAGAGATTGCCGCTTTCCAAGCCGCCCATGTCACTTCCCCTGCAACATCCTCACGATGGCGGAGAAGTCGAGACCGCCATTCCCCGCCGCTGAGAATAGCTGATACAGCGCCGCGGCCTGCGCGCCAAGGGGGGTGCTGGCCCCGCTGCTGGATGCTGCCTGCTGCGCCAGCTTCAGATCCTTCAGCATCATGTCCACCGCGAAGCCCGGCGCATAGTCGCGGTTGGCGGGCGAGGTCGGCACCGGCCCCGGCACCGGGCAGTAGGAGGTGAGCGACCAGCACTGGCCCGACGCGGTGCTGGCAATGTCGAACAGCTTCTGCCGCTCCAGCCCCAGCTTGTCGGCCAGCGCAAACGCCTCCGACACGGCGATCATGGAGATGCCCAGGACCATATTGTTGCAGATCTTGGCCGCCTGACCCGTGCCAGGGCCCCCGGCATGCACGATGTTCTTGCCCATCAGCTCCAGATAGGGCCTGGCCGCCGTAAACGCCGCCTCGGCCCCGCCGACCATAAAGGTCAGCGTCCCCGCCGCCGCCCCGCCGGTGCCGCCGGAAACCGGCGCGTCCACCATCCGGTGGCCGGCCTTTTCGGCCTGCGCGATCACCGCGCGCGCACTGTCCACGTCGATGGTGGAACTATCGATGAACAGGGTGCCGGGCTTGGCCCGCTCGATCACCCCGCCTTCATTGCCATAGACGGCGCGGACATGCGGCCCGGCGGGCAGCATGGAGACGACGACATCCGCCTCGGCTGCGGCATCGCCCGCCGATTTCGAGGTATCGATCCCCGCCTCATTGGCGGCCGCGATATTGGCCGGCGCCAGATCGACGCCCAGCACACTATGCCCGCCCTTCAGAAGGTTCTTGGCCATGGGCAGCCCCATATTGCCCAGCCCGATGAACGCAATGGTCGCCATGGTCGTTTCCTCCTTGGTTATTGTCGACCTGCTTAAAACGTCAGATCGCCACCCGCCGGCACCGCAAAATACGGCGCCACCGTTTGCGCCGACACATCCGCCAGCTTGGCCGGGTTCCATTTCGGGCTCTTGTCCTTGTCAACCAGCACGGCGCGGATGCCTTCATAGAAGTCGTTGCCGTCCATCACCGCCTGGGTCATGCGATATTCCAGCCGCATGCACTCATCGAACTCCAGTTCCGCCCCGCGCCGCAGCTGCTCGAACGTCACCTTCAGGCTGGTGGGCGACATGGCAAGGATCGTCTCCGCCACCTTGTCGGCCCAGGCCGTGCCTTGGGAGATCAGGCCCGCCACGATCCCTTCGACATCCGGCGCGTCGAACGCCGTGTCGATGGCCTCACGCTGTGCCGCCAAGGGCGCCTCGCCCACCGGTGCGGCATGGGCCGCCAGCACCGCATCCACATCCTGCCCCTCGGCCAGTGCCGCCTCGATGGCGTCCAGCGCCGCCGAGGGCACATGGTGCGTACCGATACCCGTATGGATCAGGTCGGCCGCATGCACCCGCGCCCCCGTCAGGCCCAGATACAGGCCCAGCTTGCCCGGCATGCGTGGCAGAAACCAGGTGCCGCCGACATCCGGGAACAGGCCGATGCCCGTCTCCGGCATGGCCATCAGGGTCTTCTCCGTCACCACCCGGTGGCTGCCATGCACCGACAGGCCGACGCCGCCGCCCATGGTGATGCCATCCATCAGCGCGATATAGGGCTTGGGGAAGCGCTTGATCTGGCGGTTCAGCCTGTATTCGCCGGCGAAAAAGGTACTGGCCAGGGCACCACTGCCCTCCCCGCGCTTCTTCTGCAAGCCGGCATCCCAGACAGCGCGGACATCGCCCCCGGCGCAGAAGGCCCGGTCACCGGCCCCCCGGATCACCACGGCCTTGATGGCGGGATCGGCCGCCCACGCATCCAGCGCCGGCGCGATCACCTCCACCATGCCCAGCGTCAGCGCGTTCAGCGCCTTGGGCCGGTTCAACAGGATATGGCCGATGGCACCGCGCACGGTGCAGATCACGTCCTCGCTCAAAACCCATCCTCCCTTTCGATCGCAATGGCCTGGGAACTATCGCCCCTTCTATAGCGCCAATCGCGATGAATTCCGCACCTCAACCAGTACCATTGCGGGCCTGCGCACATCCATGCGAAGTTCGTCGCTGTTATTGTGCGCTTTTTCCCATGGGGTCCCTTGATGGCCAGCCGCTTCGACTGGGACGATCTGCAATCCTTTCTGGCCGTCGCCCGGTCAGGTCGCCTGACCCTGGCCGCCAAGCGCATGGGCGTGGACCATACAACCCTGGGCCGTCGCCTGACCGGGCTGGAGCAGGCGCTGGGCACCACGCTGTTCGAACGCCACGCCACCGGCTACAGCCTGACCCAGGCGGGCGAGACGCTGTTGCAGAATGCCGAGGCCATGGAAGGCATGGCCCTGACCATCATGGAGGAACTGTCCGGCGCCGGTGCCCGGCTGTCGGGGGCCGTGCGCATCGGCACGCCCGACGGGTTCGGCAGCTTCTTCCTGGCGCCGCGCATCGGCCGGCTGGGGGCCCTGCATCCGGATCTGGAGGTGCAGCTGGTGGCCATGCCGCGCCTGTTCAGCCTGTCCAAGCGCGAGGCCGACATCGCCGTGACCCTGGCCCAGCCGGAGGCCGGGCGCCTGCACGCCCGAAAGCTGACGGATTACGAGCTGGGCCTCTACGCTGCCTGCTCCTATCTGGAAAATGCGGAGCCCATTACCGGCGTGGGCGATCTGGCCCGGCACCGGTTCATCTCCTATATCGATGACCTGCTCTATACGCCGGAGCTGGATTACGTGCCGCTGGTGTCGCGCGACATTCGCCCCTACCTCAAAAGCGCCAGCCTGGTGGCGCAGTTCCGCGCCGTGCAGGCCGGCAGCGGCATCGCCGTCCTGCCCTGCTTCATGGCCGCGGGGGAAAGGGACCTGGTCCGGCTGCTCCCCGCCGAGGTGAAGCTGATCCGCAGCTTCTGGCTGGTCATCCATTCCGACGTCCGCCACCTGTCGCGCATCCGCGTGACGGCGGAATTCATCGCGGATGAGGTGCGGCGGAATGCACGGCTGTTTCAGGGATAACCGGGCGCCGTGCGTCCCTCACCCAGCGGTCATTATCCATGACCGCTGGAGGCCGGCGACCGCCGGCCCGCCGCCCATGCGGCGTGAGCCAAGCCGCCGGATGGCGGCGCCCGGCGCCTGAGGGAACAATCAAAACGGCATCTTGAAGCCCGGCGGCAGCTTCAGCCCGCCCATCATGGCGTTGGTCTGCTCCGCCGTGAACGCCTCGATCTTGGTCTTGGCGTCGTTATAGGCGGCGGTGATCAGGTCTTCCAGCACCTCGACATCCTCGGGATCGACAATGGACTTGTCGATCTTCAGGCCGCGCAGGTCGCCCTTGCCGTTCAGGGTCAGCTTGACCATGCCGCCACCGGACACGCCCGTGGCCTCATGTTCCTGCATCTTGGCCTGCATCTCAGCCATCTTGGACTGCATCTGCTGGGCCTGCTTCATCATCTGGCCGATATTCTTCATGGCTCAGAAGTCTCCTTCATAATCGCCCTCATCCAGGGGCGGTGGTGCATCGAAATAAGGGCTGTCGGCCATCTCGTCACCCCCAAAAGCATCCATCGCCTCGGGAATGTCGGGATCGGACGGCGGCGGCGGAGCCAGGGCCACCTGGCTCTGGTCGATGATCTTGTCGATCTTCGCTCCGGGGAACGCCTCCAGCACGGCCTTGACCAGGGGATGTTCGGCGGCTTCGGCCCGCTGGCGCAGCTCCGCCGCACGCTCCTGCTCGGCAAGCGTGGGCTCGCCCGCCGCACCGGAAACCGACACGACCCAGCGCTTGCCCGTCCATTCGGTCAGGAATTGCCCGACCTTCCCGGGCAGGTTCTGCGGGCAGGAGGGCTGCAGCCGCAGCTCAATCATTCCGGACTCAAAACGAACCAGATGGACAGAGGCGCGCAGCGTGCCGGCCAGCACCCCCTCGCGCTTGTCCAGGAACAGATCGGCCACGGCACGGAAGCTGGTTGGTTCCGGAACCGTATCGATCTTGCCGACGGGTGCCGGTACTGCTACCGGCGCCGGCGCCGGGGCACCGGCAAACGCCCGTCCCCCCGCCACCATGGCCATGGGCGCACCCTGTGTGGGTGCCGCATGCACCATTGGCCCCGGCCCGGCACCGGCAAAGCCACCGCCCCCGCCGGACCCACCATGCAGGGCACGCGCCGCCGCTTCCACGCCACCGGCCTCATTGATCTTGCGGATCAGGTCGCCGGGGCTGGGCAGGTCGGATGCATAGGACAGGCGGATCAGCACCATTTCCAGCGCCTGCATCGGCACCGGCGCATGCTGGATCTCGCCAAGCCCCTTCAGCAGGATCTGCCAGGCCCGCGCCAGGGCCGGCATGCCCAGCTTCTGGGCCAGGGCCACGCCGCGCGTGCGCTCATCCTCCGGGATCGACACATCGTCCGCCGTGGTGGCGATGACGCGGGCCCGGGTCAGGAAATGGGTGAAGTCCAGCAAATCCTGGGCGATGACGATGGGATCGGCCCCGCAACGATGCAGGTCGGTGAGGATATCCAGCGCATCGGCCGGCTTGCCCGTCATGGTCGCTTCGAACAAGTCGATGATGCGGGTGCGGTCGGCCAGACCCAGCATGTCGCGCACCTGGGCCAGGGTGACGGTGCCCCCGCCCAGCGCGATGGCCTGATCCAGCAGCGACAGCCCGTCACGCACCGACCCGTCGGCGGCGCGCGCGATCTGGGCGATGGCGTCGGCCTCCACGCCCACGCCTTCCTTGCCCGCCACGCGGGTGAAATGGCCCACCAGGGTCTGGTGATCGACGCGGCGCAGGTCGAATCGCTGGCAGCGCGACAGCACCGTCACCGGCACCTTGCGAATCTCCGTCGTCGCGAACACGAATTTCACATGCGGCGGCGGCTCCTCCAGCGTCTTCAGCAGCGCGTTGAAAGCGCTCTTCGACAGCATGTGCACTTCGTCGATGATATAGAGCTTGTAACGGGCCGAGGACGGGGCATAGCGCACCCCCTCGATGATCTCGCGCACATTGTCGACACCGGTATTGCTGGCCGCGTCCATCTCGATGACATCGACATTGCGGTCGGCCGCGATCGACACGCACATCTCGCACACGCCGCACGGGCTGATGGTCGGCCCGCCCTGCCCGTCCGGCCCGATGCAGTTCAGGGCACGCGCAATGATCCGCGCCGTCGTCGTCTTGCCCACCCCGCGCACACCGGTCAGCATATAGGCCTGATGGATGCGCCGCGACTGGATGGCATTGCGCAGCGTGCGGACCAGCGCATCCTGCCCCACCAGCTCATCGAAATTCTGCGGCCGGTACTTGCGCGCCAGCACGCGATAGGCGGCACCGGATGCGGGCTGGCTGTTCGTCTCGTCGGTCACGGGCGTCTCGGGGCTCAAGCGGGGACGCGGCAGTCTAGTGGCGGGGGTGCCATGACGCCATGGATTTCGCGATACCTCTTGCGGACAAGCGGCGAAGGCACAGGACCGGATTTGATTGAAGGGTGGGAGGCTGGACGAACGACCCGAGCCGAAACTCGTTACGGCTGCTTCCTTCCGGACCTGACCGGGTTGGCGAGGGACCCGCCCGTTGCCAACCTCCCGACGCCTATATCGGCGAGCGTCGCCGCAAAGACAAGGGAAAATAAGCCGGGGCCGGTCTGCCGCCAATGCAATGGCGGACGGATCGGGCCCATGTCACCGTCGGCACACCATGATGAGACTGAACTTCTATGCTGGCAGCGGCCTGGACCGCGCGGCACACCGGCGCAAGGATGAGGCGTGGTTGGCCGACCGGCTGCGCCAGCCGCAGGCCGCGCGCATCATTCCCTGGTGGCGGGGCCGGCATCTGGTCGCCGGGTCCGACGACGCGCCCCTGCCGGCCTTCCTGCCGGCCGATGCCGACTGGTGGGGCTGGCATCTTGCCATGCCGCCCATCTTCCTGGGCGATGACGGCGGCCATTCCTATTTCGCCGTCGATCTCTCCGCGCTGGAGGATGTCGATACCCATGCCGAGGTGGCAAAGCTGGGCCGGTTCGTGGAACTGCGCTCACTGGGCACGCGCATCGGGCAGCGGGCGGGCGGGCTCTATGCCTATACACGCGCCCTGATGCTCTGGCATGGCAAGCACCGGTTCTGTGGCACCTGCGGATCGCCCACCGCCGTGGCCGAAGGCGGGCACAGCCGGCGCTGCACCAACACGCAATGCAATGCCCAGCATTTCCCCCGCCATGATCCGGCAGTGATCATGCTGGTCCATGATGGCGGCGACCGGTGCCTGCTGGGCCGGCAGTCGCGCTTTCCGCCGGGCATGTATTCCACCCTGGCCGGATTCGTCGAACCGGGCGAAAGCCTGGAGGAAACGGTGATACGCGAATGCATGGAGGAAGCGGGCGTGCGCGTCACCGACGTGCGCTATCATTCCAGCCAGCCCTGGCCCTTCCCATCCTCCCTGATGCTGGGCTTCCTCGCCCGCGCCACGACATTCGACGTGCGGCCGGACCAGGAGGAGCTGGAAGATGCGCGCTGGTTCAGCCGGGATTTCCTGCGACAGAACCAGGGGTCGGACGCGTTCCGCCTGCCGCCCTTTGACAGCATTTCCCGGGAATTGATCGATACGTGGCTGCGGGGATAGGGGACGACCAATGCGTCGGTCGCGGTTGACCGTCGCTTGCCCCCGCCGATCCACCCTGCCATCCTGCGCGCCCGATCCGTTTTCAGCCCGGAGCAACTGCCCCCATGTCCGACCTGTCCCTGCCCGCCACCAGTTCCGTGGCGGCGGAATTGTCCACGGTACGCGATTTCATCCGCTATGCCGTCAGCCGCTTCACCCGCGCCGGGCTGGTGCATGGACATGGGGCCGTCACCGCCTATGACGAGGCGGCGTTCATCGTGCTGGAAACGCTGAAGCTGCCGGTTGACCAGCTGGAACCCTATTTCGATGCCAAGCTGATGCCGGCCGAGCGGCTGGCGCTGGCGGAGATCATCCACCAGCGGGTCACCACCCGCAAACCCGCCGCCTACCTCACCAAGCGCACCTATATCCAGGGTGTACCCTTCTATGTCGATGACCGGGTCATCGTGCCGCGCTCCTTCATCGGGGAGCTGCTGTTTGGCGAGCTGTTCGGCGGCGATCAGGATTTCACCCTGGTCGATGACGTGACGGAGGTGGAAAGCGTGCTGGACCTGTGCACGGGGTCCGGGTGCCTGGCCATCCTGGCCGCCGGCATCTTCCCGCTGGCCAAGGTGGATGCGGTCGATCTGTCGCCCGACGCGCTGGAGGTGGCGAAGATCAATGTCGCCGACCATGGGCTGGAGGAGCGGGTGCAACTGTTCCATGGCGACCTGTTCAAGCCGCTGAAAGGCCGCAAATACGACCTGATCATCTCCAACCCGCCCTATGTTGATGCCGAGGCGATGGACAATCTGCCGCCCGAATATCAGGCGGAGCCGCGCATGGCCCTGGTCGGCGGCGATGATGACGGCATGGCCATCGTCCATCGTATCCTGAAGGACGCGCCCAAATATCTGAATGCCGGCGGCGGCCTGCTGGTGGAACTGGGTACCGGCCGCCCGGCGCTGGAGGAAGCCTATCCGGACGCTGAATTCCTGTGGCTGGAGACGGAGCATTCCTTCGGCGAGGTGTTCTGGATCACGCGCGAACAGCTGCTGGCGCTGTGAGGGCCGGAGGCGATTCCGTCCCGGCCGGTACCGGTTATGGTTGAAGCCACCCCCTCAATCCCTATACTGCCCCCGTCTATTGGAATGGAAAGGCGGAAGACCGCGTGATCCTCACGGCCATTCTCGCCATCCTGCTGGCGGCCCTCATCGCCCCCACCCTGAACCGCCTGCTTCCCGCCCTGTCGCACGGGCTGCTGGCGTTGGTGCCGCTGGCGGCGACCCTCTGGTTCGCGACGCAGGTGCCGGGCGTGGTGGCGGGGGACGCCGTGACGGAGGCCACCAACTGGGCGCCGTCGCTGGGCGTGGCGCTGTCCTTCCGGCTGGACGGGCTGTCGCTGCTGTTCGCCCTGCTGATCTGCGGCATCGGCGCCTTCATCACGCTTTATTCCGGCGCCTACCTGCGCGGCCATCCGCGTGAGGGACGCTTCCTGCTGTTCATCCTGGCCTTCATGGCGGCGATGCTGGGGCTGGTCACGGCCGATGACATCATCAGCCTGTTCGTGTTCTGGGAATTGACCAGCATCACCAGCTTCATGCTGATCGGCTTCAACCATGAGGATGCGCGCTCGCGCCGGTCGGCGCTGCAGGCGCTGATGGTCACCGGCGGTGGCGGCATGGCCTTGCTGGCCGGGCTGGTGCTGATGGGGCTGGTCACAGGGCACTGGACCCTGTCGGGCATTGCCCAGTCCGGCATCGATCTGCGCGCCCATGCGCTCTATCCCGCCTTGCTGGTCCTGCTGCTGCTGGCTGCCTTCACCAAGTCGGCACAGGTGCCGTTCCATTTCTGGCTGCCCAACGCCATGGACGCGCCCACCCCGGTGAGTGCCTATCTGCATTCCGCCACCATGGTGAAGGCCGGCATCTATCTGCTGGCCCGCCTGAACCCGACGCTGGGTGGAACCGAGGGCTGGTTCTGGGCGCTGACCATCGCTGGCGGGGTCACCGCCCTGTGGGGCAGCGCCATGGCCCTGCGTTCCACCGACCTGAAGAAGATATTGGCCTATACGACCCTGATGGCGCTGGGCGTGCTGGTGCTGCTGATCGGCATCGGCACGGACGGGGCGATCAAGGCTTTTGCCGGCTTCCTGCTGGCCCACGCGCTGTACAAGGGGGCGCTGTTCATGGCCGCCGGGTCCGTGGACCATGGCACCGGCACGCGTGAGGTCGGGGACCTGGGCGGGCTCTGGTCGAAAATGCCGGTGACCGGCCTGTGCGTGGCGCTGGCTGCCCTGTCCATGGCGGGCCTGCCGCCTTTCCTGGGCTTCATCGCCAAGGAACTGGTCTATGATGGCGTGATGGGCAGCGCCGGCATTGTGGCCGTGCTGGTCCTGGCCAATGCCGCCATGGTGGCGGCCGCCGGGCTGGTCTTCGTGAAGCCCTTCCTGGGTGCCCCCACCAAGGCCACGTCCCATGCGCATGAGGGCAGTATCGGCCTGCTGGCCGGCCCCGCTGTGCTCGCCTTGCTGTCGCTGCTGTTCGGCCTGTGGGCCGGCCTGCCGCAGGGGCTGCTGGCGGCCACGGCCGATGCCGTGAAGGGCGTCCCCCTGGGGTTGGACCTGCATCTCTGGCATGGGGTCACGCCCGCACTGGGCCTGTCTGGCCTGACCATCGCGCTGGGCGGGGGCATCTTCCTGGCTCTGGCTCCAGTCAAGGCGCTGCTGGCCTGGATACAGCGTTTGAGCCGGATCGACCATGACCGCGCCTGGGACCGCCTGCTATCGCTGCTGGACGGGCTGGCGCGCGCCGTCACCGGCCTGCTGCAGAACGGCATGTTGTCGCGCTATCTCACCATCATCTTCGCCGGCATGCTGGCGCTGCTGGGCGCCACGCTGATCGGGCGCGGCACCCTGCCCCGCCCAACCTTCGGTCTTGGCGATGGCGACGCGCTGGGCGTGGCGCTGGCCCTGCTGATGCTGGCCGGCACCGTGGGGGCCATCCGGGCCGGCTCGCGGCTGGCGGCCATCCTGTCGCTGTCGGTCAACGGCATGTCGGTGGCCCTGTTCTTCTTGCTCTATGGCGCGCCCGATGTCGGCATCACCCAATTGATGGTGGAGACGCTGACCGCCATCATCCTGGTGCTGGTCCTGGCCCGCCTGCCCCTGCTGCCGCCAGGCAGCGACCGGCCGGCGATGACCAGGACAGTGCATGCGGTGATCGCCATCGGCCTGGGCCTGGTGGTCAGCCTGATCCTGCTCTCCATCCTGCAACAGCCCCTGCCGCTCGATCTGACGCGCTTCTTCGGCGACACCTCGCTGCTGGAGGCGCATGGCCGCAACGTGGTCAATGTCATCCTGGTGGATTTCCGCGGCTTCGACACGCTGGGGGAAATCACCGTGGTCGCCACGGCGGGCCTGGGCGTCTTCGCCCTGATGAAGGCGCGCCTGGGCAGCAGGAAGGGACAGACCTGATGGACAGCCTGATCCTGCGCACCGGCGTGCGCTTTCTCCTGCCGCTGATGATGCTGTTCAGCATCTTCATCCTGTGGCGCGGGCATAATGAACCCGGCGGCGGTTTCGTGGGCGGGCTGATCTGCGCCGTCGGATTCGCCCTGCATGCGCTGGCCTTCGGCGTGGATGCGATGGTGAAATTGCTGCGCGCCGACCCGCGTTCCATCCTGGGGGCAGGCCTGGCGCTGGGTGTCGTTTCCGGCTTCATCGGGGCACGGACGGGGGGGCCCTATATGACCGCGCAATGGCTGGACGCGCTGGGCACGCCGGTTCTGTTCGATATCGGCGTCTATCTGGTGGTGGTGGGCGGCATCCTGGCCATGGTCCGCGCCCTGATGGAAGAAGGGGCGGGCTGATGGAAACGGTGATGGCCCTGGCGGTGGGCGGCATGGTGGCGGGGGCCGTCTATCTGTTCTTGTCGCGGCAGTTCCTGCGCGTGATGTTCGGCACCGTGCTGCTGTCCAACGCCGTCAATGTCGCCATCCTGACCGTGGGCCGCCTGACCCCGGGCCAGCCGCCCTTGATCGCGCCGGGGACCGAATTGCTGGCCCCGGGCGTGTCCAACCCTCTGCCCCAGGCCCTGATCCTGACCGCCATCGTCATCGGCTTCGGGCTGCTGTCCTTCGCACTGGCCCTGGGCTGGCGGGCCTATCAGGAGTTGGGAACCCTGGATAGCGGCGCCATGCGCGCGGCAGAGCCGGAGGAGGGGTCGTGAACGCCTGGCTGACAGCCGCCCCCATCCTGACGCCGCTGGCCACCGCCGCCCTGTGCATGCTGGCGTGGAAGCACCCGGTCGCCCAGCGCGCCCTGTCGCTGGCCGGCAGCTTCGCCCTGATGGTCCTGGCCGGCCTGCTGGTGTCCGCCGTGACGGAGGACGGGGTGCAGGTGGCGCAGATGGGCGCCTGGGCCGCCCCCTTCGGCATCACCCTGGTGGCCGATCCGCTGGCCGCCATGATGGTGCTGGTGGCGTCGATCATGGGTTTCTGCTGCGCCCTCTATGCGCTGGGCGATATCGATCCGGTGCGCGAGGGCGGCGGGTTCCATCCCGTGTTCCAGGTGCTGATGACCGGCGTCTGCGGCGCCTTCGTCACGGGCGACCTGTTCAACCTCTATGTCTGGTTCGAAGTGATGCTGATCAGCAGCTTCGTCCTGCTGTCACTGGGCGGGGAGCGGCGGCAGATCGACGGGGCGGTGAAATATGTCGCCATCAATCTGGTGGCCACCGCCTGCCTGCTGCTGGCCGTGGCCCTGCTCTATGGCGTCACCGGCACCCTGAACATGGCCGACCTGTCGCAGCGCCTGCCGCAGGTCGCCAACCAGGGGCTGGTCAGCGCTATCGCCGTGCTGTTCATCATCGCGTTCGGGATGAAGGCGGCCCTGTTCCCCTTCTTCTTCTGGCTGCCCGCCGCCTATCACACGCCGGCAGCCGCCGTGCAGGCCATCTTCGCGGGGCTTTTGACCAAGGTCGGAATCTATGCCCTGCTGCGGGTCTTCACCCTGATCTTCGTGGGCGATACCGCCTGGACCCATTCCATCCTGCTCTGGCTGGCCGGGATCACCATGATCCTGGGTGCGCTGGGATCGCTGGCGGTGCGCGACCTGAACCGTGCCTGGTCCTGGCAGGTGGTGGCCCATATCGGGTCCATGGTCATGGGTCTGGCCATCGGCACACCCCTGGCCCTGGCCGCCACCGCCTTTTATCTGGTGCATGACATCGTGGTGAAGACCAACCTGTTCTTAGGCGCCGGCATCGTGCGGCGGCTGGCGGGTGGGGCGGGCACCGGCTATGCCCGGCTGGGCGGGCTGTTCAAGGCGGCCCCCTGGCTGTGCATCCTGCTGTTCGTACCGCTGGGATCGCTGGCCGGGTTCCCGCCTTTATCAGGTTTCTGGGGCAAGCTGCTGCTGGTCCGCGCCGGGCTGGAGACGCAGCATTACCTCATGGTGGCCGCCTTGCTGGTCACCGGCCTGCTGACCATCTGGCTGGTGGGCCGCGTCTGGGCGGAAATGGTGTGGAAGGCACCGGCCGAGGCGCCAGCCCCCCTGCCCCCCACCATCCGCTCCTATGCGCTGATCCTGCCCCTGATCTTGCTGTCACTGATCACCCTCGGCATCGGGATGCAGCCGGAACGGCTGCTGGCCGCCGCCGGCCGGGTGGGCGACAGCCTTTATGATCCCAGCGCCTATGTCCAGGCCGTGCTGGGCGGCGCGCCGACACAGGGCCCGCCGACCCTGGTGGGCGAATTGCCGCCACAGGGGGAGGACACGCCATGATCCTGCTGGCCATCAATCTGCTGCTGGCCCTGGCCTGGATGGGCATCAACGCCGATTTCAGCCTGTCGGGCTTCATTGTGGGCGGCCTCCTGGGCCACGTGATCCTGTGGCTGGCCCGCCCGCTCTATCCCGGCCAGCGCTTTTTCCGCCGCACCTGGGGTGGCACCGGTTACGCGCTTTGGCTGGTGAAGGAGATTTTCGTCTCCTCCTGGAAGGTGGCCAAGGCGGTGCTGGGGATGGGGGAGCCCATCCGGCCCGCCATCATCGCCATCCCCCTGGACGTGCGAACGGATTTTGAGATCACCCTGTTCGCCTGCTCCATCACCCTGACGCCCGGCACCCTGACCCTGGACGTGGCTCCCGACCGCAAGACGCTTTACATCCACGCCATGTTCGCCGCCGATCCCGACGCCGTGCGGGCGGAGACCAAGGCAACCATGGAACGCCGCATCCTGGAGGTGCTGCGATGACGCCCTTCCTGACCATCTGCATCACCATCGCCCTGGCTTTGCTGGTCCTGTCGCTCGGCCTGTCGGTGTTCCGGGTGCTGCGCGGGCCGACACGCGGCGACCGGATCGTGGCCATCGACCTGTTCGGGGTGCTGGCCGTGGCGGTGATCGCTTTGTTCGCCATCTGGATGGACCGGGCGGTATACCTGGATGCCGCCATCGCCCTGGCACTGGTCGCCTTCTTCGGCACCGTCGCCTATGCCCGCTTCGTGGAGGACAAGGCCGCCCGCAACAGCACGAAAGGAGACCGGCCATGACTGAAGCCTGGCAGGCCCTGGTCGGCATCCTGGCGGTCCTGGGCGCCCTGTTCTGCACCATCGCCGCCATCGGCGTGGCCCGCCTGCCCGACGCGCTGACCCGCATGCATGCCAGCAGCAAGGCCGGCACGCTGGGCTGCGGCCTGATCCTGGCCGCCGTCGCCCTGTTCTTCCCGCAGGTGGATGTGCTGGCCCGCGTCCTGGCCGCCATCCTGTTCCTGGTTCTGACCACGCCGGTATCCGCCCACATGATCGGCCGCGCCATCCATGCCAGCCGCGAAAGGCTCTGGTCCGGCACGGTCAGGGACGAGTTGCGGGGGACGAAGGATGATCGGGGGGAGAGGTTGAGGGACTGATGCAGATCGCGAGCCTGCTCCTGCTTCTGGGTCTGGTCATCATCTATGGCGGATATCTGGTGCTCAGGATCGGGACGGGCACGCTCTGGCCAGAACGGCGCCTGTCCTTCTCCCGGCTGGCGATTATCCAGGTGCTGTCCTTGCTGCTGCCCTGGGCGGGACAATCGTCGGTGCATTTCCTGATGGGCTTCAAGGGCCATCCGCTGGAACGCGCCCTGGCCGATCCCAGCATCGCTGTCTGGCTGCCCAAGATCCTGCTGTTCGGCCCCATCATTGAGACGATGATGGTCGGCGGGGCCTATGCATTGACCCGGGCGATCCCGGCCCAAAGGGTCGCCGACGCCGCCTTCATCATGCTCACCGGCGCGGGGGCGGTGTTGCTGCACCGGCGCGGCCTGCCCGTCATGATCGCCTGGTACTTCACGTGGTTTGCAACCCAGGCCGCCTTATTCGTCTGGTTGATGCCCCGCCTGGGTCATCTGCGCACCGCCATGGCCATTGTCGCCGTGCACGGGCTGGGCAATCTGGGGATCACGGCCTCACTGGCGACCACGCACGCGCTGCGCAATCCAGGTTGAGGAGGATCTTCGCACCCCTTGCCTTCCACATCGCAAAAAATCCGCAGACCTTCCGTTACGTCACCCGGATTAATCGCTTGAGGTTGCGTTTTGGCTCCCGATATAGGTCAATCAAAGGCGCGACGCTGGAGCGCGTCCAAGAGCATACCGGGAGGGTGAACATGGCCGAAGCCGCCATCAAGACGAACACGCGCGACCCCTTCATCTGGGAGAAGAGCTACCCGTCGGGTGTCAGCTGGGACATCGACCTGCCGGCGCAATCCTTGCCCGCCATGCTGGACGCGTCCATCGCCCGGTTCCCCAACAATCCGTGCATTGACTTCCTGGACAAGAAATACAGCTATGCCCAGGTCGGATCGCTGGTCGACCGGTTCGCGGCCGGCCTGCAGAAGCTGGGCCTGAAGAAGGGGCAGAAGGTCGGCCTGTTCCTGCCCAACACGCCCTATTCGGTGATCTGCTTCTTCGGCATCTTGAAGGCCGGCGGCACGGTGGTGAATTTCAATCCGCTCTATGCGGAACGTGAAATCGCCCACATGATCAATGACAGCGAGACCGACTGGATGGTCAGTCTCGATCTGAAGGTCACCTATGACAAGCTGGCCAAGATGTTCGGCCAGACCCGGCTGAAGAAAATCCTGGTCGTGCCCATGGCCGACATCCTGCCGTTTCCCAAGAACTGGCTGTTCCCCATCGCCAAGCGCAAGGATGTGGCCGACATCCCCCATGACGACCGCCATGTCCGGTTCAAGACGCTGACCGCCAATGACGGGCGGCCGGCACCGGTGGCCATCGACGCCGCCAACGACATCGCCGTGCTCCAGTACACCGGTGGCACCACCGGCGTACCCAAGGGCGCGATGCTGACCCATTTCAACATCACCGCCAACACCCGCCAGGCCACCGCCTGGTTCTACGAGGCGGAGGATGGGAAGGAGCGCATGCTGGGCGTTCTGCCCTTCTTCCATGTCTTCGCCATGACCTGCGTGATGAACCTGACCCTGATGAAGGGCGGGGAGATGATCCTGCTGCCCCGGTTCGAGCTGGACCAGGTCATGGATGTCATCGACAAGAAGAAGCCGACGCAGTTCCCCGCCGTCCCCACCATCTACACCGCCATCAATAATCACAAGGACGTGGCCAGGTACGACCTGTCCTCCATCAAGCTGTGCAATTCCGGCGGCGCACCGCTGCCGGTGGAGGTCAAGGCACAGTTCGAGAAACTGTCGGGCTGCAAGCTGGTGGAAGGCTACGGCCTGTCGGAAAGCTCCCCCATCGCCACCATCAACCCGCCGCACGCCAGCCGCGGCGGCTCCATCGGGCTGCCGGTCCCCGGCACGATCATCAAGATCATCAGCCTGGAGGACCGCAAGACCGAGATGCCGCAGGGCGAGCGGGGCGAGATCTGCATCATCGGACCGCAGGTGATGAAGGGCTATTGGAACAAGGAAGAGGCGACGCGCGACACGCTGGACGGCGACATGCTGCATACCGGCGATGTCGGCTATTTCGACGCGGACGGCTATATCTTCATCGTCGATCGCATCAAGGACATGATCCTGGCCGGCGGCTACAATGTCTATCCGCGCAATGTGGAAGAGGCGATCTATCAGCATCCGGGCGTCGCCGAATGCATCGTCCTGGGCGTGCCCGACCCCTATCGCGGCCAGACCGTGAAGGCCTATATCAAGACGCGCGAGGGCTGCGCGCTGACCAAGCAGGACATGAAGGAATTCCTGGAGGACAAGCTGTCGACCATCGAACAGCCCAAGCTGTACGAATTCCGCGACGAACTGCCCAAGACCATGATCGGCAAACTGTCGCGCAAGGCGCTGCTGGACGAGCTGGAGGCGCAGAAGAAGGCGGGGTGATACCGCCTTTCTTACACATCCGTTCTCTCTCGCCTTCCCGGCGAAAGAGACGCAGCGATGTACCGTGCCTCGTCTACGAGTGTGTCAGCACCACATCCAGGAAATATTCCCCGTAGCGCTCCAGCTTGCGTGACCCCACGCCCGGCAAGGTGCCCAGCTCGTCCAGGTCGGTGGGCCGTTCCTTCACCATCTCCATCAGCGTCGCATCATGAAAGATGACATAGGGCGGCACGCCCTGTTCGCGCGCCAGTTCCAGGCGCAGCGCCTTCAGCGCGTGCCACAGCGTATCGTCGGCCGGCGACAGGTCGGCGGTCGAGGTGCGCGGCTTGGCCGCCCCACCCCCCGATCCGGGCGAAGACTTGCCCCGCCCCTTGGCTTCCGCCGCCGGATCGCGGCGCAGGCGCACGACCTCCTGCCCCTTCAGGACAGGCGGCGCGGTTTCGGTGAGGATCAGGCCGCCATGGCCCTCCGGATCGGCACACAGAAAGCCGTTAGCCACCAGCTGGCGGAACACGCTGTGCCATTCCTGCTTGCCCAGTTCGGTGCCGCAGCCGAAGGTTTTCAGCTTGTCGTGGCCCTTCTCCGTCACCTTGTCGGTGGACACCCCGCGCAGCACATCGACCAGATGGCCGACGCCGAACCGCTGGCCCGTGCGATAGACGGCCGACAGCGCCTTCTGCGCCACCACCGTGCCGTCATAGGTTTCCACCGGCTGGAAACAGGTGTCGCACTTGCCGCACGGCTTGGGGTATTCCTCCCCGAAATAATTCAGCAGGGTCTGCCGGCGGCAGCGCGCCGTCTCGCAGAAGCCCAGCAACGCCTCCAACTTCTGCCGTTCGGTGCGCTTGAAGGCCGCCGGACTGTCGGAATTCTCCACCATCATCCGCATCTGCACGACATCGGCGAAGCCGTACAGCATCAGCGCCTCAGCCGGCAGCCCATCGCGTCCCGCGCGCCCCGTCTCCTGGTAATAGGCTTCCAGGGACCGTGGCGGGTCCATATGCACCACGAAGCGCACATTGGGCTTGTCGATGCCCATGCCGAAGGCGACGGTGGCCACCATCACCACGCCTTCGCCCTTGATGAACCGGTCCTGGTTGGCCTGACGCGTGGCTACATCCAGCCCGGCATGATAGGGCAGCGCATCGATCCCCTGTTCGGCCAGATGCTGGGCGATGGCATCGACCTTGCCGCGAGACAGGCAATAGACCACGCCCGCATCCTCCGGCCGGCGGCGCAGGAAATCCACCAGCTGCCGGCGCTCCTGATCCTTGGGCACGATGCGATAGGCGATGTTGGGCCGGTCGAAACTGGCCAGGAACAGCCGCGCATCGGTCAGGCCCAGGCGCGCCGCGATATCCGTCCGGGTCTGCGCATCCGCCGTGGCCGTCAGCGCCACACGCGGCACGTCTGGAAACTTCTCGTGCAGGATGGAGAGCTGGAGATATTCCGGGCGGAAATCATGGCCCCACTGGCTGACGCAATGCGCCTCGTCCAGGGCGAACAGGGCGATGCGGGAGCGTTCCAGCAGTTCCAGGAAACGCGGCGTCACCAGCCGTTCCGGCGCCACATACAGCAGGTCCAGGTCGCCCCGCTCGCACGCGCGCTCCACCTCCTGCGCCTCCCGCCAGTCCAGCGTGGAGTTCAGATAGGCCGCCCGCACGCCCAACTGGCGCAGCGCATCCACCTGGTCGCGCATCAGGGCGATCAAGGGGGAGACGACGATGCCGACGCCCGGCCGCACCAGGGCCGGGATCTGATAGCAGAGCGACTTGCCCCCGCCCGTGGGCATCAGCACCAGGGCATCGCCGCCAGCCACGACATGTTCGACAATGTCGGCCTGCATGCCCCGGAACACCGGATAGCCCCAGACCTTCCGCAACACATCCTGCGCCGCGTCAAGCGGCGGCATGGCAAGATCATTGGCGAGGGCGTCGGGCATGGGCGCTATGGCTTGCGGTTACGAATGTGTGGAGCCACCAGATAAGGTGGCCGAGAGACAGGTGTACGGCAGCGCACGCGGCGGGTCCAGGGCTTTGGTAGCCTCTTGTACGAGAGGCCAGGCGTGCCCCAGGAGCACCATTGCAGACTTCCCCGTCATTTCCTGCTATACAGCATCAGTCACGCCATAACCGTGACCCGATGCAGCGGCCGGCCGTTCGGAGCCGGCATCCTGCACACTCCGAATGAAACCGAATTTCCGTTGCATGATGTTGCACAAGGCCGGAGTTGCCCTGCCGGCTACTCCGAATGCCCGCCATGGCCCTGCCCCAGCCATGCGCGTATCGCCCGGTGCAGCAACGGCAGCGGGATCATATGTCCGCCCTCGAACGGCTCATAGGTGACCGTGAACCCGCGCCGCCGCAGGTCGGGCACCGTCCTCTCTGCCGTCGCCTTCTCCGGCAGCACGCCGTCGTCCCGGCCATGGGTGATATAAATCTCCGCACCCGGCCCACGGACGATCTTCGGGATGGTGCTGGGTGCCACGATGAACAGGCGGGCGAACAGGGCGGGATTACGGATGCCCAGGTCCAGCCCGAAGGTGGCCCCGTCGGAAAAGCCCATCAGGGCGATGCGCGCCGGATCGATGGGCAACAGGGTGAATGTCTGCGCCAGCAGCCGGTTGATGCGGCCCAGGTCGGGGCCCATGCCCGGCTTCAGCCGTGACCCGGCCTGCTGCCGGATCGGGTTCAGCCAATCCCAGGTACGCCCCGCGGAATCGGGCGCCAGCAGGACGAAACCCAGCGCGTCGGCCAGCCCCAGCAACCCATGTGCAAACCACCCGCCGCCCTGCCCCGCCCCATGCAGGGCCAGCAGCAGTGGCGCCGGCCGCCCGGCCGGCACTGTCGATGGAATGTACAGCACGCCCATGTCGCTCATCCGCCGCAGGCCGTGCGCGACCGGATCGACGGGTGGCGCAACCGGCGGCCGGGCCGTCAGCTCACCTTGCAGGGCATGCGCGGGCGGGGCGGCTCCGGCCAGGGCCGGAACCGCCAGAAGACACAGCAGCCGGCGGCGCGACAGGCCGCCGATGCGATCAATGATGCCCGTGGCCGCCATGATGGCCATGGCCGTGACCACCGTCACCCTCCGGCGCCTTGATGGCGGCGATGCACAGGGCGGCCAGGACGCTGGCGGCGATGAACAGGCCGATACCCGCGAAGCTCATGATCATTCCTCCGAACCGAATTCCGCCGCACCCTAACCGTGGGCCGCACGCGGCGCAACCATCACACCACCGCGTTCAGCCAGTCGCGCATCAGGGCCGTCACCGCCTTGGGCTGTTCCAGCGGCGCCAGATGGCCACAGCGGGGCAGGATGTGCAGATGCGCCCCCGTCACCGCCGCCAATATCTCCCGCGACCGGTCGGGCGGGGTCTGGGCGTCGTCGGCACCGACGATGATCAGGGTGGGGACCTTGATATGGGGCAGGTCGGGCCGGCTGTCGGGGCGCGACAGGATGGCGGATTGCTGGCGGCAGAAGGCATCGCGCCCGACCCGCGCCGTCATGGCCAGCACCACGCCGCCAATCTCCGGCACATCCACATGGTCGGGATGCACCTGCGTGGCCAGCAGGCGCGGCGACATGCCCCGGAACTTGCCCATGTGCGCCAGCTTCAGCATGGCTTCGCGCCGCCGGCGTTGCTCCGACGTATCGGCCCGGGCCGAACTGTCGATCAGGCACAGCCGCGTCACCCGGTCCGGCGCCCGGCGCAGAATCTCGAACGCCACATAACCGCCCATGGAAAGGCCGGCCAGGGCGAAGCGGGAAGGCGCATGGTCCAGCACCGACGCCGCCAGGCCTTCGATCGTGTCCTGTCCCGTCAGGTCGGGCACCCTTATATCGGCGATATCCGACAGGTTTTCGATCTGATGGGCCCATAGCGCCCGGTCGCACAACAGGCCCGGCAACAGGAGGAGGGGCTGCCCTGCGTGCGGCGTGGGGTGCGTCATCGCCCGAAATCCTTGCTCTCAAAGGCCGAAATTGATATCGAAGGCGCGACCGTAATGCATCGTGCCCCCAATCGCCAATGCCAAGGGGCGCGGAATTGCCAGCGGTCGATCGATTATCGCCGCCGACGTCACGGTGTTTGTGTTCGACGTCGCCTCCAGAATGATGAAGGCCTAATGCTGTTCTCGGAACTTGGACTCGGGTCCGAAGTCCTTCGCGCCGTTGACGAAGTCGGTTATACCACGCCGACGCCGATCCAGGAAAAAGCCATCCCGTGGGTCCTTCAGGGCCGGGATGTGCTGGGCTGCGCCCAGACGGGCACCGGAAAGACCGCTTCTTTCACCCTGCCCATGATCGAGATTCTGGGGCGCGGCCGGGCCAAGGCCCGCATGCCCCGCTCGCTGATCCTGGAGCCGACGCGCGAACTCGCCGCCCAGGTGGCTGAGAATTTCGAGCTGTATGGCAAGTACCACAAGCTGAACATGGCGCTGCTGATCGGCGGCGAAAGCTTCGGCGACCAGATCAAGAAGCTGGAACGCGGCGTCGATGTGCTGATCGCCACGCCCGGCCGCATGATGGACCTGTTCGACCGCGGCAACATCCTGCTGACCGACATCAAGATCCTGGTGATCGACGAGGCCGACCGCATGCTCGACATGGGGTTCATCCCCGATATCGAACGCATCGTCAGTCTGCTGCCGCGCAAGCGCCAGACCCTGTTCTTCAGCGCCACCATGCCGCCGGAGATCAAGCGTCTGGCCGACAAGTTCCTGACCACCCCGGAAGAGGTGACGGTCAGCGCCCCGGCCAGCACCGCCATCACCGTGGCCCAGCATCTGCTGGTCGTGAACGAGGCGGACAAGCGCGAGGCGCTGCGCCGCGTGCTGTCCAGCGACGAGGTGAAGAACGCCTTCATCTTCTGCAATCGCAAGAAGGACATCGCCACCGTCCACGGCTCGCTGGTCAAGCATGGCTTCAATGCCGGTGCGCTGCATGGCGACATGGTGCAGTCCAAGCGGACGGAGACGCTGGAAGCGTTCAAGGCCGGCAGCATCGACCTGCTGGTCTGTTCCGACGTAGCGGCGCGCGGCATCGACATTTCCAATGTCAGCCACGTATTCAATTTCGACACGCCGCACCATTCCGAAGATTACGTGCACCGCATCGGCCGCACGGGCCGCGCCGGCAAGCTGGGTCGCGCCTTCACCATCGCCACGCCGGAAGACGGCAAGCTGGTGCAGGCCATCGAAAAGCTGATCGGCAACGAAATCCCGCGCTTCACCGTGGAGGGGCTGGCCCCCGCCGAACTGTCCTTCGACGCCGACCCGCGCCGTCGTGGCCGCGCCGCGCCGAAGAAGGAAGAGGGCCGCCGTGGCGGGCGTGAGCGTGGGGACCGTGCCCCGCGCGCCGAACGCCCCGTGCATGTGCATGTCGAGCCGGAGGCGGCCGAGGCCGCCATCGAGGCGCACCAGCACAAGCAGGAGCGTCCGGAACGCCAGGAGCGCCCCCGCAATGAACACCGGGGTGAGCCGCGGGGCGACCGTAACCGCGACCGGTCGGAAAGCCGGCTGGAGCCTCGCGCCGAGGGTCGGCCTGAGGCGCGTCCGGAAGGCCGTGGCGAGTTCCGGCGTGATGAGTACCGCCGGGACGAACATCGCCGCGACCGGGGCGACCGCCGTCCCCGCCGGGATGAGGATGATGATCGCGGCCCGCCCGTGCTCGGTTTCGGCGACGACGTGCCGGCCTTCATCCTGCGCGCCGCCCGCCCGCCCAAGGCGCCGGCGGTCGAGGTGGAGAGCCTGGAGGCCTGAGGCGCATGCAGACGATCTTCGTCCAGGTGAAATGCGAACTGGGTCGCGCCTATGACGTGGCCGACCTGGCGGTGCAGACGGTGCCGGAAGTATCGGAAGTGCATTCCATTTCCGGCCAGTACGACCTGATGATGAAATGCTTTCTGGAGGATGGCCAGGATATCGGCCATTTCGTCACGGGGCAGCTGCAGACGCTGGATGGCGTCAAGGACACGTTCACCATCATCACCTTCAAGGCGTTCAGCTGAGGCGTTCCAACAACGCCTTGGCCACCCGTTCCGCCCCCTGCCCGTCGATGCCGCCGGCCGCGATGCGCCGTGACAGGTCCTCACGCGTCGGCAGGTCGCCCCACAGCGCCAAGGCCTTGGCGCTGATACCATCCGCGGCATCCGCCCGGTCTCCCCGCGCGTCGATCACGGCTGCCCAGCCCCTGGTCCTGGCATTATCCGCCGCCGGCCCCTGATTGTCCGCCACCACGGCCAGCAGGCTGGGCACACCCAGGGCAGCCAGTTCCGCCACAGTGCCGCCGCCCGCCGTCACGGCCAGCCCGGCCGCCGCCATCAGTGTCCCCATATCCCGGCTGTCGATATGCAGCCGGACATTGCCGGGGAAGCGCCCACAGGCGGCCCGGATGCAATCCAGCGCCGGGTTGCTGCCCCCCGCCACCACATCCAGCCGCACCCCGCCCGGCAGCAGCGGTGCCAGCCGCTTGACCACCGGCACGGTCAGCCCTGCCGGGTCCGACCCGCCGAAGGTCAGCAGCATGCTGTCACGATCCGCCAGCGCCGCGCGCAGCCCCGCCGCCGCCCGCCTGATCTCCCGCCGCAGCAGCAAATAAGGCTCCCCCGCCAGCAGTTCCGCCCCCGGCGCCAGGGTCGCATAGGGCAACAAGGCCGCCGCCGGTGCCGGGTTCCAGACCAGATCGGCATGCAGCATCCGGTCGGCCAGATCATCCAGCGCCAGCACGGCGCGGAATCCCGGCCGCACCGCCGCCCGCCAGCCCGCATCCAGCCAGTAGCTGTCCACCACCAGTCCCGATGCCCCCAGCCGCCGGGCAAGATCCAGCAGTTCCGCCGGATCGTCGCCCGCCAGCCCGCGATGGTCGAAACCCTCATCTGTCAGCCGTGCCGCCAGCGCCGGCGTGATCTCCGCCGTGACGAAGACCACAACCGCCCGCTGCTCCCGCAACGCCTCGGCCAGGGCCAGGCAGCGCATGACATGACCCGTGCCCTTGGCCGGGCTGGCATCGGCGCGGATCAGGATCAGGGGCGGCGCCGCGTTGCGCGACATCAAGGCGGCTCCTGCCAGGGGGCTGTAAACTCTTCAGGGAAAATGCCTAACACCCGCCCCCGCCTCCGTCCAGCTTGGATCGGGGCCGCGCTTTATGCTCTAGTGGGGGGCAAGACATGAAGGTCAGGACAGTGCAGCCATGAAGGCCATCATCGAAGGGGTGCGGATCGCCGGTGTGCGGGCCGTGGTGCCGCGCCAGCGCCATTCCTTTGTCGAAGAACCCGGCATCTTCACGCCGGATGAGGCGCGCAAGCTGCATGCCGGCATCGGCGTCTATGAACGCCGCGTCCTGCCGCGCCCCTATTGCGCGTCCGACATGTGCCGCGCGGCGGCGGAGGGGCTTCTGGCCCAGCTGGGCTGGGACCCGGCCAGCGTCGATGTGCTGATCTTCGTCAGCCAGGATGTCGATTACGTCCTGCCCGCCACGGCGGTGGTGCTGCAGCAGCATCTGGGCCTGCCGACATCGGCCGCCTGTTTCGATGTGACGCTGGGCTGCTCCGGCTTCGTCTATGGCGTCTGGACGGCCGCGCGTCTGCTAGGCGGGTCCAGTGCCAGGCGGGCGCTGGTTCTGTGCGGCGACAATTCCACCCGCTGGCTGCGCCCCGACGACAAGGCCACCCTGCCCTTGTTCGGCGATGCCGGGTCGGCCACGGCGCTGGAGATCGACCCGGCCGCCCCGCCCATGCATGTCAGCATGGGCACCGATGGCGGCGGGGCCAAGCATATCTTCGTGAAGGCCGGTGGCAAGCGCGACTGCCTGATCCCCACCGACCCGCCCCGGTCGGAGGCGGAGATGGCGCGGCTCTACCGCGACGCCCGCCTGCACCTGAACGGGGCGGAGGTCTTCACCTTCACCCTGCGCGCCGTGCCCACCCTGCTGAAGGAGGCGATGGCCGATGGCGGGGTCACGGTGGATAGCCTGGACTATGTCGTCCCGCATCAGGCCAACAAGATGATGCTGGACCATATCCGCAAGAAGATCGGCTGCGACCCGGCCAAATACATCATCGATATGGAGAAATACGGCAATACCAGCAGCGCCTCTGTGCCGCTGGCCATCTGTTCCCGCCTGGGCGCGGAGCTGGAGGGTGGCCGTAAGAAGCTGCTGATGGCCGGGTTCGGCGTCGGCTGGTCCTGGGGCACCATCCTGGCCGATATCGGGCCTATTCCCGCCCCCACCGTGGTCGATCTGCCCGACGATTACCCGACCATGCTGGTCTGACCGCCGGCATCGGGGCTGGGCCAACATCTGTCGTCACCGGGCCTCGCCGAACTATCCCTTGCGACATTGATGGTCGGTATCTATACAATTGCGAATTAATCGCAATAACATGTGGCAGCCATCCCATGACGCCCCGGACGATCCGCGTCTGGTTCCTGGTCCATAAATGGTCCAGTCTGATCTGCACGGCCTTCCTGCTGATGCTGTGCATCACCGGGCTGCCGCTGATCTTCCATGAGGAGATCGATCATCTGACCGATGATCACCCGGCCCTGGTCGAAACCGACGCGCCCAACAAGTCCCTGGACGAGTTGATGGCCATCGCGCTGGCGTCGCGCCCCGGCGAGGTGGGGTTGTTCTTCAGTTTCGATGAGGATCGCCCCGTCGCCAACATCACCACCGGCCCGCGCCCCGACGCGCCCGGTGAGTTGATGACCACGCAATCCTTCGATATGCGCACGGGCGAGGTGGTGGGGGTCTTCACCGATGACGGGTTCATGCATTTCATGTTCCAGCTGCATGTCGACATGTTCCTGGGCCTGCCGGGCATGCTGTTCCTGGGGCTGATGGGTCTGCTGTTCTTCGTGGCCACCGTGTCGGGCGTCGTGCTCTATGCCCCCTTCATGCGCAAGCTGGCCTTCGGCACCCTGCGGACCACGCGCAGCACGCGGGTCAAGTGGCTGGACTATCACAATCTTCTGGGCATCGTGACCCTGGCCTGGGTCAGCGTCGTGGGCCTGACCGGTGTCATCAACACACTCGCCACCCCCATCGTGCAGCTGTGGCAGGCCAATGATCTGGCGGAGATGACCGCCGCTTATCACGGCCAGGATGCTGTGGCGCCCGACAAGCTGGGCTCCATTCACAAGGCCGTAGCGGCGGCACAACAGGCGGCCCCCGGCAACCGGGTGCAGTTCGTGGGCTTCCCCGGCGGCGCCTTCAGCAGCAAGCACCATTACGCTGTCTTCCTGCAGGGCGACACGCCGCTGACGGAAAAGCTGCTGACCCCGGCCCTGGTCGATGCGCAGACGGGCGAGCTGACGGCGATGCGACCCCTGCCCTGGTATGTGCAGGCGCTGCTGATGTCGCAGCCCCTGCATTTCGGGGATTATGGCGGGCTGCCCATGAAGATCCTGTGGGCCCTCCTGGACATCATCACCATCGTCATCCTGGGTTCCGGCCTGTATCTGTGGTTGGGCCGGCGCAGCACGGCGCGGGAGCCGGGTCTGGCAACGGCATCCCCGGTGCCGGAGGCCGCGGAATGAGACGGCAGAACAGGACCAGCCGGGACCGGCAGTCGCTATGGGCCGTGTTCGCGGTGCCCATCATCATCGCCATCCTCAGCACCATCGGTCTGGTCGTGGCCCTGGCGGGGGATGGCTGGCACGATATGCTGTCCTGGCTGACCCTGGGCGTGCCGGTGGCCGCCATCGCCTGGGCCATGAGGGCGCGGCGGTCGTGAATTGAAAAGGGGCGGACCTGTTCGGCTCCGCCCCTTCGACTATCAATGATCTTTCTTCTCTACCGGCCCGAAGGCCACCGGCGACTCCGCCGCCAGCCAGACGAAGCTGGCATAGGCGGCAACCGCCTGATCCAGCTTCTTGGGATCGACCTTGTCCAGCGTATCGTCGGCCGTGTGGTGGTAATCGAAATAGTCGGTGCCATCCAGGCCCAGCCCGGCCGTCGGCACGCCCTCTGCCGCCATCGGGCCGATATCGGGCCCGCCGCCGCTGGAGCCGCGGCCCGGCACGATGCCCAGCGGCGACAGGATCTTGCCGATGGCCGTAATCACCGGCTTGGCGTCGGCCCGGACATTGGCATTGAAGGTGATGACGGGGCCGGCCCCGAAATCTGCCTCCGTCCCCACCTGATGCCTGGACAACTCGGCCGCATGCTGCTTGGCATAGGCTTCGGCGCCCACCAGCCCCACCTCCTCCGCCCCGAACAGGACGAAGCGGATGGTGCGGCGCGGGGCCTGAGGCAAGGATTTCAGGATCCTGGCGGTGGCCAGCACGATGCCCACGCCAGCCCCGTCATCCAGGGCGCCGGTGCCCAGGTCCCAACTGTCCAGGTGCGCACCGATGACGACGATCTCGTCCGGCAGTTCGCGACCCTTGATCTCCGCCATGACATTGGCGTCGTTCAGCGTGCCCATGGCCTGGCTGGACAGGACCAGCTTCACGGATACCGGCTGGCCCAGCGCCAAAACCCGGTTCAGTTGGTCGGCATCGGGATTGGACAGTGCTCCCGCCGGGATGGCCGTCACGCCCTCGGCATAACGGGTGATGCCGGTGTGCGGGAACCGGTGGCTGTCGGTGCCGATGGACCGGATCAGCAGGGCCACCGCACCCTTGCGGGCTGCCGCCTCCGGCCCCTTGCCGCGCACGCCCACGGCCTCGCCATAGCCGCCGCCATCCTGCAACCGGCTCATCTTCTTGTCGACGAAGGCGATCTTGCCCTTCAGGCTGCCCTCGGGCGCTGCTTCCAGGTCCTCCAGCGTGTCGAAGCGCACAATGGGCGCCTCGATACCGTCGGGCGGCGTGGTGACGCTGTGGCCCAGGGCGCTGACATGCAGGTGATGGGCGACGGGCTTGGTGATGGACGCCATCTCCACCCCACGCTCCCAGCCATCAACGGTGAAGGGCTCCACCTTGATGTTGGTCAGGCCCAGTTCCTTGAACCGCGCCTCCGCCCATTGGTGGCTGAGCTTGGCAGCGGGCGATCCGGCCAGACGCGGCCCCACCCGCACCGTCAGCGATTCGACGAAACCGAAAGCACCCGAACCGGCCAGGGCCTTGCCCTGGATGTCCGTGGCGATCTTTACGGCGGCGGGGGGCAGCACGGGGGTATCGGCGGCAAGGGCTGGCCTACCCAGGGCCAGCAGCGCCACACCGGCGGCCAACAGGAAACCGAAACGCTTCAAGGCACGCGCTCCTTCACGCAAAACGGCCGGCAACCCGGCTGCATGCGTGACAAGGTAACCCAGGCCGCAACGGTTCGGAAAAAGCTGAATTGTAACAGACACAAATCGGACACCCCCTTCGGGTCGGGGCGATATCCATGCCATGACCTTCTGGATAGTGCCCAAATACCCCTCACAAAAACGCTTGACGCCCATGTGTGATCGGAGCAACATCAAATCGTAACAAAGATACGGAGGGTGATTTTGAAGATCCAAACGCCTCCTTCGCAGTGGGCGGCCCAGTAGAAAAGGCGATCGACTGCGTTCCGTAGCCTGGGAGGGTGTGTAGAAACATGGACCCACCGCAGCAGGATTTTGCGATTACTTGAAATATCGCAGCAACCATCCCGAACCCACAGCTTGACATAGGTCCTTGTGGTTTCGGTATTTAAGGGAACCCCCGTAGGCGCATCCAGCTACGGGGGTTTTCTTTTGCCCGCCCGCCACCCCGTCCGCCAGGGGTGGGACATCACGGCGCTTTGGCCGTGGACCGGAAGCGGTTATGCAGAAGATGGCGACGGCCAAGCCGGACAAGCCATCAACGACAGACCGACCGGACGGGAAGAGAACCATG
Source organism: Niveispirillum sp. GW835-FHT14G11 (assembly GCF_058793615.1). Taxonomy (NCBI): domain Bacteria; kingdom Pseudomonadati; phylum Pseudomonadota; class Alphaproteobacteria; order Rhodospirillales; family Azospirillaceae; genus Niveispirillum; species Niveispirillum sp. GW835-FHT14G11. The sequence goes on from NZ_JBXAFZ010000005.1 coordinate 193,926, forward strand.
AATTTGAACAAGGATATCGCCGCCATCGTGACCGGCGCCGCCTCCGGCCTGGGCGAGGCGACGGCCCGCGCCCTGGCCGCCACGGGCGTGCGCGTGGCACTATTCGACCTGAATGCCGAGCGCGGCACACAGGTGGCGGCAGAGATTGGCGGCCTGTTTGTGCCCGTGGACGTGACCAGCGAGGAGAGCGTGGCCACGGCCTTTGCCACCGCACGCGCCGCCCATGGCCAGGAGCGCATCCTGGTCAACTGCGCCGGCATCGTGGCCGGGGCCAAGACCGTGGGCCGCAACCGCGAGACGGGTGCCGCGATCGGCCATTCCCTGGCCCTGTTCGAAAAGGTGATCCAGGTCAACCTGATCGGCACTTTCCGCTGCATCGTGGCCGCCGCCACCGGCATGGCCGGGGCGGAACCGCTGGAGGATGGAGAGCGCGGGGTGATCATCAACACCGCGTCGGTGGCCGCCACCGACGGGCAGATGGGTCAGGCTGCCTATACGGCATCCAAGGCCGGCATCCTGGGCATCAGCCTGCCCGTGGCCCGCGATCTGGCGGCCGAAGGCATCCGCATCAATGCCATTCTGCCCGGCATCATGGAAACCCCGATGATGGCCGGCATGGCCGACAATGTCCGGGCCAGCCTGTCCGCCTCCGTCCCCTTCCCCAAGCGTCTGGGCCGCCCGGCCGAATATGCCAGCCTGGCGTTGGAGATCTGCCGCAATTCCTATCTGAACGCCGAAAGCTTCCGCCTGGACGGTGCCATCCGTCTGGCGCCGCGCTGACCATCCGGGGCGGGGACATACCCCCCGCCCCATTTACCCGCAGGTGCGCGATGCCCATCGCCTTGGACACGCTGGCCGCCTTCATCGTCACGGCCGTGCTGCTGGCCTTCGCGCCGGGGCCGGACAATCTCTTCGTGCTGACCCAGTCGGCCCTGAAGGGACCGTGGAAGGGCGTGATGGTGACACTGGGCCTCTGTACCGGCCTGATCGCCCACACCACCGCCGTGGCCCTGGGCGTGGCCGTGATCTTCCAGACATCGCACCTGGCCTTCACCGCCCTGAAAGTGGTTGGCGCCCTCTATCTGCTCTATCTGGCCTGGGGCGCCTGGCGCGCGGGGCCAGAGAACCTGTCGGACGGGGCGGATGCGCGCGGCGCGTATGGCAAGCTCTATCTGCGCGGCATCATCATGAATGTCACCAACCCTAAGGTGGCCATCTTCTTCCTGGCCTTCCTGCCGCAATTCACCGATCCGGGGCGCGGCAGTCTGGTGGTGCAGATGTTCGTGCTGGGCGGGGTGTTCATGGCCTGCGCCCTGGTGGCCTTCTCCTCCATCGCCTTTGCCGCGGGCGGCATCAGCCGCTGGCTGCGCGCGTCGGACCGGGGGCAGGTGCTGCTGAACCGTATCGCCGCCCTGGTCTTTGTGGGCCTGGCCGTGAAGCTGGCCACCGCACAGCGATAGGGGGGCGGCCGCAGGGACCGCCCCCCTTATCGGTTCCTACTTCCGCGCATCCAGCTTGCCGGACAGCGACAGGGTGAAATAGGCACCCTGATACTTGTAATGGGGTGTCACGCTCATCTGCACGCGGAACCAGCCGGGTTCGCCCTCCACATCCGTCACATCGATGCGGGCATTGCGCAGCGGGCGGCGGGCCACAATCTCGGCCGACGGATTGTCATGCGCCGATACATACTGCATCAGCCATTTCTTCAACTCGTTCTCCAGCGCCGTGCGATCGGTCACCTTGCCCACCGCCTCGCGCTGGATGACCTTGATGTAATGGGCCAGCCGGTTGATGATCAGCATATAGGGCAGCTGGGTGGAGAGCTTGTAATTGAATTCCGCCTGCTTGCCCTCGTCTGAGATGCCGAAGAATTTCGGCTTCTGCACCGACTGGGCGGAGAAGAACACGGCATTGTCGCTGTCCTTGCGCATGACCAGGGCGGCAAAGCCGGCCTCGGCCAGTTCCAGCTCCCGGCGCTCGGACAGCAGGATTTCCGTGGGCACCATGTTCCGGTGCCGCCCGGCATGCTGATAGGTGTGCAGCGGCAGATTATCGACCGTGCCGCCGGCGCGCGGGCCGATGATGTTGGAACACCAGCCGGACTTGGCAAAACTGTCGGTCATGCGCGAGGCAAATGCGAAGGCCGTATTGCCCCACAGATAATCTTCGCTCTTGCCCGCCGCCGCCTCGGTGAAGGCGAAGCTCTTGACCGGCAGCGTCTCCGGCCCATAGGGCAGGCGCAGCATGAAACGCGGCGCCGTCAGCGCGACATAGCGCGCATCCTCGCTCTCGCGGAAGGCGTTCCACTTGTCGAAGGGTGCGCCGGACATGATGTCCTTCACATCCTGCCGGTGCTCCAGCTCCGTATAACTGTCCAGACCGAACATCTGCGGCGCGGCCGCGGCGATGAAGGGGGCGTGCGATACGGCGGCAACGCGGGCCATATCCTGGAGCAGCTTGATATCATTCGACTTATGCGAGAAGTCGAAATTGCCGACAATGGCACCGTAGGGCTTGCCACCCAGCGTCCCCAGATCGGCGCTGTAGATGCGACGGTATAGGGTGGATTTGGTGAATTCCGGCGCGTCCTCGAAATCGTCGGCCAGTTCCTCCTTGGTAGCGTTCAGCACCTCGATACAGATATTCTGACGAAAGTCAGTGCGGTCGACCAGGAACTTCAGGCTGCGCCAGGCCGATTCCAGGGACTGAAAATCCTGGTGATGCAGGATCTCGTTCATCTGGGCGCTGATCTTGGCATCGATGCCGGCGATCAGCGCGTCGATGGCCTTGCCGTTGATCTTCGGCTCCTCCTTGGTGGGCTTCAGCATCTCGGCGATGAAGGCAGCCACGCCCTGGCGGGCCTTGCCCACCAGGTCATCCTCCAGGCGCGGCTTGATCGGGTCCAGGATGCTGTCGAGGATGGAGGTCTCCCCGACAAGCGCGGTGCCGGCCGACGGGGATTCTTGCAGATCGGTCATGGTATGCGTCCTTCAAGCTGGCGGGGGCTCAGGAATTGGCGGGGCCGGAAAACAGCTCCAGTTCCTTCAGCAGGCTTTCGCGCTTGCCGGGATTGCCGATGACTTCCTGGATGGCCTTGCGGAAGGCGGGCACATCACCCAGCGGGCCCTTCAGCATCAACAGCGCCTTGCGCAGCTCCAGCAACTGGCGCAGTTCCGGCACGTTCTCGGCGATGCGGTCGGGTTCGAAATCGCGGATCGTCTCGAACTTCAGGCCCACGGGCAGTTCGTCCTGCGATCCGCCCTCGACCAGCTTGTTGGTGACCTTGAGATCCAGCGACAGCTCCATGGCGGCCAGGACATGGTTGAAATTGTCCTTGTTGACATTCTCCGGCACGCGGCGGTTCAGGGGTACCTCGTCCTCCCGCCGCTTGAAATCGCCCAGGACCAGCAGTTTCAGCGGCAGTTCCTGTTCCTCCACCGCATCGCCGGTGGCCGCCTTGTAGGTGATGTTGACGCGTTCCTTGGGTGTGACGGTGACATCCGATGACATGGCTGCGTCTCCTCTCTTGGCAAAGAATGATCAGATCTTCCCGAACTCCAGGGCTGCCGCCGGATCGACCCGGAACAAGCGGCCGCGATGCGACAGCAGCCCCGCCCGGCGGTCCAGGTCGGACCGGACCTTGGCGGCGTCGGCATGGGTCAGGCACTGGCAGGCCAGCCGGTGCAGTTCGGCGACCAAGGCCGGTTCCCATTCGGCCAGGTCCAGCCGCGCCGCCTCCGCCGCCATCTCCTCCACCATGGGCAGGACGGGCCCGATCATGCCGTTCTCGAACCCGAAGCGGGCCTGGGCCAGCTGGCGGCGGAACCGCTCGCGCCCCCCACCGCCTCCCGTTCCGGCCGTAAACAGGGCCAGAGCCCCCTTGACATCGCCCTTGGCACGAAGCTGGGCAGCAGCCGACAGCAGATCGGCCACGGGATCGGCCGCCGCCGCAGACGACGTGCCGCCCATGAATTCCGCCAGCCAGGCCTGGGTCTCCGCGTCCGCCACCGGCGCGCCATCGGAAAAGCGCGCCTTGGGCAGGTCGGGCAGGCGCACCAGCAAGGCGGCCACAGCACCGCGCACGGCCCGGCGCGCCGCCTCATGCTTTTCCCCCAGCCCGCGCAGGCCCAGGTCGGTATAGCGGTGCAGGTCCAGCCAGAGATGGCGTTGCACCAGGGTCGTTTCCGCCTGGTTCACCAGTTCGGCAAACTGGCCGGCGGCCACCAGGGTGGCGAATGTCGCCCTGGTGGCCGCCGCAGGTCCGGTCACATCCAGCTTGCCATCCTTCAGCACAAGCTGGTCATAGCTGAGCCACTCGGAAAACCGCAGCAGCAAGTAGGAGCGGGCATCGGATAGATTGGCGGCGCGCAGCTTCGCGGTCTCCTCCCGCACCCAACCCGTCAGGCTGGACAGGTCCACCGGGCGCGGCGGGGGCGGCGGTGGGGGTGGAGATTGCTGGACCACCGCTGCCACCGTCGATGGCGTGGATTGCACCTCCGCAACCGGGTCCGCCTTCTTCGCCGCCTGCGTGTCGGCAGCGGGCTCACTGCTGACGATCTCCTCCGTCTCGGCGGCTTGGGTTTCGGCTGCCTTCTCCGCCGGCTTGGTCGGCGCCAGCACGGCCAGCTTGGCCCGGTATTCGCGCAGCTGGCTCCAGAGCGGGTCCAGCCCGCCATCGCCATCGCGTGCCCGTTCCCGCAGCGCGTCGCCGGCCTTCGCCTCCAGTTGCGCGCGCAGGCTGGCCAGCTGGTCGGACAATTCGGCGGCGGCGGTGATATCATCCGCCGACAGGGTGGCATGCTGGATGACCAGGGCCGCCCGCTCGCCCACCATGGAAATGGCGGACAGGCGGGGCGGCACGCGCTTGGGATAAAGCCCGTCCCAGAAATCGCGGACCAGCCCCTCAAGGATGGCTAGTCCTACGGCCAGCCCGCGATGGCGCTCCGTATAGAGCAGGGCCAGGGCCAGATAGCTGGCCAGCCGCAGGTCCTTCGACTTCTTTTCCAGCAGCCTCAGGCTGTTGGTCCGCACCAGCCGCCAGTCGATAGCCCCGGCCCCGACCGACCCCAGGCGATCGATTTCGGCCTGTACGGCCTCGTACAGGGGATCGCTGCGGCAATCCTCCCCCGTCCCGTTGGGCGGGATCGGGATCAGGGCAGCGGCGAGGCGCTTGTCGTCAACCGGACCAGGCATCGGACACCCTCCTGGTCAGAACAGCAGGAACGGATCGATGGATGCCGACAGCAAGACGCCGGCCAGCGCCCCGAGGGAAACGGGCTCCGGCTCCGGCGGGGGTGCCGCGGCGGGTGCGGTCAGCCCCAGCACGCCATTGGCCGTGGTGAAGCGCTCAGCGGCGAATTCACCCGTCAGACGGATGACAAGGTCGGCGCCGCCGGTCTGGTCGACCCCCAGATGCACGAGGGTGAAGCCGTTCGCCGCGGCGACCTGCACCTGCCCCGCCATCAGCCCTGTGCCGTTTCCGGCCGTGACGGCACCCGTCATCACCAGATCCTGTACGCGGATCACATCGCCGACGGCAAAGTCGGTGATCAGGTCGGCGGACGCGGCGTAGCTGTCGCCCGTGGCGTACAGGAACGTGTCGTTGCCGTCCCCGCCCGTCAGCGTGTCGCCGGCCACGCCGCCTTGCAGCGTGTCATCGCCCCCACCACCATCCAGACTGTCGGCGGCACCGCTGGCCACCACCTGACCGTTGCGCACATTGAAGATATAGACGCCGACCCGATCAGTCGCACCCTGGGTTCCCGGGGTTGCCGCCACACTGTCGATATCCAGGATGCCGGCGGTCGACGAAACCGGAATCTCATAGGAAGTGCCGGTACCAGACGAGAACCCGGCCCGCGCGTGCAGCCCATTGCTGAGGCTGCCATAGGACCAGTTCACCGCCTCGTAACGGAAGATGATGTCGAAATCACCGCTGCCGCGGTCAACCAGCTGCAGCTGGAAAGCATTGGTCGGGTTGCGCCCGGCGGGAAAGGCCCCGACATCGTCCCAGGTGACGGTCAAGACCCCATTGGCGGTGTCCAGATCGTAATAGACGCTGTTCGATCCGGTGGAGGTGCCGCCCGGCGTCACCGTCGCGCCCACCCCTCCCTCCGTATCCACGTCGGCCCAGAAGGGCGCGATGATGGGGAAGCTCAGATTGGTACCGATCGGCAACGGCGTGAATGTCGACAGCGGCTGGGTAAAGGTGATGTTGCCATTGGTATTGACGTAGAGCGACTGGCGCTGCGCCCCGAAGAAGTTCAGGCCGCCATCGCCAAAGATCGACCGGATGTCGATGGAGGTGGAGGAGCCGTCGTCGTTGGGACTCAATCCGGCCTCCCCGAACCCGGCAGTCCCGCCCAGGCCGTTGACCAGGCTGCTGCCCGCCGTCGTCAGATAGGCCTGGCTCGTCGTCGTCAGCTGCCGGGACCCGTCATTGCCAACCTCCCCCGGCTCGCGCCCCGGATCGCCGCGCAACAGGTCGTTGCCGCTGCCGCCCGACAGCGTGTCGGCGAAGCGGCCGCCGGTGACATGGTCATCGATGAAGCTGCCCAGCACCTGCACGCCCTCGGTGGCGGCGATGGCATCGACGGTAATCAGGCCGCCCGCCTCAAGAAAACTGCCGCCAAATCCGACCTGCTGCAAATCCAGCGTCCCGGCGGAAAGACTGGTCCGCACATTGTAGGCACCAGCCTGCGTGCCCGAAATACTAAGGGATTGCTGCTCCAGAAGGCTGCTGTCAATCCAGAGATCGCCGCTGGCAAAACGCAGTATCAGTTCCTCGACCGCCGTCAGCTGACCCGCGCCCAGCCTTATCCCTGACACGTCCAGGTAAAGCTGGTCCCTGTCCTCCCCGCCATCGATGCGATCACCCGTCTCGTCACCGGCTGCAGCGATGAAGAACAGATCACGCCCGGCACCGCCGGACAAGCTGTCAGCTCCGGCGCCGCCGGTCAGCGCATCGTTACCGTTACCCCCGGTCAGGCTGTCATTGCCGGCCCCGCCGGACAGATCGTCATCGCCAGCCCCGCCGGACAGCGTGTCATTTCCGGCGGCACCCAGCACAAAGTCGCGAATGGAACTGCCCACCACTTCAACACCCGACGCCGTGGGAAGGATGTCGACCCCGATAATATCGCCTCTTTGCTGGAAACCTGCCCCGAATGTCAGTGAAGACAAATCCAGGCGACCTGACGACAGCGAAGTCCGGATCGTCTCGCTGCCGGCCTCCGTGCCCTCGATGGCCAGCAACTGGCCGTTCAGCAGGGATGCATCCAGGCCAGCCGAGGTACCCGCCTGCGTCAGGACCAGCCTTTCGATGCCGGCCAACTGTCCACCAGCCAGGGCAAGGCGGTTTCCATCCACCCGCACCGTGTCGGCGCCGGCCCCGCCATTGTACCAGTCACCCGTCTCATGCCCCGCGGCGGCGATGATGAACAGGTCGTTGCCCGGCCCGCCGGCCAAGGTGTCACCGCCGCCGCCGCCTGTGATGACATCGTCGATGGCACTGCCCGTGATCGACAGGGCGGCGGTGGCCGACCCGCCATTCACGGTGATCCGGTCACCGGCATCGGCCAGCCCGTCCCCGATGAAGCCGGCCCGGCCCAGATCCAGCACGGTGCGCCCGCCCATCTGGATGGTAAAGCCTTCGCCCGAACCCGCCACACCCATAAAGGCGACAAGGGCGGCAGCCTGATCGGCGGTCAGGGTGACGCCCCCGCCCGCCACCGTCTGTACCAGACGCTCGATGCCCGTCAGGCTGGTCGCCGTCAGGGACAGGCCCGCCGCCTCCAGGCGCAGCGCGTCGGTGCCATCCCCGCCCGACAGGCTGGCACCCGCCAGCACCGCCTGTTCGCGCCCGACAAAGCTGTCATCCCCCCCTTCGCCCCGCAGATCATCGCCGCCGGCCGTCAGGTTCAGCGTGTCATTGCCGGCCCCGGCCAGGATCACGTCGCGGCCCGACCCGCCGGTGAAACTGTCGCTGCCTGCAAAGGCGGCGCGGTCCAGACCGAACGGATCAGCACCCGGCGCGGACAGGGCGATGGCCTGGCCGAAATCCAGTGTCAGTCCCGCCATGCGGTGCAGCAGGGTTCCCGTGGCGCTGCCGGCAAACACCTCGATCTGGGTAATGCTGCCCGTGGGGGCCCCGGAACTGGTAAAGTCGAAATCGCCGGTGAAGACATGGGTCGTGCCGTCCGGCAACTGCGTGACCAGCCGCCCCCTTTCAAAGGACACGAAGGCAGCCGGGGCCGGCTGGACAGCGGCCATGTTGATGGAACCGGACGAGATGGTGACAGTGGACATGGTCGGGGTCTCCCCACGCTGAAACGGCTTAACGGGTGCGGTGCGAACGCCGGAGAGGGATCAGAATTCCATCCGGGCGCTGACCAGCACGGTCTGGCTGTCGAATTCGCTGCGGGCGAACAGGCGGCTATATTCCACCGTCATCCTGGCACCCGGCGTCAGGCCGAAGCCGAAACCGGCCGAGGCCAGCAGGTCGGACCGCTCGCGCGGCCGGATCCGCTCCCCCGTCTGGGTGTCGTCGGACAGATGGAAGTCATACTGATAGGTCAGGCTGGCCATGGGCTCGAACCCCGCCGTGCCGTCGGCCGCAAGGGTCGGGTTGCCATTGACCCTCAGACCTGCCGTTACGCGGCCCACCTTGTTGGTGCCGCTGTCGATGCGCTGGCCGGCACTGTCCACCGACGCCTTCTGCTTCTCCACGGTCCATGACAGGCCGCCAACGGCCGCAACGCTGACGCTGTCTCCCGTCCAGCTTGCAGGGGCATAACCGGTCAGGTTGGTGAAGGCGGTGAAACGATTGGCATCGAAATCGCGGCGGATGGCGGCGGCGCCCGCCCGCACCCGCTCCGCCCGGTCATAATTCAGCCGCGTATAGCCCAGGCCCGCATCCAGGGTGACATCGTCGTTCAACAGCACGCCAACATAGGGTGTGATGGACAACCCGTCGCCGATCAGGGAACCGTTGTTGAAATCCGTGTCCAGGTCGATCCGCTCGTAACCAAAGGACACACCCGTGACGACGCCGTCCTGCACCCGGTCCACGCCCAGCAGAGGGGCATAGACCCGGCCATCATAGCGCGAGGCTGCGAAATCATCCTCCAGCCAGGACAGCGAGGCATTGGCCCAGCCGGTCCATTGCGCGGCACCGGCCGTGCCAACCGTTCCGCCAGCGCTCCCGGTCGCTTCCGCGAACAGCATGTCGGGCGTCACTTCCAACGAAGCCAGCTGGATCGGGATCATCGCTGTCTGCTTCGGCGTCTGCCCCCCGACGCGCGGCCGCGACGGGCGGATAGCATCAGAAACGCGGGCACTGATGGTCGTGGTCACCACCTGGATCGTCGTGGTCAGGCTGTTCTGCGTGACCGTCTGATCGCTGACATTGTTGCGGGGAATTTCCGGCAGGGGCGGGATCAGCTGCGCCTGCGCGCCCGTCGCCCATCCCCCTGCCAACAGGCCCGCGCACAAGGCGGACCGCATCCAGCACTGCCCCATCTATCCCTCCAATGAAGGTCCGGAATATCGCTTTTCTTGAATCCAGGTCCGCCATGAGCAGGCGGCCATTTTGGCATTGCAGGTTTCTTAAAGGTCGGAATCGATATCAGTCAATAATAAGTTAAAAATTTCATGTATTTCTAAGTTTCGTTCCTATAATTGTATTCAATAATACGCGGAATATTTTGTTAGTAAATCATCAAGTATATGAAACTTGTACATATAATATAAATTTTAAATCTTACCATGAAAATCTTGATCATTGTCGTAGTTAAAACTACATTAATCTTGTATTCAATGAATTTAAATGCTGTCATTGAATATAAAATATATACAAAATGTTGAATCCTCCTATTCTCGGCAATTTACATTGTTAATACACAACCATATCAATTTATTCTACTAATCTTCCGATGACACTTATATTCATGATCCGCTGCTGTTCATCGCATATAGAACATTTGCCCTGAATGCTGTTGACTCGCCAATTCGCGAACCTTAGGAATCAGGCCTCGCCATCTGCACACGCTTATGGCGTGGTTGATCATAGAATTCTGGTCAAGCTGGACGCCAGCCACAGTTTTAGAGAGATTTTCTGAAATCAAACTCGTCACAAATGCCGGAGGGCCATCCCGATGAACCGATTGGCGATCCTGTCCATGGCCATGGCCATGGCTACCGCGATTCTCTGTGTGGGCGCTCCATCCCATGCGCAGCAGGACAAGATCATGGAGACGGACGATATCGTCCAGGGACTGCTGCCGCCACCAGCGGACGCGCCCGCCAAAATGTCGGGCATCCGCAAACGGGGGGTGGAGATCACCGGGCCGGCCACGCCCCGACCGGAAGCGGCCGCCGCCGCCAAGATCGTCCTGCAGGTGGCGTTCGAGCATAATAGCGACCGGTTGACCGGCCCGGCGCGCCAGCAACTGGACGCCCTGGTCAAGGCGCTGAATAACAATCAGCTCCAGCAATACAGTTTCGAAATCTCCGGCCATACCAACATGGGGGGCAGCGCCGCATACAATCAAAGCCTGTCCCAGCGGCGGGCCGATAGCGTGGTCGCCTATCTGACCGGTCATTCGGTCGACCGCAGCCGCCTGCGGCCTGTCGGCAAGGGCTTCAACGAACTGCTCAATCCGGGGGACCCGTACGCCGCGGGCAACCGGCGTGTGGAGGTCCGCACGCTGTTGCCCTGATCCGCCGATGCGCTGCCCCCTTTTCATCTGCCTGCTGGTGCTGTCGGGATCGTTGTTCCCGGTCGGCCCGGGCATTGCCGCCGCCCCCGACGCGCCGGAGCCGCTGCAATGCCCGCCGGCCCTGGCCGGCGACGGGCAGGCCAGCTGCGGCATCGTGCGCCTGCCGGCCGGCACCGATGGGCCGGCGCCGGCGCAGGAGATATTCTTTGCCCGGCTGGAGGGCGGACCAGGGGCGCCGATGCTGCTGATCCCGGGCGGACCGGGCATGTCCGCATCGGTGGATCTCGCGGTCTGGCGCGACCGGCTGGCCCGCTGGCGGCTGGCCCGCACCATCATCCTTTTCGACCCGCGCGGCACCGGCCTGTCCCTGCCATCGCTGGATTGCCCCGCCATCCGCAGCGCCCTGGACCTGGACCGTGAGCGGATCGACGATTGCCGCAAGCGGCTGGATCAGGCCGGCGCCGCCCCCGCTGCCCTGTCCAGTGCGGTGCTGGCCCGCGACATCACCCGGCTGCGGAAGGCTTTGGGGATCGAGCACTGGTTCCTTTACGGCATCTCCCACGGCACCCGCCTGGCGCTGCTGGCGGCGCAGGATGATCCCGACCATGTTGCGGGACTGGTGCTGGACAGTTTGCGCCCACCCTGGCGCCCCTTCTATGACGACAGGCTGGCGGCGGGGCGCGCCGCGATCATGGCCGCACTGGTGGATGATTGCCGCCGTTCTGCCGATTGCCAGCGCCATTACCCACGGCTGGGTATGGCGCTGGCAATCCTGTTCCCGGACTGGCCCCGCACCTCTCCCCCGGTGCAGGCCGGCGCCGTCACGGCGCTGATGAGCGCACCCGACACCCGCAATCTGGCGCCCGCCGCCGCAACAGCGCTGGCTGATGGCGGTGATCCCGCCCTGGTCGCTGCCCTGGATGCGATGCAGGCGCCGACACGAATAGCACTCGGTCACCATCTGGCGCTGACCTGCCGCGAAGACATGCCCGGACCGGGCGACGCGCCGCAATCCTTGTCGCACCGGCTGCCGTACATGGCGATGTGTGCCGCCTGGGGAGCCGTACCGGAACCGGCGGTGGAGCCCGCCATGCCGTCAGGCCTGCCGGTACTGGTCCTCGCCGGATCATGGGACGCCGTGACCCCGCCCGATCCGGGCGGGGTGGCAAGCCACCTGCCGGGCGCCCTGTTCGTGCCGGTGGCCGGGGCGGGGCACGATGTCCTGTCCACGTCCGCTTGCGCCAATGACCTGGTGCAGCGCTTCCTGGCGGCACCTGCCACCGTCAGGCGGTCCAGTTGCACAGGCGGTGCTGCACCGGCGCCGCCTGTGCCAGGGCCGGCCGAAGCAAGGCGCGCGCTGCTGACCCTGGCGGGGATGGCCGGATGAGATCCGCCGCACCTTCCCCGCCCCCTTCCCTCTTCCCGACCCCAGGCCGACGATGAAACTGCCTTCCCTGCCCTCCATCGCCTCCGGCCTGCGGCCCCCGTCGCAGGTGGCGGCCATTGCCGGTGTCGTGCTGCTGGTCGTGGCGCTGGCGGCCATCCTGATCCGCTGGGGCGACCGACTGCCGCCGGCCCTGCTCTGGGCCATCATGGCCATCCTGTTGGTGAGTGTCCTCCTGTGGTTGGTGCTGCGCGGCTGGCCGCTGTGGCGGGAATGGCGTTTCCTGCGGCACTACAAGCAGGAATTCGGTGAGGCGGGTGCCGCCGATCCGGAGCCGCGGCGCGACCTGCGGCTTGCAGCAGCCGACGCGCTGTCCACCCTGAAAGGGCTGGACCCTACGGCCCTGCAACGCCTGCCCTGGCTGTTCATGCTGGGCGATGGCCGGGCGGGCCGAGCGTTGCTGGCACATGCCGCACGCAAGTCGCCCCTGCCATCGCCCGACCATGGCGCCCATCCGGGCCGGCTGTGGCACCATTGGTTTCCTGGAGCGGGCGTGGTGGTGGAGCTTGCCGACCGGTTCATCTGTGCCCGCACGGATGCCGCCACCCGCCGTCTGTGGCTGGAAGCGCTGCTGACCAGCGACCGGCTGCGCCCTGACATGCCCCTGCATGGGCTGTTGCTGCTGATACCCGTGGAAAGCCTGTCGCCAGCGGCGGAGGAGACGCGCCAGGACCTGGTCGTCAACCTGCGCCGAATGATCGATGAGCTGCTGCGCACGCTGGTCATCGACATCCCCGTCTATGTGCTGGTCTCCGGCGCCGACAGACTGGAGGGGGCGGAGACCTTCCTGACCCTGCTGCCCGAAGAGGTGCGCAGTCAGGCCGTCGGCCACGCCTTCGCGGAAGGGGTGACGCCGGATGCCGCGCTGGCCGTCTGGACCGGCGCCTTCGATGCCTTGACCACAACCCTGTATCGCCTGCAGCTGGGGTTGCTGGCCAAGACCGACACGCCCACCGCGCGCCAGGCCATCCATGCCTTCACAGGACAGGTGGAACGGCTGCGCGAGCCGCTGGGCAGCCTGTTGAAAAGCCTGTTCGAAGCCGGACCGGTGCAGTTGCAGCGCACGGCCCGGCTGCGTGGCGTCTATCTGGTTGGCGGGGCGGACATCCCGGCCTTTGCCCATGACCTGTTCGCCACACTTGTGCCGCGCGATGCGTCCTTGGCCCGGTCCACCGGTGGTCGTCGTCAGCGCCGCCGCCGTCTGGCCCTGATCACCGGCGTCGCAGCGCTCGCCCTTTCCATCCTGGCCACCGCTGCCATCCTCTGGCCCGTGCCAGCGCTGGAGGCGGCACGCCAGCAGGCATCACAAGCCTGCCTGGATCGGGCCGGCACCGGCGGACTGGCCGGGCTGACCCACTGCGCGGAAAGCATCGCGGCCTTCGATGCGGCCGCCGCCGCCATGCCGTTGGGCAGCCGGCCAGCCCGCACGCAGATGGCCGCCCTGCGCCAGGCCTGGGTCACGGCCTGGCACGCATCGGTGGCCGAAGGGCTCTATAATGCCATGAAGCAGGATATCGATCACGGCACTGGTTTCGGTGTGCGCCTGGCCGTACTGGAAAGCCTGTCGCTGCTGGAGAATTGCGCTGGTACGGGTAACGGCTGCACCCATGATGCCCCCGGAACGGCGGAACTGCGCACCCGCCTGACCTATCTGGGCCTGGATCCCGGCCGGTTGCTGAAGGCCCACCTCTCCTACCTCTCCTGGCGGCCCGAGGCTGACCTTGTCGCCGACCGGGCCCGTCTGGTCAGCCTGCGCGATCAGGGATGGACGACGGCGCCACCATCCGTCGCCGACCTGCTGGCCTGGGCCGGCGGCCTGGGCAAGCCGCGTCCCTTGTCCAGCTTCTGGGATCAGCCGATGGTGGAGGACAGCCAGCCCCTGGGCGGCGCCTTCACGGCCGAGGCCTGGACCGGTGGCATCGGTCCGGCCCTGGACCTCGTCCGCGCCAGCGCCGGCAACCCGGCCCTGGCCGACCAGTTGGCCCGCGATTTCCACCGTGCGCGGCAGGAAGCGTGGGGCGACTTCCTGGCCCGGTTCGGGGAGGGGGCGGCCCTGTGGGTCAAGGACCCGGCCGGCCTGAAGAACCTGCTGGCCAACCGCAACCGCCACCCTTTCGAAACCTTGTGGCGCGACCTGCAGGCGGCTGTGTTCGCCACCACACCTGAAGACCAGTTCCGCCCCTGGGCCCGCGCGCTGAAAGAGGCACTGGTCAGCCAATGGCCCAATGCATCGACGCGTCTGTTCGCGCTGGCCAACCAGTTGGCCCAGGCCAAAGACGGCCAGGCCGGGTACGAGCTGGCGGTCGATGCCTTCAAGGCGGGCGGCGCGCCCAGTGCCAAGGCAAGCGCCCCCCTCTGGCAGGCCGCCGAACAGTTCAGCGCGCTTCATCAGAAGCTGGAGGGCGGAGAACAGGATGATTTCAAGGCGCTGACCGTGCTGGAGGCCGCGCCGCGGACATTGCTGCGTCTGGCCATGCAGGACGCGTCGGTGAGGGTGAATGAGGAATGGTCAGCCCAGATCCTCTCCAAAACCCGGTCCCAGCCGCCGGCGCAGGCCCTAGCACAGTTGAGCGGCGACCAGGGCGATCTGGCCCGCTTCATCAAGGACTGGCTGTCCGGTTTTCTGGTCGAGGACAGCACGCGCCCGAAAACCATCATGGAAACGGAAATGCCCATCGACCCTGTCTTCACCGCCTTCGCCGAGCGGGTGCGGCAGCCGGGCGAGGTGCCGGGACCCGTTCCCGCCGGCACCCTGTCGGTGACCGCCGCCACTCGCATCGGCCAGATCACGGAGGGGCCGCAGGGCACGCAGGTGGAGATGCTGTGCAACCATTCCATCTTCACCGCCACCTCCCCCGGCATGACGATGCCGCGGCGCGTCAACCTTTCCTGGAAGCGCGACGACTGCAAGGAAATCCGGATCACCGTATCGCTGCCGACCGAACTGGGCCGCGGCGAACCGCTGCTGATCTCAAGATCCTGGACGGGGGGCGACGACCTGCTGGAACGGTTCGCCCGGGATTTCACAGGCGGGCGCCGGTCCTTCCCCCTCTCCGCCTTCGACCAGGGCGGGCTGACGGCGGAGGTCCGGCAGCGGCTGCATGAAACGGCGGGCCCCGACGCCACCGTCACCGTCGCCGCCGAAATCCAGCTGGAGCCCGGCTTCAACAAGGAACGGCCCGGCCCCCCGGCCGTGCCGACCCGCGTCATCCAACCGGTCCTGTGACGGAGGCCCTCGCCATGCGGCTCAGGCATTATTTCTCGGATTTCATCAGCTATGGCCTTGCCATCGACGGCAGTTTCGAACAGCCCGGCCAACCCCCGCCCTACAGCGAGGTGGTAGGCGAGCTGGCACGTCTGCTGTCGCAGGCGGAGGATGCAGCGATCAGGGCTGGATACCTGCCCCGCGAGGTGGAGCTGGCTGCCCATGCCGTCACCGCCTGGATCGATGAAAGACTGGCCAAGCGCGGCATGTGGCGGGCCGGCACGGCGCTCCAGACCCGCCGCTTCGGCACCCATACCGCCGGCAACCGTTTCTATACCCATCTGGAGGAGCTGCTGCCCGACGCGGACGAGCTGCGCGAGATCCATTTCCTGATGCTGTCCCTGGGTTTCGAGGGGCAGTATGAGGGACATGCAGACCGGCAGGGTGAATTCGGCCGCCTGCTGGGCAGGGTGGAACAGGCGCTGAAGACGCCACCGGCGGCCCCCGCCACCTTCATCAAGGCACGATTGACCCCGCAGCCCTATGAGATGGCGGCACCGCCACCCGCCACCCTGCGCGGCAGTCCCAGGGCGCTGCTGGCCGTCCTGCTGGTCGTGTCCCTGCTGCTGCCGGCCGCGTCCCTGCTCTGGGCCTTGCAGGCACCGGCGATACCGGCGATCGAGGTGGCGCAAGACCCGCGTCCGTCGCTGCAGCGTCTGGCCGCCGCGTTCGATTGCGCCGACCTGACATTGCAGGTGGAACCGGGTGAACGGCCGGCCGCCACCCTGACCGGCTATGTCCGTTCCAACGAGGATCGGGAGCGGCTGCTCCGGGAGGCAGCTCAGGTGCCAGGCGTGGGCGAGGTGACGGGCCGGGTCGACGTGCATGCCTGGCCCTTCTGCGAGGTGTTGCGCATCATAAAGCCCTACGGCCCCTCAGCATCGCCCGGCCGCAAGCCTGTGACCATCGATACTGCCAACGGCCAGCGCCGCCTCTATGAGGGCGATAGTCTGGAACTGCGCGCGGTGCTGCCGGAAATGTCGGGCTTCCCCTCGCTGATCTATGTCAGCGCCACGGGCACCATCCAGCAGATCTATCCCAACATGGCCGGTCAGGCCCGGCCGCGGGCGGCAGGCTTTGTACTGGAACAGGCCGAAATCCTGCCCCCGCCCCGGACCTTCACGGTCAGCTGCCCCTTCGGGGAGGAGATGGTGGTGGCCATTCTCAGCCCCGAACCGCTGTTTGCGGTCAGCAGCGACCAGGCGGTGAAGACCAATATCAGCCTGCCCGACCTGCGTGAGGCGCTGCTGAGGCGCGACGCGGCGGGGCGGGGGCTGTTCGCCAACCACATCTTCCTGACCAGCGTGGCCAGGAGCCGGACGGACGGGCCCGAGACGGCCTGTCGCCCCGATTAGGAGAACCAGGATGATCCGGCCGGAAATACGCCCCCTTCACTGGAACCAGGGCCTGTTCCTGACACCGCAGCATTTCCAGCTGCTGGATGGACGCCAGGATGCGTTGCGCCAGCATTTCCACACGCTGGCGGGCCCGCATGGCTGGGGCCTGCGCCGTCTGTCGCTGAATGCCGATGCTCTGGCCCATGGCACGATCGATATCGTGGCATGCGAGGCCCTGTTCCGTTCCGGCACCTATCTGCGCACCGGCCCCGACGGTCCCGTCAACGCAACCTTGAAACCCCGTGACTGCCAGCAGCTGGCGCGCAGTGCCACGCGGCCTTTGCGCCTGTTCCTGGCCGTGCCGGCACCGGCCGGCACCGGCGCCAATGTCGACGGCGCGGTGCGGGCGGGCGAGCCCCGCCGCCGCTTCCACGTCACCCATGAAAGCCAGCGCGACCAGTTGGACCCGCAGGGCCTGGACGTGGACATCCCCTTCCTCAACCTGAACCCGGAAATCGTGCTGGACACCGATCCGGGCTTCCAGTCGCTGGCTGACGGGCATGAATTGCTGCGCCTGGGGGAGTTGAACCCACAGGAGGGCGGTTTCAACCTGTCGGCGGAACAGATACCGCCCTGTCTGGCGTTGGACGCCGTTTCCGGCCTGCTGGACCAGGCGGTACGGCTGCATCACCTGTTGCGCCACCGCGCCCTGGAATTCGCCGAACTGAAGCGTGAGCGGGTGCTGCGCGGCACGGCGGCCAACCCGCAGGACGTCTATCGCACCCTGATCCTCCAGGTTCTGAACCGCCAGGCCGGTACGCTGCGCGGTCTGGCCGAGGCACCTTGGACGCATCCGACCGAGGCCTACCGCACCCTGCTGACCATCGTGGCGGAACTGTCGAGCTTCTCCGACGAATATGGCCTGGATGGCGCGCCGGAGACAGGCGACGGTAACGGCCTGCCCGCCTATGACCATGAACGGATCGGCCTGTGCTTTGCCGAAGCCGCATCGCGCATCCGCGCCATGGTCAAGCGCCTGTCGTTGGGGTCGGAAACCAGCATCCCGCTGGAATTCAACGGTGAATTCTATACCGCCGACATCCCTTCCCGCTTCTTCGAAGGTCGCGAGAACCAATACTACCTGATGATCGAAAGCAATTTCAGCGGCGAGAAGCTGGAAACGGAGCTGATGAACAACGGCAAGCTGACCAGCCGCGCCGAGATGGCCAAGGTCCGCAAGCTGGCCCTGTTCGGCCTGCCCATCGAATATCTGCGGGTGGCCCCGCCCGACCTGCCGCTGCGCTCCCTGCGCTATGCCTATTTCCGCATCAACACCGCCACGCCGCAATGGGCACAGGTGCGCGAGGAACAGAACCTCGCCCTCTATTTCACGGCGCTGCGGCCGGACGAGACCAACGTGAAGCTGATCCGCACCACCGCCGGGTGAACAGATGACGAAGGTGGCTATCATGGAGCGGACGGAACGGCTTCTGGACATCATGCGGGCGCGCAATGCCGCGCTGGACCCGCCGGAACGCTGCTTCCTGGTCGTGGATGCCGCATCCGACCCGTCGATCTTCCCCTTCCTCTTCGCGCATCAGGACGAACTGACGGTCCAGTCGCTTTACAAGGGAGAGGCAGCGACGGAACTGGCGGAAGTGGCGCCCTATCTGCTGGCGCTGGACGAAGGCGAGGGGCCGGCCCGGAAGTTCGTCGCGGAAGGATGGGGTCACCACCGCTTCATCCTGCTGTGCACGGCAGTGGGGTTCGACGATATGCGCCAGCATTTGCGTAAGCTGACCTTCGCCCAGATGCCGGATGGCGAGGCGGTGCTGTTCCGCTTCTACGACCCGCGTGTCACCCGCATCTTCCTGCCCACCTGCGACGGGGCACAGTTGGCCCGCTTCTTCGGTCCGGCCAGCCGCATCGTCACCGAATCCCAGGACCCCGCCCGCGCTGCCTGCTTCGACTTCCGCGACGGGCGGTTGGAGGCGGGAACCATTCCGCTCGACTGACCAATCGGAGGACCACCATGCCGCTGGCCGCACGAATGACCGACATGCACACCTGCCCCATGGTCACGGGCACCGTTCCCCATGTGGGCGGCCCGGTGCTGGCGCCCTGCGTGCCCAATGTGCTGATCGGCTTCCTGCCGGCGGCCGTGGTTGGCGACACCTGCGTCTGCGTGGGTCCGCCCGATACGATCACCGCCGGATCCGCCACCGTGCTGATCGGCAACAAGCCCGCCGCCCGCATGGGCGACCGCACCGCCCATGGCGGCGTCATCGTCATGGGCTGCCCCACCGTGATCATCGGCGGTTGAGCGGGAAGCTGCGCGGATTCAAAAATTGCGCATCTTTCCGCTCAATATAGTTATATCGATGAATAGGGATATGCCTGATATTTGCCGAAATTGAACATAAATACCGAAGAATCGTTACTGGCACGGCATTTGCCTATCTGGTTTCGGAAGCAAATTTCAGCATTTTCAACCAGGAGGACTAGAGCATGCCTGTACCCGGTTACCTGACCATCACCGGCACCAAACAGGGGAATATTTCCCAGGGCGCCTTCACGGCCGACAGCGTCGGCAATATCTGGGTCGAGGGCCATGAGGATGAATGCTTGGTCCAGGCCTTCACCAACGGCGTCGTGCAGCCGCGCGATCCGCAGAGCGGCCAGCCCACCGGCACGCGCGTCCACAAGCCCGCCACCTTCACCAAAGTGTTCGACAAGGCGTCACCGCTGCTGTGGCAGGCGCTGTGCGCGGGCGAGATCTTGCAGCTGGAGCTGAAATTCTACCGCACCGCCCAGACCGGCCAGCAGGAACATTATTTCACCATCAAATGGACGGACTGCACCCTGGTCGACGGCCAGGGCTTCTTCCCCAACTGCCTGGACCCGGCCAACAGCAACTTCACCCATATGGAGGACTGGTCCTTCGTCTACCGCAAGGTGGAATGGACGCATGAGAAGGCCGGCACCACCGGTTCGGACGATTGGCGCAAGCCGATGACGGCGTAATCGCCGTCAGGTGGGGCGGCCGGCCGTGGCCCGCCGCCCCCCGAACCCATACCGGCCCAGCTTCTCCACCAGACTGCGCCGGGAAATGCCCAGCAGGCCGGCGGCAACCGTCTGGTTGCCGCCCGTCTCCTCCAGCCGGGCCGCGATCATCCAGGCCTCGAACCGTTCCACCGCTTCCTTCAAGGGCCCTTCGGGCACGGCGGGGCCGGTCGGCACAGACGGGATGGGCCGGCGCAGCTCTGCCGGGAACAGGTCCGGCCCGATCCGCTGCCCCTCCTCGCACAGCAGCAGGGCCCGCTCCATGATGTTGCGCAGTTCCCGGACATTGCCGGGAAAGGCATGGTGGGTCAGCGCCTCCATGGCGTCGGGCGTCAGACCGGGGGCGGGGCGGCCATGCAGGCGGGCGGCCTCGGCCAGGAAATGCTCCGCCAGACGCGGAATGTCCCCACCCCGTTCCCGGAGCGGCGGCAGGCGGATGGGAAAGACGTTCAGCCGGTAATAGAGATCCTCGCGGAACTCCCCGCGCGCGATCCGCTCGCGCAGATCGACATTGGTGGCGGCGATGACCCGCACATCCACCTTTTCCGTCTTCGTGGCGCCCACGGCCCGAACCTCATTCTCCTGCAACAGCCGCAGCAGCTTGGCCTGCAGCGCCAGGGGCATGTCCCCGATCTCGTCCAGGAACAGGGTGCCGCCATGGGCCGCCTGGGCCAGTCCCTGCTTGTCGGCCACGGCCCCGGTGAACGCGCCGCGGCGATGGCCGAACAGCTCACTTTCCAGCAGATTCTCCGGCAGGGCGGCACAGTTCTGGGCGATGAACGGACCCTTGGCACGCGGGCTGGCGCGGTGGATGGCATGGGCGAACACTTCCTTGCCGGTGCCCGTCTCCCCCAGCACCAGCACCGTCACCCGCGTCCCCGCTACCTTCTCCACCAGCGACAGGGCCGCGCGCAGCGGCGGGCTGTCACCCACGATGCCACCTTGGCCCATGCTTGTGGCGATCGCATCGCGCAGGCGCTGGTTCTCCGCGTCCAGTTCGCGGTTGCGCCGGCCCAAGGCACTGATCAGGGACCGGTTCTGGTCGATCAGCCGCCGGTTGGACAGGATCACGGCCGCCTGCGAGGCAAACGCTGACAGCAGCCGGTCCGGCAGCAGCCCATCCGGCAGGTCGGCCATCAGCAGCACGCCCACCGTCACCCCTTCATGATCACGCAGCGGCGTGGCCAGCACGGCCCCCGTGCGCCGGCCCAGCCGCCGGTCCCGCGCGTACTCCTCCTCGAAATCGAAGCCGCTATAGGCATAGATGTCGGGCACCTTCAGGATGCGCCCCATGGCCGCCGTGTAGGCATAGGGGTTGGTCAGGTTGGGCGCGCCCGCGACATAGATCGGCACCGGCCCCGTCTGTCCCTGCCCCTCCTCCCCCTGCGCCAGGGGCAGCAGGTTCTGCTTGGTCACGTCCAGCCCGTAGATGCGCCCGTCACGCGCCCCGGTCAGGCGCAGGGCCGCCGACAGGATACGGCCCAGCAATGACGGCAGGCTGCGCTCCGCCGACAGGGCCGCGCTCAGTTCCACGAACAGATCGACCGTGGCGGCCGCGTCCAGGGGTGCCTCGCCGTCCATGGCTGGGGATCAGCCGAAACCGACGTTGAAGCCGCCATCGCCGTCCAGGCCGATATGCAACGCCTCCGGCAACCCGCCATCGGTCAGCCTTTCCAGTATCTCGGCGGAGATGCGGGGCAGGAGGGTGCGGCCAATGATATGATCGATGTTGCGGGCCCCCGTCTCCACCTCCGTACAGCGGCGCGCGATCTCCGCCACCACATCATCGTCATAGGCGAAGCGGACACGGTGGCTCTGCGCCAGACGACGGCCCACCCGGTCCAGCTTCAGTCGCGTGATCTCCACCAGACTGTCGCCCAGCAGCGGCAGATAGGGCACGATGGTCATGCGGGCCAGCAGGGCCGGCTTGAAATGCCGCGACAGGATGGGGCGGATGGCCTCCACGATCTCGTCCGTGTCCGGCCGCTCCGGCAGCTGCCCGATGCGGGTCAGGGCGTCGGTGGCCAGGTTGCTGGTCAGGAACAGGGCGATGTTGCGGCAATCGATCACCCGCCCCTCACCGTCCGACAGGGTGCCCTTGTCGAACACCTGGTAGAACAGGTTCAGCACCTCCAGATCGGCCTTCTCCACCTCGTCCAGCAACACCACCGAATAGGGCCGCTGGCGAATGGCCTCGGTCAGCACCCCGCCCTCGCCACAGCCGACATAGCCGGGGGGCGAGCCGACAAGGCGGGAGATCGTGTGCTTCTCCTGATACTCTGACATGTTGATGGAACACATGAAGCGGTCGCCGCCGAACAGCAGGTCGGCCACGGCCGTCGCCGTCTCCGTCTTGCCCACGCCGCTGGGTCCCACCAGCAGGAACACGCCCATGGGCGCGTCGGGGTTGCCCACCCCGGCCTTGGCCGACCGGATACCCTGGGCAACGGCAGCGATGGCCGGTTCCTGCCCCTTGATGCGCTTCAGTAGATTGGGTTCCAGCGCCAGGATGGATGCCGCCTCGTCGCGCACCATGCTGCCGACGGGAATGCCGGTCCAGTCGGCCACCACCTGACCCACCACCTCGGGCGTAACCTCATAATGCACCAGCGGCTCCCGCCCGCGTATCTCCTTCAGCTCCTTGTCCAGCCGGCGCAGTTCCGCCGCCGTCTCCCCGGCCACCTCGCCCCCCGCTTCGGCCAGCGTGGCGCGCAGGGTCACCAGCCGCTCGGCCAACGCCTTCTCCTGCTGCCAGCGTTCGGCCACGCCATCGGCCTTGTCCTTGGCGTCGGCGATCTCCGCGTCGATCTCCGCGATACGGGGCGGCGGGTCCTCACCCAGATGCAGGTCGCGCAGCAGCCCCGCCTTCTCCCGCTCCAGCACGGCGATGCGGCGTTCCTGGTCCTCCAATGCCGTCGGCTTGGTGCCCAGGCTCAGCTTCACCCGCGCGCCCGCCGTGTCCAGCAGGTCCACGGCCTTGTCGGGCAATTGCCGACCGGAGAGATAGCGGGCGGACAGCCGGGCGGCGGCCACCACCGCCTCGTCCCTGATATGCACCCCATGCGCCTTCTCATAGGCCGGGCGCAGGCCGCGGATGATGGTGACGGCATCGTCCACCGACGGCTCGTCCAGCTTCACCAGCTCGAACCGCCTTGTCAGGGCCGGATCCTTCTCGAAATACTTCTTGTATTCGCTCCAGGTGGTGGCGGCGATGGTGCGCAACTCGCCCCGCGCCAGGGCCGGCTTCAGCAGGTTGGCGGCGTCCCCGCTGCCGGCCTGCCCGCCGGCACCCACCAGCGTGTGCGCTTCGTCGATGAACAGGATCACCGGCTTCACTGACGCCTTGACCTCCTCGATCACCTTCTTCAGCCGGTTCTCGAACTCCCCTTTCATGCCGGCACCGGCCTGCAGCAGGCCCATGTCCAGACCGCGCAGGGAGACGTTCTTCAGGAACTCCGGCACCTCGCCCTGAATGATGCGCAGCGCCAGCCCCTCCACCACCGCCGTCTTGCCCACGCCGGGATCGCCCACGCAGATCGGATTATTCTTCCGCCGCCGTCCCAGCACGTCGATCATCTGCTTGATCTCCCGGTCGCGGCAAAAGACCGGGTCGATGCGGCCCTGGCGGGCCTGTTCGGTGAAATCCACCGTAAAGCGGGCCAGCGCACTGTCCCCCACCGGTGCGGCCCCGCCAGCCGGTGCACCACCCTCGGCGGGGGCCGCCGGGGCCGTGTCCGTCTCCTTGGAAAAGGCGAACAGCTTGGGCAGGTCGGCGCGCAGCCGATCGGGCCCGATCACCGACAGATACTCAAACCAGGCGCTATCGCCATGGCGCATGGGGGCGGCCAGCAGGGCCGCCAGCAGGGCGCCCGACCTGATCTGCCCCTCCCCCAGGTCCACGGAACTGATCAGCCAGGCATCGCCGAACCAGTCGCGCAGATGCGGGGAATAGGCCGGCCGGTCGGGATTGCCCTTGCGCATGCCGTCCAGCGCCCGGTTCAGCAGCTGCGCCAGCCGTCCCGCATCCAGGTCGGCCTGGCGCAGGGCCAGCGGCAGATCATTGTGGGGGTCGTCCAGCAGATGGATCAGCAGATGCTCGGCCGCCAGTTCGTAATGGCCACGCGTGACCGCATTCGTCGCCCCCGCCTCCAGCGCCTTGCGGGTCACGGGATTGAGGCGACCCAGCAGGCGACGGAAATCCAGCGTGACCATGCGCACAACCCTCGGGGATTATTCCGGATAGGCTTGCATGCTATCATAGGGATCATATCTGACAATATAATCTCGATTATAAATACTCTATTCAACTTGATGAATACAAGTTTAGCAGGACTCGACAGCGCACCGATTATTGTTCATTACTCGCAAATGGAAATGTTCGCCCGACCATTTCCTGTCCCCATCACAATCCGCGCCATCGATGCAACCCCGCTTCGTCAGCCCCATTGGAGTTGTCGTGCTTGAAGATGGCGGCAGTCGGCTGCTGATCGGGCCGTCGCATCTGATGACGGGGGCGGCCGAACTGTATCGGGTGCGGGACAAGGAACAGGCACGATGGCTGCTCAGGTATTATATCAACGAAGATTGGGAGATGTCGGCGCTGCGGGGCCTAGCGGCGGAACATGGTATCGGACAGCTGCAATCGGTTCCCGACACCAACCTTCTGGAACTGATGGCTGGCAAGGTCCTGTCCTGGCCCATGATCATGGCCCATGTTCCACAAACCATCGATCTGCTGTCCGATCCGGTAACAGCCTCTGTCGGACAGGGGTCCGAGGACAGCCTGAACCCGGCTATCTACCTGAACCTTCCTGTACCCGAATGGACTTTGGCCCAACGATTCCATTTCGTGGTCGGGGAGGCCATGCAGCATGTAGGCCCCGCAATCAGGGAGGAACTGGAACGGCGGCTGACCCTCGAGGCGATTCTATGGGCAGCAGTCATGATGGCCGCGATGGCCGCCGCGACGGCCGCTGGCATCGGGGCTGTGGTCATAGCCGCATCGGCGGCGGCCACCTTTGCCGTCCTGGGCTGGGCGACCCCCAAATTCCTGGGCAAGCTGGCGGAGTTCCTGGACAATTTATTCCGTGCGTAGACGAAGAAGGACTTGACCGAAGCCGCCATGGCTTTCGCCGATGCTGTGGCGATTGCCGGCGTTTCCCTTATCCAGAACCTGCTTCTGCGGGGCGCCAAGTCGGTTACGAAAAAGGCTATCGAGAAGAGGCAGGACAGAACTCCCTCACCCGCTTCCAATGCCGGGCAAGATACCGCACGGTCGAGCGATGTCCAAGCGAAGCCCACCGGGCCGCCCCCCAAGACAATACCGGATGGCCGGACAGGGCATATCTTCCGGGATGCGCCCGGACATCTCCCGGACACGCCGGCAAACCGGAAGATGCTGACCGACGCGGCCGGTGATCCCAAGTATTTTCAGGGCCATGACAAATATGGAAATGCCTGGTACGCGAAGAATACTGCCGATGGAAGACAAATCTGGGTACAGACCCGCGGAAATGAGATCATAAACGGGGGAATGAACGCCACTCCCCGGAATTACAATCAGGAAACCGGTCTTTCTAAACCAACACGGACGAAACCATGACACATGCCGACACCCGTCTGACCGTCGAGGAATCCTTTCAGGCCATGGTCCGATTTCTGGAAATGTATTGGGAAAGGTCCCAATCGGCGGAGATAGCCATGCTGTTAGGATCGCTGACCCCGCTGCCTGACGGAAA
The DNA here is from genome assembly GCF_058793615.1 of Niveispirillum sp. GW835-FHT14G11. Taxonomy (NCBI): domain Bacteria; kingdom Pseudomonadati; phylum Pseudomonadota; class Alphaproteobacteria; order Rhodospirillales; family Azospirillaceae; genus Niveispirillum; species Niveispirillum sp. GW835-FHT14G11. The sequence goes on from NZ_JBXAFZ010000005.1 coordinate 219,494, forward strand.
GCCCGCCGATCCCGCGCTCTGGTCGGACTGGCAGGAATGCATTGCCGAAAGTCACCGCCCCTCCCCCGGAGATCACGAGCAGGGCGGCGGGCCGGTGCCTGAGGAAAGCTAAGCAACCACCCGCTACCCGTCATCTGAACCAGGTCCACGGACGACCGCCATCGGCATCAGCGCAGGAAGTGAAGGCCGCCATGCGACAGGACACACGCTTCCTCCGGATGAACACGCCGCTGGGCCCCGACCGGCTGGTGGTGACCGGATTGTCGGGGGAAGACGCGCTGTCCGTGCCCTTCACCTTCCGGGTGGAGGCGTTCAGTCCCGATGCGCCCGTGGACCTGACGCAGTTGATCGGCCGGCCGGCGGTGATCAGCATGCGCAGCGGCCGCAGCGACGACCGGCATTTCCACGGCTATATCGCCACGGCAACCTATCTGGGGCTGGATTTCGCATCCCGCCGCTATCGCTATCAGATGCAGCTGGTGCCCTGGCTGTGGTTCCTGTCAAAGCGCGCCGACTGCCGCATCTTTCAGAACAAGACCGTGCCGCAGATCGCAGAGGAGATTTTCAAGGAGCTGGGCTTCAACGATTATGAGGTCCAGCTGGTCGATCCCGGCAAGCCCCGCCCCTATTGCGTGCAATACCGGGAGAGCGACCTGAATTTCCTGTCCCGCCTGTTCGAGGAGGAGGGGATTTTCTATTTCTTCCGGCACGAGAAGGACCGCCATATCCTGGTGCTGGGCGACGCGCCGGCCGTGCATGCCGACCTGCCCGGCGGTGCCAAGGTGGAGGTGAAGCGCGCCGACACCGTGGATGCCAAGCCCGGCATCGACCATATGTCGGAACGGCTGCAGGCCCGCTCCGGCCGCCATGCCCTGTCCGACTACAATTTCGAGACGCCGAAGGCCGACTTGGCCGTGACCGCCACCACGGTCCAGGCCCAGCCTTTCAATACCGACCTGGAACAGTTCGACTATCCCGGCGGCCATACCGACCGGGGCGAGGGCGACAGGCGGGCCAAGCTGCGCATGCAGCAGGTGGAAGCGACATACCGGGTTTATGAGGGGCGGTCCAACCTGACAAGGATGGCGTCGGGCACCGCCATGCAGGTCGCAAAGCATGAAATCCGCGAGTATAACCGCCGCTACACGCTGCTCTCGGTCATCCATCAGGCGACCAACGACCTGGATGGCGGCGGGGCGGGATATGCCAACAGCTTCACCGCCATCCCCCACGACACCCCCTATCGGCCCCCCGTGCGGTCACAGAAGGTGCTGGTGGAAGGGCCGCAGACCGCCACCGTCGTGGGCCCGCAGGGGGAGGAGATCCATACCGACAAGTATGGGCGCATCAAGGTCAGCTTCCATTGGGACCGCCGGTCCAAGGCGGATGAGGCCAGCTCCTGCTGGGTGCGGGTGGGTCAGGCGCTGGCCGGGGCCCGCTGGGGCGGCATCTTCATCCCACGGGTGGGGATGGAGGTGATCGTGGAGTTCCTGGAGGGCGACCCCGACTGCCCCATCGTCACCGGCTGCGTCTATAATGCCGACACCATGCCCCCCTATCCGCTGCCCGGCAATCGCACGCGCAGCGTGATCAAGACCAAATCCTCCCCCAAGGCATCCGGTTTCAACGAGCTGCGGTTCGAGGACAAGGCCGGGGCGGAGCAGATCTTCATCCAGGCCCAGCGCGACCTGGATCTGCGCGTCCTGACCCGCCGCCGCGCCCTGATCGGCGCCACCGACCACCTGACCGTAGGCGGCGACCGGCGGGCGGAGGTCAAGGGGGCCGACAGCCTGACCGTCGCCCGCGACATGAAGACCAAGGTGGAGGCCGCCCTGTCGCTGGATGTCGGCACCGACATCGACCAGAAGGCCGGTACCAACATCGCCGTGAAGGCCGGCATGCAGCTGGTGCTGGAGGCGGGAAGCCTGCTGTCGCTGAAGGTGGGCGGCAGCTTCATCACCCTGGGCCCCTCCGGCGTGGCCATTTCCGGGCCCACGGTGCTGATCAACAGCGGCGGATCGGCCGGCAGCCTGTCGGCTTCCCCCGACGCGCCGGACAAACCGGAGGCCCCGCCCACGGCCGAAGGTGGGACCGCCGGCAATGCCAAGCCCCGGACCCTGACGCGCCCGTCAGGCCAGCGGCAACGCGTCACCCAGATCCAGGCCCTGCAGGATGCCGCCCGGTCCGGGGCCGCCTTCTGCCAGATCTGCGGCGGGGCGGGCCGATGATCCCTCTGTCCACCCCCGTCGATTTCCAGGCGGCCACCGCCCGCACGATGCCCCGCGTGCGGCTGACCTACAAGGTCGATACCGGCCTGGGTCCGGACGAGGTGGAGTTGCCCTTTGTCATCGGTATCATCGGTGACCTGGCGCCTCACCCGCCGGAGGGTGAAACCACCCAGCGCCACCTTTCCTTCATCGACATCCAGGGTGGTGGGGTGGATTCCGCCCTGGCCGAGCTGGTGCCGTGCCTGATCCTGCCAGATGCCGGCTTCCCGCCGGTCACCCTGTATTTCCGCTCCCTGAACGACTTCTCCCCGGACGGCATCGCCGCGCAGGTGCCAGGGCTGCGGCGCCTGCTGATCGAACGCAGCCTGCTGGCGGATGCGCGGCGTGCATGGACCACCCCGCCCAACCCCGCCCTGATCGCGCGCCGCGCGGAAATGGCGGCCCTGCCGTCCCTGCCGCGCCTGGCACAGGAAGAGGTGCCGGTGCTGGCGGCGATGCTGGTGCCCCTGCTGACGGAAATGGCGGCGGCGGCGGACCCGGCGGCAGAGATGGCCGCCCGCATCGCGGCCCTGGACCTGATCCTGGAACGGCGCACGGCCGCCATCCGCCTGCAGCCTTCCTTCCGGCAGCTGGAGGCATCCTGGCGCGGTGTCGACTTCCTGGCCCGCACCGTGTCATCGCGCGAGGTGGTGGTCCGGGTCCTGGCCCTGACGCGCGAGAACATCGTGGACGACCTGGAAGGCGCATCCACGCTGGAGCGGACCGAGCTGTACCGCCTGACCTACACGCGTGAATACGGCATCCTGGGCGGACGGCCCTTCGGCCTGATCTGCCTGGATATGGAATTCGGGTCGGGACGGCAGGATTGCTGGCTGCTGGACCGGCTGTCGCTGCTGGGCAGCCACATTCACGCCCCCGTCATCGCCAACGCCGCCCCCGGCCTGCTGGGCTGCGCGGCGGAGATGGCGGAGATCGCCGACGGGCGCCGCGACCTGTCCCTGGGCCTGCAACAGCTGGAACAGCAGCAGGCCTGGGCGCAGCTGCGCCGTGCCGATCACAGCCGTTATCTGGCCCTGGCCCTGCCCCGTGTGCTGGCCGCCGATATTGGGCCGGCCCCGTTCGGCCAGGGGCGGGGCTTCGTGGCCGGCGCCCGGGGTGCGGGGGCGGCACCACCCCTGTGGATGGGCGCCATCTACCCGTTCGCCCAGGTGGCGGCCGCATCCTTCATCCGCAATGGCTGGAGCGTGGCCATCACCGGCATCGATGGCGGCGGGCGGGTCGACGGGCTGCCCGCCGCCTGCTTCTCCACGGGAGAGCGCGGTCGTGCGACCCGGCCAGGGCTGGAGGCGCTGCTGACCGAGGCGCAGGAGAACCTGCTGGCCGATGCCGGCCTGCTGCCCCTGCTGCACTGCCAGGGTCAGCCCTATGCCGCCTTCTTCCGGGTGCAGTCGGTACACCTGCCGCACCGGGCCGGGGCACGGCCGGGGCTGGAGGAGCGGATGCAGGTCCGCCTGTCACTGGTCTTCGCCATCTGCCGCATCGCGCATTATCTGAAGGTGCTGACGCGGGAAACGGTGGGCACCCTGGCCGCCGCCCGTGACCTGGAGGCGCGGCTGAACCGCTGGATCGCGGGCTATGTCGCCTTCCAGGACGACACCGCACCGGAAATCCGCGCCCGCCGGCCCCTGCGCCACGGGTCGGTGCGGGTGGAACAGCGCGAGGGCGAACCCGGTGTGTTCAATCTGGCCATCACCATCCAGCCGCATTTCCAGTTCGACGAGCTGGACTGCTCCATCAGCCTGACCAGCCGCCTGGAAGTCAGCGGCCTGTCGACCGGGCAGACGCCCGACCGTCTTGAGGAGACCGCCCGTGGCCCATGATGCTTACATCCGATTTGAAGGCATATCCTCGCGCAATCCGGATAGCGAACGGCCGGGCTGGATCCGGCTGCTGTCCTTCCAGCATGGGCTGGAACAGCCGATGACGGGCAGTGCCGGCACCGGCGGCCAGGGGGCGCCCGCCCGCGCCCGCCATGGCGACCTGCTGCTGGAAAAGCTGCTGGACGACACGTCCCCGCTGCTGGCCCTGCATTGCTGCTCCGGTCGCGTCATCCCCCAGGCCACGCTGGAAGTCTGGGATGCCGGCGCCGGCCGGCACAAATTCATGGAATATCTGCTGACCGACGTGCTGGTCCGGTCCAGCCGGGTGCAACTGCCCAGCGTGCGCGTCAAGGAGAGTGGCGCGACCCTGTGGGAGGAGATTGGGCTGCAATATGCCCGCATCGAATGGATCTACACACTGAACAATGCCGACGGCCCCATTGGCAGCGTCGACCATTTCTGGGACACCGCCCAGAATCGCGGCGGCTGAAGGGGGGGCGGACCATGGAGCTTTACGCCGTTCCCGAGGCACCCTTGTTCGACCGGTTCCGGCCCGATCCGGACATGGCGGGCCTGTCGCCCCGCCAGGCGGCGGCCGGCTTCGTACGCCTGCTGCTGGACGACCTGGAACTGCTGCTGAACACCCGCCAGCCCTGGCGTGCCGATGCCGCCCTGCCGCCCGATGCCGCCTGCACCGTCATCGCCTATGGATTGCCGGACATGGGATCGGCCAGCCTGCGCAGCCTGTCCGACCGGCAAGAGGTGTGCGAGCGGGTGCGCGACGCCATCGCCGCCTTCGAACCGCGCCTGACCGATATCCTGGTGGAGGACATGACGGAGCAAAGACCCGGCGGCAGCCGCATGGCCCTGCGCATCCGCGCCGACCTGCGCATCGATACAGTACGGCTGCCGCTGTCGTTCGAAACGCGGCTGGCCCCCCTGACCAACCAGTTGCTGGTGCGTTCGCTGGACGGGAGCGACAGGACATGAACGAGGAACTGCTGTCCTTCTATCAACGCGAGCTGGCCTTCCTGCGCCAGACGGGGCGCGCCTTTGCCGAGCGGCACCCGCGCATCGCCGGCCGGCTGCACCTGACGGCCGATATCTCCCCCGACCCGCATGTCGAGCGGCTGATCGAGGCGACGGCCCTGCTGGCCGCCCGCGTCCAGGCCCGCATCCAGGACGGCGTGCCGGAAATCACCCAGTCCCTGTTGCACAACACCTATCCGCACCTGATCCGGCCGGTCCCGGCCCGCACCATCATCCAGATGCAGGCCAATGCCGACAGTGCGGAGGCCGGCAAGGGGGTGGTGATCGTACGCGGCAGCGAGTTGCAATCCCTGCCTCTGCGGCACGGACCCGGCTCCGATCAGGTGGCCTGCCGCTTTACCACGGGGGCGGATGTCACGCTCTGGCCGCTGGAGATCGCGGATCTGGTGGTGGAGCCGGTTTCCATCTCCCCCCTGCGCGGCGTGGGGCCGGGCGGCAACCTGGTCATCCGCTGCCAGTTGCGCGCCACGGGAGAGGCTGCCCTGGATGAGATGCCCATCGACAGGCTGCGCCTGTTCCTGGACGGACCTGCTGCCGCACGCGGCGGCCTGTACGAACTGCTGTTCGCGCGCCTGAAGGCCGTGGCCGTGGGACGAACCCCGCACGGCCGCACGCGGATGGACCATGTCCCCCTGCCCGATGCGCGTATCCAGCCCGTCGGGTTCACAGAGGATGAGGCGCTTTACGCCTATGACCCGTGCACGCCCATGGGGTACCGGCTGCTGCTGGAATATCTCAGCTTCCCCGACAAGTTCCTGTTCGCCGACGTAACCGGCCTGCAAGGTGCCCTGACGGGGCGCGAGGCAGAGCTGTGCTTTGTCCTGAATGCCACCGACATCCCCGGCGGTACCATCGACGCCCTGCGCGAAGCGGGGCCGGAACTGCTGCGCCTGGGCTGCGTGCCGGCCATCAACCAGTTCACCATGGAACTGGAACCCGTGCGCCTGACCCAGCGGGTGGCCCGCTATCCGCTGCTGCCCGACACGCGCCGCCCGCTGGCCTATGAGGTGCATGCGCTGGAGGAGGTGACGCTGGTCATGCGCCAGAACCAGGTGGTGCGCCAGCGCATCACACCCTTGTTCGCCCGCCATCACCGCGAAGGTGGCGACGATGGGCTTTACTGGCACCACGCGGTGGAGGCCGCCCCCGACGGGGCACAGGAGACATTGCTGTCGCTGTCCGATCCGGCCGGGTCCCTGCTGGATGCCGGCGACGGGGTGGTGAATGTCCGGGCCCTGTGCGGAAACCGGGACCTGCCCGGCCGGCTGACGGCCCTGTCCTTCTCCCTGGTGCGCGACCCCAGCCGCATCGGCGCGGCCCATGCCCTGAGCCGCCCCGCCCGCCCCCTGCGCCCTGCCACGTCGGGCCGGCTGCACTGGCAGCTGATCTCCCAGCTTTCCTTCAATCGGCTCAGCCTGTCCCAGGGCGGGGATGCCGCCCTGCGTGGGCTGCTGTCGGTCCATAACCTGGCCCATCCGGAGAAGGACCCCCTGCTGTTCAAGGAGACCCAGCAGCAGATCGACAGCCTGGCGACGCTGGCCGTCCTGCCCGCCATGCACCGGGTCGGCACGCCAAACCGGGCCGCCTGGTGCATGGGCAGCGAGGTGACGCTGACCTTCGACGAAGGCGACGCCACGGGCAGCCGCTATTTGTTTGCCGCGGTGCTGGAGCGTTTTCTGGCGCTGCATGCGGCAGCCAACAGCTTCACCGCCCTGACGGCCCTTTCGCAGCAACGCAAACACAGGATAGCGCAATGGCCTCCCCGGACGGGCACGCGGCCGCTGATCTGATGCGGTCCCTGCGGGACGATCCCGCCCAATTCGAGCTGCACCAGTTCCTGCGCCTGCTGCCGCTGGCCGGGATGGTGCGACCGGACCTGTCCGCCATGGCCGGGCTGGGCTTTGCCGGTGGCGATGTGGTGGCGATGGAGGAGGGCACGGTGGTGCTGGGTGCCTTCGGCCTGACGGGCCCCGCCGGCATCCTGCCCCGCCACTTGACCGCCAGGCTGGTGGAAACCGCGCGGGAGGGTGACAGCACCCTGGCGGAATTCCTGGACCTGCTGTCCAGCCGCTTGGCCGACCTGCTGCATGAGGCCTGGTTGCGGGGTGACATCGCCGCCGCCCGCGAACGGGACATCCAGCAAGCCCGCCCCTATGACACCGAACGCGCACGCGCACCCCTGGCGGCATTGGCCGGTCTGGTCACGGATGGGCTGCCCCCGCGCGTGGCGGCGGGCGATGGCGGCATCGACGCCGATGGTGCCGCCTATTTCGCATCCCTGCTGGGTACATGGCCGCGTTCCGCCGACGGATTGGCGCGTCTTCTATCCGCCCAACTGTCGCAGCCGGTGACGGTGGCGCCATTCCATGGCGGCTGGGTCGCCCTGCCTACCCCGGCCCGCGCCCGGCTGGGTGCGCCCACCACCCTGGGCGATGGCCCCGCCTGTGGGACGCGGCGGTGGGAGGTGCAGACCCGGCTTTCCATCACCATCGGCCCCACCGGCATGGACTGGCTGCGCAACCTGACGCCACCGCTTCTGGAAACCCTCCACAGCCTGGTCCGCCTCTATCTGGGCGACGGCTATGATATCGAGCTGCGGATACGCGTCCGGGCCGATGACATCCCCGAGACGCTGGCCCCACCCGCCCGGCTGGGCCTGGATAGCTGGCTGGGCCGACCGCGTGACAAGCCGATGGTCGATGATAGCCGTTTGCGCTGGCCGGCCGTTCCCTTGATGGGGAGCGATGCCCCATGACCCCTTCCCCCTCCTGTCCTGAAAGGAAACTCTCCGATGCGCCATGTGATGCTTTTGCTGGCCCTGTCTCTGCTGCTGCCGGCATTGCCGGCGCAGGCCGCCTCCCCCACCAGCATGGTGGCAAAGACCCGTACCCAGCAGCAGGTGCAGGTTGTGCGCCAGCAAATGGAAGCCGCCCTGCATCCCGCCCGGCCCCGCGCGCAAACCGGGCGCTGAGCCTTGCCGCTGCCATCGGCCTGCTGCTGGCAACCATCGGGCCCGTGGACAATGCCTGGGCCCAGACGCGCGACATCCTGCGCAACCGCACCCAGGTTCTGACCAACTCTCTGCGTGACACTGTCGCCCGCTCCCTGCGCGGTGCGCTGGACGTGCCGGCGCGGGTGGCGGGTGGGGTGCGCCTGACGGCCCTGTCGCCGGACGGGCGTCTGCTGCTGGCCCAACTGGCCGATGGCACCATCCGCAGCTGGTGGCTGGATGAGGGGGTGGAGGCTGGCGATGGCAGCCTGCGCACCGCGCCCCTGGCCAGCCTGTCCGTGGCACGCGACGGACTGGCCGCCCTGGGCATCACGCAAGGCGGCGAGGCCCTGCTCTGGACCCCAGGTTCGATGGCAGCACCGTCCTCCCGGGGACAGGTGGCGGCGGCGGCATTGTCGCCCGACGGGCAACGCCTGGTCCTGGCCGATGCCGATGGTGGGGTGCGCGTGACCGATACCGCCACCGGCGCCACCTTGTCCAGACTGGCGGCTGGCGGCGTTCAGGCGCTGGCCTGGTCGGCCGATGGCGCCCTGGTGTTGACCGGCGGGCGTGATGGCAGCCTGACAGGCTGGGATGCGGCCACGGGCAGTTCAGCCGGACAGGCTGCGCTGGGGGATACCGTGGCCCGGCTGGTCCCCCTGGCTTCGGGTCTGGCCGTGGCGGCGGATGGCGACGGACGGATCGTCACCTGGGACCCCCGGCCGGGCGGCGCACCCGCACGAATGCTGGCCCGGCTGCGCAGCGCCCCCACCCTGCTTTCCGCCGATCCCATGGCCGACCGGCTGCTGCTGGCCGATGCGCGGGGGCAGACCCGGATGCTGGATGTGGCCGACGGGCGGGAGGCCTGGCGACTGGACGGGACGGTGCGAAGCGGGGCTAGCCATCCGAGCGGGCGCGTGCTGTTGGCCACGGCGGATGGCGACCTGTCCATCTGGGACGGGCCGGCGGCCCAACGGCTGCTGCGGCTGATCCCGGCGCGCGACGGCTGGATCGCGGTGGATGATCGGGGCCGCTATGACGGCACGGCCGGTACGCTGGAGGGCAGCGGCTGGACCACATCGGCCGGCCGGCTGGGCCTGGCCGGCTTCAGCGCCAGCCATTACGAACCGCGCCTGCTGGCCACCATCCTGAACCCGCAGACCCCGTTCCAGACAGCGGCCCCGCCGGCGGTGGAGGATGCCTTTCCCACCCCGCCCGGCGTGCGGCTGGACAGCACGGCATCGACCGATCCCGGCAGCGTCGACATTACCGTCACCGCCCAGGACCGGGGCGGCGGCATCGCGGAAATCCGTCTGCGTCACAACGGCAAGGCCGTCGACCCCACCCGACGCCTGGACAGCACGGCCGGCACGGGGGCCGACGGGCTGTCCACCCTGACAGAGCGCTATCGCTTGGCGCTGGTGGCGGGGGACAACATCGTGCAGGCCACCGGCCTCAGCCGTGACGGGATCGAGGGGCAGGCATCCGGGCTTACCCTGCCCTATGCGGCCCCGCCGTCCCTGCCCGACCTGCACCTGGTGGCCGTTGGCATCAACCTCTACACCCATAACCGGCGCGACAAGTTCTCGCTGGACTATGCGGTGCCCGACGCGCTGGCCCTGACTGATCGGCTGAACCGCGGGGCGGGCACGCTCTATCGCCGGTTCCGGCCCACCGTCCTGAAGGATGCGCTGGCCAGCCGTGCCGCCATCCTGGAGGCCATCGCCGGCCTGTCGGCCACCCGGCCGGAAGATGTGGTGATCTTGTACCTGGCCGGCCATGGCAAGCATTTCGCCTCGCAGCGGGACTGGTATTTCCTGCCAGCCGACATTCCAAATACGGCGGGCGCCACGGAGGAGGAGGTCCGACGGGCCAGTATTGGCGGCCGTGAGTTGAGGCAGGCCCTGATGGCGGTGCCGGCCCAGCGTATCGTGCTGCTGATCGATACCTGCCAGTCGGGCGAGGCCGTCCGGGCCTTCGACGATGCCGGCGGGCGCCGCGCCCTGACCGGGGTGGCCGACGCGGCCGGCATCCATGTCCTGGCCGCCACCCGCCATGATGAGGATGCGGTGGAATTCACGCAGCTCCAGCACGGGGCCTTCACCTATGCCCTGCTGCGCGGTATCGGGGGGGAGGCTGATCCCGGCCAGCCACAGGTGCTGACCACCCGGCTGATCACCTATGCCGAGCGTTCCGCCCCCACCTTCGCGCTGGAAGAGGCGCAGAAACTGCTGCGCGAGGAGATACGCAGCCGCAGCCCCGACCCGAAATTCATCGAGGAACTGCGCACCTTCAAGCCGCCGATCCCCGTGGCCTTCTCCCGCGGGGCGGATTTTCCCATGACCGGCGTGGTGACGGCCGCGCCCTGATCAATCGCCCGGCAGCCCGCGCGCCCGATCCAGCCGCAATACCAGATCGGCCCGGCCCGGCATTTCGTCCAGGATATGGCGGGTCAGCCGTTCATAGAACTGGATGAAGGCGGCCACCTGCGCATCGCTCATGGCGCCATCGGTCGCCTTGCCCTCCCGCCGCAGCCGGGCCCGCAACCCTTCCTCCTGCTGGATGCGCCAGTCGCGGACGATGGCGAAATCGGGTGCCGCCAGCAGGACCAGGGCGTCGATGCGGCCGAACAGCCGCTGGTAATCCCCGCCCAGGCATTCATTGACATGACGGCGCCAACGCCCGTCCGCATCGCTTTCCCGTTCCAGGGTGTTCACCGGCACCGCCAGCGCCGCATCGTCCTGCGGCACCGCCCCCACGCACCAGCCCTCGAACAGCACCACATCCACCGGTCCCTCGACCCGCACCCCCGCCGCCGCACGGGTGTCCAGTGCCTTGTCGAAGCGCGGCAACAAGGTCGGGCCCGCCTGCGCCAGCCCGTCCAGGACCGACAGGCCCAGCGCCACGTCATGTGTGCCGGGTACGCCGCGCGTGGCCAGCAGCGGGTGGATATCGCGGGCCAGCGCCTGGCGCTCCGGCCGGGTCAGATAGAGATCGTCCAGCGACAGCACGGCCACCCGCAGCCCCGACGCCGACAGCCGCGCCGCCAGCCCGTCGGCCAGCGTGGACTTGCCGCTGCCCTGTGCGCCGCAAATGCCCAGCACGAAGGGCCGCCACCCGGTCGCTGCCATCCGCTGCCGCAGCAGGTCCTCCACCTGATCAAGCGAATTGGCCATGGCCCCCCCCCTTCAAAGGAAAGGGTAGGATGCCAAGCCCACCACGGCAAGGGTTGACGCACAAGATGTCCGCCGTCGGGCCTTCCGTATCGAGACCATGGGTATCGGTCCTTGGTGCTCTTATGTCGCGTCGCGGTGATGGTTCCCGATCAGTAGGCTTTGCCACCAACAGGCAAGCGTCTATCCTTTCATACTCGGGTGCTTTTCTCCCAAGTCGGCCAGCGAAGGCTGGAAGTGTGCATCGAAATATCGGCACAGGAAAGTCATAAAGCGAAAAATAAACATGGTAGAATTTTAATATTCTATCAATGTGGAGCGAAATGAATGAGTGGCAGCAAAAAACATAAGTTGCGCTTTGACAGATGGGTAAAACGCCAAAGAAAGCCCACCCGTCTCCTTGCGGAATTGGTTGAAGAGCGCTTGTTGCCACCCCTTACTCAAGAGGGATTCGTCAGAGTCAACGCGGATCTGACGGATCCGACCTGTAAGGTCGATGCATATCAATTAACATTGGAGAGGATCTGTGGAGAGGAGTATGATTTCGTTATCATACATTTTCTCAATTCCGGTGCGCCTCGATTTCAGGTTTTCTTCGGAACGAGAAAGATTACAGCACCGCACGACTGGTTGAAAAGCGGGTATCTGGTCGGGAATTCGAAGGAGTTCACTCATTTCTGGGGGAAGCCATGGTGGCGCCCTTATTTCACCTGGACGGACCATTCCGCGATCAGAACCGTATCCAAGGTCGAGGTGATGCTGAAGCAGGTGCTGGACTTTCTGGAAACCGGGGAAGCCGGCAAGAACATCAACAAGAGAGAAATGTGATCCAATCTCCTCAGCAGGCGGAGCCGCCGCTTGCCTGCCCCCCCTTTCCTCTGCCTATACTGTCAACCATCCGAAACAACGTGGAGGGCTGCGGGCGTAGCTTCATTTCCCAGCCCCGAAGGCCGGCTTTCCGGCTGCGACGGGTGCATCTGGGCCGCCAACCCGCGGCATCGTCATGAGTACATTGGAAGAATTCATCCGTTCGCGGCGCATCACCGAGGTGGAATGCCTGGTGCCCGACATGGCCGGCATCGCGCGTGGCAAGATCGTGCCTGCGGAGAAATTCCTGCGCATCCTGCGCGACCGCGGTCTGCGCCTGCCGGAATCCATCTTCATCCAGACCGTCACGGGCGAATACCCGGAAGACGAGGATGTGACGAGCGTGGAGAACTGGGACGTCTATATGACGCCCGATCCGGCCACTGTCCGCGTCGTGCCCTGGTACAGCGAACCCACCGCCCAGGTCATCTGCGACTGTTTCTATGCCGACGGTTCCACTGTCGATATCTCTCCGCGTTCCGTGCTGAAGCGCGTCCTGGCGCTTTATGACGAGCGCGGCTGGAAGCCCATCGTGGCGCCGGAACTGGAATTCTTCCTGGTCGCCGTCAACAAGGACCCGGACTATCCGCTGGTGCCGCCCGTGGGCCGGTCCGGCCGGCAGGAAAGTGGTCGCCAGGCCTATGGCATCGACGCCGTCAACGAATTCGACCCGATCTTCGAGGATGTGTACGATTTCTGCGAAAAGCAGGAAATCGACGTCGACACGATGAGCCATGAGGCCGGTGCCGCCCAGATCGAGCTTAATTTCAACCATGGTGAGGCGCTGGAACTGGCCGATCAGGTCTTCCTGTTCAAGCGCACGGTGCGCGAGGCGGCGATCCGCCATCAGGTCTACGCCACCTTCATGGCCAAGCCCATGCAGAACGAGCCGGGCAGTGCCATGCATGTCCACCAGTCGCTGGTGGATGCCAAGACAGGCACCAACCTGTTCGCCAATGCCGATGGCAGCGACACCGCCCTGTTCTTGAGCTTCATCGCCGGTTTGCAGAAATACCTGCCCTACGCGATGCCTCTGCTGGCGCCCAACGTGAATTCCTACCGCCGGCTGGTGCAGGGGTCGGATGCGCCCATCAATGTGCATTGGGGGCGTGACAACCGCACCACGGGCTTCCGCGTGCCGGTCAGCCCGCCGGAGGCGCGACGCGTGGAGAACCGGGTGGCCGGTGCCGATGCCAACCCCTATCTGGCCTTCGCCGCCTCGCTGGCCTGCGGCTATATCGGCATGACCCAGGAACTGGAGCCATCCGACCCGGTCAAGGGCTCCGCCCACCGTCTTGCCTTCTCGCTGCCCCGCCACCAGGGCGACGCGCTGAACAAGTTCAACGCCTGCAAGCCGTTGAAGGAGATCCTGGGCGACCGGTTCGTGTCAGCCGTCAGCGCCGTGAAACAGGCCGAATATGACGCCTATCAGCGGGTGATCAGCAGCTGGGAGCGGGAGAATCTGCTGCTGAACGTGTAACCCCGACGGTCTGAATTCTCGACCACCGGTATATCGAAAAACCCCCGGACGCTCACACGTCCGGGGGTTCTTGCTGTCATGCCATGGTCAGGGGGATCAGAACGGGCTGATGGCCTCAAGCACCTGCTGGCCCCAGCGCGGCGCCTGCACATCGGTGATGTTGCCCCGGCCGCCGTAGGAGATGCGGGCTTCGGCGATCTTCTCATACGAAATGGTGTTGGCCGACGTGATGTCCTCCGGCCGAATGATGCCGGTCAGGGTCAGTTCGCGCACCTCGTTATTAACCCGGACCTCCTGCTTGCCCTGCACCACCATGTTGCCGTTGGGCAGGACCTGCACGATCAGGGCCGCCACCTGCATGTTGATCTGCTCCTGGCGCTGGATGGCGCCGGTGCCGTTGCTGGTGCTGCTGCCCGTTGCGCTCAACAGGCTGGCCGGATCGACGCTGTTGGGCAGGATGTTGTTGGTGCTGGCCTCCAGGCCGAACAGGTTGGGGATGCCCATGCTGTCGCTGCCGTCGCGCGCCCGGGTGGTGTTGTTCTGCAGCTGGGCACGGTCATTGATCTGGATATCGACGGTCAGGATGTCGCCCATGCGGGCGGCGCGCTGATCCTTGAAGAAGGCGCGGGCCCCGGCGCGCCACAGCGAATTGGCCTGACGGTCCTGCACCGGCGCGTCCGGCATGGGCAGGCGCACGGGGCGATAGTTGGGATCGCGCGAGGGGTCCTCGATACCCGACAAGGCCGGGGTCTGGCCGATGGCGGCCAGCTTGTCCGTGACGCAACCGGTCAGGGGCAGGACGGTCAGCGACAGCAGCAGGGCGGAACGAATGGTGCGGGTGGACAGGGTACGGACGGACATCTCGGTTCTCCTTACCGGGCCGCCTTCTTGGACGTACCCGACACATGGCTGACAGGGGCGATCCCCTGGCCGGCGGGGCGGACGGTCACCAGATTGGGACCGGCCACGACGGCCTCGATCACTCTGCTGGAGGACGTATTCACAATCCGTACCAACTCACCCTGGGCCCCGTCGGAAAGCGCCTTGCCCGACGCCGTCAGGGTCATGACATCGCTCTGGAGAAGGATGGTGACGGCCTGCCCCTTGGCCACGACCACCGGTTCCCGCACGTCCCGCACATAGACCGCCTGGTTCGGGGCGACGGCGCGGCGAACAGTTTTCCCAATCATTTCAGAGGTATCGGTGACGGCCCCTGCCTGTACGCGGTCACGCGGCTGGCGGATCCAGGTGATGTCGCCTTCGCCGATCACCTCGCCCATGGTCAGGCGACGGGCCAGGACCGGCAGGTCGACCATGTCCACCGCACGGCCGCCCACCGACTGGCGCAGCAGTTCCGGGCCCGTGGCCGGCGCAACGATCTCCGCCGACAGCCGGCCGCGCTGGGCATCATAGGCAAGATTTTCCACGCGCACGGAGGCATCGTTGCCGGCCGGCAGAAAAAGGCTGAGCGTGCGGTTGTCCAGCAGCACATCCACCCCCTCGCCGGCCCCGCCGTCTCGCAAGGCCTGGCGCAGGCTGGCGACGATGGCGTCGGTGGTCACCTGCACCGACGCGCGTTCCACAGTGATGCGGTCGGCCCCACCGGCGGCATGCCAGTCGATGCCGTTGGACGACGCGATGCGCTGCAGGGCGGGTGCATCCAGATTGATGCGGCGGCCGGGTTCCGGTGCGGTCAGGATCGGATGCACCGCCTTTTCCGGGGACAGACCGTCGAACAGGTCGCCCAGCAGAATTTGCCCATCCATCACCGAGGCGGCCGGCTTCAGCGTGGCGGCCCCGGCGGCGGTACCGGTCAGCAGGGCGGCGGCGAGCATCAGGGCGGCGAAGCGGGTCATGGGACGGACTCCGGGTGTCAGGTGGGCAAGAATGTCCTAGCAGGGCCGTCAGGCCCCGGCGGCGACGCTTCAGGAACCTAAAACCGATCAGCGCAGCTGGCTGACCGACTGCATCATCTGGTCGGTGGTGGAGATGACGCGGGAATTCATTTCATAGGCGCGCTGGGCGGTGATCAGCTGGGTGATCTCGGCCACGATGTTGACGTTGGACGTCTCCACCGCGCCCTGCATGATGCGGCCGAAGCCGGGGGCGCCCGGCGGGCCTTCGATAGCGGCACCCGACGCCGGGGTTTCCAGCAGCAAATTATCGCCGATGGCTTCCAGGCCGGCGGTGTTGGGGAAGGTTGCCAGCTGGATCTGGCCGACATTCTGCGGCTCGATCTGGCCGTCGATCTTGGCCAGGACCTCGCCATTGGGGTTGATGGTGATGTCGATCGTGTTCTGCGGGACCACGACGCCGGGCATCACCTGGTAACCGTCGGCCGTGACGATGGTGCCTTCGGCATTCAGCGACAGGGAGCCGTCACGGGTATAGGCGGTCTCGCCATTCGGCAGCTGGATCTGCAGGTAGCCCTGACCGTTGATGGCCACATCCAGCGTGTTGCCGGTGGGGTTGATATTGCCCTGCTCGTTGATGCGATAGATGGCGGCGGCCTTCACACCCAGGCCCACCTGGATGCCCGACGGCACGATGGTGCCGGCATCGGACGAGGTGGAGCCCACGCGGCGCTGGTTCTGGTACAGCAAGTCCTGGAATTCGGCCCGCTGACGCTTGTAACCGGTCGTCGTCATGTTGGCGATGTTGTTGGAGATGGTTTCGACATTCAGCTGCTGAGCCAGCATGCCGGTGGCGCCGATGGAGAGGCTGCGCATGGTCTTGATCCTTCTTGCTGGCTTGATTACTGAACGCGGGCGAGCTTGCCGATGGCGCCGCGGATGCGTTCGTGCTCGGTATCGATCATCTTCTGAACGCTCTGGTAGGTGCGCAGCACGTCGATCATCTGCGTCATCTCCACCACGCTCTGCACATTGCTGCCTTCGATCGTGCCCTGGGTGACTTCGGGCTGTTCGACGGCAATTTCTTCCTGGTTGGCCTCGTACAGGCCACCACCCAGTTCCATCATCCGCTGCTGGTCGGCGAAGGTGACGACTTTCAGCTGGCCCAGCGGGCCGGCTTCGGTGCTGACCGAGCCGTCACCGGCGATGTGGATGTCCTTGGCGTCGGCCGGCACCACGATGCGCTGGTTGTTGGTATCCATCAGCGGCAGGCCGGAATGGTCGACGATCTCGCGGTTGCTGTTCATCTGGAAGGCGCCGCCACGGGTATAGCGGGTGCCGCTCAGCGTTTCGACAGCGAAATAACCGTCGCCGCGCAAGGCGACATCCAGCTCGTTATTGGTGACGGTCAGCGGACCGGCCTCGGTGTTGCGCAGCAGGCCGTAATCCTGGACGAAGCTCATCCGGTCGCCCTGCTTGTCGGGGCGCTCCATATATTCCAGGAACAGCATGCGCTGCGACTTGAAGCCGGTGGTGTTCATGTTGGCGATGTTGTTCGACACCACTTCCATCTGCCGGCGCAGGGCTTCCTGGCGGGACAGGGTGATGTAGAGTGAATTTTCCATCGCGGTGACTTCCTCATGCTGGCCGGTGGGCCGTTGCTTGCCGGAACTAAAAGCAAAGGGCGTGCCAACTTTGGGGGAATGGCGGAATCCAGCCGTTTTCCGTTGCGTCTGCCGCGAAGGGGGCAAATAATGCCGCCCACCATGATCCTGCCCGATGTCCTGGCCCCCGGCCTTCACCTCGTCTTCTGCGGCACGGCCCCGTCCCGCATCTCCGCGGCCAAGGGGGCGTACTATGCCAATCCCGGCAACGCCTTCTGGCCGACGCTTGTACGCACCGGCCTGGTGCCGGACGGATGGCGGGCCGCCGACTTCACCCGCATGAACGAACTGGGCCTGGGCCTGACCGATTTGAACAAGGTGGAGATCGGCAATGATGTCGACCTGACCGCAGACGGGTTCGACATTCCCGGCTTTGCCGCCAAGATGCGCGCCCACCGTCCGGCCGCCATCGCCTTTACCAGCAAGAACGGTGCCCGGCTGTTCCGGGGTCCCAAGGCACCCCTGCCCTGGGGGCGGCAGGCGGCGGATTGGGAAGGGATCGCCCTGTTCGTCCTGCCGTCGCCGTCGGGCCAGGCGCGGGGCAGCTTCTCCCTGGCACCGTGGCAGGAGGCGGCCGCCTTTGTCGCTGCAAGACGGACCAAACACGTGCTAGGGTGAACGCCAGTATGAGGTTTAGCGGGGTGGAGCGACATGCCCGATCAGGACGATATCGATGCCATGTTCGGCGAGATGGCCGGCAACGGTTCCGTGCGCTCGCTTCCCGAACAACAGGAGATTTCCGCCGTCTATGACACGGAGGTGGAGATGAGCGTCGTGCTCGGCACCTCCTTCATCCGCGTGCGCGACCTGCTGAAGCTGGGCCGCGGCGCCATCGTGGAGCTGGACCGCAAGATCGACGACCTGTCCGACATTGTCGTATCCGGTCGCATGGTGGCCCGCGGTGAAGTGACGATCGTGGAAGACAAGATCGCTGTCACCTTCCGCGAGTTCGCGCGGATCAACAACTAATCACCGCGTATTGGGGCACCCCTCCCAACTCCGGTCGCGGCCGAACCGTTCGACCAGCGCGTCCATCAGCACTCTGATCTTGGTGGGCATCTGGGCGGCCGGCGGTGGGCGCAGCAGATAGAGGCTGGCTTCCGGGATCGGATAGGCTCCCAGCAGATAGACCAGTTCCCCCCGCCCGATGGCGGGGCCCGCCAGGAAGGCCGGCAGGCGGCCGACGCCCAGGCCCGCCACCACGGCGGTCAGCAGCGCCTGGCCATTATCGGCCACGAACCGCCCGCGTGGGCGCACGGCGATCTCCCGCTCCCCATCCATCAGCCGCCAGACCTCGTCGCCTTGATGCACGGCCTCGTGCCGCTCCAGGTCCTCGGGCCGTTCCAGGGGCGGGGCCTTGGCCAGATAGGCGGGGCTGGCCACGAACACGCCATGCACCGGCCCGATGCGCCGCGCCACCAGCGAACTGTCGGCCAGATGGCCCAGGCGGACCGCCACGTCATAGCCCTCGGCCACGATATCGACATGTCGGTCGCTGTAATTGGTGCGGATCTCCAGCTTGGGATGGGCCAGCGCCAGTTCGACCAGCAGTGGCGCCAGATGCGTCAACCCGAAGCTGAGCGGGGCGGCGATGCGCAGCAGGCCGGATGCGCCGCAGCCATCGGTGATGGCATCCATACCGGCCTGCATCTCCGCCACCATACGGTCGGCATGCGGCTTGAACCGGGAACCGGCATCGGTGATCGACACGCCGCGCGTGGTGCGGGCCAGCAGCGGCACGCCCAGCTGCGCCTCCAGCCGTGCCAGCCGCCGGCTCAGCAGTGACTTGGAAATGCCCAGCCGCTCGCCCGCCCGGCTGAAGCCCCCGGCCTCCACCACCTCCACGAAGGCCCGCACATCATCCAGCTCGACCATGTCTGTTCCCGATTCCGCAACAGTCTTTCCCAGAAAAGGCCACTAGCGTCTCCGATCCTGCAACGCCAACTTATCGCACATGCTTCCTTCCTTCGAACGGAAATCAAAATGACCAATATTCTCGTGATCGAAAGCTCGGCCAGCGGCGACGCGTCGGTCACCAAGCTGCTGGTGGGCGAGGCGCTGACCGGCCTGCTGGCCGCCAACCCCGGTGCCAACGTCACCCGCCATGATCTGGGCGTGACCCCTGTGCCGCATGTGACGGCGGAAACCCTGGCCGGCCTGCGGGGCGAGCCGGTAACGGCGGCGGAGAAGGCCACCCGCGCCCTGTCCGACGGTCTGGTGGCGGAGCTGAAGGCGGCCGATGTCATCCTGGTCGGCGCGCCCATGTATAATTTCGGCGTTTCGACCGTCCTGCGTTCCTGGTTCGACCACGTGCTGCGCGCCGGCCTGACCTTCACCTATTCCGAAGCCGGGCCGAAGGGCCTGTTGGACGGCAAGCGCGCCATCGTGATTGAGGCGCGTGGCGGGCTGTACAGCGAGGGCCCGGCCAAGGCCATCGACTTCCAGGAGCCGTATCTGCGCCAGCTGTTCGGCTTCATCGGCATCACCGACGTCACCTTCGTGCATGCGGAGAAGATCGGCTACGGCCCGGACGCCCGCGCCGCCGCCATCGACGGCGCCAAGGCGGCACTGGCGTCGATCACATCAGCCGCCGCCTGATCTCATAAAAGCGCTTTGCCCGGCCGCGCGTCCCTGCTACGTTCCCTATATGTTCCATTTCAGATAGGGGCGGCATCGGTGGACGAACTGTCGCCACAGCCGACAAGGGGGCGCGCGGCCGTCAGCAACCTGGGTTCCCGGTTCAACCGGGAACAACGGGTGCGGGTCGATGATGGCTGGGGCTGTGATGGCGGCCTGCCGGAGAAACTGCGCACCATCGTCATGGCCGACGCGGCGCGCAGCATCATCAGCCGCAATGACAGCCCCGACATCCCCTTCGACAGTTCGGTGAATCCCTATCGTGGGTGCGAGCACGGGTGCGTTTATTGCTTCGCCCGGCCCAGCCATGCCTATCTGGGCCTGTCGCCGGGACTGGATTTCGAAACCAAGCTGTTCGCCAAGCGTGACGCGGCGGCGCTGCTGGCCCGCGAACTACGCTCCCGCTCCTATGTCTGCCGCACGCTGGCGCTGGGGGCCAATACCGATCCCTATCAGCCGATTGAGCGGGAGGAGGGGATCACGCGCGACATCCTGGCCGTCTGCCGTGACTTCAACCAGCCGGTCAGCATCATCACCAAATCGGCCAATGTCCTGCGCGACCTGGACATATTGGCACCCATGGCGGCCGATGGGCTGGTGCAGGTAGCGATGTCGATCACCACGCTGGACCGCGATCTGGCCCGCACCATGGAACCGCGCGCCAGCACCCCGCCCAAACGGCTGGCGGCGGTGCGGGCGCTGACCGCTGCCGGCGTGCCCGTGGCCGTACTGACCAGCCCGATGATCCCGGCACTGAACGACCATGAACTGGAAGCGATCCTGGAGGCGGCGGCCGATGCCGGGGCCACGGCCGCCAGCTATATTCTGCTGCGCCTGCCGCTGGAGATTGCCGACCTGTTCGGTGAATGGCTGCGCACGCACTATCCCGACCGGGCCGAACGGGTGCTGTCGCTGATCCGCCAGTCGCGGGACGGGGCTTTGTACCGGTCGGAATTCGGCACGCGGATGAAGGGTACCGGCGCCTATGCCGATCTGCTGCGCAGCCGGTTCCGGCTGGCCATCAAGCGTTTTGGCCTGGATCGGCGACGGTGGGAAATGGATTGCTCCAAGTTCCGGATACCAGCCGCCCCTGTGCGGCAGCTGTCATTGTTCTAAGGGGGCAGCGGGTCACATCCGGATCCGGCTTGGGCCGCATCATTTGATCAGCCGCAGCAGTTCCTTGAATTCCGGCCGGTCATAGCGTTCCAGCCATTCGAACAGCACCATTTCCACCGTCACCAGTTCCACCCCATGGGCGCGCAGCCGGTCGAAGGCGGCCTGGCGGCTGGCGGCGTGGCGCGATCCGGCGGCATCCATCACCACGCCCACGCGCAAGCCCAGCGCCTTCAGCCCCAATGCCGTCTGCAACACACAGACATGCGCCTCCGTCCCGGCCAGCAGCACGGTGCCGCCGCCGGCCGCCCAGGCCAGGAAATCCCCCTGGCGGGCCGCGGAGAAATGCACCTTGCCGAAGCGCAACGGGATCAGCGCCGCCAGGGGTGCGGTGGTGGGGCCGATGCCGGCCGGGTTCTGTTCCGTCGCCGCCACGGGAACGCCCAGCCTTTGCGCCGCGCGCACCAGCTTCAGACAATTGGCCACGATCGCGTCGGCCCCATCGATAGCAGCCAGCAGCCGGTCCTGCACATCGATGATGGCCAGCCGGCTGTCGGTGGTCAGCAGCCATTGCGGGGGCGCTGTGTCGGTCATCACGGGGGCTCCTCTGGGCTGCCATGCCCTTCAATCTGTGCGGCGGATCACTTTCCGGCAAGGGGCAGCGGCGGATAGTCCGCCTTAGTTGACCACGACATGATGATGGAGGCGGCGATGGGCCGCTTGCTCGCGATACTGATCCCCCTGTTCCTCTTGTCCGCCTGTGCCGGGCCTGACACCGTCAGCCCGCCTTTGCAGGTGGCGGAGGAACATCCGCACTTCGCCACCTGCGCCAGCTACATCCAGGCGTCCATGCCGGGCGACGGTGCCGATGCCGCCCGTGCCGGCGCCCTGGAAACCTGCCTGGAACGCAATAGCGGTGGCCGGCAGGTGGCGACCCGGCTTTGATCACTGGACGCCGGCCCCGGCTCTGCTGCATTCTCCCCACAACTTCCCTTCCCGATAAGGTGGATCATGGGTGACAAGGCAATACGTGCGGGCCGGCGGGCCATCCTGGCCCTGGCCGGCGGCCTGGCAATGATGGGGGTGATGGGCATGAGTGGTTCGGCACAGGCGGCCAGCGCCTATGATTACGGCTTCACCGCCATCGAGGGCGGGCCGCTGAAGCTGGACAGCTATCGTGGCAAGGCCGTGCTGGTGGTCAACACCGCGTCGATGTGCGGCTATACCCCGCAATATAAGGGTCTGCAGGCCCTGTGGGACAAGTACAAGGACAAGGGCCTTGTCGTCCTGGGCGTGCCGTCCAACGATTTCGGTGGACAGGAACCGGGTTCCGCCGCGGAGATCAAGGAATTCTGCAACGTCAATTTCGCCATCGACTTCCCCATGACCACGAAGGAACCGGTGAAGGGTGCTGACGCTCACCCGCTCTATAAATGGCTGGCCGCACAGAAGGGCGAGCCGAAATGGAACTTCCATAAGTACCTGATCAGCACTGACGGCAACCTGATCGAGGCCTATGGCTCCAAGGTGACGCCGGATTCGCCCGAGCTGGCTGCCGCCATCGAGAAGGCGCTGCCCAAGGGCTGAGGCCAAGGGGTTGAGCTTGTAATTGCCTTACAGGCTGAGTAGGGTCGGGCATGGCCTGTCGAACGGACTGGCCCGTCCCATCTCCTTGATTTCGCCTGGAAACAGATGAGCTACGGCCTTTACGATAACCACCGTCGCTACCGCCGTCGCATCTGGGCCCGCGTCGGCAAGGGCGCCCTGTGGCTGACCTTGCTAGGCGGGGTTGCCGGCTTCTCCTATCTGGTGGGCGTGGAACAGCTGAAATCACGCGAAGGCTCCATGCAGGAGGAGCTGGTGAACATGACGGCGGCCAAGGAAAAGGCCGAGCGCCGCGCCCAGCAATTGCAACAGATCGCCCAGACGCAGGAAATCCGCGCCAACGAACTGGAGATCCGCCTGCAGCGTGAGGTGCCCGGTGGCGAACTGGCCAAGCTGAACGAACTGGTGGCCCGCAAGCTGGCGGAGGGGGTGAACCCCGAGCGCATGGCCTTCGTGATCGAGCAGACCAGCAACCCCCGCTCCTGCGCGCGGCCGGAGACGAAGCGCTTCGTCCTGCCCACCCCGATCTACAAGGGGTCGAACACCCAGGTGGCCTTTGCAGACGGCACCATCATCGTGACCGGTGAAGGCGTGCCTGCCCGCAACGAGGGCGGCAGCCCCGAAGCCTGGTACGACCCGACCAAGCCCGTGAAGGTCAGCTTCACCGACGCCGCCGGCAAGGTGGAAGAGGTCAGCGGTGTCCTGCCGCTGACCCACAATCTGATCACCACCGACAAGGAAGTGCGCCTGACAGTGGGAGCGGGCGCCCGCTCCTTCGTGGAGGTCACGGGTGAGGTCTGCCGCTTCCCGTAATTTCGTAGGTCGGGGTGAGCACAGCGAACCCCGACCTACGCCCTACACCCTCACAGCGCCTTGAACCGCACCGCCACACCGCCGCCGGGCGCCATGTCCAGGTCCAGGCTGTCCCTGGATGTCACCACCCGCTTCTCCACCTTCAGCGCCGTCGGGTTGGTGCGATAATCCGCCCCGGTACCATCGGCATAGATCTGCGCCTCGTACCGCTTGCCGGGCGCCAGGAAGTCCAGCGTCTGGGTCAGCTTGCGGGCTTCCTCATCGGTCACGGCACCCAGGAACCAGTCCCTGCCCCCACGCGGCTGACGGGCGACGACGACATAGTCACCGATCTGGGCCTGCAACGTCTTCGACACTTCCCAATCCGCCGCCACGTCGCGGATGAACTGGAAGGCGTCCAGACGCGCCTCGTAATTCTCCGGGAGGTCGGCGGCCATCTGCACCGGGCTGTACAGCACGACATAGAGCGCCAGTTGCGTGGCCAGCGTCGACTGCACCCGCGCCTCCAGCTTCTCCTTGCCATGCACAAGGTCGAAGATGCCGGGCGTATAGTCCATGGGACCGGCCAGCATGCGGGTGAAGGGCAGGATGGTCACATGCTCGGGCGGGTTGGTGGGCTTGCCCCAGGCATTGAATTCCTGGCCCCGCGCGCCCTCGCGGCTGATCCAGTTGGGATAGGTCCTGCGCAGACCGGTATCCTTCACCGGCTCATGCGTGTTGACGGCGATCTTGTTGCGGGCGGCGACCTCCACAGCATGCAGATGGTGGCGGACCATGTACTGGCCCGCAAACCATTGCTGGCCACCCTGGTCGTCCAGGATGGTGCCGCTATGCTTCACATAGCCACTTTTCACAATATTCACGCCCACCTTGGCGTAGAGCTTCATGGCGTCTTCAAGCTGGGCCTCGTAATTGACCACGGCCCCGCCGGTCTCATGATGGCCGATCAGGCCCACGCCCTTGGATTTGCCATAGGCGGCCAGGGCCGGAAGGTCGAAATCGGGATAGGCTTCGGTGAAGCTGAACTTGTCGCCATTGGCGATCCAGTCGCCGTCCCAGCCCTTGTTCCAGCCTTCCACGAGCACGCCGGTGAAGCCGTATTTGGCCGCGAAATCCATGTAGCGCTTCACATTTTCATTGTTGGCGCCATGGATGCGGCCGCTGCCCCAAGTGGATTTCTCCAGATGCATCTCCCACCAGATGCCGACATATTTGCCGGGCCTGAACCAGGACACGTCACCCAGCTTGTTGGGCTCGTTCAGGTTCAGCGTGATCCGGCTGTCGGCCAAGGCTGCCGCACTGTCGCCGATCAGCACGGTCCGCCAGGGTGTGGTGAACGGACCCGTCTTGCGGGCCGGCACCCCGTCAGGCCAGGGCATCAGCTTCGCCGTCAGCGTCCCCGCCCCGTCGCCGGCCAGGAGCATGGATGGGAAATCCACCAGGGCCGCCTCATGGATCGACAGGTGCAGGCCATTATCGCCCTTCAGGGTCAGCGGCGTCTCGGCAATGGTGATGCGGCGCGCGTCGGTCTTGGTATAGAGATACTCGTCGCGTTCCTCCCCCAATGCCGGATACCACCAGGCCAACTGCTGCCCCACGGGCCGGAACTGGGTACGCTCTTCAATCACCTCCACATCCTGGCCGACGGGAACGGCACTGTAGCCGTAGCGGAAGCCGATCCCGTCATCGAACAGGCGGAAGGTGACATCCACCTTGCCGTTCAACGCCGTGTCGCCCGCCAGCGTCACCATCAGTTCGGTGTGATTGTCGCGCACCGTCCGCTGCTCGCCCCAGGGCTGCTCCCAGCTCGTGTCACTGGCGGAGCGTTTGGCGTCGATAATCGCCGTATAGCGCACCGGCACCTCGCCCTTGAAACCCAGGCCCAGGGCGCCGGGAGCCAGGACGGGCGCGCCCTTGCGGCTGACCTCGTAAAAGGCCTGACCGTCCTTCACGAAGACGCACAGTTCGATCAGCCTGCCGGGCGACTGGGCGCATTCCCGGTCGGCGGCCAGGGCCGGATTGGCGGCGCTGATCGCCACGAGCGAGGACAGGAGCGTCAGCGAACGGAAAGTCATCGAACAAGCCTCTTTGCTGGAAAGGACGGGTGGGAAAGGCGGCGGCATCACCCGCC
This sequence comes from Niveispirillum sp. GW835-FHT14G11, assembly GCF_058793615.1. Lineage (NCBI taxonomy): Bacteria > Pseudomonadati > Pseudomonadota > Alphaproteobacteria > Rhodospirillales > Azospirillaceae > Niveispirillum > Niveispirillum sp. GW835-FHT14G11. The sequence continues at coordinate 244,977 of NZ_JBXAFZ010000005.1, forward strand.
CCGCAGATAGGATTCATGCACCGGCTGGCGCAGCACCTGGTTCTTCACGAAGCCCAGCATGCCGCGCAGATGGGCTTTCAGATCGTCGGGCGGCAGCAGGTCGGCGCCCGGCGGATGGCTGTCAGGCAGCAGACCATGGCCCACCAGGAAGGCGCGCCAGCTGTCCGGCGGCAGATCATCATCCTCCCACGGCGCCAGATCGCCCTGAGCGCGGAACAGGGCGAGACGGTGGAACAGGTCCCCCGATAATGGCAGGCCGCGCGCCGCATCCCAGAAGGGGCCGGAATGGCGGGCAAGATGGTAATGAAGCGCCTGGAAATCCCGCAGATGGGTGAAATGCCCCGCGGTCACCCGATTATATTCCGCCCGCGCCGCCGCGAACCGGCCCGTCCGGGGGAAATGCGCCAGCAGATGCACCAGCCCCTGCTGAACGGACAGCAGATCGAGGTCGTGCAACGGGTCCAGCCGCACCGCCGCCGTTCCCAGCGCCACGCAGTTGCCGTCCCAGGCGCGTGTCCGCAGGCCGGGGATGCTGGACCGCACGATCGCATCCTGGGGCGCGAAGCCGCAGAGCGACGGCAGGCGCCGCAGCACCTCGCCCTCCCCTTCACCCGCCTTCCACACGGCGGTGATGAAGGTGCCGGCCTGCGCCGGGCGCAGGGCCAGCCAGCCCTCAGCGAAGCCCCGCACCTCGGCATAGGGGGGCAGGCTGACCAGACGCGGGCCACGGGCTGTCAGCACACGGGTTGCAGGAAACTCCCACGGCTCCATCCCGTTTCCCGGCCCGCCGATCAGCAGCGCATCGGGACCCGTGACGTCCAGGAAGAGATCGCCTTCCACCCGCCCGCCGCCCGCCAGGGAAAGCGCGGTGATCGTCCCCGTTTCGGCATCACGCAGGGGGAACAGGTCGCCGGCCGACAGGATCGCCACGCCGGCCTGTCGCGCCAAGTCCTTCAGCACCCCGGCATAGGCGAGCGCCGGCAGATGGTAACCATAGTCGCTGCGGCCATAGCGCTCACTCTCCCGATCGGGAATGAACAGCCGGCCCTGCCGTGCGGCAGCCGCCGTCAGGCTGAAATCCTCCAGCGGGACCGACAGGCCGTGCCAGCGCGCGCGCAGCCAGTGGGGGAAGAAATCCTGGCCTTCGATGGGCGATCCGAAGGCACCGAACGGGTGCAGGAAGGGGGTGACCGCACCACCGGCATCGGCGACGTTCCAGCCCAGCGTATAGGCTCCCCCCACCGCTGACAGCAGCCGGCGTTCATCCAGCCGTAGCTGGTTATGCAGCGCCTCCAGCGCCGGCAGGCTGGCATGCAGGTCGGCCGGCGTGACCCTGGCCGGCAATTCCACGGCCGTCACTGTCAGGCCGATGGGGGCCAGCGCGCGGGCCATGGTGGCCGCCGCCAGCCACAGCGGGGCGTCACGGCCGGCAATGACCAGATGGTTGATGGGCTGGCTCATGCGGCCTCCCCCCGTCCGGCGGCATCCTGTGCCGCGCAATGGTCGTTGATGAAATCGGCGTGGCTGGGCACGCCGGTCACGCCATCGCGGATGCGGGTACGCAGGCCCGCCAACCGCATCTCCAACTCTGCCAGCGGCAATCGGTCGGCCAGCCGCGCATACCCTTCAGGCATTATCCCCTGCCCCTCGAACACCGACAGCCAACTGTCGCGGGAGAACAGGCCCAGCTTGTATCCCGGCGCCACCGCCCCTTCGCGGAACAGGTCAAGCTTGTGCAGCAGGCTGTCGGGCAGGGGCATGGTGCGCACATGGTCCCAGAGCGGCTGTCCATGCCGGCTGTTGGCCCTGTAATGCAGGACCAGGAAATCGCGCACCCGGTCGTAATGGATCTCGAACAACCGGTTGAACTCGGCCGAGAGGCGCGGATCAATGCCGTCGCCCGGCCGGGGCATCAGTTCCACCAGATCGAACAAGGCCGCCTGGATCAGGAAAATCGAGGTGCTTTCCAGTGGTTCCAGGAAGCCGCTGGCCAAGCCCACCGCCAGACAATTGCCCTCCCAGGCCCGCGCCCGGCGGCCGGCGGCAAAGCGCAGCAAGCGCGGTTCGGCCTGCGCCGGCCCGTCCAGAGCGGCCATCAGCGTGTCATGCGCTTCTGTCTCCCCGCACCAGCGGCTGGAGAAGACATAGCCATTGCCGATCCGGTGCTGCAACGGGATGCGCCAGGTCCAGCCGGCCTTGGCCGCGGTGGCACGGGTATAGGGCGTCAGCGGCTCCACCCGGTCCGACGGCACGGCCAGCGCCCGGTCACAGGGCAGCCACTGGCTCCAGTCGCACCAGGGCACGTCCAAGGTTGCGCCCACCAGCAGGGACCGGAAGCCGCTGCAATCCACGAAGAAATCGCCCTCGACGCTCTCCCCCGATTTCAGGGTCAGGCGGCGTACATGGCCGGTTTCGCCGTCACGATGGACATCAATGATGCGCCCTTCGATCCGCCGCACGCCGCGCGGTACAGCCCAGCCGCGCAGGAAACCCGCATAAAGCCCGGCGTCGAAATGATAGGCGTAGGAATAGCTGGAGCGAATGGAGCCCGGATCGGCGGAGGGCAGTTCGAACGCGTTGGCGCGGCACAGTGCGATGGCGTAGGAATAATCCTGCAAGGACCCGACATCGATCCCGGCCAGCCGGGCGCGGGCCCAGTGATGCTGGAAATCCACGCCCACCCAGGGCTCCCCGAAGGTGCCGAACGGGTGGATATAGCGGTCGGTGAGTTGGTTCCAGCCGACGAATTCTATACCCACCTTGATGGTGGCGCCCGTGGCGCGCATGAACTCCGCCTCGTCAATGCCCAGGCGGTCGTTGAACTGCTTGATATGCGGCAGCGTGGCCTCGCCCACGCCGACCGTCCCGATCTCATCGCTTTCGATCAGGGTCAGGTCATACTGGTCGGACGGCAGCAGGCGCGACAGGCCGGCCGCCATCATCCAGCCGGCCGTGCCACCGCCGACGATCACCACCCGGAGACGCTGTGCAGATTGTGTTTCGTCCGACCGCATCTGGCCAACTCCATCCCCTGAGCGCCGTCGTTGCCACCCCTTCCACCGTCACCCCGGCGAAGGCCGGGGCCCAGTGTAAGGCGCGATCAGCGCCGATATGAGTCTTGTCGCGGCAGACGCCGCTCTACGCCTGGGCCCCGGCTTTCGCCGGGGTGACGGTCGTGCTGACTGAACCCCATCAGCCCAAGTTTTCGCAAAGGTCCCATAAAAAAGGGGGCGCCGCGGAGGGAGTACGCGGCGCCCCTGGGGAGGATCAGAACTTCACGCGGGCACCGACCTGGACGCGGCGGTCGGCCTTGCCCCAGTTGGCATCCTTGTAGACGGGTTTGGCCCCCGGCGTGGCGGCGCTGTCACCGAAGATCTGCTGCTGATAGACCGTCTTGGTATCCAGCAGGTTGGAGCCTTCGATGGCCACTTCCAGGTTCTCGCTGATGGAGTAGCGGATGGACCCATCCAGGAAACCTGCCGCCTTCTGGAACACCGGCAGGCCGATGCAGCAATCCAGATTGTTGGTCAGGAAGCGCGACCGCCAGTTATAGGCAAGGCGTAATCCGATCGGCCCCTGCTCATACAGTCCGACGATGTTGTAGGTGTGCTTGGAGATGCCGGCCAGCTTGTGGCTGTCGATGACCGCACCGCGACCGCCCGACACGTCCAGCCCAGCACCGAAGCCGCCGGTACCGCCGGCATCCAGCGCACCCTGGGTCACCAGATTGGAATTGTTGATCCCCGACTGATCGACATAGGTGTAGTTCACCTGCATGCCCAGCCCGTTCCAGATGCCGGGCAGGAAGTCGAAGAAGGTCTGGTAACCGGTTTCGAACCCGTACAACTCGCCCCCGCCCTTCTGGTTGCGCGGACCGCGCATGATCACGGTCTGGGTGGAGGTACCGTTGGTGAATTCGCGGACGAACTCGCCGTAGGAGATGGAATTGCGCAGCTTTTTGTAGAAGCCACCGAAGGAGAACAGGCCGCTCTTGCCCAGGTAATATTCATAGGCCAGATCGAACTGGTCGGCCTTCAGCGGCCGCAAGCCGGCATAGCCGGATTCCGCCCGGAAGACGAAATTGTACCCGGTGACCTGACCGGCGGCATTCTTGATCAGGTAGGGCGAGCTGGCCGTGGTGTCGATCACCGGCGTCTGGATGGAGACGAAGTTGCGCAGCAGGCCGAAATCCGGCCGCGCCATGGCACGCGACGCCGCGAAGCGGATATACTGGTCATCATCCAGCCCGAAGCGCACATTGAAGCTGGGCAGGATGTTGGTGTAATCGGTCTTGAAAGTGTTGGCCGTGCCGCCGCCATTGGCAAAGGCCAGGATGGCAGGCGTCAGGGAGCAGGCGGGGTTGACCACCGCACCCGGCGGCAGGGTGGCGCCGCACGGCGTCTGCTGCAACTGCACCAGGGCCGTGTTGGTGGGGAAGCCGACGCTGCCCTCACTGTCGATCTTGGTCTGGACCAGGCGCGCGCCGATATTACCGTCCACGGTGATGCCGTTCAGGATCGTCATGTCGCCGCCGCCGAAGCGCAGCATGGCATAGCCGGCGTTGGTCTTCTCCTGAACATGCATGACTTCCGACGGCAGGAAGCAGCTTCCGGACGGCAGGCCTGCACGGTCGCAGATCGGCGCCCAGCCCATAGGCGAGTTGGTGGTGGGACCGGACAGCGACTGTACCAGCCGGTCACGGTCCTTCAGCACGTCGCGGCTGAGATAGACCAGCCCGCCATTGGGATAGACGTCGCCATTGTAGAAATCGTCACCCAGATCGACCGTATCCCAGATGCCGGCACCATAGCCCTTGAAGGGCTGGCCGTTGCCGCAGCCGGCGGGATAGGTGCCGCCCGTGCTGTCAGCGTTGAAGCCGGGGCCGTTGCAGTTCCAATTAGCGGCCACGGGCGACCAGTTGAAGGTGGAATAGCGCACCGTCTGCTTGCGGTCGGCATGGCGCACGCCGACCTTCAGCGAGTTCAGCCAGCCATCGGCGGCGTCCAGATCATAGGTGGCGTCGCCCCGGAACGCCGTTTCCTTGGCGTCATTGTCCTCCAGATGCGCCTGGATGAAGGGGATCCAATAATTATGCGGGTTGGACAGGCCGCCCTGGGCATAATTGACGTTGGAACCGGGGCTCATCACCACCTGCGGCACCCCGTCCTTGCCGACGGAATATTGCATGTTGGCCATGGAGCCGGTGGCGACCAGGATATCGTCATTGGTGGTCGATGCCGTGATGCGCTGCGCGTCGAAACTCGTATGCAGCCGGTCGGTCACGTCCCATTTCACATTGAAGGAAAGATCCTTGGTCCCTTCCCGATGGTCGAAATTGCGCGCCTCGTTCTGGAAATACAGGCCGTCCTGCAACGTGGTGCAGGTAGCGCCCGTGCCGCAGAAATTCACGAACGGCTGGCCGGGAACGGCGGAGCCGGTATTGATGGCGTCCTGCAAACTGTCCCACGATCCGCGCCAGGAACCGTGCCCCTGGGTCAGCAGGCCGCTTTCCAGCATGCCGTCGGCGCCGAACTTCAGGGAAGGCGACCCGGTTGCCGGGCCGATGATGCTTGTGCTGCGCGGCCGGAAGGCGGACGAGCCATAGGCACCACCATCCAGGATCACGTGGCTGGCATTTTCCAGCCAGGCATTGTGATACTTGGATTCCATGTACTGCACGGTGGCCTGGAAGCTGCCATCCGGACTTTCATACTGGCCGGCGGCCGAGATGCCGCGCCGCGTGCGGTCGTAATCGACCAGCGAATAGCGGATACCGTCGGGCATATAGGCCCAGCCCGTGCCGCCGAACGGGTTGGCCGTGCAGGCCACGCTGCCATCGGCCGACACCACGGCGTTGCCGGCGGCATTGGTGGCGCCGGCCGAGCAATAGGTGTTGATCTTGTCCATGATGACGCTTTCCGTCCGCGTCACCACATCGGAATGGGCGTAATTACCCAGCAGGCCGAACTTGCCGGCATCTGTGTCCCAGACATTGCTGATCAGGCCGGAATATTCGCCCGTCCATTTCTTGGACCGGTCGCCATAGCTGCCCTTGATATTGCCGGCGATGGCCAGCCCGTCGCTGTCGAACGGCAGGCGGGTGCGCAGATTGACCGTGCCGGCGATGCCGCCCTCGATCATGTCCGCCGTCTGGTTCTTGTAGCTGTCGACGCCGGCCATCAGTTCCGGCGACACATCGTTGAAGTTCAGGCCGCGATAGCTGTCGGCCGAGAAACTGTCACGGCCGTTGAATTCCGTGCGGACCTGCGGCAGGCCGCGGATCAGGACGCTGGTCGCCTCGCCCGACGGATGCGTGCTGTCATCGGCCGATTGCAGGCGCGAGACGGTGATGCCGGGCACGCGCTGCAGCGCTTCTGACACCGACTTGTCGGGGAAGGCGCCGATATCGGTGGCGGTGATGCTGTCCACCACCGTGCCGGCATTGCGCTTGATATCCAGCGCACTTTCCAGGGCGGCGCGCACGCCGACCACGACGATTTCCTCCAGCACGGGTGCGGCTTCGGCCTTGGCATCGGCGGCGGGCGCCGTCTGGGCCTGGGCACCATGGGCGCCGGCAAAGGCCAATGCGAGCAACGAAACGCCGCCGCGCAGCCACAGACCGCGGCCGCGGTTGATCTGGTGATCCTTCACTTCCTGCTTCCTCCCCTTATTCAGGCTTTTAGCACCCAGCCCCTACGGACCCGGCAGACCCTGAGATGACGATCCCCACCATCCCATGCCAGGATAGCCCGTCGTCTTGTTTGCGTAATTTTGCGCAAACTTGCGTCAGCTGCAAGCGCAAAGTTTCGAGGGAGTGTTGATTTTTATTATATATTTGATTTCATTGTATAATATTTGCACACAACATCCCAATTCCGTCGTTCAAATCCTGTGATTCCCGGCAAAAATCCCAGTTTTAAATCATGAATTAATGCAAAATTTGCGTAAGCATGTGCAGCAAACAAGCCCCGTAGGTCAGGTCGAGCGAAGCGAGCCATGACAAGCGATGGCGCCAATGGCGTCAGGGCTCGGGCTTCGCCCTCGACCTGACCTACGGCTTTTCGTTCCGGGGAATGGCCAGGGTGCAGAGCGCCGCCAGTACCAGCGACACGGCCGCCAGGGTCAGGGCATGGATGGCCTGACCGCCGAGCACCCGGCCGACCAGCGGACCCAGGATGGTGGCGGCCACCAGTTGCGGCAGCACCAGGAAGATATTGTGGATGCCCATATAGACGCCGGCCTTGTGCGGCGGGATGGCGCTGGACAGCATGGCATAGGGGATGGACAGGATGGCGGCCCAGGCGACGCCGATAGCGACCGCCGGCAACCACAGCCACACGGGATCGTCGATCACCTGGAACCCCGCCAGCCCCAGCGCCCCCAGCAGCAGACAGACGGCATGACAGGCCCGCCGCCCCACCCGTTCGGCAAAGGCCGGCAGGGCCAGGGCCGCCAGCGCGGCGACCCCGTTGTACCCGGCGAACAGCACACCCACCCAGTCGGCCCCCGCGTTATAGGCGGCGGAGGCCGCATCACCGGTGCCGTAATGACGGGCGGCCACGGCCGGCACCGTATAGATCCACATGGCGAACAGCCCGAACCAGGTGAAGAACTGCACCAGGGCCAGCCGCTTCAGCATCGCCGGCATATGCAGGATATCTTCCACGATCTCCAGCATGCCCAGCGACGCCGCCCCCCGGCGGCGCGCCCAGGCCACAGCGATCTGCGCCAGACCAAACGCAACCGCCAGCCCAGCGATGAAATGGATTTCCCGCTCCTGCCCCGTGGACAGGGCGAAACCGGTCAGGGCACCGCCCCCGGCCATCCACAGCGCGCCGCCGCGCAATCCCCGGTCACCACGGGATGCGGGCGCGCCCACACCCCGCACCGGGGGCCGCGCAGAGGGTCGTTCCGGTGTGGTCACCACCGTCCAGGCCACCGCCACAAGCAGGCACAAGGCGCCCACATAGAAGGCCGCCCGCACCGATTGCGGCAGCGCCTCACCATCGACGCGCACGCTCATCCCGAACCAGCGGGCCATGACCCAGGGCAGGATGGAGGCGAAAACGGCACCGGCCCCGATGAAGAAGACCTGGGTGGCGAATCCGCGCGTGCGCTGTTCATCGGGCAGCGTGTCGGCCACCAGGGCGCGGAACGGTTCCATGGCGATGTTGATGGCGGCCGTCAGCAGCCACAGCGTCATCGAACAGGCCCAGAGTGTGCTGGCATTGGGCATGGCGAACAAAGCCAGCGCCGACAGCATGGCCCCGGCCAGCAGATAGGGCCGCCGCCTGCCCAGCGGCGTCCAGGTCCGGTCGGACAGCCAGCCCACGATGGGCTGCACCAGCAGGCCGGTGATCGGGGCCGCGATCCACAGGATCGGCAGGTCGGCGATATCGACGCCCAGCGCCTGGAAGATGCGGCTGGTATTGACATTATGCAGGCCCCAGACGATCTGCACCCCGAACAGGCCGCAGCACATGTTCCAGATCTGGCGGGTGGACAGCAGCGGCCGGCCCACAGGCGTGCCGCCACCGGGGGCGGCCCCGGCGCTCTCGTCACTCGCTTGCAATTTCCCCCCTCCCATGCGCTATGCTGCCGCGCTTTCCTTTTCCGGCAGCTTTGACCCTGATGGCCGTGTCCGGCAACTCCAAAACCACACTTGAAGATCTGGCAAAGCTGGCCGGCGTTTCCGTCGCGACCGTATCGCGCGCGCTGAACGACCATCCCACCATCAGCACGCGCACCAAGCAGCGCATCTGGGCGCTGGCGCGCGAACATGACTACCCGTTCCGCCACTACATGCCGGCCAGCCCCATCGGGGCGGAGGGATCGATTGCCATCGTCACCCCGTTCGTGCATGGCAAGCCGCTGCCCCTGTCGCACCCGTTCTTCCTGGAACTGCTGGCCAATATCGGGGAAGCGGCCCGCGCCCGCGACTGCGACTTCACCGTCAGCCATGTGGCACCGGCCAACTTCGAGGACCTGGTGGCCACGGTGACCACCAGTCGGGCCAGCGGCGTCATCTTCTTAGGACAAGGCACCCTGCACGAGGCGTTCAACCGCCTGGCCGGCACCAATGCCCGCTTCGCCGTCTGGGGCGCGCAGCTTCCCGGCCAGGAATATTGCACCATCGGGTCAGACAATCTGCAGGGCGGGCGCCGGGCCACGCTGCATCTGGCCCGGCTGGGCCGCAAGCGCATCATGTTTCTGGGCGGCAACGACCCGGAGGCGCAGCATCGCCGCAAGGGCTATTGGGAGGCGCTGGCCGAAAGCGGGCTGGAAGCCGACCCCAAGCTGGATATCGCGGCGGAGTTCGAACTGGAATCGGCCGAAGCCGCCGTGGGCCGCCTGCTGCGCCGGGGGGGCCAGTTCGATGGCGTGGTGGCCGCATCCGACCTGATCGCGCTGGGTGCCATGCGGGCCTTGCGCCGCAGCGGCCTGTCGGTGCCACGCGACGTGTCGGTGGTGGGTTATGACGACATGCTGCTGGCCCGGCTGTCCACCCCGGCGCTCACCACCATCCGCCAGGATACGGCCGAAGCCGGGCGCAAGCTGGTCTCCCAGATCCTGGACCCGCTGACCGACCACCGCGCCGAACTGCTGCCCACGGAGCTGATCGTGCGCGAAAGCTGTGGCGCCTGATCGCGCACATGCCATGCTGCACTGCCCCTAAAATGGGCGGCTGCTTCACGAGTTATCAGGCAATCAGCGCTTCGCACCTGCGGCACAGGAATTGCTGATGGTTAACACGGCGTGAGACCAATGGCGGTTTCCCCTTCATAGGGCCGGTTCACCGGCCCACCGGACAATGGCGTCTGAACGCCCGGGATGATCCCCGGGCTGTTTAGGCGCCTTTTTTTATTGGAGCCTCAGATGACGACGCGGAAAAACGCGCGCACCCTGTCCCTGCTGATCCTTGCCCCGGTCCTGTCGCTGGCCGCCCTTCCATCGGCGGCGGCCGATGCCGCCGCCCTGGTCAAGGACGGCAAGTTCCTGCTGGATTTCCGCTACCGCCTGGAGGATGTCGATCAGGCCGGCCTGCCGCAGGACGCCACGGCCCATACGGTCCGGGTCCGCTCCGGCTTCCAGACCGGCAAGATCAACGGCTTCTCCCTGCTGGCCGAAGCCGAGACCATCGCCCATATGAACCAGGCATTCAATGACAGCCTGAACGGCAAGACCCGCCGACCCGTGGTCGCCGACCCCGATGGCATGGAACTGAACCGCCTGCAGATCGACTATACTGGCATCACCAAGACCACCGTCACCGTGGGCCGCCAGCGCCTGAACCTGGACAATCAGCGCTTCATCGGCGCCGTCGGCTTTCGCCAGAACGAACAGACGCTGGATGCGGTCAAGATCAACAGTCAGGCCATCGACAAGCTGGACCTGACCTATGCCTATGTGGCCCAGGTTAACCGCGTTTTCGGGCATAAAAGCCCCCAGGGCGAGTTCGAGGGTGACAGCCACCTGTTCAATGCCGGCCTGACCCTGGCGCCCTATGCCAAGGTGACCGGCTATGCCTATCTGCTGGATCTGGAGGAACAGCCACTTCTGTCCACCGCCACCTATGGCGGGCGGGTGTCGGGCAAGGTCATGCTCGACAAGGTCGCCCTGACCTATGCCGCCGACTACGCGCACCAGAGCGATTATGAGACCAATCCGCGCGATATCTCGCTGGATTATGTCGGGTTGGAAATGACCGCCACCTATGCAGGCCTGTCGGTCGGCGGCGGGTACGAAAGCCTGGAGGGCGACGGCGTGCGCGGCTTCGCGACACCGCTGGCCACATTGCACAAGTTCCAGGGTTATGCCGACGTCTTCCTGACCACGCCCGCCAATGGCATCGATGATGCCTATGGTCGTATTGGTTACGAAACGAAACTCGACTGGGGTCGCATCACCGGCTTCTCCGCAGCACTCTGGTATCATGATTTCGAAGCCGAAAGGATAAACCTGTCCTATGGCAGCGAGGTCAACGCCGAAGCCTCGTTGAAGCTGGGCCCGAAGGTCACGATCAGCAGCAAATATGCCGATTATGACGGTGACGGCGCCTTTGCCGACCGCCGGAAATTCTGGCTGTCGCTGGAATACACCTACTGATCCCACCGGGCCGCCCATCCCGGCGGATGGGCGGCCGCCTTGCCCGCGTCCTCGCGGTGGAGCATCCGCCATGCCCGACTTTCCCCACCTTGCCGCCCTACGCTTCCTGATCTCCGCCCGTGCCCAGCGGCTGGACCGGTTGAAACGGCTGGCGCGGCTCTGTTCGCTGGTCACCGACATCGGCGGGTTGGTGCATGCGCTGCAACGGGAACGCGGCACCACCAACCTGCATCTGGGGGCGCAGGACGACAATGGCTTGCCCGACCTGATGGCCAGACGGTCGGAGACGGACCGGGCGATGGATCGGGTATGGACGGAACTGGCCGGTATCGATCCGCTGGGCTGGGAAGGATCGCTGACCGGATGCCTGCGTTTCGCCCGCCGCGCGCTGCTGGACCTGCCGCATCTTCGGGGCCGGATCACCGACCGGCAGGTGGATCTGCGCACGGCCACGCTCACCTATTCCGCCTTGGTGGAGGCCCTGCTGGCCGTCGTCACCGCCGTGGCGGGGATCAGCACCGACAATCCCCTGTCGCGCGCCCTGACCGCCCTGCTGAACTTCATGCGCGCCAAGGAATTCGCCGGCCAGGAACGTGCCGTGGGCGCCGCCGCCCTGACGGCCGGGCAGTTCGACGCCACCCGCTTCCGCCGCATGGCACAACTGGAGGGCGCGCAGAAACAGGCGCTGGGCCTGTTCGCCGACCATGCCGATGCCGGCCAGCGCGCCTTTCTGGACACTACGCTGCAAGGTCCGGATTGCGCGCAGGTCGATGCGTTGCGCAGCCTGCTGCGCGACACCGGCCCCAACCGGCCCGTTACCGCCATGAGTGCCGGCCAATGGTTCGCCGCCGCCACCGGCCGCATCAACCGGCTGAAGCAGGTGGAGGACCGGCTGATCACCGACCTTGAAAGCCTGTGCGATGACCGTATCGCCGAACTGGGTGCGGAACTGACGGCCCCCATCGCCGGCGCGCCGGTGCATCTGCGCCTGTTTGCCTGGTTGCTGGGCAGGCGGCTGCGCCGGGCCGGTGACTGGTCGGAACGGGTGGCTGACGGTATGTCCACGCTTGACCGCACCCACTTGCCGCCCTGGCTGGCCAGCGCCCTGGATCTGGTAACGGGGGATATCGATCCCGACCTGTCGCCCGCCGCCCAGCAGCAGCGCGAACGCCAATGGGCCGAGGCCAACCGTGAGGCGCTGGAGGCGGTGATCGACCGGTTCAGCCAGCAGCATGAACAGGCACTGTCGATCATGGCCAACCATGCCGGCTTCATCCAGGGCGATGCCCGCAGCATGGCCGACCTGGCTGGCCGCAATGCCCGCCATTCCCTGACCATGGCCAGCGCCTCATCGCAGACGCGCGGCGGGGTGGAGGCGGTGGCCGAGGCCGCGGGTTCGCTGTTGCTGTCCATCCGCGACATCAATGCCCAGGCGGGCCAGGCCCTGTCGGTATCGGCGCAAGCCGTGGCGGAGGTGCAGCAGACTCACCGCGCCGTGGAAGGCCTGACCGATGCCGCCCGCAATATCGGCCGCATCGTGGAGATCATCGGCGACATCTCCGGCCAGACCAACCTGCTGGCGCTGAACGCCACCATTGAGGCGGCGCGGGCGGGGGAAGCCGGCAAAGGCTTCGCCGTTGTGGCGGGCGAGGTGAAGAGCCTGGCCAACCAGACCGGCCGTGCCACGGACGAGATCGCCGGCCGGATCGAGGAGATGCAGGCTGCCACCGGTGCTGCCGTCACCGCCATCGGCGCCACCGCCGCCAAGATCGAATCCATCGCCAGCCTGATCGCCGGTATCGAGGCCGCCTTGCTGCGCCAGCGCCAGGATACCGAACGCATTGAGGAGAATATGCGCAGCGTCGCCGAGAGCGCCGCCGACATCGACAGCGTCGTGGAGGATGTGGCCCAGGGCGCCGACCATATCGGCCGCATGACCGGCAATGCCCTGTCGGCCACGGGGGAACTGTCGCGACTAGTGGACAGTCTGCGCGATGGGTTGGAGGGGTTCGTCACCCGCGTGCGGGCCGCCTGATCCCCTGTCAGGCTTTCCCGCACCCCTTCGAAGGGCGGCCGGTGCGACCCGGCCGCCCTTTCTTTTTTGCGCGACGTTGCCCAAAAAATCGCCACTCCACCGCACTGCACAAATCCGCGCCATCATCGCCCTTATCTTGGGCGAGTTTTCCGCCACGACTTTGAGCAAATGACGCGGCATCCGCACCGAAACTATAGTTAACCAGCTGATAATATAGGAAACATGAATCACCCCGCCACACGCCCGGCATTTGGCACGCATTTCGCTATGCAGGGATCACACACGCGGTTCGGGGCGATGCTGCTCCTTTCCCAGGCTGGCAGCAGCCAGGGCCGCGTGTGCCGAATTCGCGGCTCCCATGGCGGGACCGCCTGGAGCAAAGGCGCTCCGATGGTAAGCATGGCCGCTTCTTGCGGGCCCTGCCTGCTGTCGGAGCGCCTTTTTGTTTTTCACCCCCCGGCCATGGCCGGAAAAGGAGCCCGACAGACATGAGCCAGTCCGACACCCCCTTCGCCGGCCTGACCCGCCGTTCGCTGCTGACGACCACGGCCAGGGCCGCCGGTGCCGCCGCCTTGCTGACGGCGGCGCGCGCCGCATTGCCAGGTGGTGGTGCCTGGGCCGCGGCAGCACCGGAGGTGACGGGCGCCACCCTGGGCTTCATCGCGCTGACCGACAGCGCGCCGCTGATCGTGGCCAAGGTTAAGGGCCTGTTCGCCAAGTACGGCATGCCCGACGTCAATGTCGTCAAACAGGCCAGCTGGGGCACGACCCGCGACAATCTGGAGCTGGGTGGAGCGTCCGGCGGCATCGACGGCGCCCATATCCTGACGCCCATGCCCTATCTGATGTCCACGGGCAAGGTGACGAAGAACAATCAGCCGCTGCCCATGCAGATTCTGGCCCGGCTGAACACCAACGGTCAGGGCATCTCCGTCGCCACACGCTACAAGGAACTGGGCGTCACCACCAAGGCCAAAGGCCTGAAGGAGGCCTTCGCCAAGCAGAAGGCGGAGGGTAAGGAGGTGAAATGCGCCATGACCTTCCCCGGCGGCACGCATGATCTGTGGCTGCGCTACTGGCTGGCCTCCAATGGTATCGACCCGGACAAGGATGTCTCCACCATCGTGGTGCCGCCGCCGCAGATGGTGGCGAACATGAAGGTCGACACGATGGAGGCCTTCTGCGTGGGCGAGCCCTGGAATGCCCAGCTCGTGAACCAGAATATCGGCTATTCAGCCCTGACCACCGGCGAAATCTGGCACGATCATCCGGAAAAGAGCCTGGGCATGCGCACCGACTGGGTGGAAAAGAATCCGAACGCTGCTAAGGCCCTGCTGGCCGCCGTGCTTGAAGCCCAGATCTGGTGCGACAAGCCGGAGAACAAGGCGGAGATGTGCCAGATCGTCTCCGGTCGCGAATGGTTCAAGGTGCCGGTGGAGGATATCCTGGCCCGGTCACAGGGAACGTTCGACTATGGCGACGGCCGGGTTGTCAAGAACAGCCCCGAACTGATGAAATTCTGGTCCAATCATGCCTCCTACCCGTTCCAGAGCCATGATCTCTGGTTCCTGACGGAGGATCAGCGCTGGGGCTATCTGCCGGCCGACCTGGACACCAAGGCACTGATCGCCAAGGTCAATCGCCAGGACCTGTGGCGCGATGCCGCCAAGCTGGCCGGCGCCACCGACGCCCCCGCCGGCACCTCGCGCGGCATCGAGAAGTTCTTCGATGGCCGCAGCTTCGATCCCGCCAACCCGGCGGCCTATCTCGCATCGCACGACATCAAGCGTATCGCCTGAGTTTTGGGGAGGAACAAACACATGTCGACGATCAGCGAGAATAGTGCCGTCGGGCGGGTGCAGGGTGGCGGCGGCTTCACCGCCCTTGCCGCCACCCTGCAACGTCTGCCCGTCCTGGCCTGGACGAAATTCCGTGAAAGCCTGCCTTTGCTGGTGGCGCTCCTTGTACTGCTGGGCATCTGGGAACTGGCCTGCCACGGGACGGGTGCGTCGTTGCCGCCGCCTTCGCGGGTGGTAAGCGATACCTGGGAACTGATCATCGATCCGTTCTTCGACAATGGCGGCGTGGACAAGGGCCTGTTCTGGCACCTGTCCGCCAGCCTGAAGCGGGTGGCCATCGGCTTTGCCCTGTCATCGGTCACCGGCATCGCGCTGGGCGTGCTGGTCGGACAGTCCAGCCTGGCCTATCGCGGGCTGGACCCGATCTTCCAGGTGCTACGCACGGTACCGCCGCTGGCCTGGCTGCCCATTTCGCTGGCGGCCTTCCGCCATGCCGATCCGTCGGCCATCTTCGTGATCTTCATCACCTCGATCTGGCCGATCATCCTGAACACCGCCGTGGGCGTGCGCCAGATCCCGCAGGATTATCGCAATGTCGCCCGCGTCCTGCGCCTGTCACCGCTGGAATTCTTCTTCCGCATCATGATGCCAGCCTGCGTGCCCTTCATCTTCACCGGCCTGAAGATCGGCATCGGCCTGTCCTGGCTGGCCATCGTGGCGGCGGAAATGCTGATCGGCGGGGTGGGCATCGGCTTCTTCATCTGGGATGCCTGGAACAGCTCGCTGATGAGCGAGATCATCCTGGCTTTGGTCTATGTCGGCCTGGTCGGCTTCATCCTGGACCGCATCATCACGCTGATCGGCAACCGTGTCGCCGGCCGCAAGGTCGGCTAACAGAGGATACCGTCATGACCGCTCCCTATCTCTCGCTGGAAAATGTCGGCATGGATTTCACGGTCGGCGGCCGTACCTTCCATGCCGTGACCGACGTGAACCTTTCCATCGAACGCGGCCAGTATGTCTCCATCATCGGCCATTCCGGCTGCGGCAAGTCCACCCTGCTGAACATCGTCGCCGGCCTGACCCGCTGCACCGCGGGCGGCGTCATCCTGGATGGGCAGGAGGTGGACAGCCCCGGCCCCGACCGGGCCGTAGTGTTCCAGAACCATTCCCTGCTGCCCTGGCTGACCGCATACCAGAATGTGCGGCTGGCCGTGGACAAGGTGTTCGGATCGACCAAAAGTGCCGACCAGCGCCATGACTGGACCCTGCACAATCTGCGGCTGGTCCATATGGACCATGCCGTGGACAAGCGCCCGGACGAGCTGTCGGGCGGCATGAAACAGCGCGTGGGCATCGCCCGTGCGCTGGCCATGGAACCCAAGGTACTGCTGATGGATGAACCGTTCGGCGCCCTGGACGCCCTGACCCGTGCCCATCTTCAGGACACGGTGATGGAGATCCAGACCCGCCTGAACAGCACCGTCATCATGATCACCCATGATGTGGACGAGGCGGTGCTGCTGTCCGACCGCATCGTGATGATGACCAACGGCCCGTCCGCCACCATCGGCGAGGTGTTGACGGTCGACCTGCCCCGCCCCCGGCGGCGGTTGGACCTGTCGGACGATGCCCGCTATATCGGCTACCGGGCGTCGGTGCTGCGGTTCCTGTACGAACGGCATGCGAAACCGGAAGCGGCTTGAAGCTATCCTGTGAAAAAGGGGGATGGAACCGTGGTTTCATCCCCCTTTTCAATTCCCTCTCCCGTCATACCGGCGTAAGCTGGTATCCAGCGCAGAGCGGCGTCAGCCGCGACATGGGCTATATCGGCGCTAACCGCGCCTCTACACCAGGCCCCGGCTTGCGCCGGGGGTGACGGTGGATATATGTGAGCTCCGGCAGCCCAAACTGTCGCAAGAAAAACGGGAAGGGCGACACAGGTCACCCCACCGCCTCGTCATACAGGTCCGGTCGCCACACCGCCGCCGCCAGTGCCTCGCGGTCGGCATCGGCCAGGTCCAACTGCCCCGCCGCCGCCATCTCCGCCAGCAATTGCAGCGCATCCGCCGGGTCCGGGCGGTTGCGGTCGGGGGCCGGGATCGCGCCTTTCAGCGTCAGTTCGATCAGGTCGGCGGACAGGCCGACATGCCGCGCCTCGGCCAGCAGCCGGGCCAGTTCCTCCCGGTTGCCCGGATCGCGACACCAGTCGGCGGCCTTGACCATGGCGCGGATCAGGGCGGCGGCCTGGGCCGGATTCTCTTCCGCCCAGTCGGCCCGCAGACCCAGCACCTTCTCCAGCCCGCCAGGCCTGATATCGGCCTTGGTGACGGCCACGCGACCAACGCCGCGCTGCACCGCCCGCTGGTTCCAGGGCTCGCCCGCGCAATAGCCGTCGATCCAGCCGCTGGCCAGGCTTTCCACCATGCGGGGCGGCGCGACGACGCCGATATTCACCTCGCACCGCCCGTCGATCCCGCCATCGGCCAGCCATTTCAGCAGCTCATAATGGTGGCATGAGAAATGGAAGACGGTGACGAAGGACAGCGGCGGCTTGCCCGCCGCCCGGTCGGCATCGATGATGGGGCGCAGCGCCCGGGCCCGCAGGGCCGGCGGCCCCGCCATGATCTCGGGTGCTACCGCCTGCATCCGCTCATACAGGTCCAGCGACAGGGTGATGGCATTGTTGCCCAGGCCCAGCGACACCGGCACCAGCAGACCCGTGGCCGGCACCCCGGCAATGCCCTGGTGCAACGCCAGCGCCAGGGGCGCCAGGATGTGGGCGGCATCGACCAGCCCGAAGGCCAGCCGGTCGCGCAGCGCTGCCCAGGAGGGGGCGCGTTCCAGCACCAGATCGATCCCCTCTGCCGCCGCAAAGCCGCGTTCGGCCGCCACGACGGGAATGGCGCAATCCACCAGGGGCGCGAAGCCCAGCTTGACGATATCGGCCATTCTTACAACTCCATCTCGAAGGCGGTGATCACGCTCTGCGCGATGTCGGACAGTTTTCGGTTCTGCTTCATGGCCGTGCGGCGCATCAGGTTGTAGGCATCCTCCTCATTCAGGCCGCGATGCTTCATCAGCAGGCCCTTGGCCTTTTCCACCTGCTTGCGGTCCTGAAGCTTGGCCTGCGCCTCGTCCCGCTCCCGGCGCAGCCGGTCGAAGGCGTTGAAGCGGGTAATGGCCGTCTCCACGATCGGCTTGATCCGGTCCTGGCGCAGACCATCGACGACATAGGCGGAAACACCCGCCTCGATCGCGGCATGGATCATGTGGCTGTCGCTCTGGTCCACGAACATGGCGATGGGCCGCTGCACCACGCGGCTGACCTGGAACATCTGTTCCAGCGTGTCGCGATCGGGGTTCTCCAGATCGATGATGATGACATCCGGCGCCAGGGCCTGGATACGGGCCAGCAGGTTGACCGACGGGCCGATGGTGCTGACCCGCACCCAGCCCGCCTCCACCAGCCCGCGCTCCACCACCGACGCGCGGTCGGGATTGCCGTCGATGATCAGGATGTTGGGTTCGTTATTGGCCAATAGGTCTCACTCCGCGGGCACGGGGACGACGCCCCGCACCTCCTCCACCGCACCCTCATGGAACCGGATCAGCAGCGTGGGCAGGGACGCGCAGGTCACCGCCATGCCCAGATACAGCAGCCCTTGCTGATAGCTGATCCCGTCGGCCTTGAACAGGAAGCCGGCGGCCACCGCCCCCATATTGCCCCCGGCCCCGACCACGCCCGACACAGCGCCCAGCGCCTTGCGGTTCACGAACGGCACGATGCCGAACGTCGCCCCGCAGCCCATCTGCACGAACAGCGAGAATAACAGCATGGCGGCGATGGCCACCCATAGCACCGACATTTGGGAAAACACCACCAGCGCCACCCCCTCGGCGAACAGCACCAGGAACAAGAGCCGCACGCGCGCCGGCAATCCCGCCCGGCTCCCCCAGCGGTCGGACAGCCAGCCGCCCAAGGTGCGGGCAAACAGGCTCATCGATCCGAACAGGCCGGCGATGATGCCGGCCGTGGCCAGGTCCAGCTTGAATGTATCGAAGAAATAGATGGCGGCGATGTTGTGCAGGGTCAGTTCCACGCCGAAGCAGGCACCATAGGCGATGAACAGGGCCCAGACCCGGACATCGCGCAGCACGGTCAGGAACCCGCCCTTTCCCCGCACCCCGCCGGCCGGCGGCAGACGCCCCGCCGCTCGCAAATCCTTGAAATCGCCATCCGGGCAATCCTGGGTGAAGCGCCAATAGGCCAGGGCCGCCACCAGCAGCACCAGCCCCGGCACCACCATGGCCAGCCGCCAGGCATGATGCTTGTCCACGCCCAGGAACAGGATGCCGGCCAGCACCAGCGGCATCACCATCTGGGTGATGCCGCCACCCAGATTGCCCCAGCCCGCCGTGGTGGCATTGGCCGTGCCCACGACGTTCGGCGCGAACATCACCGACGTGTGATACTGGGTGATGACGAAGGCCGCCCCGATGGCGCCGATGGCCAGACGCGCCAGCAGGAAGGTCTCGTAACTGTCGGCCAACCCCACCGCCATGACCGGGATCGAGCCCAGGGCCAGCAGGCCGGTATAGGTGCGGCGTGGCCCGAACCGGTCGCACATCGGCCCGATGATCAGGCGTACGGCCACCGTGATGGCCACCGATGCGATCATGATGTTGCCGATCTGCCCCTTGCTCAGGCCCAGATCGTCGCGCACCACGGCCATCAGCGGTGCGATGCCGAACCAGCCGAAGAAACACAGGAAGAAGGCGAACCATGTCATATGGAAGGCCCGCATCTGCACGCTTTTCAGTGTGAACAGGTCGATGCGGCTGGCCTTGTTGCGGATATCCATCTTTTAAAGCCCTTGGGGTCCGGGGCCGTCCGTCCGGGTCGTTCCCGTCGCGGCCGGCCATGCGTTGCGGCGGTGGCCCCTGCCCCCGCCCTGCCTGGTCGCCCGCCGTTGGACGATGGAATATCCCTGCCTCGGGACGCCCCTGCCTTCGCAATGCCCGTGCCATAGGGGGAACCGCGGAATTCCGCCGTCGCGACACCGGGGGCGCCTTCGCATTTGCACAAAAATGCATCACGTCAAGATCACTGCCTGAAATTTTAGCAGCAATGCCTGGGCCCGCCCCCTGGATGAGGGCGATGATTCAAATAAAATCAATTACTTAACCGGTTGGCACGCCGTTCGCTATAGGACAAGCGAGACAGGGCGATGGAGCCCGGCCTCACGTCTGCCCTTGAGGGCGGCACCTATAGGGGTCCAAGGCCGGGCCCCACCGGATAATGGCGTCCGAACGTGTAACGATCCCGCGAGGCGGGGCGATGCACGGTCGGGCGCCTTTTTTATTGCGCTTTTTTTGCGCAGAGCCCTGGAGAGCCAGACCATGACCCCCATCTCCATCCCCCCGGCCTCAAACCATTCCCCCCTTGGGCGACCCCGGCTGGTCGTCATCGGCAACGGCATGGCCGGCATCCGCGCCGTGGAGGAGCTGCTGCAGCGCGCCCCCGACCGGTACGAGATCACGGTGTTCGGCGCCGAGCCGCGCGTGAACTATAACCGCATCATGCTGTCCCCGCTGCTGTCCGGCGAAAAGACGTTCGACGAGATCGTCATCAACGATCTGGACTGGTACGCGACCCATGGCGTGAAGCTGGTGGCCGGCGACGCGATCGAGATGATCGACCGCGACCGCCAGGTTGTGGTGGCCAAGTCGGGGTTGGAGACGCCCTATGACCGGCTGCTGATCGCCACCGGCTCCATGCCCATCGTCATTCCCATCCCCGGTGCCCGCCTGCCGGGTGTGGTCACCTTCCGCGACGTGGATGATGTGGATGCGATGCTAGCGGCATCGGCCAGGGGCGGGCATGCGGTCGTCATCGGCGGGGGATTGCTGGGGCTGGAGGCAGCGGTCGGCCTGAAGGCACGGGGGATGGCGGTCACCGTCCTGCATCTGGCCGGGCATCTGATGGAACGCCAGCTGGATCAATCCGCCGGGCACCTGCTGGCCAGGGAACTGGAACGGCGCGGCCTGACGGTGCTGACCAGTGCCGACACCGCCGCCATTCTGGGCGACACCCATGTCACCGGCGTGGCGCTGAAGGATGGCACCAACCTTCCGGCCGATCTGGTGGTGATGGCCGTGGGCATCCGCCCCGACACCCGGCTGGCCGCCGCCGCCGGGCTGGAGGTCGGGCGCGGCATCATGGTCGATGACCATATGGTCACCAACGACCCCGCCATCACGGCGGTGGGCGAATGCGTGCAGCATCGCGGCAATTGCTACGGTCTGGTGCAGCCGCTGTTCGAAATGGCAAAGGTGCTGGCCGATCATCTGGCCGGAAAGCAGGCGGCGGGTTACGCCGGCTCCGTCACCTCCACCAAGCTGAAGGTGACCGGCGTCGACGTATTCTCCGCCGGCGATTTCTCCGGCGGGCCGGGGACGGAGGATATCGTGTTCCGCGATGCCGGGCGCGGCGTCTATAAGCGCATCGTGCTGGCAGATGGCCGTATCAAGGGCGCGGTGATGTATGGCGATACCGCCGACGGCGCCTGGTATTTCCAGATGCTGAAGGCCGGGGAGGATGTGTCGGGCCTGCGCGACACGCTGATCTTCGGCCAGGGCTACGGGGCGAAGGAAGGCGGTGCCGCAAACCCTACCGCCGCCGTTGCGGCGCTGCCTGATACGGCGGAAATCTGCGGCTGCAACGGCGTCTGCAAGGGCACCATCGTCAAGGCCATCACCGAGAAGGGCCTGACCAGTCTCGATCAGGTGAAGGCGACCACCAAGGCGTCGGCGTCGTGCGGGTCCTGCACCGGTCTGGTGGAGGGGCTGCTGGCCCACACGCTGGGCGGTGAATATGAAGCCGCCGGCGTCAAGCCGATGTGCAAATGCACGGACCACGACCATGATACTGTCCGCCGCCTGATCCGCGTGCAGGCGCTGAAATCCATTCCGGCCGTCATGCAGGCGTTGGAATGGAAGACGCCCGATGGCTGCCATTCCTGCCGCCCGGCGCTGAACTATTATCTGCTGGCCAACTGGCCCGGTGAGTATCAGGACCATGCCGCCAGCCGCTTTGTGAATGAACGCGTGCATGCCAACATCCAGAAGGACGGCACCTATTCGGTCGTGCCGCGCATGTGGGGTGGCTTGACCAACGCCAAGGAACTGCGCGCCATCGCCGATGTGGTGGACAAGTTCGACATCCCCACGGTGAAGGTGACGGGTGGCCAGCGCATCGACCTGCTGGGCATCAAGAAACAGGATCTGCCCGCCGTCTGGGCCGACCTGAACGCCGCCGGCATGGTGTCGGGCCACGCCTATGGCAAATCGCTGCGCACCGTGAAGACCTGTGTCGGTTCCGACTGGTGCCGGTTCGGGACCCAGGCGGCGCTGAAGGTCGGCGTCGATCTGGAGCGCATGACCTGGGGTTCCTGGACCCCGCACAAGTTCAAGATGGCCGTGTCCGGCTGCCCGCGCAATTGTGCGGAAGCCAGCATCAAGGATTTCGGCGTCATCGCCACCGATGGCGGCTTCGACCTGCTGGTCGGCGGCAATGGCGGCATCAAGCTGCGTGGCTGCGACCTGCTGGTCAAGGTCACGACGGAAGAAGAGGTGCATGAATATTGCGGCGCCTTCATGCAGCTCTATCGGGAAGAGGCGCATTACCTGGAGCGCACCGCGCCCTGGATCGAACGCGTCGGGCTGGATTTCGTGAAGACCCGCATCGTGGACGATGCCGATAACCGCCGTGCCCTGCACCAACGCTTCCTGGCCAGTCAGCGCCACGCCCAGGACGACCCCTGGGCGGAGCGCGCCCCCGGCATGCCCGCATCCCGTGATTTCCAAGCCCTCGCCACCGTGGAGTGAGCCGCCATGCACCATCCCCTTGAATGGAAGGATATCGGCCCCCTGTCGGAAATCCCGGTCCAGGGTGCCCGCCGTGTCGAACACAAGGAAGGCCGTATCGCGGTCTTTCGCACCATCGACGACCAGGTCTTCGCCCTGCGCGATGAATGCCCACACAAGAAGGGGCCCTTGTCGGAGGGCATCGTCCACGGCCATGCCGTGACCTGCCCCCTGCATAATTGGGTCATCGACCTGGCCACGGGTTACGCCACGGGGCCGGATGAAGGCTGTACGGGGCGTATTCCGGCGCGGCTGGTCGATGGGCGGGTGCAGTTGGGGTTGGTGGCGTAGGGCCGCCATCCCATCCCTCCACCGTCATCCCCTCCATTTTCCCGCCTCCCCGGCGAAGGCCGGGGCCTAGGGGCCAAACGTCCGACCTGTCAGCCGCTTTCAACCATACAACCCCGGCCGTAGCGCTCGTGGCCCCTGGGCCCCGGCCTTCGCCGGGGAGGCGGTAGAGAGAAGACGGGAAAAGCAGCAATCCAACCGGAGCCCTCATGTCCAACCCTGAAATCCGCACCACCTGCCCCTATTGCGGCGTCGGCTGCGGGCTGGTCGTCAGCCGGGCGCGGGATGGCTGGGTGGTGGGCGGCGATCCCGACCATCCGGCCAACAAGGGCCGCCTCTGTTCCAAGGGGGCGGCCCTGATCGACACGGTGAACGCGGAGGCCGGCGGCGACGTCCGCCTGCTCTATCCGGAGGTGGACGGCCAGCGCGTCGCCTGGGACGAGGCCACCGCCGCCGTCGCCACCCGCCTGTCGGCCACCATCGCCGACCATGGCCCCGACGCGGTGGCCTTCTATGTCTCCGGCCAGTTGCTGACCGAAGATTATTACGTCGCTAACAAGTTGCTGAAGGGCTTCATCGGCAGCCCGCATATCGACACCAATTCCCGTCTCTGCATGGCCTCCACCGTCGCCGGGCATAAGCGCGCCTTCGGGGCCGATGTGGTGCCCGGCTGTTATGAGGATCTGGAGATCGCCGATCTGGTGGTGCTGGTCGGCTCCAACCTCGCCTGGTGCCACCCGGTGCTGGCCCAGCGTCTGCGCGCGGCCAAGCGTGACCGAGGGACGCACGTGGTGCTGATCGATCCTAGAGGCACCGCCAGTTCCGATCTGGCCGACCTGCATCTGGCCCTCAAGCCTGGCAGCGACGTGGCCCTGTTCAATGGCCTGCTGGCGCATCTGGATCGGGCCGGCGCCATCGACCGCGCCTATGTGATGCGCCATGTCTCCGGGCTGGCGGCGGCCTTGGAAACGGCGCGGGAGGATGCGGCCAATGTCGCGGAAACCTGTGGCCTGGACCCGGCTGACCTCAACACCTTCTATGACTGGTTCACCGCCACGCCGCGCACCGTGACGGTGTTCAGCCAGGGCGTGAACCAGTCCAGTCGCGGCACCGACAAGGTCAACGCCATCATCAATTGCCACCTGGCCACCGGCCGCGTCGGCAAGCCCGGCTCCAGCCCCTTCTCCGTCACCGGCCAGCCCAACGCCATGGGCGGGCGGGAGGTCGGGGGTCTGGCCAACCAGCTGGCCGCCCATATGAACCCCGACGACCCGGCCGACGTGGACCGTCTGCGCCGCTTTTGGAGCGCCCCTTCACTGAAGGGCGGCCAGGGACTGAAGGCCGTGGACATGTTCCGCGCCATCCGGGAGGGCCGGATCAAGGCCCTGTGGATCATGGCCACCAACCCCGCCGTCAGCCTGCCCGAGGCCGATCTGGTCCGCGAGGCGCTGCGCCTCTGCCCCACGGTGATCGTGTCCGACATGGTGGGCAGCACCGACAGCCTGGATTTCGCCCATATCCGCCTGCCGGCCCTGGGCTGGGGGGAGAAGGACGGCACCGTCACCAATTCCGAACGCCGCATCTCCCGCCAGCGCCCGTTCCGCGCCGCACCAGGGGAGGCGAAGGCCGATTGGTGGATCATGTCCAAGGTGGCGGCGGCTATGGGTTTCGGGCGCGATTTCGCCTGGCGCAATCCGGGCGAGATTTTCCGCGAACACGCCATGCTGTCGGGGTTCGAGAATGACGGTGTGCGCGCCTTCGACATCGCCGCCTGGAGCAAGACGCGTGAGGCGGATTATGCCGTCATGCAACCCTTCCAATGGCCGATGCCGGCCGGGGCCACGCGCGGGATGGAGCGGATCTATGCCGATGGCCGCTTCACCCATGGCAATGGCCGCGCCCGCATGCTGCCCGTCCGGCATGTGCCGCCGGTGGAACGCGCCTCGCTGCGCTTTCCGCTGATCGCCAATACCGGCCGCTATCGCGACCAATGGCACACCATGACCCGCACGGGCCTGTCCGCCCGCCTGTCTTCCCACCGGCCGGAACCGCTCTTGGAAATCCATCCCCAGGATGCGGCGGCGGCCGATGTGATGGAAGGCGAGCTGGCCCGGATCATCAGCTTGCAGGGCGACGCCGTGCTGCGCGTGGCGATTACCGAGGCGCAACGGCCGGGCCAGGTGTTCATCCCTATGCACTGGTCCGACACGTTGTCGGCCCGCGGTGGCATCGGTCGCCTGATCGCCGGCCATGTCGACCCGATCTCCGGCCAGCCGGAAAGCAAGCATGTGCCGATAAGGGTGGAACGGTTCATCACCCAATGGTCCGGCCTGTTCTTCACCACCCGCAAACCCGACCTCTCCGCCCTGTCCTATTGGGTGCGGCAGGAGGCGGGGCCCTGCCGCATCTATGAGCTGGCGGGCGACGCGGCCCCCCTGCCCGGCGGGCTGGGCGATTGCGAGCTGCTGGAATTCACCGACCCGGCGCGGGAGATCACCCGTCAGGCCTGGCTGCGGGATGGCAAGCTGGTCGCGGCGCTGTTCCGCGCACCCGAACGCCCCGACCTGGCCCGCGACTGGCTGCGCGACCTGTTCGCCAAGCCCACACTTTCCGCCACCGACCGCGCCCGCCTGCTGGCCGGCCGCGCGCCGGAGGCCGAAGGGACGGATGACGGGCCCACCGTCTGTTCCTGCCATTGCGTCGGCCGCAACAAGATCGCGGCAGCCGTGGCCCAGGGCCGCGCCTGTTCGCTCGCCGATATCGCCCGCCTCACCGCCGCCGGCACCGGCTGCGGTTCCTGCATTCCCGAGATCAAGGAGATCCTGCGCCATGCTGCACCTGTCGTCGCGGCCTGATCCGGCGAACCCGATGCCGTATTTCCCGATCTTCCTGGACCTGCGCGGCCGTACCGTGCTGCTGGCCGGCGGCGGGGAAGCATCGGCGTCCAAGGCCCGCCTGCTGGCCCGCGCCGGGGCTGACATCCTGCTGGTGGCCGCCAGCCTGTGCGATGAGATGGCGGAACTGCTGGAAACCGGCTTGATCGGCCGGCGGGAGATGAGCTTCCGGCCCGACCTGCTGGACGGGGTGGTCATCGCCATCGACGGGGCGGGCGATCCCGATCTGACCGACCGCATCCGCTCCGCCGCCTTTTCCCGCAACGTGCCGGTCAATGTCGTGGACGTACCGGAACAGTGCGATTTCACCGTGCCGGCCATCCTGGATCGCTCGCCCGTCATCGTCGCCGTCTCCACCGGCGGCGGCGCCCCGGCCTTGGCCCGCAACATAAGGCAGAGGTTGGAGGCGGCGATCCCTGCCGGCTATGCCGGTCTGGCCCGCGCCGCACAGCGCGCCCGGACATCGGTGCGAGGCGCCCTGTCCACCACCCGCGACCGCCAGCGTTTCTGGGACCGCGTGCTGTCCGGCATCATCGCCGACCGGCTGATGGCGATGGAGGAGGATGCGGCCATCGCGGAGATCGGGGCGGAGCTTTCACGCTTCATCGCCGGCGGGCGCGATCAGGGCAGAAGCGTCACCCTGGTCGGTGCCGGCCCCGGCGATCCCGGCCTGCTGACCCTGCATGCCGCCCGCGCCATCGGATCGGCCGACATCATTCTGCATGACGCGCTGGTGCCCGACAGCATCCTGTCGCTGGCAAGGCGGGAAACGCGACTGGTGTCGGTGGGCAAGCGCGCCGGCTGCCGTTCCGTGCCGCAGGAATTCACCAACCGGCTGATGGCGGCCTGCGCGAAGAAGGGTATGCGCGTCGTGCGGCTGAAGGGCGGCGACCCGTTCATCTTCGGCCGGGCGGGGGAAGAAGCGGAATTCCTGCGCGACCGCGGCGTGGCGGTGACCGTGATCCCCGGCATCACCGCCGCTTCAGGTGCCGCTGCCCAGTTGGGCCTGCCGCTGACCCATCGCGGCGTGGCAAGGTCGATGCGCGTCGTCACCGCCCATTGCCGCACATCGACGGAGACCGAGGGCATCGACTGGGTGAAGCTGGCCGATCCCGGCACCACCTTGGCGCTCTATATGGGGCGCGAGCGGCTGGGTGAAATATCCGCCAGCCTGATCAATGCCGGCCTGCCGCCCGACACACCCGCCGCCCTGGTGGCCAATGCCTGCCGCCCGGATGCCGAGGTGCGGTTCGCCAGCATCAAGGATCTGCCCAGCGCCCCGGCCCTGAGCGACCCCGGCGCCCCCAGCCTGATCCTGGTCGGGGATGCCGTGGCCCATGCGCCGGGTTGGGCGGCGGTGAATG
Organism: Niveispirillum sp. GW835-FHT14G11; assembly: GCF_058793615.1. Lineage (NCBI taxonomy): Bacteria > Pseudomonadati > Pseudomonadota > Alphaproteobacteria > Rhodospirillales > Azospirillaceae > Niveispirillum > Niveispirillum sp. GW835-FHT14G11. The sequence goes on from NZ_JBXAFZ010000005.1 coordinate 272,392, forward strand.
TGGAGCGGGTCAGCGGTGCGGCGTGAGCCTCTGTGCTGTGAGGGTTTCAGCAATATCCACCGTCACCCCGGCGAAGGCCGGGGTGACGGTAGAGAGAGTGGCAACGAAGGTGCCCAAGACTTTCGCGGGGGAGGCAATTAAGGACGGACCTCGATTATCACGACCCCGCCTTGATCGTCACCACGCCCGGCTTCAGCCCCTCGCCGCTCACCGTCACCTTGATCTTCCCCTTCTCCTCCGTCGCCCGCACCATCACCAGCGCCCGCCCGTTCCAGGCCTTGCGCTGGGCGGAGGAAAAGGCCGTGTGATCGGTGGGGGAGCCATTGTCGACGGCGGCCAGCGTCCCGGCTCCCTCCACGCTGACCGACAGGGAATGCGCCGCATCGGGCACCCGGGTGCCCTTGGCGTCCACCACCTCCACCCGAACGAAGCCGACATGGTCGAAGCCGGGGGTCAATGCCTCCTGCTCCGCCACCAGCTTCACCCCCACCGCCGGCCCGGCCGTGCGCAGCTCATGCTCCGCCACCTTCCGGCCGTCCGCGTCATAGCCCACGGCCCGCAGCGCGCCGGGGGCGAACGGCACCTCGAACTTGATGGCGCTGTCATCGGCATTGCGCGGTTTCCGACCCAGTGACTTGTTGTTCAGGAACAGTTCCACGGTGGGGGTGTTGGCCACGACCTCCACCTTTTCGACATGGTCACCCTTGTCGGCGGGCGTCCAATCCTCCAGCACGCCCGGCCCCTTGGGCTGCGGCATGGCCACGCCGACCATGGTAGGCAGTTCCGATGTGTCGATCACTTCCGTCACCCGTCGTGCCAGCCGCACCACGGGCGCGTCGGACCACCAGGACGCGCGTTCCCAGCCGATGGGCTTCACGACGTCGGTGCGGTCGACCAGCCCGGACGGGTTGGAGATGAAGGGCCAGCCGGCGCGATCCGCCTCGCCCAGATAATCGGCTCCCGTCCACAGGAACATGCCGGCATAGGGCCCATAATCGCGCACAGCCAGCCACGACCCCCGGTTCTTGGAATTCTCCGTGCCGATGATCATGCGCGTTGGCTTGTCCTTGTGCGCCTGGGTCAGCTCATTCTCGCGGTAATTCTGCCCCACCACGTCCAGCATGTCGGCCAGCCCGTTCTTATAGTCGCCCGAAGTGTTGGGCCGGAACAGCGCCATGGTCACGGGCCGCGTCGGGTCCTCGGCATGGAAAATGGCGTTCAGCCGCTCGATGATCGATTTGGCGACGATGGGATAGGGCGTGTCATGGATCTCGTTGCCGATGGACCAGAGCGCCACCGACGGATGGTTGCGGTCACGCCTGACGAAGTCGCGCGCGTCCAGGGACGACCAGTCGGTGAAGAACAGGTGATAATCCTGCGGGTTCTTGGCCACCGTCCACATGTCGAACGCCTCGTTCATCACCACCAGCCCCAGCCGGTCGCACAGGTCGAGGAATTCCGGCCCGAACGGATGATGGGCGGTGCGGATGGCATTCACGCCCAGCGCCATCAGCCCGCGCAGCCGGCGCTCATAGAAGGATAGCGGCACCGCCATGCCGAAGGCGCCGCCATCGGCATGGATGGCCACCCCCTTCAGCTTCACATTGCGGCCGTTCAGCCAGAAGCCGCTATCGGCGCGGAACTCCATCTGCCGCACCCCGAAGGCCGCGCTGTCCGTCTCCAGCACGGCGCCGTCATCGCCCACCACCGTCAGTTCGGCGCGATAAAGCCTGCCCTGGCCGATATCCCAGCGCAGGGGATTGGCGATGCTGGTCGCCGCCGACAGCTTGACCGACCGCCCGGCCGGCAGGGTCACCGGCTCCCCCGTCGCCGTGGCCACCGGGCGCCCGTCGGGACCGATGATCGTCACCGCCAGCCGGGCCGTACGGTCGGCCTTGCTGCGGTTGATGATGGCGCTTTCCACCGCCACCTGCGCCGACTCCGCGTTGATCACCGGCGTGCTGACCCGCGTACCCCAGCCATCGACATGCACATCGCCGGTCAGCAGCAGGCGGACAGGACGATAGATGCCGCCACCAGCATACCAGCGCGACGCTGGCTGGTTGGACGTATCAGCCCGCACGGCGATGACATTCTCCCCGTCGGCCTTCAGATGGTCGGTGATCTCATACCGGACGGAGGAATAGCCGTTGGGGCGGTGGCCGACATGCATGCCGTTGATCCAGACGCCGCCGCGTTCCATCACCCCATCCAGTTCGACGAATACGCGCTTGCCCTGGTCCGATACCGGCAGGGTGAAGCTCTTGCGGTACCAGGCGACACCCGTGGGCAGAAACCCGCCCGACCCGGTGGCCGGTGCATTCACATCGAACGGGCCGGCAATGGCCCAGTCATGCGGCAAATCCACCTTCACCCAGTCGGGCGCCCCACCGCCCACTGGCCCCTGGCGGCTTTCCGCACCGGCGATGTCGCCCTTGGCAAAGGTCCAGCCGGCATTGAAATCCCTGGCCTCTCCAGCATTGCCAGCGTTAGCATTGAGCAGGAGGCTCAGGCAGAGGGCCGTACCGGCCGCGATCACAGACTTGCGCATGTTCCAATCCCCAAGTTTGTCGGCCGTCCCTGAAGGATGCGGGCGGCCTTGTCGTTCACCGTCACCCGCCGGGGCCCGGCGGCATGCGGGGCACCCGCAGTGTCAGCAGCGTGCAGGGCCATGCCCGACGAACATGGCAGCCGGGACTGGCCCCATCGCATCCATCGGATGTCACCCTTGACAGTTCATATTATATGATATTACATCGCACAATATGGGATGTGATTAATCATACTTTTTTGTGAGCCACCCACATCCCCGTGTCAACAGCATGCCCGGCGCCAACTTGGCCGGAAACTTTGCTGTGATCATTCAGAATAGAGTTCCGGTATTTAGCCGGCTGCACTGGCATTTCCCAAAATATAGAATGACCAATCCCACCATTTGCAACGGTTGCGGGCGCTTTATTCTGCCCCGGATTACTTGTTGACCCGAACGCCGTGATCTATTAATCAGACAAATATGTGATCCAAATAATCCGATCCGTGCGCACAAGACCCGTCCGGGCAGGCGCCGAGATCTAGAACCAGGGGAGTGGAACACATGGGCAGAGGAGGCGTGCCTATCACCGGGCCGGGCCTGAGGGCGGCACGGATGCCGCAGCAAGGGGTTGGCCGGCGCATTGCCGCCGCCCTGAACCCGCTTTTCCAAGCCATGCATCTGCTCTCCACCCGCCGCTGAGACACGCGGCGCCAGCCTCTTCACGGCCGGTGCGATGGGCCCGTCCTGGAACATCCCATCCGGCCTGCGGGCCGGAGGCGGCGTCAAACAACCAAAACAATCCGAACAAGGCCTCACCTGAAGGGGCCGCGATGAGGAACTTTCATAGGGAAGATGAACATGCTCAAGAATCGTGCCTTTACCTCCCGGCGCCTGGAAGCGTCACTGTTGGCCCTTGGCGTCGCGATGGCAGCATCCCTGCCCGTGACCGCGCAGACGGCCCCGTCCCCCGCCTCCGACAGCCTTGACGAGATCGTTGTCACCGGTTTCCGCGCCTCCCTGAACAGCGCCTTGAACCTGAAGCGCAACGAGACCGCTGCCGTCGACAGCATCGTGGCGGAAGATATCGGCAAGTTCCCCGACAGCAACCTGGCCGAAAGCATGCAGCGCGTGCCCGGCGTGGCGCTGGCCCGTGGTGACGGTGGTGAAGGCCGCAACATCTCCGTGCGCGGCCTGGGTGCCGGCTTCACCCGTGTGCGCATCAATGGCATGGAAGGCTCCGCGCAGACCGGGTCGTCCGACATCTATGGTGCGGGCAATTCCGGCCGCTCCTTCGATTTCAACGTCTTCTCCACCGAAATCTTCTCCTCGCTCGCCGTGCGCAAGACGCCGTCGGCCGATATCGAGGAAGGCTCGCTGGGTGCCACCGTCGACCTGCGGGCACCCAAGCCGTTTGACAGCCGCGAGGATTCGGTCATCACCGCGACGGCCAAGGGCGTCTATAACGGCGTCTCCAAGAAGGTCGATCCGCGCGGGTCGTTCCTGCTGTCGCAGAAGTTCGGCGACGAGGGGCAGTTCGGCGTCCTGGGCTCGCTCTCCTATCAGGAGCGCAGCATCCGCGAGGTCGGTTATTCCGCCGTGGATCTGCTGTCGGCCAGCGCCAACGGCCTGTTCTGCGCGCCCATCGGCGTGACGCCGGTCTATCCGGCCGCGTCGGCGGCCAAGGGCACGACGGACACGATGTGCTCCACCAACAACCCACGCACCGGCACCGTCGCCGCCTGGAACACCATCCAGGCGCTGCGCCGTGCCGACCAGCCCAACACTCCGGGCTCCGGCGCCTTCATCCCCCGCCTGCCGCGCTACATGAATTCCGAGCAGGATCAGGAGCGTCTGGGCGCCACCCTGACCTTCCAGTACAAGCCCGACGAAGATACCGACATCTCCATCGACACGCTCTATTCGCGGTTCGACGTAACGCGGCGTGACAACTACATCGCTGCCGTGTCCTTCGCACGGTCCATCACCAACAATGGCCAGCCCATGACGTCGGTCCGCGACATCCAGTTCGATCAGAACGGGTCGCTGGTCTATGGCCTGTTCGATGGCGTCGATGTCCGTTCCGAAGGCCTGGTCGACAAATTCACCACCACCTTCAAGCAGGCCAATCTCGACTTCGCCCATCGCTTCAGTGACGCGTTCGAGATCAGCGGCGTGGTCGGCTTCAACCGCTCGCAATTCGATGGCAAGCAGCGTTTCCAGACCTTCATGGACGCCATCGACACCGACAATTTCTCCATCGACTTCCGTGACGGCGGCACCACGCCCAAGCTGGGCTTCGGTTTCGACGTCTCCAACCCCGCCAACTTCACCTATGCCCCGTCGCAGGCCGACGGCACCGTGCTGGGCGGCTTCTCGTTGCAGGGCAATCCCGTCCGCCGCCGCACCGACAACCTGACCACGGAACTGAACCTGGCCTATACCGTCGCCGACGGCTTCACCGTCAAGGGCGGCGGCCAGTTCCGCGAAAGCGACTTCCTGTCCACCGGCGTGCGCCAGTACACGGCCGACGCCGCCGTCCGCGCCCTGCCGGCCGGCACGACGCTCTCCTCCATCACCAAGACCATCACCGGACTGGACAGTCTGTGGGGTGAGAACGCGCCCGACAGCTGGGCCGCCATCGACCTGGACAAGTTCAAGGACGCATTCGACACCGACAGCATCCGCAGCTGCGACTATACCTGCGGTGGCACCCGCACCCGCATCCGTGAGCGGGTGAAGAGCGGCTATGTCATGGGTACCTTCGACCTGACGGACGCGGCGGACATGCCGGTGCGCGGCGATGTCGGCCTGCGCTATGTGAAGACCGACATGCTGGCGTCGGGCTATATCTCCGTCGCCCCGCCGGCCGGCACCACCTCGCCCACCGGCGTGGTCGGGCAGTTCTCCGAGGTCAACCATTCCTATGACGATTGGCTGCCGTCGGCCAATGTCGTGGTGGAAGCCGCCGACGATGTGCTGCTGCGCCTGTCGGGTGCCAAGGTCATGGCCCGTCCCGAACTGGGCATCCTGTCCCCGACCAGCGGCATCAACCCCGTCACCCGCATCGGCAATATCAACAACCCGTTCCTGGACCCGATCCGCGCCAACACGTTCGACGTGGCGGCGGAATGGTATTTCCGCCCCGGCTCGCTGCTGTCGGTCGCGTACTTCTATAAGGACATCAAGAGCTTCATCCAGAACGTGAACTCGCAGATGCCCTTTACCGACCTGGGCCTGCCCAACGCCCTGCTGGACGGGTCCAACACCTTGCCCACCGAGATTTTCACGGTCTCCCGTCCGTTCAACACGCCGGGCGGCCCGCTGAAGGGGTTTGAGATCAACGCCCAGATCCCGTTCACCTTCCTGGACGGCTTCTTCGCCGATTTCGGCGTGCTGGCCAACTACACGCGCGTCACTTCCAAGATCAATTACATCCTGGCCTCGGCCGGCGGCGTGCCCACCGTGACCACCACGGCCGATCTGGTGGGTCTGTCCAAGAACACCATGTCGGGCACACTCTATTACGAGAATGACGAATTCTCGATCCGCGCCACGGCCAATTACCGCGACAGCTTCATCCGCGGCATCCCGGCCTCGCCGGGCAGTGACCTGCAGGGCAACGCGTCCACCGTCTATGTCGACGCATCCGCCTCCTACAATGTCACGCCGGAGATCAAGCTGATCCTGGAGGCCCAGAACCTGACCGACGAGCAGAACCGCCTGTATGTCGACAGCAAGCGTCAGGATACCCTGTTCGAAACCCGCATCGGCCGCACCGTCACGGCCGGCGTGAACGTCAAGTTCTGATCAAAGCCCAATCGAAGCCGCCGGCCCCCAAAGGCCGGCGGCGTTTCTATTTGAGGCTTGCCAGCCAACGCGCCATATCCGCCAGCGCCACCGCCATTCCCTGCCCCTGGTCCATCAGGCGCATCGTGGGAAACCAGGGCCGCACGCCGGTGCCCAGCCGGGTCCAGTCCGGCGGGCCCAGGCGCCAGACGGGTACGCCCAACGCCCCGGCCAGTTCCCCCACCGCCGACGGAGCGGTGATCACCAGATCCAGCCCCGACATCAGCGCCGCCTGCCCCTCCAGATCATCATCCAGGTCCAGATCGTCGAAGCGCGTGACGGGGAAATCCGCCGCGTCCCAATCCTCCCGCCACGCGCCCCGTTGCAGGGACACCAGCGTCACTCCGGGCAGAGACGCGACGGGCGCCAGTGCGGCCAGCGGGAAATAGGAGCCCGCGCGTTCCGCATTGATCCGCGCCGACCGCCAGCATACCCCGACTTTCAACCCCGGCCCCAGCCCCGACACCGCCAGCCGTTCCCGCCAGCGCACCGCCAGATCGGCGCGCGGGCGCAGATAGGGGACGGGTGCGATGTCGCCCAGCCGCTGCCACAGCAACCCCGGCACATCGCCGGCCGCCACGGCAAACGCGGCGTCGCGCGGGTCCGATGTCGGTCCGCGCACCGTGGCCTGCGCAAAGGCGCGGGTGAACAGCGACGCCAGACGCGCATCCGCCTCGATCACCAGATGGCCGCATCGTTCCAGCAAGGCCGGATAAAGGGCGGCGAACATCAGCTGGTCACCCAGCCCCTGCTCCCCCCAGACCAGCAGCCGTTTGCCCGTCAGGTCCTCTCCCCGCCATGTCGGCAGGCACAGGCTGCGCCCCCGGATCGACGGTGTGCCGTTGAACCGCGCGGCATAGCCATCCCAACCGGATGTCAGCGCCCCTTCCGACAGATCCAGCAGGCCCAGATTGTACCGCGCCGTGGCCAAACCGGGCTCCACCGCCAGCGCCCGCTGGTAATGCCGGCGGGCAATGACCGGGTCCGCCGCCAGCCGGCCCAGGCTGTTCCAGGCCTCCGCCTGGTCCGCGTCCAGCGCCAGGGCCGCCGTCAGTTCCGCCTGCGCGCCGGCACTATCGCCCATCATGCGCAGCGCATCGCCCAGCCCGGCCCGCAGCGCCGCCTCCCCACCGCCCAGGGCCAGGGCATGGCGATAGGCCGCTGCCGCATCCGCCGGCCGGTCCATCTCCTTCAAGATGGTGGCCAGATTGGCATGGGGGACAGGATTGGCACGGTCAAACCCGATGGCGCGCTGATGGGCCTTCGCCGCTTCCTCAAGCCGCCCCTGGGCCCGCAGGGCATTGCCCAGGTTGGTCCAGGCGCCGGCATCAGCGGGGCGCAGGGCAAGGGCCCGACGATAGGCCGTCTCTGCCGCCGCCGGCCGTCCCAGCTCCTGGCGCAGATTGCCCAGATTGATCCAGGCGGCGACATAGTCGGCAGCGGCGGCCACCGCCCGTTCCATGAAGGGCTCCCCTTCCGCCGCGCGCCCCGTCTGCTGCAGGGCCAGACCCAGCAGGTGCAGCGCCACCGGCTGTTCCCCCTGGCGTGCCAGGATGGCGCGGTAGAGCGGGATGGCACCTGCCGGGTCCCCCCCCTTCTGCCGCTCGATGGCGCGCTCCAGCCAAAGGGCGGGATCCCCCGCCGGTTCCCCGTCACCCTTCATCCCCGCCAGGGCGTTGACGATGGCGGGCACCTGCCCCGCCGCCCCTTCACCCGGTGGGATGGGGAACAGCCGCATGCTGGCGAACCAGGGGCGGCAGCCGGTGCCAATCCGCGTCCAGTCGATTTCGGCCGACAGGCGCCAGACCGGCACGCCCAGCGCGCCCGCCATCTCCCCCACCGCCGTGCCGACGGTAATCACCAGATCCAGCCCCGCCGTCAGGGCCAGCGCCGTTTCCAGATCATCACGCAGATCGACCCCGTCCCAGCGGTGCAGCACCAATCCGTGCGCCGCCGCCAGTGCGTCGATCTCCGCCGCCCCGCCGTCATATTGCAGCGACACGATCTGCACGCCGGCCTGACGCAACAGGGGCAGCCAGTCCGCCAGTTCGGTATAGCCGGCATCGCGCGCCGCCGTGCGCAGCTGGCTGCGCCAGCAAAGGCCCAGCCGCAGGCCCGGCGGCAGGGCCGCCAGCCGTTCCCGCCAGAGCACCGCCAGATCGGGTCGCGGCACCAGGAAGGCAGCCCCCTCCCAACCGGCGAGGGCGGGCGCCAGCAGCAAGGGCAGGCTGCCCGCCGGCGCTTGGCAATCCACGTCCACCGGGCCGCCCTCGGCCAGCACCGTGGCGAAGGGGAAGGCGCGGGCCAGGATGGGCACCAGGCGCGGCTCCGCCCACAGCGTCACCGGCCCGCCCAACCGTGCCAGCCGGCCGTAATGGGCGGCGAACATCACCTCGTCGCCCAACCCCTGTTCGCGCCAGACCAGGAGGTGACGTCCGTTCAGGGGCCCTCCATTCCAGCGGGGAATGGCGGGCGGACGACCCCATGCCACCTCCCCACTGGCGAACCGCGCCTCATGCCCGGCCCAGCCCGCGTCCAGGTCGCCCACCGACAGGGCCAGCAGCCCGTCATTGTACAGCGCGCGGGCAAAGCCCGGCCGGATGGCCAGCGCGCTGGCCAGCGTCGCCCGTGCCGCCGCCACCGTGCCCAGGCCCACCTGCAGCATCGCCAGGTTGACGGCCGCCTCCGCATAGGTGGGATCAACGGACAGGGCCTGTTCCTGACACCGCGCCGCCTCCGTCATGTCGCCCATATATCCCAGGCACAGGCCAAGGTCGCTCCAGCCATCGGCCATGCCGGGCGCCAGCGCCAGGGCCTGGCGATGGTGCTGCGCCGCCTCCGCGTATCGGCCCAGATGGCGCAGCGTCACGCCCAGATTGATCAACCCGCGCGGATAGTCAGGCCTCTGCGCCAGGGCCCGCCGGTGCGCCTTTTCCGCCTCGCCATAACGGCGCAGCGCCACCAGGGCGGCACCCAGGTTGGTCCAGGCCTCTGCGAAATCGGCGCGCAGGGAAAGGGCCCGACGGAACGCCTTCTCCGCTTCGGCAAACCGGCCCAATGCCTTCAGCAATGCGCCGCGCGTATTGTGGGCGGCCGCGAAATCCGGGTCCAGTTCCAACGCCCGGTCCACAAATGCCAGCGCCTCACGTTCACGCGCAGTCTGCATCAGCACCTGGGACAACAGATGCAGGGCATCCACATCGTCGGGATCGGCCGCCAGCACTGCGCGGTATCCCGTCTCCGCTTCCCCCAGGTCACCCGCCTGGTGGCGTTCCACCACCGCCGCCAGGGTCGGCGGCGCCGGATCGGCGGGGTGCAGCAGCCGCGACAGGACGCGGACCATGGGGGTGACGGTATCGATCACCTCCGCCTCCATGAACAGGCGCATGCCGGGGAACCAGGGGCGCGCGGCCGTGCCCAGCCCGCTCCAGTCCCGCCCGTTCTGGAAACGCCAGACGGGCACGCCCAGCGCCCCCGCCATCTCCCCCACCGCCGTGGCGGCACTGATCACCAGATCCAGCCCCGCCGTCAGGGCGGCGGCACTTTCCAGATCGTCGGTCAGGTCGATATCAAGGAAGGCATGGACCTTCATCCCCGTTTGACGGCCCAGGGCCGCGATCTCCGCCTCCGCCCCGTCATATTGCAGGCTGACCGGCACGATGCCCGGCAGCGACAGCAGCGGCACCAGATCGCGCAGGCCCAGATATCCCTGGGCCCGGTCCCCCTCCCGGTTGCGCGACCGCCAGCAGAAGCCGACGCGCAGGCCCGCCGGCAGGGTGGACAACCGGGCCGCCATCGTCGCGGCCAGCGCCGGGTCCGGCTGCATCCAGGGCTGCGCCGCCGCAAACCGGGACGGGACGGGGCGCAGCAGGCCGGGCAAGTCACCCATGGCGCAATGGAAATCCGCGTCGCGCGGATTATCGGTCTCCGCCCGCACCGTCACGCCGGGAAAGGACCGGGCGATCAGACCCACCAGCCGCCGGTCACACTCCACGACGACCCTGGCCCCCAATGCGATCAGGTCACAGACCAGACCGGTGAACAGAATCTCGTCCCCCAACCCTTGTTCGCGCCAGACCAGAAGGCGGCGGCCGGCCACATCTTCCCCATGCCAGGCCGGTATGGCGAAGCGCCGGTCGGGCGTGGCCTGCCCCGCCGCGAAACGGGCGCGGTAATCGCTCCACCCCTGCTCCGTCGCGCCATGGGCCAGCAGCAGATGGCCGCGGTTGAACCGGGCCAGGATATTGCCCGGATCGACCGCCAGCACCCGATCCAGCAGCGCCCGCCCTTCCGCGCTGCGCCCCTGCAGGTCCCGGATGCGGGCCAGGTCGATCAGGGCCGGCGGATAATCCGGCACCAGGGACAGCGCCCGTTGCAACGCCGCCTCCGCCCCCGCCTGATCCCGGGTACGGAACAGGGCATAGCCCAGGCCGGCCCACACCTCCACCCGGTCGGGATCGATATCGCGCGCCCGCGTCAGGGCCGCCACCGCCTCCGCGAAGCGATGGCAGGACCGCAGGGCGGTGCCCAGATTGACCCAGCCCGACAGCAGACCGGGATCGGCCTCCACCGCCGCGCGATGCGCCGCCACGGCACCGGCGGGATCGTCCCGACCCTGTCGCACCAGTCCCAGTGCGTCATGGGCCGCCGCCATACCGGGATAGGCTACCAAAACAACGGCCAGATCGGCCTGCGCCCCGTCCAGGTCGCCCTCGTCGATCCGGCACAGCGCAATATTGACCTGGGGTACGGGATTGCCGGGCTGCAAGGCCAGCGCCTGGGCATAGCGCGCCCGCGCATCCGCCGGCCGGCCCATGGCACGCAGGGCGCCGGCCAGCCGCGACAGGGTGGGGGCATGGCCGGGGCGCTGCACCGCCGCCTGTTCCAGCACTACCACCGCGTCCGCCGCCTGTCCCGCGCGCAGCAGGGCCGTTCCCTGCCGGAACAGCGTGTCGGCGTCGCCCGGCGGCACCATTGCGGACCGCATCCGGACCAGTTCATTGGCCATGCTGGTCAGCAATTCCGGGAAACCGCGTCCCTCGATAACTGAAAAACAACGCGTGGTGCCGTACCAGGGCCTTACCCCCGCCCCCAGACGCGTCCAGTCATCGTCGCTGCCCACCCGCCAGACGGACACGCCCAGGGCACCGGCCAGTTCCGATACCGACGTGGCGGCACTGACCACCAGATCCAGCGCCGCCATCAGCGCCGCCACCCCGTCTAGATCGTCGCGCAGGTCCAGGTCCGGCCGGAACAGGTCCAGCCCGTCCGGCACCCCTGTCGCCAATTCCGCCGCCGTCGCCGGATCGTCCAGATCATATTGCAGCGGCACCCAGCGGATACCCGGCAGCGCGAACAGCGGCCCGAAATCCGCCAGTTCCGGATAAAGCCCCGTGCGATCCCCACCTTTCATCCCGCTGCGCCAGCAGAAACCGATGGTCAGCGCCGGCCCGCCCTGCGCCAATGCCTGCCGCCAATGTTCCACCCGCGCCGCATCCGCCCGCAGCCAGGGCGTGCCGGGAAAACGCGGCAGGGCCGGCCGCGCTAGCTGGGACAGGCTGCCGGCCGCGATCTGCAGATCGGCCGTCGACGTCGCACCAGCCGCCGCCACGCACAGATGCGGGAAGGACCGGGCGAACAGCGGCACGAGCCTGGGCTCGCACTCCACCGTGACCGGTCCGTCCAGCCCGGCCAGATCCGGGAAGATTGAAGCGAACAGCACCTCGTCGCCCAGCCCCTGCTCCGGCCAGATCAACAGATGCCTTCCCTTCAGCATCTCCCCTTGCCAGAAGGGAAGGTCCAGATCGCGCTGCGGCTGGCGCTGGCGGGCGCGGAACCGTTCCTGGTAATCGTCCCAACCCTGCTGCAACCGTCCATGGGCCAGATGGTCCAGGGCCAGGTTGAAGCGCGCCACGGGCTGATCGCCATCCAGTTCCAGGGCGCGTCGAAAGGCGGCCACTGCCCCCGCATCGCCGCGCCGGCGCAGCAGCGTTCCCAGATTGGCATGGGCCACGGCCATGGCGGGGTTGAGTTCCAGGGCCTTGCGCTGACAGGTCTCCGCCTCTGCGAACCGGCCCAGTTCCAGCAAGGCCACGCCGCGGTTGGACCAGGCATCGGCGCGGGCGGGATCGGCGGCCAGCGCTTGCCGTGCCGCCTTCTCCGCCGCTTCCGCCTTGTTCTGTTCCAGCGACACGGCCGCCAGGTTGGACCAGGCATCCACCAGCTTGGGATTGACGGCCAACGCGGCGCGGAAGGCCCGTTCCGCCGCCGCGAACTGCCGATCCTGCATCAGCATGCCGCCCAGATTGTTCTGGATCGCTGCCGATCCGGGCGCGGCCCTGGCCGCCGCCAGCACCAGCCCCAGCCCCTCGTCACGCGCCCCCGTCTGCCACAGCGCCAGACCCAGCAGATGGGAGATATCGGTATTACCGGGCAGCTGTTGTAGCAATCGCCTGTAACCGGTCACGGCCGCATCCAGGTCGCCCCGCTGATGGCACGCCATGGCGGCGTCCAGCAACTGGGCGGGCGAGTCGGCTTTGGGCGGGCTTTTCCGGTCCATTTCGGGTCCGTTGGGGGCGGGCAGCGGCCACCTTAGCCCATGCGTCACGCCTGCTCCAACCCGGATGACGACAATGGAAAGCGTTAATCTGCGGAAATACTTAACCCTGCCGGCCAAACTGGCTAGCATGCACCATCGCCCGCCAGCGGACCGGATGCCCGATGACCACAGAAACCACCCGCGCCCCCGCCCTGTTCAAGGGCGCGTCCGTCCTGATCACCGGCGGCACCGGCTCCTTCGGCCGGCAATTCACCCGTTTTCTGCTGAAATTTGGCAAGCCACGCCGGCTGGTCATCTTTTCGCGTGACGAGTTCAAGCAATATGAGATGCAGCAGCAATTCGCGGACATGGATAACCGCGACGTGCTGCGCTTCTTCATCGGCGATGTCCGCGACCAGCAGCGCCTGTCCATGGCCATGCGCGAGGTGGATTATTGCATCCATGCCGCCGCGCTGAAGCATGTGCCCACGGCCGAATATAATCCCATCGAATGCATCCGCACCAATATCAACGGGGCGGAAAACGTGGTGCAGGCCGCCATTGCCAACAAGGTGAAGAAGGTGGTGGCCCTGTCCACCGACAAGGCAGCCAGCCCCGTGAACCTCTATGGCGCGTCCAAGCTGGCCTCGGACAAGATTTTCGTGGCCGCCAACAACCTGTCGGGTTCCGTTGGTACCCGCTTTGCCGCCGTGCGCTATGGCAATGTCGTGGGTTCCCGCGGTTCCGTCGTCCCCTTTTTCCGCAAGCTGATCGAAGAGGGGGCCAAGGACCTGCCCATCACGGATGAGCGGATGACACGGTTCTGGATCACGCTGAACAAGGGCGTGGATTTCGTCGCCTCCTCCTTCGCCATGATGCAGGGCGGAGAGATCTTCGTGCCCAAGATCCCGTCCATGCGCATCGTGGATCTGGCCCGCACCATGGCCCCGCACCTGCCCCATCGCACCGTCGGCATCCGGCCGGGGGAAAAGCTGCACGAGATCATGATCACCGAGGATGATGCACGCCAGACCGTGGAACTGCCCGACCGCTATATTATCGAACCCGCCTTCAACTGGTGGGACCGCGGCCCCTATGCCAAGCAGGGGGCCACGGGCGTGCCCGACGGGTTCAGCTATCGCAGCGACACCAACCCACAATGGCTGTCCGACGACGCGATGCGGGCCTTGCTGGAGCGGCCTTCGTGACCAGGGGCTTCCTGCCTTATGGTCGGCAATGGATCGACGAGGCCGACATCGCCGCCGTGGAACAGGTGCTGCGCGGCGATTGGCTGACGCAAGGCCCCTCCGTCGGCTGGTTCGAACGGGCCTTTGCCGAAAAGGTGGGGGCCCGCCACGCCATCGCCTGTGCCAATGCCACGGCGGCCCTGCATGTTTCGATGATGGCAATGGATTTGGGGCCGGATGATGCTGTCGTGGTGCCCAGCGTCACCTTCCTGGCCACGGCCAATGCCGTGCGTTATGTCGGCGCCCAGGTGGTCTTTGCCGATACCGATCCCGACACGGGCCTGATGCGCCGCCAGGATGCGGAGAATGCCATGGCGCGAGCCGATGCCATGGGCTGGCGCGTGCGCGCCCTGGCGCCGGTGCATCTGGCCGGGCAGACGGCCGATATGACGGGACTGTCGGCGCTGGCCCGTGAACGGGGTCTGGCCATCGTGGAGGATGCTGCCCACGCCGTGGGCACGCGCCTGACCGGGGCGGACGGCACGCCGGTTTTCGTCGGTGCCTGCGACCGGTCGGACCTGGCCTGCTTCTCCTTCCATCCGGTGAAGACCATGGCCACGGGTGAGGGCGGGATGGTCACCACCAATGACGATGCGCTGGCCCGGCGCGTGCGCGCCGCCGTCAGCCATGGCATGACCCGCGACCCGGCGGATTTCACCGATCCGGCCGCGGCCACCGCCGCCGATGGCACGCCCAATCCCTGGTATTATGAGATGCCGGAACCCGGTTTCAATTACCGGATGACGGATATCCAGGCGGCCCTGGGCCTGTCGCAGCTGTCCAAACTGGACGCCTTTGTCCGCGCCCGCCAGACCCTGGTCGATGCCTATGACCAGGCGCTGGCCCCCCTGGCCCCCTTGCTGCGGCCGGCCGGAAAGATGCCGGGCGTGCAGGCCGGCTGGCATCTCTATGTCGCCCTGATCGATTTCGCCGCCCTGGGCATGGACCGGGCCGCCTTCATGGCGGCACTCCGCCGCGATGGGGTCGGCAGCCAGGTGCATTACATCCCCGTCCATACCCAGCCCTATTACCGCCGCCTCTATGGCGATCTGGTCCTGGCCGGGGCGCAGGCCTGGTACGATCGCTGCCTGTCGCTGCCGCTGTTCCCCGCCATGTCAATGGCCGACCATGATCGCGTCGTCGCCGCACTGACCCGCATCATCAAGGGGTGATCTGATGCCCGCCACCATCAACCCCATGGACTTGTCCGGCCGCCACATCCTGGTCACCGGCGCCTCTGCCGGCATCGGCCGGGCCACCGCGGTGCTGGCGGCGCGACTGGGAGCCCGGGTGACCGTGACCGGCCGTGACCAGGCACGGCTGGCCGCGACCCGGGCGGACCTGCCGGGCGAGGGGCATCGCGCCGATGCCTTCGACCTGTCGGCCATCGACACCATTCCCGGCTGGATGAAGGCGGTGGCGGCGGCCAACGGTCCCCTGGACGGGGTCGCGCATTGCGCCGGCATCCAAACCCTGCGCCCCATCCGCATCTTCCAGGCCGACTTCTTTGACGAGGTGATGCGCACCAACCTGGGCGCTGCACTGGCCCTGGCCAAGGGTCTGCGGCAAAAGGGGGTGAAGGCGGAAAAATCCAGCCTGGTCTACATCTCCTCCACCGCCGCCACGGCGGCGTCACCCGCCAATGTCGTCTATGCGGCAGCCAAGGGTGGCATCATCGCCGCCACCAAGGGATTGTCGGCCGAATTGCTGCCCGATGCCGTCCGCGTCAATTGCGTGGTGCCCAGCATCGTGATGACGGAGCTGATCGAACGCGGGTTCGAGAAGCTGAACGCCGAGCAGATTGACAAGCTGGAAAAGCTCCAGCCCCTGGGCTTCGGCCATCCCGACGATGTGGCCAACGCCATCTGCTTCCTGCTGTCGGATGCCGCCCGCTGGATCACCGGCACGTCGATGGTGGTCGATGGGGGCCGCACGGCATGACCGGTCACGCCCTGGCCTTCCGGCCGCCGACATTGGACGATGCCACGATGCTGCTGGTCTGGCGCCGCCTGCCGGAAGTGACGGGCAACAGCTTCACCGATATCGATGACGACCTGGACAAGCAGCGCGCCTGGATCGACCGCTGCAATAATCGGGCGGATTATCTGCACCGCATTATCCAGGTGGACGGGGTTGATGTCGGCTATACCAGCATCAGCATCACGCAGCCCGCCTGGGGTATCGGCAGCATCGGCGCCTATATGGGCGACCGGCGCGGGCGCACCGGCATCGGCGCCCTGAACTTCGCACCTGTGCTGAACCATTGCTTCCACCGGCTGGGCCTGCGCAAGGTGGTGAACCAGATCTTCGCGGACAATGCCAAGGTGCTGAAGGGCCAGACGCTGCTGGGCTATCGCCATGTCGGCGTGCTGAAGCAGCACGCCCTGAAGAACGGGGAACCGCGCGACGTGCATCTGTTCGAGATGCTGGCCGACGACTGGGCCAAAGCCCGCCCCCGCTTCGGCCTGCTCTACGATCTGGACGGGGTGGATGTGGGGTGACGGCGGCGGCATTGGGCGCTAAACTGCCCGGATACTGATGCGTGAAGGTCCCCAGCCCATGTCCGCCATCACCCTGCGCCTTTCCGACAGCACCAGCGCCTTGCTGGACGAGATGGCCACCCGCCTGGATCGCCCGCGCGAGGAAGTGGCGGAACAAGCCCTCCGGCAGTTCCTGACCGAAGAAGCCGACGCGGTGGCGGAATTGGAAGCCGGCATCGCCGATGCCGAACAGGGCCGTTTCGCCAGCGATGAACGGATCGCCCAGGTGCTTGGCCGCTTCGGGGTTCGGCTTGACGGCTGACCTGTCCCTGAAACTGCGCTGGACCCTGCGGGCCGTTGATCGGTTGGAAATGATCGGCGCGGTAATCGCCCAGGATGACCCGGCCGCCGCTCACCGGGTGATGCAACGGATCGTCGTCCGCGCCCTGAATCTGCGGACCTTACCGCTCCTGGGTCGCGCCGGCCGCTGCCGGGACACACGGGAACTCGTAGTCCCGGATACGCCCTACATCGTGGGCTACAGGATCACAGGGAAAGAAATCATCATCCTGACCGTCCTGCATAGCGCCCAACGCTGGCCCCGCCGGCTGTGACCCCTCACCACCCGCCCCTTCCCACCCATTCCCCCATCTGCTCCATGCGGTCGGCTCCCCAGAACGGCTCCCCGTCTACGAAGAAGAAGGGGGCACCGAACACGCCGCGCGTGATGGCCTCCTCCGTCTCTGCCCGCAGCCTTTCCTTTACCGACGGCTCGGCGATGCCCGCCTCCACCGCGTCGCGTTCCAGGCCCAGGCTGGCGGCAACGTCCAGCACATTCTCCGGCAGGGCCATGTCGCGCCCCTCCGCCCAATGGGCGTGGAACAGGGCGCGGGCCAGGGACGCCGGGGGATGTTCCCCGCCCGTCTGGTCCAGCCAATAGAAGGCGCGCGCCGCCGCCAGCGATCCGAAGGCCTGGGGCAGCGGCTGGTGCAGGGGCACACTCCACAGCCGGGCGCAGCGCGGCACATCATGACGCAGGTATTCGCTGAGCAGCGGCTTGTTCAGGAGGGGCACGGCGCCGGTGACCTTGAACACGGCGCCCAGCAGGATGGGCCGCCAGCGCACCGCCCTGCCCCAGCCTTCGGCCAGCGCATCGATGCGGGCGGCAGCCAGATAGGCATAGGGCGAAGCGAAGTCGAAATAGAAGTCGATGGGTGCAGCACGCATCGCGGAACCTCCCGTCACCAGGGAATACGGCGCCCATCATAGGCGAAGAAGGCGCCGCTGTCGGCCGGGGTGGCACCGGCGATGACCCGGCGCATGCCGGCCACACTGTCGGGTGGCGTCACCGGCGCCTTGGGCCCGCCCATATCGGTCTGTACCCAGCCGGGATGCAGCACGATGCAGGTGATGCCATCGTCACGCCAGTCGGCGGCCAGGCTGCGGTTACCCATGTTGATGGCGGCCTTGGACGCGCGATAGGCATACATGCCCCCGCTCTCATTCTCCGCGATGGAGCCCAGCTGGCTGGACACGGTGGCCACCTTGGCACCGGCCGCCAGGGCGGGCTTCAGCGCCTGGGCCAGCAGGATGGGGGCCAGCGCATTGACCTTCAGCGCCAGCAGCCAGCCATCGACATCGATCCCGTCCTTGGACTGGGCGGGCAGGTCCGGCCCCATGATGCCGGCATTGTTGATCAGCAAATCGATCGACCGACCCTTCAGCGCCGCCGCAAAAATCTTGATGGCGGCCGGATCATCCACGGACAGGCCCATCACTTCCACCCCCGTCACCCCGGCCAGCCCGCCGGGCTGTGCCGGATCGCGGCAGGTGGCGATGACCGTCCAGCCATCGGCCGCGTACTGGCGCACGAATTCCAGGCCGATGCCGCGATTGGCGCCGGTGATGACGACAGTGGGCATGCTTTCCTCCGCTCTTGTTGGCGTTCAGGCGACCAGCGCCGCCTTCAATGCCTTGATGTTGTCCCCTCCCGTGGCGACAAACAAGACCCGATCCAGGGCATCCGGCCGTTCCGTGACGAAGCTTCGCACCGTGGCCACCGCCACCTGTGCCGCCAGTTCCTTGGGGAAGCGATAGGCGCCGGTGGAGATGGCAGGCAGCGCGATGGACCGCGCGCGCTGGGTCACGGCCAGTTCCAGGGCACGGCGATAGGTTCGGGCCAGGACCTTGTCCTCTCCCATCTTGCCGGTGATGAACACCGGCCCGACGGCATGCACCACCCAGCGCGCCTTCAGGTTGAAGCCAGCCGTAATGCCGGCATCGCCGCGCCCCACCGGGCCCAGCGCCGCAGCCGCCGCGAACAGGTCCGGCCCCGCCGCTTCATGGATGGCCCGCGACACACCGGTCCCGCCGCCCAGACCCGGAGCGGCGGCATTGACCACGACATCCACGTCCAGGGCGGTGATGTCGCCCTGGTGAACAATAAACTCTGTCACTTTGTTGCTCCCTCAATCGCCGGGCGGGCGCATCCGCGCCCTTGGCTCACGGCGCATGGGCGCCGGGCCGGCCGTCGCCGGCCTGCGATGGTCATGTGCCATGACCATCGCACTCACAACGCAAAGGCCAGCGTCGCCGTGCGGCCGCCATCGGTGACGGTCAGGCCGGAGGACATGACACGCATGATCTCCAGCCCGCGGCCCGACTTGGCCTCCACATTCACCGGCGGGCGGATGCTGTCTGGGTCATAGCCCCCGCCCTGGTCGGCGATGCGGATATGCAGATGCCCATCGGCAATCCAGGCCGACAGGTCGATGCGGCGGTTGGCCCGGTCCGGATCGGCCAGGGTGGCGGTCAGCCGCTGGCAGAAGGCGTCGAACTGGCTGGGATCATCGACCAGCGACCCGCCCATGGCCAGATTGCCATGCAGGACGGCGTTGATGATGGCCTCATGCAGCGACAGTTCGGCATCATGGCGCACCGTCACCGGCAGCAGGCCGCGCGCCAGCAGCCCTTCGCAGAACTGCGCCGCCGTATCCAGCGTCCAGGCCAGCCGCGTGGTCAGCGAGACCAGCAGATGCCCGGCCGCCAGCGCCGCCCTCAGCTTTTCCGCCGGCAGCGTTCCCGCCGGGCCCTGTTCAATGATCGCGGCACAGCCAGACCGCAACGCCGCCATCAGCTCCGCCGCCGCCCCTTCAGCCACCAGCCGCACAAGGGCCGCCTCGGCGTGCGGGCCGCCATCGGCCATCGGCAGGCCCAGTTCCCCGGCCATCCGGGTCCATTCGGCCCTGTCCAGCGTTTCACCGGCCACCTGGAAATCCATCTTGCCCCCGCCCGTCATCCCGAAGCGCCCCTTGACTGGTCTACCGCGACAGACCCACCCCCGTCATCCGCCAGATCGACAATCAGGGGCGTGCCGATAACAAAGCCATCACCCGGCGGATATTCCGCCGCCACCCGTCGGGCTAGATCATCACCCGATCGTGAGAAACCGTACAGTGTCTTTCCATCAGCCCAGCCGCTTAGCGACGGATTGGTGGCCTTCACGCACCACAGACGGTCGAATCTGTTCCACTGCCGATCCAGCATGGAAACCACCCGGCGCGGCGCCGCGCGAAGCCTTTCGATCCGGGTTTCCGCCATGGTGATGATGCCGGTCATCTGCACGATATGGCGAGCCGCCTCCTCCAGCGCCTGACGGATGGCCGCCTCCTCCTTCTTGGCATGGCGCAATGCGGCGGCCACCATATTCTTTTCATCCACGGCGCGGGACAATTTGCGTTCCACCTGCTTGATGACGCGCATGATGCGGCGGGCGGCCATCACCATGCCGGCACCGGCCAATGCCAGGGCCAGCAGGCTGACCAGGTTCATCCAGCTGGCCATCAGACGTCACCCGCGGCGCGGCCCGTGCCAACGAAGGTCAGTTCCTGCAACGCGAAGCCCGAATCGGCCGGAAACTCCGTGGCCAGCATCTGGCGGGCATTGCGCTCCCCCGGTGCCCAGACGCGGATATTGTTGGTATAGCGCCAGATGACGGGTGCGCTGTCGAAATCGCGCTGCGCCTGATCAGCCAGCAGACGGTTGGCGACGCGGCCGGTATACAGGCTGTCGGCCACGCCCTGGCGGCCCAGCTCGTGCCAGATCTCCACCCGGTCGCGCTCCACCGCCCCCAGTGTCATCTCCAGCCGCGACAGCTGCGACTTCATCCGGAACCGTTCGGCGTTGCGCCGGTCACGGTGGGCGGCCTGTTCGCGGTTGCGGGCCATCAGCTTTTCCAGGGCGGCCTGCCCCTCCTTGGTCTCTCGCCGCACCTTGTCATGGTCGGCCACCCATTCATAGATGTCGGGGATGACCACCCGCAGCATTTCCAGCAGCACGATGGCCACAAGGCAGGCGGCGGCCCCCGACAGGATCACCACATCCGACGTGGTCAATTCCAGATACATCCACCCTCCGGACCCGGCCCCTGACATCGATAGCGATGATAAGGGGATGGGCGCGCCGGGACAGTGAAATTTTTTACCTGACCCGCCGGGCGATGGCCTATCCTGCCCCCCAACCGCGCGCCGCCGCGGTGCCGCTCACGCTGACATCAGGGAAATAGGGTCATGGACAAGGGTTCGCCGAGGGCCATCCTTCTGAAGGATTACGCCGCTCCCGCCTGGTGGATCGAAACCGTCGATCTATCGTTCGATCTGCGCGACGGCGGCACCATCGTGACTTCCCGCTTGGGCCTGCGCCGCAACCTGGATGCCAGCCCCGGCCCCCTGGTCCTGGACGGACAGGAGCTGGAACTGCTGTCCGTCACCGTCGGCAACCGCCCCCTGGGCCCCGATGATTACGCCCTGACACCCGACCACCTGACCATCACCGACCTGCCCGGCGATAAGGCGGAGATCGAGATCGTCACCCGCATCCATCCGGAAAAGAACACGGCCCTGGAAGGGCTCTATAAATCATCGGGGAATTACTGCACGCAGTGCGAGGCCGAAGGTTTTCGCAAGATCACCTATTTCCAGGACCGTCCCGACGTGATGGCCAGGTACAAGGTGCGGGTGGAGGGTGACCGCGCGCTCTACCCCGTGCTGCTGTCCAACGGCAATCTGGTGGACCAGGGCGATGGGGCGGATGGCCGTCACTGGGCCCTGTGGGAGGACCCCTGGCCCAAGCCCTGCTATCTGTTCGCGCTGGTCGCCGGCAAGCTGGTCCCTATCGAGGATAATTTCCGCACCGCGTCCGGCCGCGACGTGACGCTTCGCATCTATGTGGAGCCGGGGAATGAGGACAAGTGCGGCCACGCCATGGAAAGCCTGATTAAATCCATGAAGTGGGACGAGGATGTCTATGGTCTGGAATATGACCTGGACATCTTCAACATCGTGGCCGTGGGCGACTTCAACATGGGGGCCATGGAGAACAAGTCGCTGAACGTCTTCAACACCAAATACATCCTGGCCCGCCCCGACACCGCCACCGATACCGACTTCTTGGGGATTGAGGCGGTGGTGGCGCATGAATATTTCCACAACTGGACGGGCAACCGCGTCACCTGCCGCGACTGGTTCCAATTGAGCCTGAAGGAAGGCCTGACCGTCTTCCGCGACCAGCAGTTCAGCGCCGACATGAATTCGGCCCCGGTGAAGCGCATCCAGGACGTCACCCGCCTGCGCCAGGTGCAGTTCGCGGAGGATGCGGGGCCCACCGCCCACCCGGTGCGGCCCGAAACCTATATCGAGATCAACAATTTCTACACGCCCACCGTCTATGAGAAGGGGGCGGAGGTTCTGCGCATGTATCATACGCTGCTGGGGGCAGCGGGGTACCGGCGGGGCATCGACCTCTATTTCGCCCGCCATGACGGGCAGGCGGTGACCACGGACGATTTCCTGGCAGCGATGCGCGATGCCAATCCGGATGTGTCCGTTGACTGGCAGCAGTTCCAGCTTTGGTACGCCCAGGCCGGCACACCCCTGGTCAGCGGCGAGGGCACCTATGACGCCACCACCCGCTCCTATCGCCTGACGCTGCGCCAGACGCTGGCCCCCACGCCGGGCCAAGCGGTGAAACTGCCCATGCTGGTGCCGGTGGCCATCGGGCTGGTGGGGCCGGACGGCAGCGACCTGGCCCTGCGGCTGGAAGGGGAAAGCGATGCCGTTTCCGGCACCCGCATCCTGCCCGTGACCGCGGCGGAACAAAGCTTCACCTTCATCGACGTGCCGGCCGCCCCGGTGCCGTCCTTGTTCCGCGGCTTCTCCGCCCCGGTGAAGCTGGGTTTCGATTATACCGATGCCGACCTGACCTTCCTGATGGCCCATGACAGCGATCCCTTCAACCGCTGGGAAGCCGGGCAGACGCTGGCCTCGCGCCTGCTGCTGGGCCTAGTGGCGGATCGGGCCGCCGGGCGTGACATGGTGGTGCCCACGGGCTTCATCGATGCCATCGGCGCCACCATCGCCCGCGGCGCCGAAGATCCCGCCTTCACCGCCCTGGCCCTGACCCTGCCGTCGGAGAACTATCTGGGCCAGTTGATGGACGAGATCGACGTGGACGGCATCCATGCCGCCCGCGACCTGGTCCGCGCCGCCATCGGCCGCACCCATCGCATATCCCTGCTGGCCACATACCACGCCAATGTCGAACAGGGTGACTTCAGTGTCAGTCCGGAGGCCATCGGCCGCCGCGCGCTGAAGAACGCCTCGCTGGCCTATCTGCTGGCGACCGATGACGATGAGGGCAAGGAGCTGGCGCTGGCCCAGTACCGCACGGCCACCGGCATGACCGACGTCATCACCGCACTCGCCCTGATCGCCGACAGCGACATGCCCGAACGCGCCGCATCGCTGGCCGCCTTTGCGCAGAAATGGAAGGATGAGGCGCTGGTCATGGACAAATGGTTCATGATCCAGGCCGCCTCTTCCCGCCCGGACACGCTGGCCAATGTCCAGGCGCTGCTGGCCCATCCCGGCTTTAACATCCGCAATCCCAACAAGGTCTATGCCCTGGTGGGCGGCTTCACTGGCAATGCCACGGCCTTCCACGCCGCCGACGGATCGGGGTACGAGTTCCTGGCCGACCGGGTGATTGAACTGAACCGGCTGAACCCGCAGGTGGCCAGCCGCATGGCCAAATCCTTCGCCCGCTGGCGCAAATATGATGGCGAACGCCAGGCGGCGGCCAAGGTGGCGCTGGAACGCGTGGCCCACACGCCCGACCTGTCGCGCGATGTGTACGAAATCATCGCCCGCAGCCTGGAGGGGTGATCACCGGCTGATCCGGTTATGGCGGCACCCGTGAAGAGCGCCGCCATTTTCTTCTCACACCCACAGACCTGTGAGAACCGCACCCTATACGGAAGGTGATATAATCAATTACGCATTTGTCGGTGCACGGTTTGAAAGGCAAAATTGGTTAAGTTGGCAAACCAATGGAGCAGATAATGTTCGGCATCGGCAGGGTGGATCAAAAAACAATGAACATGGCAAATGCATTGGACGCGCTGCGAACCAATGTCATGATCGCGGATGAGAAATTCAATATCACCTATATGAACCCTTCAGTTATTCAACTAATGCGCGATGCAGAAGATGATTTGAAGAAAGAACTCCCAAATTTCAGCGTTGCCCGCCTGATCGGTAGTAATATTGATATTTTCCATAAAAAGCCGGAACATCAGCGCCGCATGCTGTCGGCGCTGACCAAGCCACATAACGCCACAATCCATGTCGGCAAGCGGGTGTTCGACCTGCTGGTCACGCCGCTGTCCGATGGCAGCAGGCGCGTAGGCTATGTGGTGGAATGGTCGAACGCGGCCGAACGGCTGATGAATGTCGATTACGTCGCCCAGTTGAAGGCCATCCACCGGTCCCAGGCTGTGGTGGAATTGGCCGTGGACGGCGAGTTGATCGACGCCAACGACAATTTCCTGAAATCCATGGGCTATACGCGCGAGGAAGTGAGGGGCAAGCATCATAGCATGTTCGTGGAGCCCGAATACCGGGCGGGCCGCGACTATGCCGAGTTCTGGGAGAAGTTGCGCCGTGGCGAATATCAGGCGGCGCAGTTCAAGCGCATCGGCAAGAACGGCAAGGTCGTATGGATCGAAGGCGCCTATAACCCGATCTTTGACGACAAGGGCAAGGTCACCAAGATCGTCAAGTTCGCCAACGACATCACGGCGCAGGTCGACCTTCTGGGCAACCTGAAATCCCTGATCGACAAGAATTTCGGGGAGATCAATTCGGAAATCGGGCGGTCCAAGTCACAGGCCTCCCAGGCCAACGACGCCGCCGGCGACGCGGCAGAGAATGTCCGGGCCGTGGCCTCGGCCGCGGGTGAGTTGGCAGCCTCGGTGGATGAGATCGCGCAGTCCATGGCCAAGTCGCGCGGGGCGGCCGACAGCGTGTTTGCCCGGGCGGAAGCGGCGGAATCCTGCACCGGCCGCCTGACCAGCACGGCCCAGGCGATGAACGGTATCGTCGCCCTGATCCAGAACATCGCCGGCCAGATCAACCTGCTGGCCCTGAACGCCACGATCGAGGCGGCGCGGGCCGGCGACGCCGGGCGCGGCTTTGCCGTCGTCGCGTCGGAGGTCAAGAACCTGGCCAATCAGGCCGCCCGCGCGACCGACCAGATCTCTACCGAAATCGATGGCATCCAGAGCTCGTCGCGCGAGGTGGCGACGGCCTTGGACGCCATCCGCGACGCGGTGCATTCGGTCCACGAACTGGTCACCGCCACGTCCGCCGCCGTGGAGGAACAGAGTGCCGTGACGCGCGGCATGTCGGCCAACATGCAACGCATGTCCCAGGCCGTCACTACCGTGTCCTCCAACATCAACGGCATCTCCGGTGCCGTGGACGAGGTGGCGCATGCCGTGGAAAAGACCCGGCAGGCGGCGGAGGTGCTGGTGCGTTGACGCTGGCGGGGGGCGACGGCACCGGATAGGATGCGGCAGCCTCATCCCCCGGAGCCCCCGTTCCCGCCTTGAACTTCCTGCGCAAGATCCTGGCCCCCGCGACGGCGAAGCCCAAGAAGCGCCCGGCCCTGCCGCCGCCGCGCCTGATGGCCATGGCCGGCGTGCCGGTGCCGGTGGAGGTGCGGGTATCGGCACGGGCGCGGCGGCTGTCCATGCGGGTGGACACGGCGCGCAACATCGTGCGCATCTCCACCCCGCCGCGTATCGCCGATGCCGACCTGCGGCTGTTCGTGGGAAGGCACATGGACTGGTTGCGCCAGCGCCTGTCTTGCGTGCCGGACAAGGTGCCCTTCCTGCCCGGCGCCGTCGTCCCCATCCTGGGCATCGACCATGTCATCCGCCATGCACCCGACGGCCGGCGCACGCCACAGCCCGTCACCCTGCCCGACGGCAGCCATGAATTGCACGTGGGCGGGGAGTTGGCGTTCGTGCCCCGCCGCGTGGCCGACTATCTGAAGGCGGAGGCCCGCCGCCTGCTGTCCGCCCGGTCGCAGGAGAAGGCGGCCAAGCTGGGCGCCCGCGTCGCCGGCATCAGCATCCGCGACACCAAATCCCGCTGGGGCAGTTGTTCACCCGACGGGCGACTGTCCTATTGCTGGCGGCTGATCATGGCCCCGGAACCAGTCTTCGACTATGTGGTGGCACATGAGGTGGCGCATCTGAAGGAGATGAACCATTCCGCCCGTTTCTGGGCCGTCTGCGCCAGCCTGACCGATGGTGTGGCGCATAATCGCGACTGGCTGCGGGCCAACGGCGCCCGGCTGCACCGCTATGGCGGCTGATATTTGGCGCTGGCTGGCGGCCCTGGCTGGTCTGGCGGCGCTGTCCCTGCTGATGGGCCTGCCCGCCATTCCCGGCGACATGCTGGCCCCCGACCATCGCGGCCTTGTCCTGGAACTGCCTTTGCTGCTGGCCGCCCTGGCCCTGATACGGGTGCGGCCGGGGCCGGCAGTCGCCTGGGTGATGGGTGGCGCCTGCTGGCTGGTCCTGCTGCTGCGGCTGGCCGATCTGGTGGCCATGATGGCCGCCGGCCGGCGGTTCGAGCCGGCCTTCGACCCCGCTTTGATCCCGGCGCTCTGGGATGTGGTGGCCACCGGTGCCGGCGGCCTGGTCCTGGGCGTCGGGCTGATCGTCGGCCTGGGCAGTCTGCTTCTGCTCTGCCGCTGGCTGGCCGGGCTGGCGCTGGCACCGTTGGGGCTGCGGCACGGCCGTCCCGCTCTCCTGCTGTTCGGCTTGGGCTATGCGCTGGCGACGCTGACCGGAATGCAGCTGCTGCAGCCCGCGGATCGCGGACCTGTCGGTGCCATCGCCGAGCAAGCCGCCCGCTGGCGCGAAGCGCAGCGGGTGGAGGTGGCGATGCGGGCCGCGATGGACCATGACCCGGCGGCAGGGGTCGAGAATGACAAACTGTTCTCCGCCCTGCGTGGCCGCCCCATCATCTTGGCCTGGGTCGAATCCTACGGTTTCTCCGCCCTGACCGACCCGCGTCAGGCCGAAACCGTGCGCAACCGGCTGGCGACCCTGGACGGGGAACTGGCCGCCGCCGGATTCCGCTGCCGGTCCGGTCTTGTGGAAAGCCCGGTGATCGGCGGGCGCAGCTGGCTGGCCCATGGCACGCTGCGCGCCGGCATCCGCCAGGACCAGCCCTTGGCCCAGCAGCTGGTGCTGGCCGCCGACCGTGGCGGGCTGGTGCGCCACTTGAGCCAGGCCGGTTGGCGCACCGTTGCCGCCATGCCCGGCCTGTCCGTGCAATGGCTGGAAGGTGCGGCCTGGGGGTTCGAACAGGTGCTGGACCGCACCTCCTTCCCCTATGACGGTCCCGCCTTCGGCTGGTCGCCGATGCCGGATCAGGCCTTGCTGGACAGTCTGACCCCGGATCGTCTGGCCGGCGACGGCCGCCCGCTGTTCCTGGAGATCGTGCTGACCAGCAGCCACGCCCCCTGGACACCGCTGCCGCCCTGGCAGGATGACGGCGGCTCCTATGCCCAGACCGACCTGCGCCCGGATTACCGCGACATGGCTGGCGCCTATGGGCGGTCGCTGGATTACAGCCTGCGTGCCTTGGGCGACTGGCTGGTACGGCGCGCACCTGCCGACGCGCTGGTCATCATCCTGGGCGATCACCCGGCTTTGGACTGGATCTCCCAGGGTCGCGACCATCTTGTGCCGCTGCACATCCTGTCGCGCGATGCCGGGTTGCTGGACCGGCTGGACGGGCTTGCCCTGACCGAGGGCATGGTGCCGGATGCTGGTGCCAGGCCCCTGGCCATGTGGAACCTCTATCCCGAACTGCTGGCCCGTTTCGGCCCACAGCCCTTGCCACAGCCGCCGATCCATGAGGACATGACGGGAAGGAATGGAGGGGTCATGCCATGATCGACAAGCTCGAACTGTTCCTGGCCCTGGCCCGCGCCCGCCATTTCGGCCGCGCGGCGGAAGAAGCGGGCGTGTCCCAGCCCACCTTGTCGGCCGGGGTGAAGCATCTGGAGGAAATGCTGGGCGTGCCGCTGGTGGTGCGCGGTTCCCGCTTCCAGGGCTTCACGGCAGAAGGCGAACGGCTGCTGGAATGGTCGCGCCGGCTGGTGGGCGACTGGCGCGCCATGCGCCAGGATATCGACGCGCTGCGCAAGACGGTCTGCGGCCATTTCCGGCTGGCCGCCGTGCCCACCGCCCTGGCCATGGTGCCCAAGCTGACCATTGCCGTCATCGACAAGCATCCGGGCGTGGATTTCCTGATCCTGGCATCCAATTCCCAGAAGATCATGGAACAGGTGGAAAACCTGGCCATCGATGCCGGCCTGACCTATCTGGACAATGAACCGGTCGGCAATTTCATCCAGATCCCGCTCTATCGCGAGCGCTATCACCTGATCACTGGGCCGCACAGTTCCTTTTCCGGCCGGACGGAGGTGCGCTGGTCGGAGCTTCAGGGTGTGCCGCTCTGCCTTTTGTCGCCCGACATGCAGAACCGCCGCATCATCGACCGCGCGCTGCACCGTGTGGGCGTGAAGGCGGAGGTGGCGGTGGAGAGCAATTCCATGACCGCCCTGGCCGCCCATGTCCGCACCGGCCGCTGGACCAGCATCATGCCCACCGTGCTGATGGAAGCCCTGGGCCTGCCCGTGGAGTTGAAGGCCATCCCCCTGGTCGATCCGGTGATCGAGCATACGATCGGCATGGTGATGATGGACCGGCAGCCCCATTCCCCCATGGCCACCGCCATGATCGCGGCGGCCAAACGGGTGTCGCTGATCCATACTCCCTGAATTATCCCCGACCAATGTCGATAGGGGATGGGGTGCGAGTGACTCGTAACCCCCAACAGCGCATGGTTAACGGCGTTGCCGCATGCGGTCAGCGGGTGGCTGGATCGCCAGCAATCTTGCCGCACACGGCAAAAATCACGCCCTCCCAAAGGCTTGAACATGGACCGGGCAACGCCCGTCATCCCAACCGTTCGATCAGGATGTGCAATCGCTCAACAAAACAATCCCATTGATGCCGGGGGCATTGCAGCGAATTCTGCGCGGGTGATTGCCCGCTGGAGTTCCCAATGACCCCCCCTATGCCTTGGGACGAGCGCCACGCAGCCGATATCATTCATCGGCACCTGCATCTGGAGGGTCCGACCCTTCCGATCCTGCATGCTGTGCAGGAGGCGTTCGGCTTTATTCCCGACCCGGTCGTGCCCATGATCGCCGACGCGTTGAACCTGTCGCGCGCCGAAATCCATGGCGTCGTCACCTTCTATCATGATTTCCGGCACCAGCCGGCGGGCCGCCACGTCATCAAACTCTGCCGGGCGGAGGCGTGCCAGTCGCTGGGGGCGGAAAAGATGGCCACCGGCCTGCTGGAGCGCCTGGGCGTCGCCTGGGGCGAGACCACCAAGGACGGCAATGTCACCGTGGAAGCCGTCTATTGCCTGGGCCTGTGCGCCTGCGCGCCGGCCGCCCTGATCGATGGTGACCCGGTGGGCCGCCTGGATGGCGCCGGACTGGCCGCCGCCGTTGAGGAGGTGCGCTGGTCATGACCCGGATCTTCATTCCCCAGGATGTGGCCGCATTGGCCGTGGGTGCCGAAAAGGTGGCCAAATCCATCGCCGCCCAGGGTGGCGATGGCGTGACCATCATCCGCACCGGCTCGCGCGGGCTGTTCTGGCTGGAACCGCTGGTGGAGGTGGAAACACCGGCCGGCCGCATCGCCTATGGCCCGGTCACGCCGGCTGACGTGCCGGGCCTGTTCGTGGCGGGGTTTCTGTCGGGGGCCAAGCATCCCCTCCATCTGGGGCCGACCGAGGATATCCCCTGGCTGGCCCGCCAGAACCGCCTGACCTTCGCCCGCTGCGGCATCATCGACCCGCTGTCGATCACCGATTACAAGGCCCATGGCGGTTTCAAGGGCATCAATCGCGCCCTGGAACTGGGTCCGGCCAATACCATCGAGGAGGTGGTGAGGTCCGGCCTGCGCGGGCGTGGCGGTGCGGGCTTCCCCACCGGCATCAAATGGCGGACCGTCGCCGCCGCCCCCGCCGACCGCCGCTATATCGTCTGCAACGCCGACGAGGGCGACAGCGGCACCTTCGCCGACCGCATGATGCTGGAGGGTGATCCCCTGGCCCTGATCGAGGGCATGGTGATCGCCGGCTATGGCGTGGGCGCGGATAAGGGCTATGTCTATTCCCGGTCGGAATATCCCCACGCCAACCACATCTTCGCGCGTGCCCTGTATGTGGCGCGCAAGGCCGGGCTGCTGGGCCCCTCCGTCCTGGGCACCGATTTCGGCTTCGATATCGAGTTGCGGGTGGGGGCCGGCGCCTATGTCTGCGGGGAGGAGACGGCGCTGCTGGAAAGCCTGGAGGGCAAGCGCGGCGTGGTGCGGGCCAAGCCGCCTTTGCCGGCCATCAAGGGCCTGTTCGGCCGCCCGACCGTGGTCAACAACCTGCTGTCGCTGGCCACCGTCCCCACCATCCTGGCCAATGGCGCACAGGCCTATGCGGATTACGGCATGGGAAGGTCGCGCGGCACCATGCCCATCCAGATCGCTGGCAATGTGAGGTTCGGCGGCCTGTTCGAGGATGCGTTCGGCATTACCTTGGGCGAGATCGTCAATGAGGTCGGGGGCGGCACCCTGACGGGCCGTCCCGTGAAGGCGGTGCAATGCGGTGGGCCCTTGGGTGCCTATTTCCCCCCTGCCCTGTTCGACACCCAATATGATTATGAGGCCTTCACGGCACGCGGCGGCCTGATCGGCCATGGCGGCATCGTGGTCTTCGATGACAGTGTCGACCTGTCGGCGCAAGCCCGGTTCGCCATGGAATTCTGCGCCATCGAGAGTTGCGGCAAATGCACACCCTGCCGCATCGGCTCCACGCGCGGGACCGAAGTGATCGACCGCATCATCCAGGGCGTGAATGTCGAGGCGAACATCGCCCTGGTCGAGGATCTCTGCCAGACGATGAAGTTCGGCTCGCTCTGCGCCCTGGGCGGTTTCACCCCCTACCCGGTCTTGAGCGCGCTTCAGCATTTCCCCGAGGATTTCCGGCGCGGGTCCCTGCCCGTGGCGGCGGAATAGGGAGAGCCCGATGACTCTCGTGCATGAAATAGACTATGGCACCCCGGCGTCGCGCGCCGACAAGCTGGTCACCCTGACCATCGACGGGCAGTCCGTCACCGTGCCCGAAGGCACCTCCATCATGCGCGCAGCGATGGAGATGGGGACGCAAATCCCCAAGCTGTGCGCCACCGACATGGTGGATGCGTTCGGTTCCTGCCGCCTCTGCCTGGTG
The DNA here is from genome assembly GCF_058793615.1 of Niveispirillum sp. GW835-FHT14G11. Taxonomy (NCBI): domain Bacteria; kingdom Pseudomonadati; phylum Pseudomonadota; class Alphaproteobacteria; order Rhodospirillales; family Azospirillaceae; genus Niveispirillum; species Niveispirillum sp. GW835-FHT14G11. The sequence goes on from NZ_JBXAFZ010000005.1 coordinate 303,756, forward strand.
GAGATCGAGGGGCGGGCCGGCACGCCATCCTCCTGCACCACGCCCGTGGCGCCGGGCCTGAATGTGAAGACCCAGACCCCGCGCCTGAAGCAGCTGCGCAAGGGGGTGATGGAGCTTTACATCTCCGACCATCCGCTGGACTGTTTGACCTGTGCCGCCAACGGCGACTGTGAATTGCAGGACATGGCCGGTGCCGTGGGCCTGCGCGAGGTGCGCTATGGCATGGACGGCGCCAACCATTTCGCGCCCACGTCCGAACTGAAGCTGCCCAAGGATGAGAGCAACCCCTATTTCACCTATGACCCCGCCAAATGCATCGTCTGCTCCCGCTGCGTGCGGGCATGCGAGGAGGTGCAGGGCACCTTCGCCCTGACCATCGAGGGGCGCGGCTTCGACAGCCGGGTGTCGCCCGGCCAGCATAATGCCTTCCTGGAAAGCGACTGCGTGTCCTGCGGCGCCTGCGTCCAGGCCTGCCCCACCGCGACCTTGCAGGAAAAGTCGGTCATCGAGATCGGGCAGCCGGAGCATTCCGTCGTCACCACCTGCGCCTATTGCGGCGTGGGCTGCGCCTTCAAGGCGGAGATGCGCGGGGACGAGCTGGTGCGCATGGTCCCCTATAAGGATGGCAAGGCCAACCGCGGCCATTCCTGTGTGAAGGGCCGCTTCGCCTGGGGCTACGCCACTCACAAGGAACGCATCCTCTCCCCCATGATCCGCGACAGCATCGACCAGCCCTGGCGCGAGGTCGGCTGGGAGGAGGCCATCGGTTTCACCGCCAACAAGCTGAAAAACATCCAGGCCAGGTATGGCAAGGACAGTATCGGCGGCATCACCTCGTCCCGCTGCACCAACGAGGAAACATTCCTGGTGCAGAAGCTGATCCGCGCCGGCTTCGGCACCAACAATGTCGATACCTGCGCCCGCGTCTGTCACTCCCCGACCGGCTATGGCCTGAAGACAACCTTCGGCACGTCGGCCGGCACCCAGGATTTCGACAGCGTCGAGCATACCGATGTGGTGATCGTCATCGGCGCCAACCCCACCGATGGTCACCCCGTCTTCGCGTCCCGCCTGAAGAAGCGGCTGCGCCAGGGGGCGAAGCTGATCGTCATCGATCCGCGCCGCATCGACATGGTGAAGTCGCCGCATATCAAGGCGGCGGTGCATCTGCCCCTGCGTCCGGGCACCAATGTCGCCATGGTCACCGCCCTGGCCCATGTCATCGTCACCGAAGGGCTGGTGGATGAGGAATTCGTGCGCGAGCGCTGCGACTGGACGGATTTCCAGGAATGGGCCGCCTTCGTCGCCGAACCCCGCAACAGCCCGGAGATCGTGGGGCCGATGGCGGGTGTGGAGCCCGACGCCATCCGCCAGGCCGCGCGCCTGTTCGCCACCGGCGGCAATGGCGCCATCTATTACGGGCTGGGCGTGACCGAACATTCCCAGGGCAGCACCACCGTGATGGCCATCGCCAACCTGGCCATGGCCACGGGCAATATCGGCCGGCCCGGCGTGGGCGTGAACCCGTTGCGCGGGCAGAACAATGTCCAGGGCGCCTGCGACATGGGCTCCTTCCCGCATGAATTCTCCGGCTACCGCCACGTCGCCGACGATGCTGTGCGCACCATGTTCGAGGAACTCTGGGGCGTGCCCCTGTCGGCGGAACCCGGCCTGCGCATCCCCAACATGCTGGACGCCGCCGTCGACGGCACCTTCAAGGGCCTTTATGTGCAGGGTGAGGATATCCTGCAGTCCGATCCCAACACCCACCATGTCGCCGCCGGACTGGCCGCCATGGACTGCGTCATCGTCCAGGATTTGTTCCTGAACGAGACTGCGAACTATGCCCACGTCTTCCTGCCCGGCTGCACCTTCCTGGAAAAGGACGGCACCTTCACCAATGCCGAACGCCGCATCCAGCGGGTGCGCCGCGTCATGGCGCCTAAGAACGGGTATGCCGACTGGGAAGTGACAATGCTGCTGGCCAAGGCCATGGGCTTTGCCATGGATTACGCCCATCCCAGCCAGATCATGGATGAGATCGCCAAGGTCACGCCGTCCTTCAAGGGCGTGTCCTATCAGCGGCTGGAGGAGATGGGATCGATCCAGTGGCCCTGCAACGACAAGGCGCCGGAAGGCACGCCCGTCATGCATATCGGCGGCTTCGTGCGCGGCAAGGGCAAGTTTGTCATCACCGAATATATCCCGACGGAGGAGCGCACCGGTGCCCGCTTCCCGCTGCTGCTGACCACGGGCCGCATCCTGTCGCAATATAATGTCGGGGCGCAGACCCGCCGCACGGCCAACACCGTTTTCCATGGCGAGGACCGGCTGGAGATCCACCCCCACGATGCGGAGAACCGGGGCGTCAAGGATGGCGACTGGGTGAAGCTGCAAAGCCGGGCGGGCGAGACCACCCTGCGCGCCGAGATCACGGAGCGGGTGGCACCGGGCGTGGTCTACACCACCTTCCACCATCCGGGCACCCAGGCCAATGTCATCACCACCGACTATTCCGACTGGGCCACCAACTGCCCGGAATACAAGGTGACGGCGGTGCAGATCAGCCTGTCCAACGGCCCCACCCAATGGCAGCAGGACTATGAGGCCCAGGCCCAGCGCTCCCGCCACATCGCAGGCCATGACCCGGCGGAGGCGGCGGAGTGACCAACCCCGCGAAACCCCTTCAGCGGCTGGCTTGGCGCGACGGCACCATGCGGGAAGGTACGCGCATCGTGGCGGCGGAGGTGCCCGTCGCCATCGTGCATGACGGCGCCACCTATGCCGTAATGATGGCCAGCCCCATCGACCTGGAGGATTTCGCCACCGGCTTCAGCCTGACCGAAGGCGTGATCGACACGCCGGACGAGGTGGAGGAGTTGGACCTGGTGGAGACGGAACTGGGCTGGGTGGCCCGGCTGTGGCTGTCAAAGCGGCTGCGCGCCGCCCTGGACACTCGCCGCCGCCGCCTGACCGGCCCCGCCGGCTGCGGCCTGTGCGGGGTGGAAAGCCTGTCGGAAGCCGTGAAGCCGGCCCGACCGGTGGGGCGTGGCGTGCGGCTGACACCGCTTGCATTGGCCCAGGGGTTTGATGCGATGTCGCAACAGCAGACCCTGGGCCGCCTGACCCGCGCCGTCCACGCCGCTGCCTTCCTGGCACCGGACGGCAGCCTGACGGTGCGCGAGGATGTGGGCCGCCACAATGCGCTGGACAAGCTGATCGGCGCCCTGGCCCGCCAGGGTATCGACGCCAAGGACGGGGCGATCCTGATGACCAGCCGCGTGTCGGTGGAACTGGTGCAGAAGGCGGCCATGGCCGGCTGTGCCCTGTTGGCCGCCGTGTCCGCCCCTTCCACGCTCGCCGTGAAGCTGGCCGATGATGCCGGCATGACCCTGGTGGCCGTGGCCCGGTCCGACGGGTTCGAGGTTTTCTGCCACCCGCACCGTATCCTGATCGAAACCGAGGAGCAGACCCGTGTCGCCTGACAAGCTGGTCATGATGGCCAACCAGATCGGCGCCTTTTTCGCCAGCCAGGGCCCGGAGGGGACCAAGGGCGTGGCCGACCATATCAGGAGTTTCTGGGACCCGCGCATGCGGGCCGGCATTTTCGAGCATCTGGACAAGGGCGGCGAGGGGTTGAGCCCGATCGTCGTCCAGGCGTTGGAAAGCCTGCGTAAAGTATAGGTGCTTCTCGCCCACCTCATAACCGCTCCCTCGTCATCCCGGCGAAAGCCGGGACCCAGGGGCAACAAGATCAAACCTTTAAGCTGCTTGGATCAACGCTGCTGACAGGTGGAATACTTGGCCCCTGGGTCCCGGCTTTCGCCGGGATGACGCAGAAGAACAAGAATTTACCCGACCGGAGCCATCCAAAGAAGCCCCGGCATATCGCGTCCATCCAAATCCGCCTTACAGGGGCGAACGAACAGGAGGAAACAAGGGCATGGTAGCGGCAGATCAAACCCAAGGTCAGGGCTTTGCACAGCCCAGCCTTCTGGACCGCGAGCGCATCATTGCGCATGCGGGCTTCAATCGCTGGCTGGTGCCGCCGGCGGCCTTGGCCATCCATCTGTGCATCGGCATGGCCTATGGGTTCAGCGTGTTCTGGCTGCCGCTCAGCCAGTCGATCGGCATCACCGCCCCCGTGGCGTGCCCGGCGGAAACCGCCGGCCTGCTGAATGCCCTGTTCACCACCTCCTGCGACTGGAAGGTGGCGGACCTGGGCTGGATGTATACCCTGTTCTTCGTCCTGCTGGGCTCGTCCGCCGCCATCTGGGGCGGCTGGCTGGAGCGGGAAGGCCCGCGCAAGGCCGGCTTCGTGGCAGCACTCTGCTGGTGCGGCGGCCTGCTGATCTCCGCCATCGGCGTCTATACGCATCAACTCTGGCTGATGTGGCTGGGCTCTGGCGTCATCGGCGGCATCGGGCTGGGCCTGGGCTATATCTCGCCGGTTTCCACTCTGGTGAAATGGTTCCCCGACCGGCGCGGCATGGCCACCGGCATGGCCATCATGGGCTTCGGCGGCGGCGCCATGATCGGCTCGCCGCTGGCCAACATCCTGATGAACAATTTCAAGACGGAAACGTCCGTCGGCGTGTGGGAAACCTTCGTGGTCCTGGCCTTGGTCTATTTCGCCTTCATGATGGCCGGCGCCTTCGGCTATCGCATCCCGCCGCTGGGCTGGCAGCCCAAAGGCTGGACCGCACCGCCGCCCAGCGCCAAGCCGATGATCGCCCATGGCAATGTGCATGTGAAGGATGCGCACAAGACGAAGCAGTTCTGGCTGATCTGGGCCGTGCTGTGCCTGAACGTGTCGGCCGGCATCGGCGTGCTGGGCATGGCCTCGCCCATGTTGCAGGAGATTTTCGGCGGTGCTCTGTTCGGGCAGCCGGAACTGGGCTTCTCCGACCTCAATCCCGACCAGAAGAAGATGATCGCCGGCATCGCCGCCGGCTTCACCGGGCTGTTATCGCTGTTCAACATCGTGGGCCGGTTCTTCTGGGCCTCGCTGTCGGACAAGCTGGGCCGGAAGATGACCTATTTCACCTTCTTCGCGCTCGGCATCGTGCTCTATGCCTCGGCCCCGACGCTGGCCCATATGGGGTCGAAGATCGGGTTCGTGGTGGCCTTCGGCATCATCCTGTCCATGTATGGCGGCGGCTTCGCCACCGTGCCCGCGTACCTCGCCGACATGTTCGGGACGAAGTTCGTGGGCGCCATCCATGGTCGCCTGCTGACCGCCTGGTCGACGGCCGGCATCCTGGGCCCGGTGGTCGTGAATTATATCCGCGAGGCGCAGATCGCCGCCGGCGTGCCGCGCGCCCAGGTCTATGACTACACCATGTATATCCTGGCCGGTTTCCTGGTGCTGGGCTTCATTGCCAACGCCCTGGTCAAGCCCGTGGACCGCAAATGGTTCATGAAGGAAGAGGAACCGGCGGCAGCAAGCGGCGGCACAATCATCGGCAGCCATGGCGCCGGCGATGATGTCGGCAGCGGCGGGCTGGATGCCAAGGTGCTGCTGGCCTGGCTGGCCGTGGGCATCCCCATCGCCTTCGGCGTCTATCAGACGCTGCTGAGCGTGGTGAAGCTGTTCCAGTAACCCGCCCGCCGGGTCCTGGAACCATCGTGACCGGACCGGCCGGGCCCCCGCCCTGCCGGTCCTTGTTCATGGGGAGGGGTTCCCCCGCATGCCTGTCGCCAGTCGCTGAAGCCGGAGATGTTCGATATCGCCATCGATGTCGTCCTATCGCTGGACCTGCGTGATCGACGCGCTGGGGCGTCTGGCCGCATGCGGACGGTGGGACCATTTGGCCGCTTGACCAAAGGCTACCGCCCGGTTGAGATGGTCGCGCACCGCATCGCCGGTGCCCCAACCCCCGTGGGAGACCTTGAGATGAAGTCCCTGTTCACTGCATTCGCCTTGACATGCATCGCCACGCTGTCCGCCGGGGCCGCAATGGCCCAGGACGCCGCCAAGGGCGAGGCCGTGTTCAAAAAATGCATGGCCTGCCATCGCGTCGGTCCCGATGCCAAGAACTTGGTCGGCCCCATCCTGAACGGCGTTGTCGGCCGCACCGCTGGCAAGGTCGAAGGCTACAAATATTCCGAGATCAACCATAATTCGGGTGAGGCGGGGCTGGTCTGGGCCGAAGAGAATCTGGTCGCCTATCTGGCCGATCCGCAGGGCTTCCTGAAGAAGTATCTGGCCGACAAGGGTGCGGCCGACAAGGCCGTGGGCGCCACCAAGATGGCGTTCAAGCTGCCCAACGAACAGGAACGCAAGGACGTCATCGCCTTCCTGAAGACCAAGTAATTCCAAACCACCGGCGTATTGAGGCCCGGTGATCGCAGTTGATCACCGGGCCTCACCATCCGCAACGCCGCATACAGGTCCGAAAGGCCGCGCTTCCCATCGGGGCGCGGCCTTTTGCCTTTTCAAGGTAACCCCTGCCTTTCTCGGGCCCCCGTGCTATCCTGCCCCCGTCACCGCCATCCTTGCGCCTTTTGAACGGAGTCGCCGCCCTGGCGCCTCCGAATGCACCGCATTTTCTGTTTCATCATGTTGCACAAGCCGCTTCCATTCGGAGCCGCAAGGCCCCGAACTCCGGCCGCACCCGTGATATCCGTTTCAAAATGTTGCACAGGACAGGGTCCATTCGGAGCAATGACACCGCCCGCTCCGGCCAAGCTTGCTTTGTCCGCATGGCTGCCCCGGCGTTGCCTGCCTTGCTTATAGTAAGCATGCTTATATTGTGTATGATTATGAGCAACAGCGACCCCACCCCCCAGTTCGGCGCCATGCTGGCGGATTCCGCCCGCCTGATGCGCAAGCGCTTCGACCAGCGCCTGCGTTTCACCGGCAGCACGCGCGCCCAATGGCACGCCATCTTCAAGATCTCCAAGCAGGAGGGCATGAAGCAGGCGGAGCTGGCAGAAATGCTGGAGGTGGAGCCGATTACACTGACCCGGTTGCTGGACCGGATGGCGGAGGGCGGCTGGGTGGAACGCCAGGCCGATCCCCATGACCGCCGCGCCCGCCTGCTGTTCCTGACGGACAAGGCGCGCGAGGCGCTGGGCCCCATGCGGCTGCTGGCCGAGGAGATTTTCGAAGACGCGCTGGCCGGGTTGGACCCGGCGGAGCGCCAACAGCTCATGCATCTGCTGACGCGGGTGCGGACCAATCTTTCCAAGGGTGAGAATGATGAGTGACATAGCCAAGCGCCCCCTGCCCGCATGGCGCCGTCTGGCGCTGGGCCTGGCGCTGCCATTGGTGCTGGCCGGGACGGGAACCTATGTCTGGGTCACCGGTGGCCGATATGTCACCACCGACAATGCCTATGTGAAACAGGACAAGGTCGCTGTGGGGCCGGAGGTGCAGGGGCTGGTGACGGCCGTGCATGTGGGCGAGAGCATGGTGGTCAAGCGCGGTGACCTGCTGTTCGAACTGGATGCCCAGCCCTACCGCATCGCCCTGGCCCAGGCCGACGCCGCCATCGCCACCGCCCGGTTGAATGTGGAGCGGATGCGCGCCGACCTGTCGCAGAAGCGGGCCGAACTGGCGGGGGCCGAACAGGAACTGGAATTCCGCCAGCGCGACCATGACCGCCAGGCCAGTCTGGCCCGGAGCGGCTATGCCGCCCAGGCCAAGCTGGACGAAGCCCGCAACGAGTTGCGGGCCGCCGAGCAGGAGGTCGCCAAGGCCAGGCAGGGCGTGGCCGCCGCCCTGGCCGACCTGGGCGGCGATCCCGTCATCGCCACCGACAGCCACCCGACCGTGATGCAGGCCTTGGCCGCCCGCGACCGGGCGGCGCTGGACCTGGCGCGCACCGCCGTGCATGCGCCGGCCGATGGTATCGCCAGCCAGACCGACCGGCTGCGCGTAGGCCAGATGGCCCTGCCCGGCCTGTCGATGCTGAGTCTGGTGGAAACCAGCGCCACCTATGTGGAAGCCAATGTCAAGGAAACCGACCTGACCCATATGCAGCCGGGCCAGACCGCCACCATCGTGCTGGACGCCTATCCCGGCCGCCCCCTGACGGCCAGGATCACCAGTATCGGGGCCGGCACAGGCTCGGAATTCTCCATCCTGCCGGCCCAGAACGCCACCGGCAACTGGGTGAAGGTGGTGCAGCGCGTGCCCGTACGCCTGGAAATCGCCGGTGGCGGGGCCGTGCCGCTGCGCGCCGGCCTGTCCGCCAATGTGGAGATCGACACGGGCCATGCCCGCGGCCTGCCCGGCTTCGCCACCGCCCAAGCCGCCGGGCGGTAACGTCGGACCCTGACCCGCCGGAACGGGAGCAACCCATGACCGACGCCGCCCCCATCAAACGCGGCCCCCTGACCATCGCCATCATGCTGGCGACGGTCATGCAGGTGCTGGACACCACCATCGCCAATGTTGCGCTGCCCAGCATGCAGGGCAGCCTGGGCGCCGCACAGGACAGCATCACCTGGGTGCTGACCTCCTATATCGTCGCCTCGGCCATCATGACGCCGATGACCGGCTGGCTGACCGACCGGATCGGACTGAAACAGCTGTTCCTGATCTCCGTGGTGGGGTTCACCGTCGCCTCCATGCTGTGCGGCACGGCCGGCAGCCTGGAAGAGATGGTGGCTTGGCGTCTGACCCAGGGCGTGTTCGGCGCGGCGCTGGTGCCGCTGTCGCAGACGGTGCTGCTGAACATCAACCCGGCCGAGCGCCATGGACAGGCTATGGCCATGTGGGGGGCGGGCGTCATGGTCGGCCCCGTCATCGGCCCCACACTGGGCGGCTGGCTGACGGAAAGCCTGAACTGGCGCTGGGTCTTCTATATCAATGTGCCCATCGGCATCATCGCCTTCCTGGGCATCCTGGCCTGGCTGCCAGCCGCACCCAAGCGGCCGCGCGGGTTCGATTTCATCGGCTTCGCGCTGCTGTCCATCGGCGTGGGTGCCCTGCAATTGATGCTGGACCGGGGCGAACAGCTGGACTGGTTCACCGCACCGGAAATCTGGGTGGAACTGGGCGTTTCCATCTCCGCCTTCTGGGCCTTCGGCGTGCATATGCTGACGGCGGACCGGCCCTTCGTGCCGCCGCACCTGCTGCGGGATCGCAATCTGCTGCTGGGGCTGGTGTTCATCTTCATTGTCGGCATCGTGGTGCTGGCCGCCATGGCGCTGCTGCCGCCCATGCTGCAACGGCTGATGGGCTATCCCACCATCACCACCGGCATGGTGATGGCGCCACGCGGCATCGGCGTCATGGTTTCGATGCTGGTGGTGGGCCGGCTGATGCGCATCGTCGATCCACGGCTGCTGATCCTGACGGGGCTGTGCGTCACCGGCTGGTCGCTGCACATGATGACCGGTTTCACCATCATCATGGACGCCACCCCGATCATCCTGTCCGGCGTGATCCAGGGGCTTGGCATCGGCATGGTGTTCGTGCCGCTCTCCGCCATGGCCTTCGCCACCCTGGCCCCGGAGGACCGTGCCGATGCCGCTGGCCTGTTCAGCCTGGTGCGCAATATGGGTAACAGCCTGGGCGTCTCCATCGTCATCTCCGCCCTGGCCCATTTCACCCAGGTCAACCATGCCGAACTGGCCGCCCATGTCAGCCCCTTCAACCCCAATATCGATGGGCCATTGGCCATGGCAGGGCAGGCGGTGCCCGAATTGCTGGCCGCTGCCGATCTGATGGTCAACCGGCAGGCCGCGATGATCGCCTATCTCAACGATTTCAAGATGATGATGGTGATCACGCTGGCCGCCATTCCGCTGCTGCTGCTGTTGCGCAAACCGAAGAACGCAATGCAACCCGATCAGCATGCCGTCCTGGACTAACCACCACGCTTCCCATTCGCATACAGGTTGCACTAAATTGATCCCATCTGAAGAGGTGACGGGATGAGCGACGCGATCCGGCAAATCAGGGCACGCGCCCGGCGCAAGGCGGCGGGGTTGGTGCGGCTGGAGTTCTGGGTACCGGCTGAACGGCGGGGAGAGGTGCGCGCCGCTGTTGCCGCCGTGCTGGCCGGCGAAGGGGGGGAATCTGACGTCATGACCGACGCGGCAGCAGACGCGCCGGACAGTCCCCCTGTTATTCAGCGCCGCCAGCGTCTGATGACGGATATTGACGGGCTGCTGGACTGACCCTAGCGCGCGGGTGCCTGTACTGTCGTCGCGGACAGGGGCGGCACCGCGCCGATCGGGTCCAGTCCCATGGCGCGCACCAGGGCCGGCAGCGTGCCGTCGTCCGTCAGCGATTGGATGGCCTCGTCCATCTCCGCCACCGTGACGGTGCTGGACGGGCTGACCAGACAGGTACGCTCCCGCCAGGCGATATGGATCACGTCAGGCCGGGCAACACCCGCCACCGACGGATCACGCGCCAACGCCTGGCGCCACGCCGCCAGGGGCAGGATCACGGCATCCAGCCGCCCACCCTGCAGCTTGCGCAGGTTCCCCTCGGCATTGCGCGCATCGATGCGCTCCGCCCCCCCGCCGGCGAACATCGCCTCCACTTCCGGCGGATAGAGGAACCCCAGCACCGCGCCGACGCGGGCACCCTTCAGACTGGCCAACTCCGCCTCCCCCCGCAGGCCGGCCGAGAGCAACACGATGTCATGGTCGGCGAACAAGGACCGGGTGAAGCGATCAGACGTGAAATTGGGATAATAGGCCTTGGCCGCCAAGCAATAGGCATCGACATTGCCGACCTGGATTTCCGCCGTGATGCGGTTGCGGGGAACAAAGCGAAAGGCCGCTTCGCGCCCCAGTCTCGCCGCCAGGGCCAAGCCGAATTCCAGCGCAAACCCACCCTTCAACTGTCCGCCTTCCACCAGCGCGAAAGGGGCCTCGTTATGATCGCCGAACGCGAAGATCAGGGACTGGGCCCGGACGGGCGGCAATATCACTAATGCGGCCAGGATAACCGCCAGCAAGCATCGCACACCACCAAACAGACCAGCCATCCCGGCTCCCCCTTTCCCGTCAGGGACATGTTGCGATCACATATCCCACCTTTAGAGATTTTTTAATAAATTTCTGTGGACCTTGGGGAAATATTGCAACCCTGAAACAATTGGTCACATACCGTCGGCGGCAGGGTTCAAAGGCGCCCCGGGCGCGCTTGCCACCAGGTGAGCGCAGACGGGTGGGCCCGCCCGGTCAGTCCTTGGCCTTGGACGCGAAGGACAGCTTGTCCAAGGCCACCAGCACCACCGCCAGACAGAGATACATCGGCACCAGCAGCCAGCGGCTGGCATAGAGGGTGCGTTCGATGAGGCGTTCGATCACGATGCAGGCTCCATCACGGATGATGATAGGGGTGGCAATGACGCAAACGGCCGGACCTGTCAATTGCCAGCCTTTCGCACTGCAACTGCCCATGGATTGGGCATGGTCGGCAGGCAGAATGCCTTTCAACGCGCCAGCTGTGGCGCCGCCAATGCCTGATTCAGCGCCTTTGCGGCTGGCACGCCCCTTGCTGCTATGCGGACAGAGGTGGCTAGGGTTCCGGCCGTGGAGACACGGTGACTGGTCCGAGAGCTGCCGCCAGATGCCGCCGGTCCGCCGGCCCTGTCTGGTACACGGCGGGATAAAAGCCCGGGAGATCGAGGTGGGTTGGCGCCCTCCATCCGGTCTCCGCCAACCCCCAAACCGGTTTTGGAACCAAAGGGGTTGATGATGAAGACGCGCCGCTTCCTTGGAAAATTGACCGCCGGCCTGGTTGCCGCCTCGCTGCTCTCCCTTCCCGCCTTCGCGGCGCCGAAGAAGGATTTCAAGCTGGCCTGGTCGATCTATGTCGGCTGGATGCCGTGGCAGTACGCCGCCGAGCAGGGCATCGTGAAGAAATGGGCCGACAAATACGGCATTTCCATCGAGGTGGTGCAGTTCAACGATTATGTGGAAAGCATCAACCAGTACACGGCCGGCGCCTTCGACGCCGTGACCGTCACCAACATGGATGCGCTGTCCATCCCGGCCGCCGGTGGCGTGGACACCACCGCCGTCATTGTGGGCGACTTCTCCAATGGCAATGATGCCGTCATCCTGAAGGGCAAGGACAAGCTGGCCGACATCAAGGGCCAGAAGGTCAATCTGGTGGAATTTTCCGTCAGCCACTATCTGCTGGCCCGCGCCCTGGAAAGTGCCAAGCTGACGGAAAAGAAGGACGTTACCGTCGTCTCCACCTCCGACGCCGACATGGTGGCGGCCTGGTCCACGGCGGACGTGACGGCCGTCGTCACCTGGAACCCGTTGGTCGCCGAAATCCTGGCCACGCCGGGTGCGAAGAAGGTGTTCGACAGCAGCCAGATCCCGGGTGAGATCATCGATCTGACCGTCGCCAATACCGATGTGCTGAAGGACAATCCGGATTTCGGCAAAGCGCTGGCCGGCATCTGGTACGAGACCATGGGCCTTATGTCCGCCCAGACCCCGGCGGGTGCCGTCGTCCGCACCGCCCTGGGCAAGGCATCGGGCACCGATCTGGCCGGCTATGAGGGCCAGTTGAAGGCCACCCGCATGTTCTACACGCCCAAGGATGCCCTGGCCTTCGTGCGCGGGGGCGAGCCGAAGGCGACGATGCAGAAGGTGGCCGGCTTCCTGTTCGACCATGGCCTGCTGGGCAATGGCGCGCCGTCGGCCGAAGCGGTGGGGATCGAGTTTCCCGGCGGCGCCACCTATGGCAATACCAAGTTCGTGAAGTTCCGCTTCACCGACACCTACATGGCCGCCGCGGCCGACGGGAAGCTCTGAGCGAAAGTGCTCCGTAGGTCAGGTCGAGCCGAAGGCGAGCCCTGACAGATACAGCTTTCAATCCATTGCTGTCAGGTCGAGGTTGTCGCCTCGACCTGACCTGCGGCTCCCCCTGCTCTCGTGGATGCCCCCCATGCGCCTGATCAACCGAAAGCCCGACCGGGCAGGATGGATGCTGTTGGCGGCTCTGCCCTTTTTGGCGGTGCTGGTAGCCTATGCCATGGGGTCGGCGGTGCGACTGGCGGAGAACCCGGCGGACAAGCTGCTGCCGGGCCTTGCCTCCTTCGCCGATGCCATCGACCGCATGGCCTTCACGCCGGACAAGCGCACGGGCAACATCTTGCTGTGGCTGGACACCGGTGCCTCCCTGGCCCGCCTGTTCGCCGGCGTGGCCATCGCGGCGGCGGGCGGGCTGCTGGTGGGGCTGGCGGCCGGGCTGCTGCCCTATGTGCGGGCCGCCCTGGCCCCCTTCGTCACCGTCGTCTCGATGGTGCCGCCGCTGGCCGTACTGCCCATCCTGTTCATCATGGTGGGATTGGGGGAGGCATCGAAGATCACCCTGATCGTGGTCGGCGTCCTGCCCTGCCTGATCCGCGACCTGATGCTGAAGGTCGACGACCTGCCGCGCCAGCAGCTGATCAAGGCCCAGACCCTGGGCGCCAGTAGCTGGACCATCGCCATCCGCGTCGTCCTGCCCCAGATATTGCCCCGCCTGATCGACAGCATCCGCCTGAATCTGGGGCCGGCCTGGCTGTTCCTGATCTCGGCGGAGGCGATTGCCAGCGAAAGCGGGCTGGGCTATCGCATCTTCCTGGTCCGCCGCTATCTGGCCATGGATGTCATCCTGCCCTATGTGGCCTGGATCACTCTGCTCTGCTTCCTGATGGATTTCGCCCTGCGGGTGCTGCAGCGCCGCGCCTTCCCCTGGTTTGAGGATGCGAGGGCCGGATCATGACCCAGATCTCCGTCCGCAATGTCTGGAAGGAATATGGCGAGCAGGTGGTCCTGGAACGGATCAACCTGGAAATCGCCCCGCGTTCCTTCGTGGCCCTGGTCGGCCCGTCGGGATGCGGCAAGACCACCTTCCTGCGCATGCTGTTGTCGCAGGAGACGCCGACCAAGGGCGAGATCCTGATCGATGGCGTGCCCATCTCCAAGGAACCCGGCCCCGACCGTGGCGTGGTGTTCCAGCGCTATTCGGTGTTCCCGCATCTGACCGTGCTGGGCAATGTGCTGCTGGGGGCGGAACTGAAGGGCGGCGGGATTCTCGGCCGCCTGTTCGGTGCCGCCCGCGCCCGCGCGAAGGAGGAAGCGGCCAGCCTGCTGGAAGAGGTCGGCCTGTCGCATGCCCTGGACAAGTATCCGGCACAACTTTCGGGCGGCATGCAGCAGCGTCTGGCCCTGGCCCAGGCACTGATCGCCCGTCCCAAGGTGCTGCTGCTGGACGAGCCATTCGGGGCGCTGGACCCCGGCATCCGCGCCGATGTCCACAAGCTGATGCGCAAACTGTGGCACGAGCATCCGATGAGCGTGGTCATGGTCACCCATGATTTGTCGGAGGCGTTCCACCTGGCCACCCGCGTCATCGCCTTCGACCGCCGCCGCAATCTGCCGGAAGAGCGGCTGCGCTATGGCGCCGGCATCACCAACGATATCGAGGTCTGGCCCCGCCGCGTGGCGGGCAATCCCGGCTTCGGCAAAGACCCCAACCCGCCCCGCCGGGACGACCCGGCTTGTGACGATGGGCAACCGGACCGGGACGACCCGGCCGACGCCGCGTGAGGAGGGAGCCACCATGCCCCGCCAGACCCCAGACCAGATCGCCGCCAATCGTGCCCGTTACCTGGAATTGAAATCCGCCGCCTCCGGCCGGGTGCCGCTGGTCCTGCCCCCGCCCAGCCCGCGCGACAGCGCCCCGCCCAGCGCCGACGCCGTGAAACTGTCGGAGACGCTGCCCGGCGGCTGGTACTGGACCGGGGTGATCCGGTGCGGACAGGTGCTGCGCATCACCAACCCGGCCGCCACGCCGGGCGTGTCGCTGCTGGCCTGGAACTTGGCGGATCCGACGGAACGCTATAACCATGCCGACACGATCAAGATCCAGTGGACGGCGGAACTGCGCAAGGGCCGGGTCCTGTTTTCCGACATGGGCCGCGTGCTGCTGTCCATCGTGGAGGATAGCTGCGGCAGGCATGACACTTTGGTCGGCGGTTCCACGCCGGCCAGCGTGGCGCGGGTCCATGGTCCCGACAGCGGCATCCGCAATGCGCGCGACAATTTCATCCTGGCGGCCGGCAAGCACGGCCTGACCCAGCGCGATGTCCCGCCCTGTATCAGTTTCTTCGCGCCGGTCACCGTGACCGGTGACGGCAGATTCGCCTTTGATGACACCGTCATCCAGCCGGGCGACTTCGTATCACTGCGCGCGGAAATGGATCTGATCCTGGCCATCTCCAACACACCTCACCCCCTGGCGCCACCGGTCATGCCGGCACCCGTGAACCTGACCATTCACACCGCGCCCGGCGCCGATGCGGATGATCTCTGCCGCACCGCCACGGCAGAGGCCGCGCGCGGGTTCGTCAATACCGACGCCTATCTGTCGGCCTGAGAAGGGGAGGAAGAGCCATGAGCGACACCAGCTTCACCCCCGTCCTGTCGTCCCGCGACATCAACAACGCCATTCTTAATGAGGTGATCGCCGCCGAGCATCCCTGGTCCGGCGTCGTGGCCAAGGGCCAGGTGATCCGCATCGTGGACAGCGAAGGCTGCCAGGCTGTCGATACCCTGTTCTATTCACTGGCCGATTTCGCCGAGCGGTACAGTGCCCAGGATACGGTACTGGCCCAGGGCACACCCTATATCGGATCGGGCTCCGTGCTTTATTCCAACCGCGGCAATGCCCTGGCCACAGTCATCGCCGATACCAGCGGCAGCCACGATACCTCGGCAGGTGCCTGCTCGTGTGAGAGCAACATTGTGCGCTTCGGCCAGCACACGAAATATATGCACGCCTGCCGCGAGAATTTCCTGATCGCCGTGTCGCGCCACGGCATGGGCAAACGCGACATCGTGCCGAACATCAATTTCTTCATGAATGTGCCCATCGACCCCGACGGCACGCTCGCCATCGCTGACGGCGTCTCGTCGGGTGGAGATTATGTGGAGTTGGTGGCGGAACAGGACCTGCTCTGCGTCATCTCCAACTGTCCCCAGGTCAACAATCCCTGCAACGGCTTCGACCCCACACCCATCCGCGTGCTGGTCTGGGAAGCGTGAGGGAGACAGACATGTTCACCAAGGTCCTGATCGCCAATCGTGGCGAGATCTGCGCGCGGGTGATCAAGACCCTGCGGCGCATGGGCATCGCATCGGTCGCCGTCTATTCCGATGCCGACCGCTTCACCCTGCCCGTCCTGGCGGCGGACGAGGCCGTGCGTATCGGCCCGTCGCCGGCCAAACAATCCTATCTGGATATCGACGCCGTCATCGCCGCGTGCCAGGCGACGGGAGCACAGGCGGTGCATCCCGGTTACGGCTTCCTGTCGGAGAATGCCCGTTTCGTGGAGCGGCTGAACGCGGCCGGCATCGCCTTCATCGGCCCGCGCGTGGAACATCTGCAGGGTTTCGGTCTGAAGCATACGGCGCGGGAACTGGCCAAGGCGGCGGGCGTGCCGCTGCTGCCCGGCACCGACATCCTGGACAGCCTGGAACAGGCGCAGGAAGCGGCGGCCGGGATCGGCTTCCCCGTCATGCTGAAAAGCACGGCGGGCGGCGGCGGCATCGGCATGCAGCTCTGCTACAATGCCGATGAACTGGCCGCCAAATTCGCTGCCGTGCAGCGCATGGCCACCAGCAGCTTCGGCGATGCGCGCGTCTATCTGGAACGGTTCGTGGCCCAGGCCCGCCATGTCGAGGTGCAGATTTTCGGCGATGGCAAGGGCGGGGTCGTGGCGTTGGGCGAACGCGACTGCTCCCTTCAGCGTCGCAACCAGAAGGTCGTGGAGGAGACGCCGGCCCCGGGATTGCCCGACACCGTGCGCGCCCAGTTGCGCGACGCCGCCGTGGCGCTGGGGCAGAGCGTGAAATATGCCTCGGCCGGCACGGTTGAGTTCATCTATGACGTGGCGCGCGCCCAGGTCTATTTCCTGGAGGTGAATACAAGGCTTCAGGTCGAACATCCGGTGACGGAGGCCGTGTTCGGCGTCGATCTGGTGGAATGGATGATCCGTCAGGCGGCCGGCGACTTCACCCTGCCATCCCAGGACAGTCTGGTACCGCAGGGTGCGGCCATCGAGGTCCGGCTCTATGCCGAGAATGCGGCGGCGGATTTCCGCCCCTCAACGGGTCTGCTGACCGAGGTGAGCTTCCCCACCGATATCCGCGTCGACGGCTGGGTGGCCACAGGCACGGAGGTAACGGCCAATTATGATCCGATGCTGGCCAAGCTGATCGTCCATGCCGATACGCGCGACGCCGCCATCGACAAGCTGTCGGAAGCACTGGCCGCATCCCGCGTGGCGGGGATCGAGACCAACCTGTCCTATCTGCGTGCCATCATCGCATCGGACATTTTCCGCCGGGGCGAGGTTGCCACATCGGTCCTGAAGAATTTCGCCTTTACCCCGGCGACGGTGGAGGTGATCACCCCCGGCGCCCAGACCTCGCTTCAGGATTGGCCGGGACGGCTGGGCTATTGGGATGTAGGCGTGCCGCCGTCCGGCCCGATGGATGACAAATCCTTCCGGCTGGCCAACCGGCTGCTGGGCAATGAGGAAGGGACGGCAGCGCTGGAATGCACCCTGACCGGCCCGACCCTGCGCTTCAATGCGGATGCCACCATCGCCCTGACGGGGGCGGTGATGGCGGCGACGCTGGACGGGGCCGCCATCGCCCATGGTACGCCGGTAACGGTGAAGGCCGGACAGGTTCTGGCATTGGGGTGCATCCAGGGTCCGGGTCAGCGCACCTATCTGGCCGTGGCCGGCGGGTTCGATGCGCCGGACTATCTGGGATCGAAATCCACCTTCGCGCTGGGAAAGTTCGGCGGCCATGCCACGGGCAGCCTGAAGGCCGGCGACACGCTGGCCCTGGCCGGGCTGCCGGTGGGCGCGGCGGCGGCGCTTCCCCTGCCCGTCCTGTCGAACACGTGGAAACTGGCCGTGCATTACGGCCCGCATGGGGCACCCGACTTCTTCCGGGAAAGCGATATCGCCGAACTGTTCGCCGCGACTTACGAGGTGCATTTCAATTCCGCCCGCACCGGCGTGCGCCTGATCGGCCCCAGGCCAGCCTGGGCGCGGGCCGATGGGGGCGAGGCTGGGCTGCACCCGTCCAACATCCATGACAATGCCTATGCCGTCGGTGCCGTGGATTTCACCGGCGACATGCCCATCATCCTGGGTCCCGATGGGCCCAGCCTGGGCGGCTTCGTCTGTCCGGTGGTGGTGGCCAAGGGTGATCTGTGGAAGGTCGGGCAGTTGCGGCCGGGCGACAAGCTGCGCTTCGTGCCGGTGGCCACGTCGCCCAGCGCCCCCATCACCCACGCCACCCTCCCGTCGCCCATCCTGTCGCGGATTGAGGGGCCGGTGCCGGTGGTCTATCGCCGGGCAGGCGATGACTACCTGCTGGTCGAATATGGGCCCATGGCGCTGGACCTGAGCCTGCGGCTGCGCGTGCATCTGCTGATCACGGCGCTGCGTGACTACGCTCTGCTCGGCATTATCGACCTGACGCCGGGCATTCGCTCTCTTCAGATTCATTACGACAGCGGGGCGTTGAAGCTCCCCACCCTGCTGGGCGTGCTCGCAGAGATTGAGGCGGACCTAGGCAGCATCGAACAAGCCAAGGTGCCAAGCCGTATCGTCCACCTGCCCCTGTCCTGGAACGATCCCCAGGTGCGGTTGGCCATGACCAAATACCAGGAACTGGTGCGGGCCGATGCCCCCTGGTGCCCGGACAATATCGAGTTCATCCGCCGCATCAACGGGTTGGAGAGCCAGGAGGATGTTCGCCGCATCGTCTTCGATGCCAGCTATCTGGTCTACGGCCTGGGCGACGTCTATCTGGGGGCGCCGGTGGCAACCCCGCTGGACCCGCGCCACCGGCTGGTCACCACCAAATACAATCCCGCCCGCACCTGGACGCCGGAGAATGCCGTGGGCATCGGCGGCGCCTATATGTGCATCTATGGCATGGAGGGGCCGGGCGGGTACCAGCTGTTCGGCCGCACCATCCAGGTCTGGAATTCCTGGCGCAGCACCCCACCCTTCCAGCAGGGCAGCCCCTGGCTGCTGCGCTTCTTTGACCAGATCCGCTTCTTCCCCGTGTCGGAGGCGGAACTGGCCGAGGCGCGCGACGCCTTCCCCCATGGAAGCTATCCAGTGCGGATCGAGGAGACGGTGCTGGATTATGCCGCGCATCTGCGCTTCCAGAGCGACAATGCCGACAGCATCGACGCCTTCAAGCGGCGCCAGCAGACGGCGTTCGAGGCGGAGCGGGAGGATTGGAAGGCCCGCGGCCTGGACAGTTTCGTCAGTGACGAGGGCGGGCCGGCGGCCGAAGCCACCACCCTGCCCGAGGGCTGCACCGGCGTGGAAACCGGCGTCACCGGCAATGTCTGGAAGATCATGGTGGAACCGGGCCAGATGGTGACTGCCGGTGACACAATCCTGATCCTGGAAAGCATGAAGATGGAAATGGAGGTCAAGGCTGTGGCCGCCGGCCGGATACGGGAAGTGACCGTCAAGCCGGGCCGCACCGTCAATGCCGGCCAGACTATCGCCATCCTGGAGGACATTGCCTGATGCTGCCCGAGAAGCTGACCATCCACGGCCTGACCGCACTCTATCGAGCAGGTGACGCCAGTCCGGTCACGGTGATCGAGGCGGTCCTGTACCGCCTGTCCACCAATCCCGATCCCGCCGTCTGGATCAGCACGGTGCCGGCCGACCGGCTGCGGGCCGAGGCGGCGGCACTGGCCCAGGCCGGCTATGATCCGTCCAAGCCGCTCTGGGGCATTCCGTTCGCCGCCAAGGACAATATCGATGCCGCCGGCCTGCCCACCACGGCGGCCTGCCCCGCCTTCGCCTATGACCCCGGCGCCGACAGCAATGTGGTGGCCAAGCTGCGCGCCGCCGGCGCCATCCTGGTGGGCAAGACCAATCTGGACCAGTTCGCCACCGGCCTGAACGGCACGCGCAGCCCCTATGGCGCCCCGCGCTGCGTCTTCGACAGCGACTATGTTTCCGGCGGGTCCAGTTCCGGCTCCGCCGTGGCGGTGGCGCGCGGACAGGTGGCCTTCGCGCTGGGCACCGACACGGCCGGGTCGGGCCGCGTGCCCGCCGCCTTCAACGATCTGGTGGGGATCAAGCCCAGCAAGGGATTGCTGTCCACCAGCGGCGTGGTGCCCGCCTGCCGGTCGCAGGATTGCGTGACCGTGCTGGCCCATGGCGTCGCCGATGGCGATCTGGTGCGCCGCGTGGCGGAAGGGTTCGATGCGGCCGATCCGTTCTCACGGCCCGTGCAGACAAGGCCGATGCGGCTGGACGGGTTCCGCTTCGGCGTGTTGACCGGGGCGGAGAAGGAGTTCCTGGGCGATCAGGAGGCCGAGGCGCTGTATGACGCCGCCATAGAGCGATTGGCTTCGTCGGGCGGCACCCCCGTGCCCTTCGATTACAAGCCGCTGCGCGAATGCGCCCATCTGCTGTATGGCGGACCCTGGGTGGCGGAGCGGCTGGCCGCCATCGAGGAATTCGTGGAGGGCCAGGCCGATGCCATGGACCCCACCGTGCGGGACATCATCAAGGGGGCGGAGGGCAAGACAGCGGTGGAGGCCTTTGTCGGCCAATACGCCCTGGCCTTCTATGCCCAGGAGATGGCGCGGCTTTGGGGGGAAGTGGACCTGCTGCTGCTGCCCACCACGCCGACCATCTACAAGGTCACCGAGATGCAGGCCGATCCCGTGCGGCTGAACAGCAATCTGGGCTGCTACACCAATTTCGTGAACCTGCTGGACTGCGCGGCGATCGCCATTCCGGCGGGATTCCGGCCCAATGGTCTGCCGTTCGGCGTCACGCTGGTGGGACCGGCCTTCACCGATACCGGGTTGGCCCTGCTGGCCGACCGGCTGCACAATGGGGGGAACATGACCATGACGCCGCAGATTCCCGCCGACTGGCTGCCCATCGTCGTGGTAGGCGCGCACCTGTCGGGCATGCCGCTGAACCATGAGCTGACCTCTGTCGGCGGTATCCGGTTGGGGGAGGTGCGGACAGCACCCGATTACCGTTTCTACTCCCTGGCCGGCACGGTGCCGCCCAAGCCGGGCCTGGTGCGCGATCCGGGCTTTGCCGGGCCGGGCATCGTGGCGGAGGAATGGGCCCTGCCACCCGCCGCCTTCGGCGCCTTCGTGGCCCGCATCCCAGCCCCCCTGGGCGTGGGCAAGGTCACCCTGGATGATGGACGGCAGGTCACCTGCTTCCTGTGCGAGAGCCATGCGCTGCAAGGTGCGACGGAGATCACCGGGTTCGGGGGCTGGCGGGCGTACCGGGCGAGTTTAGCCTAAGCTCGCTTGCCAGCGGCCCGCTTGCGGCGTATTCCTCCATCCTTCCGGATCGGATGGTGACCCCTTTGCGTCTTCCCTTCACCCAATGGCGTTTGTTGCTGCTGGCGGCCTTCGTGCTGCTGGCCGGCGTCATGGGTGGTGGCAGTGCCATGGGCCATTCGGCCACGACACAGACGGCCGCCGGCTGCCATGATCCTGGCGGCTGCGATCTGACGGCACCGGCCCAGCCGGCCCTGATCCAGGCAGCGCTGCGCATCGACGGCAAAGCCATGGCCGGCGGCAGCAATTCCGCCATCCTGCCGGGCACTGCCGGTCAGACCGTCTTCGCCCGGCCGATCCAGGCGGGCCGGAACCTGGTTACGGTCACGCGGCCCCGCAAGGTCGCCAGCGGCCCCGGCCAGCCGCGCGGACCACCGGCGCTCGCCTGATCCCCTCTCCGCCTTACCCTTGATCACCCAGGTGCCGCGCGCCCCGCGCGGACGGCGCCGTTGATCGGATGAATTCCATGCTTAAATTCACAAAACTGCAGACGATCGCCATTCTGCTGATCTGCTTCCTGGGCAGCGCCCTGGCCATCCCCAGCCTGATTGGCCCGCATAACATGCCGTCCTGGCTGCCTATGCGTCACTTCAATCTGGGCCTGGACCTGCAAGGCGGTTCCTATCTGCTGCTGGAGGTCGATGCCGAGGCGGTGAAGCGCGAGCGGCTGGAGAATGCCACGGACGAAGTGCGCGGCCTGCTGCGCACCGCCGAACTGCGCGCCGCCGGTGTCGCCGTGGAGGGCAATGGGCTGATCGTGCGTCTGGCCGATCCCGGCGATGCCCAGCGCGTGACCGAGGCGCTGCGCCCCCTGACCCAGGGCACCCTGCCCGGTGAGGTCGCCGACTTCACCATCGTGCCGGAATCCCAGCGCCTGCGCCTGGAATTCGGCCAGCAGGCCCTGACCAACCGTGTCAGCAAGGCCGTGGACCAGTCGCTGGAAATCGTGCGCCGCCGTATCGACGAGACGGGCGTGAATGAGCCCATCGTGGCCCGCCAGGGCGCATCGCGCGTGCTGGTGCAACTGCCGGGCGTCACCGATCCGGGCCGCATCAAGCGCCTGCTGGGCCAGACCGCCAAGATGACCTTCCATCTGGTGGGCGATGCCACGGTGGCACCGGGTTCGTCGGCCCCGCCGGGCTTTGAATGGCTGCCCAATGCCGACCGGGGAGTCGGTGGTTCCCAGGTGCTGGTGCGCAAGCGTGTCGAGGTGGATGGCGCCACCCTGACCGATGCCCAGCCCAGCGCTGACCCGCAATCGGGCCGCTGGGTCGTCTCCTTCAGCTTCGATAGCATCGGTGCGCGCCGCTTCGGCGAGGTAACCAAGGCCAATGTCGGCCGTCCTTTCGCCATCGTCCTGGACGGCCGCGTCATCTCCGCACCCAACATCAATGAGCCCATCCTGGGTGGCCGTGGGCAGATCAGCGGCAGTTTCACGGCCCAGACCGCCACCGAACTGGCTGTGCTGCTGCGCGCCGGCGCCCTGCCGGCCCCGCTGACGGTGGTGGAGGAACGGTCGATCGGGCCTGAGCTGGGGGCCGACAGCATCAAGGCCGGCGTCATCTCCTGCCTGGTCGGCGTGGTGCTGGTCTTCGTCTATATGTGGCTGACCTATGGCTATTTCGGCCTGATCGCCAATGCTGCCCTGGTCTTCAACCTGTTCCTGACCCTGGCCTGCCTGGCCATGCTGGAGGCCACGCTGACCCTGCCCGGCATCGCCGGCGTGGTGCTGACGCTCGGCATGTCGGTGGACGCCAACATCCTGATCAATGAGCGTATCCGGGAGGAGCTGCGCAAGGGCAAGACGGCGCTGTCGGCGCTGGAAACGGGCTATATCAAGGCCCGCGGCACCATCATGGACAGCAACCTGACGACACTGATCAAGATGGTCCTGCTCTATGTGGTGGGCACGGGCTCCGTGAAGGGCTTCGCCGTCACCACGTCGCTGGGCATCATCACCTCCATGTTCACGGCCACCGTCGTGGCCCGCCTGTTGACCGCCCTGTGGTATAAGCGGACGCGGTCCAAGACCCTGCCCATCCAAGGTCCCATCAAGCTGAAAACCGTCGGCATGAAGATCAACTTCATGAACGGCAGGCATGTGGGTCTGGCGGTGTCGGTGGTGTTGTCCACCATCTCCGTCATCATGTTCTTCAAGCCGGGCCTGAATTACGGCATCGATTTCGCTGGCGGCATCGTCATGGAGGTCCGCACGGCCGAACAGACCGACTTCCCCCGGCTGCGCGAGGTGATGGAGGGCGTGAATGTCGGCCCGGTGGCCCTGCAGGCCTTTGGCACCGACCGCGACGTCATCCTGCGCATGGAGCGCCAGGAGGGGGCGGAGGCCAACCAGCAGGCCGCCATCAAGTCCGTCACCGCCGCCTTGGAGCAGAATTTCCCCGGTGCGGAAGTGCGGCGGGTGGAGGCCGTGGGCGCATCGGTATCGCAGGAGCTGTTCAGCGACGGCATGCTGGCCCTGGGCCTGGCCGCCTTCTTCATGCTGCTCTACATCACCTTCCGTTTCGAGTGGCAGTTCGGCGTGGGGGCGGTGGTGACCATGATGCTGGACGTGACCAAGACGGTCGGCTTCTACGCGCTGACGGGCCTGCAGTTCAACCTGACGGCCGTGGCGGCGATGCTGACCATCATGGGCTTCTCCATCAATGACAAGGTCGTGGTCTATGACCGCGTGCGCGAAAATCTGCGGCTTTACCGCAAGATGCCGCTGCGCGAGCTGATCGACCGGTCGATCAACGAGACCATGACCCGCACGATCAACACGAACATCGCCGTGTTCCTGTCCATCGTACCGCTGGCCCTTTATGGCGGCGAGGCCCTGCGCGAGTTCGCCTGGGCCCTGCTGTTCGGCATCCTGCTGGCCACGTCCTCGTCGATCTTCATCGCGGCCCCGATCCTGCTCTATCTGGGCGAGAACCGGTTGCGCAAGACCATGGACGCCGACGACCCGCCGGCGGAAGCCGAGGGTGAGATGGCCGGCAAGGCCTGATCGGTTTGTAAACAAAAACCCCGGCACCGCAAGGCGCCGGGGTTTTCTGTTTGAAAAGTCAAAGTCCAGCCCGCAACTGGTCAATGGGGATACGGTACCCATTCGGAGTTGACCACTGCGTTGCTCCGGCCTTGTGAAACATTGTGCAACCAAAAAACGGATGCATTCGGAGCAGGCGGGTTGCTTGCTCCGGTTCTCAGGTCATGAGGATGGCGTTGATCGGATCAGTATAGCATGGGAGGGGCGGAATTGCCATGGACAGGCTGTCTTCCGATCTCCCCTTATACCAGCGGCATTGGATCGTGACCGATCCAATGCCGCTGGTATTTTCGTGCGTCGTTAGATCCGTCTACCCTTAACTGGAAACGCCCTGTTCCCGTCATCCCGGCGCTAAGCCGGGACCCAGGGGCCACAGGATCAAACCTATACGCCGCCTTGATCAAAGCGGCTGAAAGGTGGGGCGTTGGGCCCCTGGGTCCCGGCTTTCGCCGGGATGACGAAGGAATAGGCAATTCAGTTCTGCCTGTATCCGCTCTAATCCCGCTTGGCCCGCAGCACTTCACCCGAGCGGGCATCGACATCGAGTTCCATGCGGCGGCCATCCGGGCCGGTCGCTTCCACTTCCACCAGCTTGTCGCTCTTGCGCTCGATCGAGCGCGCATCGCGGTAGCCCTGGGCGGCCAATTTGTCCAGAAGGCTGGAAAGCGGCGTCGTTTCCAGGCCGGTGGATGCGACGGGGACGATGACCTGGGCAACAGCATAGGTGCCGGTGGCGAGCGTGCTGACAAGCAGCAGGGCGGCAGCGAAACGGGTGCGGGACATGGGATGGCTCCTTCTGTCGATGGATGATGTGAACCATCCTGACAGGGGCGCCCTGAACCCAACCTGAATAGCGTGCACCAAGAAAAACGGCCGGGAAAATCCCCGGCCGCTCGACAGTAATCCCGCTTCGGGAGGAGCCCGGCGGGTCGGGTAAATCAGCGCGCCTCGCCCCCGATAACGCCGGCCTGGGCCGGAACGCTGGCGGTACGGGCCAGGGCGATACGGTAGAAGAACAGCGTCAGAACGACGGTGAGCATGAAGCCGGGGATGCCACCAAGCAGGACGCCCGCCGCGTTGGGCAGGGCCACCATGGCCCAGTAGAACATGGCCGTGCGGCTGGGCGAGACCAGCCAGCGCAGCAGGTAATGGTGCAGATGCTCCCGATCGGGAGAGAACGGCGCACGGCCGGCGCGCAGGCGCGAGACGATCAGGCGCAGGCAGTCCAGGACCGGCAGAAGGAACAGGCCCATCAGCTGCATATTGGTCAGGCTGCTATCGGCATGGCCGGTGACGGCCAGACCCAGCAGGCCCATGACGGCGGAAATGCCATAGGCACCGCTGTCACCCAGGAAGATGCGGCCGCGCATGTTGAACACCAGGAACACCGCCCCGCCAGCCACGATCAACAGCGCCAGCATGGAAAGGGTGCCGGCACCCGCCAGCGCGAAGAACAGGCCCCAGATCATGGCCATGCCGCTGGCAATGCCATTGGCACCATCACTCATGTTGAAGGCGTACTGGAAGCCGACCAGGCTGACGATGGTCAGCATCGCCCCCATGAAGGGCGGGATGTCCACCTGCATGCCGCCGCCAAAATCCAGACCGGTCAGGGCCAGCTGCGGCGCCAGGATGATGGCGAACGAGAACATGACCAGCGACACGGACAGGCGCACGACGGGCGGCAGATGCTGGCGATCATCGATCATGCCCATCACGAACAGGATGACCATGACCGGCACGATCACCCAGTGCAGACCCACACCGTCCATATAGGAAAGGCCACCGCCGATCAGCACCGCCGGCAGCAGGATGGCGAGACCGCCCACCAGGGGCACAGCGCCGCGATGCAGCTTACGCAGGCTGTCAGGCTTGTCCATGATGCCCAGCGCGTTGCCGATGGGGCTTGCCGCGAGGCAAATAAGGGCAGACAGGGCGATCTGCAGGGTAATGGCCAGAAGATATTCCAATGTCGCCACCCTTCAGGTGTGGTTTGTGAGTTTTCTTCGCCACGCACGAATTGAAGGCCATCGACCCGTCGGGATCGACAGCGTTGACCTTTCGTGATGCGGGAAGACACTCCTTATTGACGTTACCCTGCGGCTCGCCCTCGTACCGCAGTGCCGAAACCATGGTTGGTGTACCATAGGCCCCGATCTATCGGAAAGACATTAACGTAGGGATGGTCCGCATGGGAAGCGCAGACCGACAAAAACAACTTACTGACATGGAGATTAGCATATCCGATGCATGAAAAGCACAGTCTTTAGGCATGCCAACCTATGTCTTTGCGCAGGGGTGCACGCCGAAAAGGGCAGAACAGCAGGACTTCGGGGGTAATACGCGCAAGGGACAGGGAACAGCATACTCCCTTGTGCAGCCGCGACTCCAAGGGCTCCGTGTCACCGTAAAAGGTTAAGGCGGGCCCCTTTCGGAGACCCGCCCTTGAACGTTAAAGTTATGTTGCAGTGCGAAGATTACACGGGCCCTCAGGCACCGGGCGCCCGGTCCGACAAGCCACCGCCCAACGCCTTGTACAGCGTGACGAGGTTGGAGAGGCGCTGCTGGCGCAGCACGATCAGGCCGCTTTCGGCAGCATAGAGGCTGCGTTGCGCGTCCAGCACCTGCAGGTAATTATCCACGCCCCGGTCGTAGCGGGCCTGGGAAAGGGTATAGGTCTCGCGCGTGGCGACCACCAGGGCCGTCTGGGCCGCCACCTGGTCATCCAGGGTGGACCGGGCGGCCAGCGCATCCGCAACCTCACGGAAGCCCGTGCGCACCGCCCCCTGGTAATTGGCAACCGCAATGTCGCGGTCAGCCCTGGCCACGTCCAGATTCGCCTGGTTCAGACCGAAATCGAAGATCGGCAGGCTGGCATCGGCCCCCACGTTCCACACCTTCGTCCCGCCTTCGAACAGGCCGGACAGCGAGCTGCTGGCGGTGCCGAGCGCGCTGGTCAGGCTGATACGGGGGAAGAAGGCGGCCCGCGCCGCGCCGATATTGGCATTGGCGGCGCGCAGGTTATGTTCGGCCTGCGCGATATCCGGCCGGCGGGTCAGCAGGTCGGACGGCAATCCTTCCGGCAGGCCCGGCACCAGCAGCGCCCCATCCTCGCCCAGCACCTTGTCGGCGGCGATGCTGACCGGGCTGCCGACCAGCAGGGTCAGGGCGTTCTCATCCTGGGCCACCTGCCGGCGGAAGGCGGCCTGGTCGGCCCGCGCCGTTTCCAGCGTGGTTTCGGCCTGGCGCAGTTCCAGCATGGAGCGGGCACCGCGATCAAAGGCCAGCTTGACCAGATCGTAGCTTTCCTTCTGCGCGTCGAAGGTCCGTTGCGTCAACGCCAGCTGTTCGCGGTCGGCCAGCAAGGTCAGATAGGCGTTCGCCACTTCCGCCACCAGGGCCAGCCGTGCGGTTTCCCGGGCGGCGGCCGTGGCGAAATAGCTTTCCAGGGCCGCATCGGACAGGCTGCGGACCCGTCCGAAGAAGTCCAGCTCAAACGCCGTGATGCCGGCATTGACCTGATACTGGTTGGCGGTCACGGCCTGCGGCTCGTTCACCCGTGATCGGGTGGCCGAGGCACCGGCATTGATATTGGGCAACTGTGCAGCGCGTTCCACGCGATAGAGCGCGCGGGCCCGTTCGACATTGGCGACGGCCACGGCCAGATCGTGGTTCTGGACCAGGGCCTGGTCGATCAGGCTGCGCAGGCTGTCATCCAGGAAGAAGTCCCGCCAGCCCAGATCGGCCACCGCGGCCGCCGGGCTGGACGCCTGGGGATAGTTCTGGGCGATGCCTGTGGCCGGGGCCTGATAGTCCGGCGCCATGCTGCATCCACCCAGCAGAACGCCCAACAGGGCCAGGGAGGAAATTCGCTTGTTCATCATCATCACTCCTGGCCCGCCATATCCGGCTTCTTGCGGCTGAAGCGCCTGACCAACGTTTCCACGCCGACGAAGAAGATCGGTACGAAGAAGATGGCAAGCGCCGTGGCCGCCAACATGCCACCGATCACCCCGATGCCGATGGCGTTCTGGCTGCCCGATCCGGCACCCGATGCCAAAGCCAGCGGTGAAACACCCAGAATGAACGCCAGCGAGGTCATGATGATCGGGCGCAGGCGCTGGCGCGCCGCCGCCAGCGTGGCCTCCACCAGACCCATCCCCTTCTCGTAATATTCCTTGGCGAACTCCACGATCAGGATGGCGTTCTTGGCGGAAAGCCCGATGGTTGTCAGCAGGCCCACCTGGAAATAGATGTCGTTGGACATGCCGGTCAGTGTGGCCGCGACCACCGCCCCCAGCACGCCCAGCGGCACCACCAGCATCACCGCGAACGGGATCGACCAGCTTTCATAAAGGGCCGCCAAGCAGAGGAACACCACCAGCAGGGAGATGGCGTACAGCGCGGGTGCCTGGGCACCGGACAACCGCTCCTCATAGGACAGGCCGGTCCAGGCATAGCCGATACCCGGCGGCAGCTTGGACACGATCTCCTCCATCGCGGCCATGGCCTCACCCGAGCTGTAGCCCGGCGCCGGTGCACCCTGGATGTTCATGGATGCCGTGCCCATGAAGCGCTCCAGCTTGGGCGGGCCATAGTTCCATTCCGCCTTGGCGAAGGCGGAAAAGGGCACCATCTCGTCCTGGTCGTTGCGCACATGCAGCTTGGCGATATCGTCGGGCAGCATGCGGAACGGCGCGTCGGCCTGCAGGAATACGCGCTTCACGCGGTTCTGGTCGACGAAATCATCGATGTAGGTGGACCCCCAGAAGGCGGTCAGCGTGCTGTTGATATCGGCGATTTCCAGGCCAAGAGCCGCGGCCTTGGCCTTGTCGACCTCGATGCGCAGCTGGGCCGTGTCCTCCAGCCCGTTGGGGCGCACGCCGGCCAGGACCGGGTTCTGGGCCGCCATGCCCAGCAACTGGTTGCGGGCGGCCAGCAGCGCCTCGTGCCCGGCACCGGCTTCGTCGAGAAGCTGGAAGTCGAAGCCCGTGGCATTGCCCAGTTCCTGCACGGCCGGTGGGGTGAAGGCAAACGCCATCGCATCCTTCAGGCCCATGAAGGCCCCCATGGAGCGCATGGCCAGCGCCTGGGCCGTGCCCTCACGCCCCTCGCGTTCCGACCAATCCTTCAGCGGAACGAAGATCATGGCGGAGTTCTGCCCCTGGCCAGCGAAGCTGAAGCCGGCGACGGAGAACACGCCCTTGATATACTTGCCTTCCTGATCCAGCAGGTAATCCTCCACCTGCTTCACGGTTTCCAGCGTGCGCTCCTGGGTCGATCCCGGTGGGGCCATGACCATGGCGAACATGATGCCCTGGTCCTCTTCCGGCAGGAAGGCGGTGGGCAGGCGGACGAACAGGAAGCCCAGCAGCGCCACCAGCCCGACGAACAGCACCAGGAAGCGCTTGCTCCGCCGCAGCACGCCGGTCGTGGCGCTCACATAGCCGTTATTGACGCGGTTGAAGCCGCGGTTGAACCAGCCGAAGAAGCCCTTGCGCTCGTGATGGTCCTGCTGTTTCAGGATGGTGGCGCACAGGGCCGGGGTCAACACCAGGGCCACCAGCACCGACAGCGCCATGGCCGACACAATGGTGATGGAGAACTGGCGGTAGATGACGCCCGTGGAACCGGGGAAAAAGGCCATGGGAATGAACACGGCCGACAGGACCAGGCCGATGCCGACCAAAGCACCCGTGATCTGGTCCATGGATTTGCGCGTGGCCTCGCGCGGCGACAGCCCCTCTTCCGCCATCACGCGTTCGACATTTTCCACCACGACGATGGCATCATCCACCAGCAGGCCGATGGCCAGCACCACGCCGAACAGGGTCAGCGTATTGATGGTGAAGCCAAACGCCGCCAGGATGCCGAAGGTGCCCAGCAGCACGACCGGCACGGCGATGGTGGGGATGATGGTCGCCCGGATGGACTGCAAGAACAGGTACATCACCAGGAAGACCAGCACCACCGCCTCGATCAGGGTCTTCACCACCTCCTGGATCGACAGCTTCACGAACGGCGTCGTCTCATAGGGATAGCTGACATCGACCCCGGCCGGGAAGCTGGGGCGCAGATCCTCGATGGCCTTTTTCACCGACTCTGCCGTTTCCAGGGCGTTGGCACCCGTGGCCAGATTGACGGCCAGGCCGACGGCGTTCATGCGGTTGTAGCGGGAGACGAAATCGTAGCTTTCGCCACCCAGTTCCACCCGCGCCACATCGCGCAGATGCACGGCCGCCCCGTCGCGGGCGGATTTCAGCAGGATGGCCTCGAACTGCTCGGGCTTCTGCAGGCGGCTCTGCGCCGTCACGGTGGCGTTCAGCTGCTGGCCCTTGACCGAGGGCGTGCCACCGACCTGGCCGGCGGAGACCTGGGCATTCTGGGCCTGGATGGCGCTGGACACATCTTCCACCGTCAGGCCGAAGCCGGCCATCTTCACCGGGTCCAGCCAGATGCGCATGGCATAGCCGGAACCGAACACCTGTACCGAACCCACGCCATTGACACGGCTGATCGGGTCCTGGACGCGGGTGGCGATGAAGTCCCCCAGATCGATGCCCGACAGGCGCCCGTCGGTCGACATGAAGCCGGCCACCATCAGGAAACTGGCGGCGGATTTGGCCACAGTCACGCCGCGCTGCTGCACTTCCGACGGCAGCGAGGACAAGGATGGCGTCACCTTGTTCTGCACCTGCACCTGGGCGATGTCGGGATCGGTGCCGGCATTGAAGGTGAGCGTGATGGTGACGCTGCCCGAACTGTCGCTGCTCGACGACAGGTAGCGCAGATTGTCGATGCCCTTCAGGTTCTGCTCGATCACCTGGGTGACCGTCTTCTCCAGCGTCTCGGCCGAGGCGCCGGGATATGACGCGTTCACCGCGATGGTCGGCGGGGCGATGGCCGGATATTGCTCGATCGGCAGGCGCATGATGGACAGCGCGCCGGCCAGCATGATCACGATGGCGATCACCCAGGCAAAGACCGGGCGATCGATGAAGAATTTCGCCATTTCGGTTCACTCCGGGATGATCAGCGGGCCGGGGCCGGCGCGGCCGGAGCCGGGTTATAGGGTACGGGCTTGACCTGGGCACCCGGAGCGGCCTTCAGCACGCCCTGCACGATCACCCGGTCCTTAGGCGCCAGGCCCTGGGTCACCACCCACTGGTCGCCCACGGCCTTGGCGGCCGTGACCGGGCGCATCTCCACCTTGTCCTCCTTGCCCACGACCATGGTCATGGCGGCACCGCCGGGGCCGATGATGACGGCCTGCTGCGGCACCAGGAACGCCTCGGCACGGGTGCCCTGATCAACCACGGCCCGAACGAACATGCCGGGCAGCAGTTCCAGATTCTTGTTGGGGAAGGTGGCGCGCAGGCCGACGGTGCCCGTGCCCTCATCCACCGTGATGTCGGAGAAATCCAGCGCCCCTTCCTGGGCATAGGGCGTGCCGTCGGGCAGGATCAGCTTGACCTTGAGCTTGCCGCCTTCGGCAATCGTCGCCTCGCCCGCCGCCACCTGCCGGCGCAGCGCCGCCATGGCATCGGCCGACTGGGTCAGGTCGATATAGATCGGGTCCAGCTGGGTGACGGTGGTCAGCAGCGTGTCCTGTCCCGCCACGACCAGAGCGCCCGGCGTGACGCGCGAGCGGCCGACACGACCGTCGATGGGAGAGGTCAGGCCGGCATAGTCCAGATTGATGCGCGCCGTCTCCACAGCGGCCTTGCCGGCGGCCACCGCCGCCTCCCCCGCGCCCAGATCGGACACGGCATCATCATATTCCTGCTGGCTGACGCCCTTCACGGCGACAAGCTCCTTATAGCGGCCGGCCTTGGCCTTGACCGCCGTCAGCTGCGCCTGCGCACTTTTCAGATCGGCCTGCGCCTGCGCCAGGGCGGCGCGGTAGGGGGCGCTGTCGATCTGATAGAGCGGCTGGCCGGCCTTCACGTCACTGCCTTCGGTGAACAGCCGGTCCTTGATGATGCCGGACACCTGTGGCCGGATCTCCGCCACCTGGTAGGGCGTGACGCGTCCCGTCAGCTCCGTCGTCAGCGTGTAAGGTGCTGGATTGACCGACACCACCGCGACCTCCGCCGGCGGCATCGCCCCCATGCCCGCCCCGCCGCCGTCCTGGCCGCAAGCCGTGAGCGTCAGCGCCATAAGCACGAGGGGGCCGGAAAGCCATGGGGTCATACGCATGGTGGAGTTCCTTGAACTTCGTTGTTGCCGGCAAGGCCGGTCATGGAATTACATCCGTGGGCGGATGTATCATGAATGCTTGCCGATGGGTATGGTTAACAAGGCCGTTGGCGTCTACCACTTTCGTGATAAATGCCGCGCCCCTGCAAAGGCCGCCCTGCCGAACCGGCGGCCCTGAAGATTTTGGGTTGTTATCCGGTGAACACGGATCATTTCCTGTGATCCCAATCACTATTCTGACAGGAAGTGCCGGGCAGACCGCCGTTGCAAAATTTCCGATGCCACAAAACAACAAACTGTGCGCAATGCCCTTCCCCCGTCCCGACGATGCCATCCTGCTGGCGGATATCAGAAAGACGGACGGGAACCGGGGAATCCGACAGGTTCCCGAACCATTTTCAGATAATAATATATCAGCGCACCGCCGACATGCGGCCGCGTTCACACCCCAAGCGGTAAGGATGCCCCCAAGCGGTAAGGGTGGGGATCAGAACCCGCCCGGCACCGTGTAGATATCGGGCTCCGCCGGCTTTTCCACATAGGACAGGCGCATGCTGGCGCCCGCCACCTCCGGCTGGGCATCGGGTTTTGCCGGCGGCTTCTTGGCGATGCCCAGGACCAGCTCGGTCAGGCGGCCCTGGGTGTCCGACCCTTGGAAGACCAGGATATTGTCGGCCCCCAGCGACTGGTTCAAGATCAGCCCTTCCTTGCGGTATCCCTGACCCAACAGGTAGTTGCGCAGCGCATTGGCGGCCCCCACGATCTGTTCCGGCCTGGTCGGCGACCCGATCTCCTGCCCCCAGATGACATTGACGCGGAACAGCTTCTTGGTCTTGTAGCCCATCATGTAGGCGACGATGGCCGGGCCGCTGTCGGGCAGCAGGTCATTGACCTTGATGACCAGGGCAGCGGTGCGCTCCGTCGGGTCCTCCACCTTCTGGATGGCATCGCCCGACAGCTTGAAATCCTTACCGATAGCGTCGCGGATCTGGGCTTCATTCATGCCGAAACGGGCGTTGCGGAACCCCTCCACCTTCACTTGGGCCGTGGGCTTTGCAGCGGTCGGCGGGGTAGAAACCGGCGGATTCTGGGCGTTTGCGGGGAGGCTGGCCAACAGGCCTGCCAGGATTGCCACCAGCGCCTTGCGCATCTTCACCCCCATCCTTACGCCGTGGGGGAATATCCCCCATCCTTACGGCCTGGGGGCGTGATTTGCGACGTCGCAAATGCCCCCCTCCCTCATCCATCGGGGGAGGTATCAGCCCTGGATCAGCTTGTCGATCCGGTCGCGCAATACCGTCAGGGACGCGACCTCATCCTCGGCCAGTCTTCCGGCGCGATCGGACAGCCTGTCCAGGCTGCGGCCCAGCTTGCGGGCCACGGTCAGGACCGGGCTTTCGCTGGCGGCCGGTGTCGCCGGCTGCTGCTTGGCGGCGCGCAGTTCCTTGATGGTGGCGCCATCCTTGATACGAGCCCACAGCGCCAGACGCGCCTCCTCCCCCTCCGTGTCGGCCAGGACATAGAGATGGCTTTTCGTCACCTTGTCGCGGAAGCCGGGATATTCGGCCTGCACCCTGTCCGGCAAGCCGCGCAGGGCCAGCAGGCGGGAGACCTCCGACTTGGACAGGCCGACAACGACGGCCAGCTGCTCCTGCGCATAGTTATGGCGTTCGCCCAGCCGGCCCAGCGCCGATGCTGTCTCCAGCGCATCCAGGTCGCGGCGCTGGAGATTCTCCACCAGCGCCACCTCTTCGATATCGCCCTTGGTGATGACGGCGAAGATGGTGGGCTTGCCCAGAAGCCCGTGCGCCCGCCAGCGCCGTTCACCCGCCGCGATGATATAGCCGCCATCGGCGTGCTTCTTGACCAGGATGGGCTGCAGCAGGCCGTTATGGCGAATGCTGTCGGCCAGCTCCATCAGGGCGGTGGGGTCGAAATGCCGGCGCGGCTGTTCCGGGTTGGGGTGGACCTGCTCCAGGTCCAGTTCCACCAGTTCCGGGAAGTCGGCGGAGGTGCCGAACAGGCGGTTCATCCCGCTGTCGCGCGGCACCATGGGCATGGCGGGGGCAAGCGCCGGATTGGTGCGGGCGAGCTTACGCGACACGGGCTTCCTCCGTCTGGTCGGCTTCAAGCAGGTAACTGGCCACCTCGCGGAAGGGGGCGACAAGGGCGGGATCGGGCGCCACATCCACCGTCGGCTGCGCCGCCGCCACCGATTGCGGGAAAATGGTGGAACGTGGCACCGGCGCGAAGATGCGCAAGGAACCGCCGAACCGTTCCGTCAGGTCGGCCAAGGTGGCCCGGTCCTGGGTGTGGCGGGCGGTGAACATGGTGGGCAGGATGCCGATGATCGACAGGTCGGGATTGCCGCGCCGGCGCACCTTGGCGATGGTGTCCAGCAGCAGCGGCACGCCCATCATGGCCAGCATCTCCGTCTGCACGGGGATCAGCACGCCCGTGGCGGCGGCCAGCGCGTTCAGGGTCATCATGCCCAGATGCGGCGGACAATCCAGCAGGATGTAATCATAGGCACGGGCGACGGTGGACAGCTTTTCCCGCAGCACCAGCGTGCCCATCGGCTCCGCCATCAGCTCCGTCTCCGCCGCCGACAGCAGGATGGTCGATGGCAGCAGGTGGAAGCGCCCGTCACAGACCGGCAGCACGGCGCTGGAAACCGGCTGGTCCTTCAGCATGACATGATAGGTGGTCCGCCCCGCCTCCGACGCCTCGGCCTGGGAAATCCCCAGATGCACCGTGGCGCTGGCCTGCGGATCGGCATCGACCAGCAGCACGCGCTGGCCCAGGGCGGCCAGGGCGGCGGCGATGTTGACGGCGGCACTGGTCTTGCCGACACCGCCCTTCTGGTTGGAAATGGCGATGATGGTGGCGCGGTCACGCTGACGGCGGGCCGGGGTGCTGACCACATCGGCCACGACCTGCGGGATCTTCTCCGTCCCGCCTTCCCAGCGGGAGATGCGGCCCTTGTCATAGCGGCGGCTGAGACGGGCATTCAGCCAGTCGGCAAAGGCCTGCTGCGTATCCCCCCGCGCTTCCCGCGCAGCCCTCAACGCCGCCCCATCCATGACCTGCCCCCAGTGCTAGTGGCTATACCTGGGTCGGGAGCATAGGGGTTGGTTGACGGGGTGTCAACTGGTGGGGTTGTGGGGTGTCAACAGGATGTACGCCTTTCACTCACCCCGCCCGCTCATCACCGGCATGCGGAGGCACGTCGGGAACGCGGGCAAGGAAGCTACGCAACCCTTCACCAGTCGCGCCGCCGGCCCGTTCATGCAGAAAAGTGGCTGCCGTCTGCACGGCGCCCACTTTCTCGGCAACTGCGGCAGCGATCCACTGATTTAGCGAGACGCCATCTTCCTTCGCCAACCGGGCCGCAGCTTCCTTGACGGAGGTGGGCAACTTCAGGGGGTATGTCGCTTTGCTCATTGAACAAACCCTTTCAGAAACTCAGCGGGCGTTTCCACCACCAAACCAAAACGGTTCGATGTTCGGAAATCCCGGCCATTATGAGTGACCAGTCGATCCGCACGGCCATTGATGGCCGCCTCCAGCACCAATTCATCAGCTGGATCAGCCAGCTGCGGTCGCCAGATAAACCGCACTTCCACCGGTTCCATAATCGCCGCCAACTCACGGAGCAGCAACTCGATGTCCCGAAGATCAAGCCCGTGGGCCTGACGCTGTTCGGGGCGCTTCAACACAGCCTCATACTCAAGAAAGAGCGCCGTCGTCGCGAGCGCCTGGAACTTGCCATCCGCCAACAGATTCAGCACGGCGAAGGAGGCGCCCTGCCGACTTCGCAGGCCCGCTGCCAGAACATTGGTATCCAGGACAGCCCGTAACATGACGGGAATTCTATATCAGAATTCCGGGAAGACCAAGGGTATGACATCGCATGGGATGTTCACCTGTCTTCCACACGATTAAACTCCTCAATAATCCACCCCATCCAGGAAATCCGCCGCCGCATTAGCCCATTCCAGCGGCGCCTGATCCAGGATGTCGATCCCTCCACCCTCGATGGCGTGGAAGGCGAAGTCGGGGCGCATCCGGTGGGCTTCCAGGGCGGCCTGATAGATCATGTCGCCGGTGTTGGTCAGGATCAGGGTCGGCTGGCGCAAGGCCATCAGCGGCCCTTCCTGCCGGTAGGCGAAGGCGGCGGCATGACCGTACCAGTAGGTGCCCATGGCAAAGGCCTGCATGGCCTGGACGACATAGTCGGTGATGCGTGCCAAGCCGACCGTGCCGGCGGCGAAACGTTCGCGGATCTTCACCACCTCCACCATGTGGGCCGCCTCCGGCAACGCGGCAAACGCCTTTTCACGTGCCACGACATCGTCGATCAGGCCCTGGCGGACCGTGTCGGGGATCAGCAGCGGGCCGCCCAGGATGCAGGCGGTGATGCGGTCGGGATAGAGGTTCGCCGCCTCGTTACTGACCAGCGCTCCGGTATGGTGGCCGCCAATGGCCGCCCGGTCGATGCCCAACGCGTCCAGCAGGGGCGGGATCGCCGCGGCATAGTCGGCGATGGTGGGCGCGAAGCGGGTAGGGTCGGACAGGCCGAAGCCGGGCAGGTCCAGGGCGATGGGGCGGATGCCACGGTCCAGGAACGGCTGGAACACATGGTCATATTCGTTGGCGGACATGATGGCCTGATGCACCAGCACCAGCGGCTTGCCCCGGTCGCCATCCCAATAATGGATCTGGCCAAAGGGGCCGTCCGCATAACCCCGCCGCAACCTTGCCATCGCCCTACTCCCGATCTGGAAAACCGGGGCAGCTTCAGGCCCGGAAGGCCGTCTGGCACGGGGCAATCGGCAGTCTGTTCAACAGGCGGTCAGGCCTTCTTCACAAAGCTGGTCTTCAGGACCAGGCCCTTCACCTTTTCCACCTTGCCCTCGATCTCCTCGGGATCGTCGGTCAGGTGGATGCCCTTCACCACGGTGCCGCGCTTCAGCGTGACATTGGCGCCCTTGACCTTCAGGTCCTTGATCAGGGTGACGCTGTCACCCTCGGCCAGCAGGTTGCCGTTGCAGTCCTTGACGTCCATTGTCCGTAATCCTTCGGGGTCTATCGGCGCAGACCATAGCTCAGGGCAAGCCGGAGCCCGGATTGAGGAAAGCACATCACGCCCCGGACCTATTGTGCATCTGTTGACATCCGGAATGGATCATCGACCATTACGGGTGGCCAGGAACTCCACCTCCGCGATGCTGCCCGATGTCAGGGAGGACAGGACAGAGCGCATGGTGGCCTCATGGCTGCGCCGCGCCGTCTCGGCCGTGGCGGCGTGGCCGGCGCGCAGGACCAGCTTGCGGGTGCCGCGCGCCGTCTCCTCGATCCCCACCACGGACAGGTCGCGCAGCAGGGGGCCGGGCACCTGCTTCTGGCTGAGCGCGTGGCGGGCGGCGGCCCACAACGCCTCCGCATCGTCGGCATCGGGCAGCGGCGGGGCGGGTTCGGGCAGGGAACGGGTGGCGGCCAAGGCCGGCTTTGTCCCCTCCCCCCCCTCGCGCCGCACCTTGCGGCCGGTGGCGTTGCGCTCACGCTCCAGGAACGTGTCCGCGGCCTCATCCTCGTCCTTGGCGTGGAAATCGAGGGTCACTTCCTCGATCTTGCGGCCCTTCCGCTTCATCTTCTCTTCCGGCATTTCCACGCGGAAGGGGGCAAGCTGGTTCACCTCCGCCATGGCGCGGTCGATGGTGCGGGTGCGCAGGATGCCGAAATCCTTGTAGGCGCCCTCCGGCACGTTCAGCAGCTTGCGCAGCGTCTCGATATCCAGGCTCAGGGACGGGTGGTCCATCTGGTAGCGCTGCATCCCGATCTCATAGAGCTTCAGGGCATAGGTGCTGGTGACCTTGACCATGGCCGGCCCCGACAGCCGGGCCCAGAGCTGGGAGGAGCGCTGGAGTTCCAGGAAGGCGTCGGTGAACTGGAAATGGATATCGACGCTGTCGCTTTCCACCTCATCCTCCGGCCGGACATAGGAGGACAGGATGCGCAGCTCCGCGCGGCTGCGCCGGCCGCGGAAGGGGCCGATCACCACCAGGCTGCTCTCATAGATCTCTTTCACCGCGTCGAAGATGCGCTCATTGCCCTTGTGGTTGCCGCGCACGACCTTCTTGGGCAGGCGGTAGAGCTTGTTGGCGAAATTCTGGCTGCCGGCCAGATGGATCATGAAATTCAGCATCTTCTGCGCCGGCAGCGACAGGCGGGAGCCGTTGGCCGGATAGGAATAAACCGCCTCCGCCGCCTTGATCAGGTGCTTGTAGCCGTCGCGCTCGAACGTGGCGGCGGCCACCCGCGCCGTCTGGCCCGTGCGGTCCAGCGCCGGCAGGTTCTCTGCTGCCCCGCCGCCATCGACCAGGCTGCCTTCAACATCAATGACCACGCCGCCATCGCCAGCCGCAGGCACATAGGGTACGATGGCCGCCAGCGGCTCGGGCCGCGCCGGATCGGCGTTGCTGGTCTTGCGGCGGCTCGGCGGCATGGTGGTTCCCCTGTTCCCTTCCCGGCAAGCTAGTCCCTTCCTTACAGACGAAGCAAGTAAGGAAAGGGGTTTTCCACAGGGAATTTCATACCCTTACGGGATGGGGGCGACACTTACGCCCTGGGGCGTGTGTCAAACACCCCCGTCATGTGGGGATAGCATCCCCCGATCTGTAAGGGTAATGCCTGAAAAAGCCAGGGTTTCCGCGGCTCCCCGCATCCCTGAATCTATACTAGAATCTTAGAACAAAAAGCAGGACAGGATTTTGGGGAGATAAGAGGCAGGATGGATAGGGCCAGGGTCCTGCCGACCGTGCGACTCGCGGCAGCTATTCCTTACTGGATGGGGGTGTAGCGACTCCGAGAGGTGGCTTTGGCGTGTATCCTTACTGTTCGGGGGAGTCCTTACGGGTTGGGGGGTTAGACCAGCGACCCCAAGCGGTAAGGGGCCGCTTCCCCCGGGATGTAAGGGAATCGGAAAGAACGGCGTTTGGCGCTGCTGATCAGTTCCCGGAGTCGGTCACACTGTTCTGCGCCTTTCAGGCCCCCGAGCCGTAAGGATGAAATCCCCTGGGGAACAGGGATCGGTCATCCGCGGACCTTCCCCCGAAGCGTAAGGTTGCCTGGAGTCCCTTACGCCGTGGGGGAGCCCCCAAGCCGTAAGGAATGCGGTATCGGCGTCAGGGGCAGTGCGACGTCCGGGATATCATTGATGTTGCAACGGGCACATTCCGCAGTCTGTGCGCTGAATCCGACTTTGCGGCCATCGTCAAGATCAAGGCGTCGGATGGGCGGGAACAACCTCCGCCTTTTGCTATATTGAGAATAATTATCAATATCGATATGTTGCGACGTCGCATCTCAGCGAGGATAGAACATGCAGACCGATCGTCGCCAGCAGCCCCGTCACCGCCGCCCCGCCATTGCCGGGAACATGCCTTTCGTGGCGCTTCACCCGTCGGCGCGGCTGGCCTTATGGGGGCTGAGATATTGGGCGACCTGCGCCAGTCAGGGGCGCTGTCCGGCCCTGCTGTTGCGCGATGTGTTCGTGTCAGCCGGTGTGCCGCTGGCACCGGTCAGCATCGACCGGCTGATGCGGATTTTCGCCACCGCCTCGCGCCAGCCGCCAGCCCTGGGCTGTCCGGCCTGCACCCGCTTGACGGATGACGAAGCGGTGTTGCTGAACGCCATGCTGTGCCTTCAGACTGGCGAGGGCGTGGCGGTGGAGCGGGTGCTGACCGTCTGGCTGCCGCCGCAGGCGGCGGAGGTCGCAGGGCCGGCGCTAGAAGGATTTGCGCGGCTGCTGCTGAACGGCGGCTATAATCTGGCATCCGACCGCGTGCCGGTCCTGGAACGTCCGCCGGTGGGCACCCGCCTGCACTGATTTGGGCTGCCCTTGCGACAACTCGGCATTGGACAGGCGGCCGCTGGCATGGCATCGCATAAGGCATGGATGGCACCTTGATCATGCGGCGGGACGGTTGGCGGGGCTGGGTGGCGTGGATGCTGCTGCCAACCCTGTTGTTCGTCGCCCTGCTGCCGCGCGGCTATATGCCCGATGCGCAGGCGCTGCGCCGGGGTGACCTGTCGCTGACCCTGTGCCGGGTGGCGGAGCCACGGCGGGCGGATGTTGGTGCAACCTCCACCGCCGACCATGCCATGCCCGTCTGCCCCTTTGGCCTGTTGCTGGCCTTGTCGGCGCCGGTGGAGCCCTTGGCCCTGCCCTTGCCGGTGCGCTGGGGTTCAGCGCTGGTGGAAAATGTTGGGGAACTCAATCGGAAGGTGGCTTTCCTGATCCATGGTTTAGGCGCGCGGGGGCCGCCGGGGGCGTGACCGTCCCAGCCCTTCGCGTTCCATAATCAACGATCCAATGGGAATTCCGCCATGCGCTCCTTTGCCCGCCCTCTTCTGATGTCCGCCACCGCCGCCCTGCTGCTGGTTGGCGCCGCCCAGGCCGATATCAGCGTCACCAGCCCCTTCTCCCGCGCGTCGGCCCCCGCCGCCAAGGCCGGGGCCGCCTTCCTGACCATCAGCATTGATGCCGGCGCCGACAAGCTGGTGGGTGCCAGCAGCCCGGTGGCGGAGAAGGTGGAACTGCATACCCACCTGATGGAAAATGGCATCGCCCGGATGCGCCCGGTGGAGGGCGGCATCGCCGTCACGGCTGGTACGCCGGTGGAATTGAAGCCCGGCGGGCTGCATATCATGCTGATCGGGCTGAAGGCGCCGTTGAAGCAGGGGGAAAGCTTCCCCCTGACCTTGAAGTTCGAAAAGGCCGGTGAGGTGGCGGTGACTGTTGCCGTGCAGGGGCCGGGCGCCATGGGGCCGGCAGCGACCGGCCATGACCATGGCGGTCATGGCGACCACCAGCACTGAGCCCTTTCCCATGAACCGCCGGACATTCTGGACCGGCCTGGCACTGTTGGCGACAGCGGCCGTGCTGGGCTCCGTCGTCCTGATCGCCGACCATCTGTCGCCGCAGCGGGCGGAACAGGGGCAGGGGCGCGCCGCCATTGGCGGCCCCTTCTCCCTGACCGACCAGACGGGGCAGGCGGTCACGCAGGACAATCTGAAGGGCAAGATATCGCTGGTCTATTTCGGCTACAGCTTCTGCCCCGACATCTGCCCCACCGACCTGCAACTGATCGGGCAGGTCCTGGACCAGCTATCGGAAGATGAACGGGCCGATGCCCAGGCCCTGTTCATCTCCGTCGATCCGGAGCGGGACACGCAGAAGCAGCTGGCGGAGTATGTGCCGCTGTTTCATCCCGCGATCCGGGGCCTGACCGGCACACCCGAACAGATCGCCGAGGCTGCCAAATCCTATCGCGCCTACTATAAAAAGGTGTCGGCGGAGGAGGCGGGGACGTCGGACTATCTGATGGACCATTCCGCCTTCATTTATCTGATGGACCGGAACGGCAATTTCGTGCGGGTCTTCGGCCATGGTTCCAACCCGGTCGAACTGCTGGAATGGTTTCGCAAGGTGCGGAACGGTTAAATT
This sequence comes from Niveispirillum sp. GW835-FHT14G11, assembly GCF_058793615.1. Classification (NCBI taxonomy): domain Bacteria; kingdom Pseudomonadati; phylum Pseudomonadota; class Alphaproteobacteria; order Rhodospirillales; family Azospirillaceae; genus Niveispirillum; species Niveispirillum sp. GW835-FHT14G11. Next base: position 345,861 of record NZ_JBXAFZ010000005.1, read on the forward strand.
CCCCCGAGCCGTAAGGATCGGATCATCTCCGCCACGGCTTCCACCGCCGGACGGCGGGGAAAGGTTCCCCGGAAGGCCAGGCGCACGCTGCGCCCGGCCGATCCGGGGACCAGCGGGCGGGTCACCGTGCCGGGTACCGGCACCGCCCGTCCCGCCACCACCAGGGCTGGTGCCAGGGTGCAGCCATAGCCGGCGGCCACCATGTTCAACAGCATCTCCAGGCTGGTGGCCCGCAGGTCGGCACGGCCAGCACCTGGCTGGCGGCAGGCGGCTAATGCCTGATCGCGCAGACAATGGCCGTCGGCCAGGACCAGCATCTCCACCGCCGACAATTGTTCCCCATCGATCAGCGCCGCGCTGGTCAGCGGATGATCCTCAGGCAGGACCAGCAGGAACGGTTCCTCGAACAGGGGCAGGGTGACGATGTCATCCTCCACCACCTCTGTGGCCAGCAGGGCCGCATCCAGCTCATGCCGGCGCAGGCGGGAGACAAGATTGTCGGTGATATCCTCCCACAGTACCAGATTCAGATCGGGATGCCGCCGTTTCAGCGGACCCAGCACGCGGGGCATCAGATAGGGCCCCAGGGTCGGGATGACCCCAAGACGTAAGGAACCAGCCAGCGGATCGCGCCAGCCCTGAGCCAGGGCGGTGATGGTGTCGGCCTTTTCCACGGCGGCGCGGGCCAGTGGCAGAATCTCCGCTGCCGCCGGCGTGGGGATCACGGACTTGTTGGTCCGCTCGAACAGGGTGATGCCGAGCATATCCTCCAGCTTGCGGATCTGGCCGGACAGGGTGGGCTGGCTGACATGGCAGGCTTCCGCCGCGCGGCCGAAATGCCGGTGGTCATCCAGGGCGATGACATAGCGCAGGTCGCGCAGGTTCATGATTGCGTCTCGCAATTGCGCAATAGGCAGGGCCGATCATTACCATCTGAACAATCAATTGTACCAGGGAAGCGTAGGTCGCTACGGTCTTTCACGAACGAACCGGGCGTTGCGACGTCGCAACCCTCTGCGTCGCACTTCCCCCGACCAGTAAGTTTACCTCTCCCGGTTCCCGAAACTCTAAAAGCCCGTGGACGCCAACACCACGGGCTTTCTTTTTAAGGTTTGCTTCGGCCCAGCATGGATTGCAGCAGCTTCTCCCCCGGCGCCTTGGCGGGTGCGGTCAGCTCAATGCGGTGATTGGCCGTCAACAGGGCGGTCATCCGGTCGCCGGGCCGCAGCCCCAGATGTTCCAGCATCTCCGCACTCAGGTGAATGGTGCCGTCGGGCCCGATGGTCATGTCCATGGCTTTGGTCCACAAATGATGTGCCCACAAAATAGGGAGTGGAAGCGACCGGGACAATGGGGTCAGGAGGGCGGCTTGGCCAGAAGAAGATCGGGCAGCGCCCCATCGGCGCGCAGCTGCGCCAGACCCTGGTTGAAACCGTCCAGGATCTGCTGGGCATCGGGATGATCGCGGGCGATGATCAGATGCAGGGTGCTTTCGCTGGCCGCAGGGCCGGGCACGGTGGCCAGCTTCTCCCGCTCGCTCAGCTCGGCCCGGCGGGCGGTGGCGATGCGATCATCCTCCACCATGAAATCGGCACGGCCCGCCACGATCATTGACAGGCAGCTGCGCTGCTGTGTCGGCGTGACGCGCAGCACGTCGCCCTGCTGGATCAGCATATCCATCCAGGGCGGCAGGCCATAGCCGACGGCGGCGCAGACCCGCTTGCCTTTCATCCAGCCCGTGGCCATGGCCGCCCGTTCATTGCCGGCGGCCACCACCAGATGCTGGCGCACGGCGACGATCGGATCGGAAAACAGCATCTCCCGCATCCGCTGCTCCGTCCGGATATAGGGAAAGCTGGCATCATAGCGATGGGCCAGCAGCCCTTCATATCCGCGGCGCCAGGGCTCTATGGCCAAGGTGACCGGGCGTCCGATACGGGCGAATACCTGCTGGACCAATTGGGTAACCGGACCGCCGCCGGGCAGCTTGTCATCGACATAGGGAGCGTAATCATTGCCGGTGACCAGCTTCAACGGGGCTATCTCCGCCCCCGCGGACAGGACCGGAAGAAACACCGCCAGCAAAAGCATGCCCATGCGACGCACCCGTGCCCCTCGCCGGCAACCACTATCGGCGTTAGCCTAGAGTTTGGAGACGCGCAGGTCAACCCAAGGTGGGGGGCATGCCGTCGATACGCGCCCCCAAACGGTAAGGATGGATCAGATCCAGCCCGCCAACTCCCGCTCCACGATGGCCCGCAAAAGGCTGATATGGTCGGGATGGTCGTTCAGGCAGGGGATATAGGCGAAGTCGGTCCCCCCGGCGGTAAGGAATGTGCCGCGGATACCCTGGTCGACCTCTTCCAGCGTTTCCACACAGTCGCTGACGAAGGCCGGGGCCAGAATGGCCAGCTTCTTCACGCCCTGGGCGGGCAGGGCCTGCACGGTGGGTTCCAGATAGGGCTGGAGCCATTCCGTGCGACCGAAGCGGGACTGGAAGGCGTGGGTCAGCATGTCCGCCGACAGGCCCAGCCGGTCGCGCAGCAGGCGCGTGGTCTTCAAACAATAGCAGTGATAGGGATCGCCCTTCTCCAGATAGGCCTTGGGCAGGCCATGGAAGGAGGCAATGATGCGGTCAGGCCGCCAGGATAGCCCGTCCAGCGCCCGCGTTACCGATGCGGCCAGCGCGTCGATATAGGCGGGATCGTCGTGATAGGTGGGGACGGTGCGGATGGAAGGCTGCCGGCGCAGGGTCATCAGATGGCGGAAGGCCTGATCGCAGGCGGTGGCCGTCGTCGTGGCGCTGTAGTGCGGATAGAGCGGGAACAGCAGAATACGCTCGGCCCCTTGCGCGATCAGGCTGTCGATGGCCTTGCCCGTGGCGGGATGGCCATAGCGCATGCCCCATTCCACCACGATCCGGCCGCCATGCGCCCCGTCCAGGGCGGCCCGCAGCCCGTCGGCCTGGGCGCGGGTGAAGGTCTTCAGGGGGCTTTCGTTGCGTTCCCGGTTCCAGATGCCGTCATAGGCATGACCGCTTTTCTTCGGGCGGAAGGTCAGGATGATGCCCTGCAGGATCGGCTGCCAGATTGCTTGCGGGATTTCCACGACGCGGCGGTCGGACAGAAACTCCGACAGATAGCGGCGCATGGACCAGTAATCGGTGGCCTCCGGCGTGCCCAGATTGATCAGCAGCACGCCGATCTTCGGTGCCCTTACGGGCGGATGACCGGCGGGCAGGGCGGGGGAGGAAATGTTCTGGATCAAGACGGCGCCATGCGACAGGGGTGGGGGACGCTCCCGGTCAGGAACGGGCGCGTACCATTGCCGCCAGAGCCCTGCGGTGCCGGTGCGCCTGCAACAGCATATCCGCCGGGGCCAAACCTTCAATGACCAGCTGGCCATTCTGTGCCGAAAGCCCCGCGCCATGCTGGCGCAGCAACTGTATCAGCTTTTCCAGGGATTTGCGCTGCATCGTCCTTACCTATCCATGTTCCTCAGTCGCCGGCGCCCACATCCGTGGGCTCAGGCTTACGCGGCACGTGCCGCGCGGCGGCGGTCGCCGCCGGAGCGGCTTCCGATAGCTCGGAAACCGCTCTTGATCTCGGCAAGATCGCAGGAAGGACGATAATAGGGAAATCGATTGATCGGATAACGACGATAGGGATTGCCTATCAGGCGCCGCAGCACTTCTTGAACTTCTTGCCCGACCCGCAGATGCAGGGATCGTTGCGGCCGACCTTCTGCACGGTACGCGGGCGCTGGCCCATGACCCCGTCCACATACCACCAGCGGCCATCCTGGCTCTTGAAGCGGCCGGTTTCGTGATGGATCAGATCCTTGCCATCCATGGTGAACTTGGCCACGAACTCGACATAGGCTTCGTCCGGCGCCTGGCCCTCGGCGGTGGAGCGCACTTCCAGCCCCGTCCAGATGCTCTTGGCAGCCCATTCGGTGACCTGGGCCACGTCGAAATCATCCTGCGTGCCGGGCAGCAGGGTCTCGCCCAGATATTTGACGTCCTGCTTGGCAAAGGCGGTATAGCGCGAACGCATCAGTGCTTCGGGCGTCGGGGCGGCAGTCGTGCGGGCCAGATAGGGGCCGCAGCAGGCATCGAATTCACGGCCGCTGTCGCAGGGGCACTTGCTCATGTCAGTCACTCATTCCTGGAAACATGTTGGCTGCTGGGCGGGATAGCGCATCGCGGCGGCCTTCACCAGTGCGCATATTACAGATCCAGCGACAATTCCCGCCCCGGCGCCTCGCTATGGTCGTGCCAATGCAGGTTGCAGCGGGGTTCGTACAGGTCGGCTTGGCCCAGTTCCAGGGTGCGGTCGTTGCGGTGCTTCTTGAAGCTTTTATGCGCGTCATGGCCGCAGACGGCGCAGCGTGACCGCAGCTTCTGCAATCCATCCGCCATGGCGGCCAGGGTGGCGGTCACGGTGAAGGCCCGGCCGCGCCAGTCCATGTCCAGGCCGGAGACGGCCACGTCGATGCCCCGGTGCAGCAGGGTGCGGATATCCTCCACCAGATCGCCATGGTAATGCGGCTCCACGCAGAACTGCACCTCGTCGATGAACACGGCCTTGATATTGTCGGGGACCACGGGCATGGCCGTGATGGGCAGGGCGTCGAAGCCGATGCCGTCATGGTTGACCACCCGGTTCTCCGCGTAGCGCACGTCGAAGGCCGGCTTCAGCAGCAGGATGTGGGAGCCGGTACCATGCGTGTACCAGATGGCGCGCTTCAGGATTTCCGTGGACTTGCCCGAGAACATGGGCCCGCAGATGACTTCCAGCTTTCCGTAGCGCATGCCTGTTTCCTGACGATCGACCGGGGCTTTCCATAGCCGAGTTCCCGGCTTCATGCCATGAAAACAGGGCTGGAGCCTTTCCGGGTAGGGGGATCATGCGCGGGTGGACCGACGGCTATGTGACGGAGATCGGCTATACCTACAGCTTCCATGCGGAGCTGCAGCCCTGGCTCATGGAAGCAGCCATGGGGGTGCGGTCGCCGATCCGGCCTGGCGAAAGCTTCGATTATTGTGAGCTGGGTTTTGGACAGGGGTTCAGCCTAGCCTTGCTGGCCGCCGCCAATCCGCAGGCCCGCTTCTGGGGTAATGACATCAACCCCGCCCATGTGGCGCATGCGCGCTGGCTGGCCGAAGGGGCCGGACTGTCCAACCTGACGGTCAGCCCGCTTGGCTTTGCCGATTATGCCGGGACCGACCTGCCCGGCTTCGACATTGTGGCCCTGCACGGGGTCTGGTCGTGGGTGGGGCCGCAGCAGCGGGCGGAGATCGTGGCCTTCCTGGAAAGGCACCTGAAGCCCGGCGGGCTGGTCTATCTGGGCTATAATGTCCTGCCCGGATGGGCGCAGTATCTGCCGTTACGGGAACTGATGCTGGCCGGGGCCCGGCGGGGGCAGGGGCCGCTGGCAGCGCGCATTGCCGATGCCCTGGGTCTGGCGGAGCGGCTGCGGGGGCAGGAGGCCGGCTATTTCCGGGTCAACCCGACGGTGGCCACCCGGCTGGATGCGCTGCTGGACCGGCCGGTCGATTATTTGGCCCATGAATATTTCAATGAAAGCTGGCACCCCACCTATTTCACCGATCTGGCGGCTTCCCTGGCACCGGCCGGATTGCGGCTGGCGGCACAGGCGCGGGCGGCCGACCGGTGGGAGGAGGGGGCGCTGAATGATGCCATCCTTACCGCCGGGGGGCGGCTGGCGGCGGATGATCCCGACTTTACGGAGCTGCTGCGCGACTTCCTGACCAACCGGCCCTTCCGCCGCGACCTGTTCATCCGTGAGGGCGGGCGGGAGCGTGAACAGGCCCCCCGTCACTGGGCCGCACTGGGCCATCCGCGCGATCTGCCGCGCCGGGCCACGCCGGCCACGATGCCCATTGAGGTGCCGTTCGACGCCGCCCATGCCCTCCTGACGGCGCTGCAGGCGGGGCCGATGGCGGAGGAGGCGTTGCTGGCCCCGCTGGGCGGGGACGGGCAGGGGGTGCTGGCGTTGCTGCGGGCGCTGGATCTGGTGGCGCCGTCATTGCCTGATCAGGGGCTGGATCGGCGGCGGGAAAGCTGCACCCGGCTGAACACGCTGCTGCTGGCCGATGCGGTGGCGGCTGACCGGATGCCGGCCTTGGCCAGCCCCGTTACCGGCGGCGGGGTGGGGTTAGACCGGATCGGCAAACTGTTCCTGGCCGGCCTGGAGGCGGGGCGCGACCCGGCCACCCATGCCTGGACGGTGTTGGAGGCGGCTGGCCAGCGGGTGCTGCGCGATGGCAAGCCGTTGGCAACGGCAGCACAGAACAGGGCCGAACTGGCGGAACGCTGGGAAGGCTTTTCCCGCCGCCGGCTGCCGGTGCTGCGCATCTTGGGTGCGGTGCCGCAATAATTTGGAGGGGGAAGTGGAAATTTCTAGGTAATCCCAAGGAAGGTAGTGGCATTTTTTCCGGTTGCGATGCACCATGTCTGGGCGCCTGACCAGCTTGATCTCTACCCAGGAGTAACGCCCCGATGCCGCGCAAATCCGTCAAGTCTGAAGCCGCCGCCCTGTCGCTGCCCGAAACCGAACCCAATCCGGCCCCGCCACCCGTGAAGGCCAAGACGCCCGCCAAACCCCGTGTCAAGAAGGCGACCCCGGCCCCCGTTCCTGCCGCCGCGCCGACCACGCCTGCAGCCATCAGCACCGAACCGTCTGACGCCCTGGTGGCGGAGGAGGCCTATCTGTTGTGGCTGTCGGAAGGGCAGCCGGCGGGCCGCGATGTCGAACATTGGCTGCTGGCCCAACAGATCGTGCGCAGCCGCCTGTCGCTATTGTCGGCGGCTGTGCATTCGGCCTGATCCAGACCATCTCCTTTCTGTGTCCATACCCCCGCCCATCGGCGGGGGTATTGCTTTTCGGCACCCGGCCATCCTTGCCGTTTCCAGCATTTTCCGTCCGGCAGAATCTGCCCAGGGTCGATACTGACCCGACGCGAAGTGACCAAAACCCTTATAAATCAACATGATTCGTAGTTGGCCCGCCTGTTGCACATGGGATGGCGGGCCGGTCATGGGGATCGGTCCTGACGATTTCGTCAGAACAAGGGACCCGTCCGATGACCAGCCTCTTCGGCGTTCTCAATCATTCCAGCAACGGCCTGCGCCTGATCCAGGGGCAGTTGGGGTTGGTTGCCGAGAACGTGGCCCGTGCGGAGGATCCCAACCGGTCCCGGCATTCGCTGGAACAGACGGTCGACAATCAGGGTAATGCCACTATCGCGCAGTACAAGCGCCAGGTGGATGTGGCGCTGCGCGTGCAAATGGAACAGACGGTTTCCGAGGAAGCCGGGGCGGCGACGCTGTCTACCTATATGCGCCGGGCGACCGATCTGCTGGGCACAACGGGCGGCACCCCGCCCCTGACCAGTGCGCTGGACAAGTTCCAGGCGGCCTGGAAGGAACTGGCCGCCACGCCGGAAAGCACCGTGGCCCAGGGCCAGATCATCGTCCATGGCGAGGATCTGGCACGTGAGATCCGTCGCCTGAACAGCGATATCGGCGAGATCGAGAAGCAGCTGGACACCGATATCACCAACTCGGTCGACACCCTCAATCAGGCGCTCGCCTCCATCGACCAGCTGAACGCCGACATCATGTCGACGCGCGGTGCCGGCGACCCGACCATGAACCTGGAAGATCGCCGCGACGCCCTGGTGCGCGAAGTTGCCAGCATGATGAGCATCCGGACCGTGGAGCGCACGGACGGCAAGCTGTCGATCTTCACCACCTCCGGCGTGTCGCTGCTGGATGCGGCCCCGGTGAAATTCACCTATCAGAACGGTCAGCTGCGGTCGACCGCGTCCGATCGCGACCTGACGGGCATGATCCGCGATGGCAAGCTGGGAGCGCTGCTGGAACTGCGCGCCGATGGCTCCACCCAGGAGCCGCCGCAGGCGGCCTCCACCCTTCCGGGCGGAGAGATCCTGCGCAAGCTGCGCTCGCAGGTGCAGGCCGTGTCGGAAGCGTTCCTGGGTGCCACCAAGCCTGGTGAGCCCACCAGCTTCGCCGACGCCTATAATGGCGCCACCCCGGTGGCCGAGGGCGAGCTGCCCAACCGGTTCTTCATCGGCACGGGCGCCGGCAATATCGAGCTGAACCCCGGCCTTTTGTCGGGCGACCTCACCATCAAGGCCAGTGCCGCCCAGGGCGTGACCACGGCTATGGAGGCAACGGGCCGGTCGATCAATGCCGACGGCCTGCGGGCCTCGGGCGTTTCCTATGGCTCCATGGTGTCCACCATGATCGGGCAATGGAGTGCGAATTCCAAGGTTGCGACCGAGCAGGCGACCATCGCCACCGACTTCAAGAACGAACTGGACGGCCGCTACAAGAACAATACCGGCGTCAACATGGATGAGGAAATCGCCATGTTGCAGGTGCTCCAGCGCAACTACTCCGCCGCCGCCCGCGTGATGCAGACGGTCAACAACATGTTGGATGCTATTGAGGGGATCGTCAGATGACCCGCATCAGCGCCTATGGCAGCTACATCAACACCATCCGCACGCTTACCGGTGGGCAGAGCACGATCGACGATTTGTCTGCGCAGCTCAATACCGGCAAGAAATCGACGGATGTCTCCTTCTACGGTACGCAGTCGCAGCGGCTGCTGGACCTGAAGTCGGAGCTGGTGCGGCGGCAGAGCTATTCGCAGACCATCGACCAGACGATGACGCGCGTGAAGTCGTACGACACGCTGATGGAGCGTATGGCCGACATGGCCAGCGAACTGTCCAGCGCCACGCGCCTGCCGCAAGGCCCCGGCGAGCCCCGCATCAGCAGCGTCACCAACCAGTCCAGCGGCGCCATGAAGGTGTCGGTCGATACGATCAACAGCAGTTTCAAGGCCGAGGCCACCTACACCATCTCGTCGGTGCCCAGCAAGAGCGGGACGCCGGGCAGCTTCGACGTGACCGTCACCGACGGGCTGGGCGGCCGTTCCACCAACACCATCAACCTGAAGCAGGTGCCACCGCAGGTGGATGCCGACCGCTTCACTATCTCCGGCGGTCCGGGCGATGGCGCCGTCATCAAGCTGAATATCGAGAGCCTGGAAGGCACCGGCCTGTCCAGCTTCGACGTGACATGGCCCGACCTCGCCTCCACCAAGGAGGTGATCCGCGGCATGACGGTGGAGCTTCAGTCGCTGCTGAACGAACGGGTGGGCGACCGCTACCTGTTCTCCGGTTCCCGCTATAACACCAAGCCCGTGGATGACATCGTCGCCGCCAAGCAGATCAGCCGCACCACCCTGGTGGGCGAGCGCGGCGATGCCGGCGAAACCTATGAGATGGTGCTGAACGGCAAGCGCTTTACCTATGTCACCACGGGCAACGAGGCTTCGCTGGACGAGGCCCTGACCAACAGCAGCGGCACCGGCCTGGTGGACCAGATCCAGGCCTACAGCAACCCGCCCTTCAACGTCACCGCGTCCGTTTCCAACGGCGTCGTTACCGTCATCGGCAATGATGTGAAGGAGAAGTTCACGCTGACCAGCCAGGTCTATGACAACGGCACGCACAACAACACGGTCCTGGCCGCGGCCAACGCCATCGATGCCGGCAACGCGCCCTTTACGATCCAGGAAGCGACCGAGACCCAGCAGCAGATCGACAATGTGAAGCTGCACGGCAATGACGCCGATGTCGGCGACGTGTTCAACATGTCGATCGGTGCGCGCACCATCGTACAGAACGAGAACGCGCCGCCGCAGGTGATCATCGCCGGGCCGACCAATTACAGCTATGTCGTCGGCGCCAAGGATTTCGACGAGCTGAAGGCCCATAACGCCACCCAGCCGGCGAATGCCCAGCTGTCCATGTCGGGCTGGGTGGCGCAGAAGCTGACGGGGCAGATCAACGCCGACCCGGCCGCCACCGTCGTGGCCAGCGTCGATCCCGCCGACGAGACCAATATCGTCCTGACGGCGAAGGAACCCAACAGCCAGTTCCAGACGACGGCCGATATCAACAATTCCGGCAACCAGACCAAGCTGATCACCAACGAGATCCCGCCGCTGGCCGAGCAGGACACGTTCGAAGGCATCGTCAGCCCGCCCGGCCTGCCCTTCTATGACACGCAATATCAGACGACGCAGGAAGTGTCCGCCTCCTACGACATTGCCCAGCTGCAGGTCGACGATAACCTGACCGTGAAATACGGGGTCAGCAGCAATGACCCGGCCATCCAGAAGCTGGTCAGCGGCCTGCGCCGCCTGACGGCCGCCGTCTCCCGCCCCGGCGACTATTCGGAGCTGATGAATGAGGGCAAGAACCTGCTGATCGATGCGCAGAACGAGCTGCGCGGGGTGCATTCCCGCGTCGTGAACGCGGCGGCCACCATGGACAACACCCAGAGCCGCCACCAGGACGCCGTCGCCAAGGCCCAGAACGAGTTGGCTGGCATCGAAGGGGTTGACCAGAACGAGGTCGCCGTCCGCCTGCAGGCGGCTTTGTCCACTCAGCAGGCCAGCTACACCATCACCGGTAGAGTCCAGTCCCTGTCCCTGATCAACTTCCTTGCCTGACCCCGACCCAAAATCCCATCACGAAGGAGAAACCGAAATGAACGCCTTTTCGCCCCCCAACGGCTTTGCCGCCGCCCCGGCCCCCACCAGCGCACCGGGCAGTGACGAGGCCATCCGTACCCGTCTGTTCGACCAGTTCAACACCTTCTGGGTGAACGCGGCGCGCGAGGGTGTGCCCTATGACATGATCGGCACCATGTCAGTGACGGCGGCCATCTATGGGCTGCTGGCCAAGCATGGCGTCGGCACGACGGCCGAGTTCCTGGAGGGCATGGCCAATGACGTGCGTACCGGCATGTTCGCCGTGCCGCCGCGCCCCAATTAAGCGGTGGACCAACCCCCCACCCGAAAAGGGCCGGATCGCCTGAATGGCTGTCCGGCCCTTTCCATGTCCGCCACCGGCAAAAGCCACCCGGCGCCCGGCAAAATCCGCCGACCGGGCCTGGTGCAGGGTGTGGGGGGCAGGGAATGCCGGGACGGCTGGAATCATGATTATATTTAAAATCAATTACTTACGATGATATCGGCAGTTGGCATTGAACTTGCTCAATAAGCTGCGACACGCCATCATTCCTACGGGAGCCTTTCCATGAGCATCTTCGGATCCTTGACCACCGGCATCTCCGGCCTTCAGGCCCAGGCAGCCGCGCTGGGTCATATCTCGGACAATATCGCCAACGCCCGCACCACCGGCTACAAGCGCGTCGATACCGCTTTCACCAACCTGGTGCTGCAATCCAACTCCCGCGTCCACAATCCCGGTGGCGTCGTCGCCCGTCCCAGCTATGCCAACAGCGTGGCCGGCAATATCGAGACGGTGGATCGCACGACCAACCTGGCCATCCGCGGACAGGGCTTCTTCAATGTCAGCCGTCTGACGGAAGTCAACGGGGCCTCGGTCCCGACCGGCGAGCGCTATTACACCCGTGACGGCTCCTTCGAGCTGAACGACGAGCGCATCCTGGTCAACCGCTCCGGCTTCGCGCTGAACGGCTATATCTATAGTGAGGCGACGAATTCCTTCTCGACCTCGGCCACGCCGATCCAGGTGACGGCCGATATCGACAGCCCGGTGCCCACCAAGTCCATCGAGCTGCGCGCCAACCTGCCGACCGACCCGACACCGGGCCAGCCGATCCAGCCGACCACCATCCAGATCTTTGATAGCACCGGCAAGCCGCGTGACATCACGCTGGGCTGGCGTCCGGGCCAGGTGGATGGCGCCTGGCGCCTGTCCGTCGATACGCCGGGTGCTTTGGGCAGCCTGCCCTTGTCCGGCAGCCTGGACGGTTTCCCCGTCTCGGCCCAGTCCACGTCGATGACCCAGGGCGTCGCCCCCCGCAAGCAGATCGAGGAAGTGCAGTTCACCTCGCCCAACGGCGATGGTGCCTTCAAGATCGGCGACACCTATCGCGTCAGTGTGAACGGTGTGGAATTCACCGAGAGCGTGACCACCACCAACGCCTCGCAGCTGTCCAACCTGACGGGCGTGGCCCAGTCGCTGGCCGACAAGATCAACGGTGCCGTGCCGCCTGTCGGCGTGACGGCCACCGTGTCCAACGGCCGCCTGCGCATCTCCGCCACCACGTCGGGCGATGATTTCACCCTGACGACGGGCGTGAACAACGCCACGCCGACCATCAACACGGCCAATACGCCGGTGACCACGCCGGCCACGGCGACACAACAGCAGCAGTCGGTCATCACCTTCGCCGGCAGTTCCGTCGATGTCGGCGACACCTTCACGCTGAACGTGGACAACACCACGACCCAGACCTACACCGTCGAGGTGACGGCCGCCAATATCGGCCAGCTGAAGGACCTGAACGGGGTCGTCACGGCGCTGGCCGCGCAGGTGAACGCCAATTCCTCCACCGAGAAGGTCATCGCCTCGGTCACGGGCAATACCCTGACCCTGCGCGGCACGACGGTGGGCGACAGCTTCAGCGTGGGTGAACAGGCTGGTACGACGGTGACCGTCGCCTCATCCACCGCCAGCCAGGTGACGGAGCTGAGCTATCCGAACCGCGACATCGGTACGGACGAAGACGACATGTCCGTAACGATCAACGGCACGATCATCAGCTATACCCCTGTCGCCGGCAATGACATGGCGACGGAACTGAATGAATTCGCCAATGAGGTCAACGGCCTGGGCCTGGGCGTGACGGCCACCGTCTCCGGCACCCGTCTGGTTCTGACGGCGGATACCACCAATACGGCCTTCACGGTCAGCGGCCGCGACCGCTTCATGCAGGCGGCTGTCGATAACGCCCCGCCGGCCGACAACACGACTTTCGTCAGCTCGGTCCAGGGCAATATCACCGGTTCGCGCCAGACGCAGCGCATCTCCATCACCGGCGTGCCGGGCGATGTCGGCGCCACCTATTCGGTAACGCTGCGCAGCCCGACGACCAATCAGGTCGATCCCATCGCCCTGGAAGGCACGACGACGACCCAGCCCTCGACCACGGCGGCCCAGGTCACGGAAGTGTCCTACCCCAACACGGCCCCGAAGGTCGGCGACGTCTATAGCGTCACCATCAACGGTGCGACCTACAATTACGGACCGCTGACCCAGGCCGATCTGGATGGTTTGCCGGTCCAGCCGCCGACGCAGACCGATGCCCTGACCACCCTGTTCCTGCCGCAGATCACCAGCGCCGACGTTACGGCCACGGTGCCGGTCGGCGAGAACAAGATCGTGCTGACGGGGGCGGCGGTGAACACGCCGTTCCGCGTCACGGGCACCGATGAGATGGTGACCGATCCCGCGTCGCAATTCTTCGACTTCTCCTCCACCACGGCGGCCCCGGTCGTCGGCAACCGCTATGCGGTCACCATGAACGGCACCACCTATGCGGTGCAGATCACGGAGCAGAATATCGGCGATTTCCAGACGCCGGCCAGTGTGCTGGACAGCATCGTCACCAAGATCGGCAATGATTTCGGCGCGCCCTTCACCGCATCGGCGGTGAAGAATGACGGCACCACCACCGGCATCCTGCTGACCGCCAAGGACAGCAGCATCCAGCTGGACGGTGCCCAGGAAGTGGCGCCGAATTTCAACCGCACCATTACCTACACAACGACCGGCGATGAGGTGTCGCTGGACGAGATCGCGGCCAACCTGGCGCTGAAGGTCAACCAGGAAAGCGGCATTCCCGTCCAGGCCACGTCGGTGGGCGGCGTCATCACCATGACCAGCAACCAGGACGGCATCGCCTTCCTGGGTGAGCCCAGCTCCAACATCGGCACGACCCCGCCGCACATCACGCTGAATTTCGGCGGAACCCTGCCGAACGGCGACGCGGCCAAGGCGGGCACGCTGTCCAGCCTGTCATCGGCCAATGTCGGCACCGGCAATGCCACGGTCAGCGCCGTGACCGAAGGGGGCCAGCCGGCACAGGTCAGCTTCACCGTCGATTATGGCGATGGGCCGCAGCGCATCACCCTGGATCTGGGTACCTTCGGCGAGGCCACCGGCCTGACGGAGTACGAGGGCAACGCCATCAACGTTACCTCGCTGCTCCAGGATGGCAGCCCGCAGGGCACCTTCCGCGACGTGGAAATCCGCGAGAACGGCGATGTCGTGGCCAATTACGACAATGGTCGCCGCCGCGTGATCGCCCAGGTGCCGCTGGTGCTGTTCAACAATGCCAACGCGCTGGGCCGCGAGACGGGCGGTACCTTCACGGAGACGGCGGATAGCGGCCGCGCCCGCTTCACCTCTACCGGCGTCAACGGCGCCGGGGTGATCGCCGCCAGCTCCATCGAGGGGTCCAATGTCGATATCGCGCAGGAATTCACCAAGCTGATCGTGGCGCAGCGTTCCTACACCGCCAATACCCGCGTGATCACGACCACCGACGAAATGCTGACGGAGACGATCAACCTGAAGCGGTAAACTGACGGGCGGCAGCGGCCCCTTACCCCAGCTGCATGGCGTGTCGATCCCGGCCCCCCTCCCGTGGGGCCGGGATTTCGCATTTTGGGGTTTGGCGATCGCACCGGCGGCGGTACCATCCAGCTTGGCCCATTCCCACAGCAACAATGTCATGACCGCCATTTCCGGCATAACCTCCACCCTGTTTGCCGTGCCCGGTGGCGCGAAGGCGGCGCGTGGCGGTGGGGGGCAGGCGGCTTCGTCCCCGCCCGGCACACCGGCGGCGGAAAAGGATCTGACGGCGGAGCAGCAGACGCAGCTGCGTGAGCTTAAACAGACCGATGTCGAGGTGCGTACCCACGAGCAGGCGCACAAGACGGTCGGCGGTCCCTATGCCGGCAGTATCCAGCTGGAATACACGACGGGACCCGACGGGCGGCGCTACGCCACCGCCGGTGAGGTGCCGATCGATGTTTCACCCGTGCGCGGCAATCCGGAAGCCACCATCACCAAGATGGAGGTGGTGAAGCGCGCGGCGCTGGCCCCGCAGGACCCATCCCCGCAGGACCGCGCCGTCGCCGCCCAGGCCGACGCCACCAAGGCGCAGGCCCAGACGGAGCTGCGCCAATCGCGCAACGGGGAGGGATCGGAAGGCGGAGAGGAAAGCGAGGCCAACGGTCGCCGCGCCGCGCGCCAAGCCGCCGAAAGCTACAATCGGGCCGCGTCGGTGACGACGCAGCCCGGTTTCAATTTCGCCATTTCTGCTTGAGTGAAACTGCGGCCCCAGGCTGGCAACGGCTTTGCCCGTTTGCCCGTGCGCTATCGAGCCAAGCCACCGGATGACGGAGCCCGGCGCGTGGGGGAACACGAATAGCTTAGCCGAACAGGGCGTTGTTCAGCTTGGCGGTACCGGACAGGCCGGTATCGAAGCTCTGAGCCGCGGTCAGCATGTTCTGCAGCTCCAGCGACGCCGCCGATTGCTGCGGCATGCCGTCACCCGCCTTGGGCTGCTGTGCAACGGTGTCGTAATCCTTGCGATAGACGCCCATCGACAGCTGAATCGCGTAATTCTTGGAGGAGACGGTGGCGCCCTTGCTGTCCTTGGTCGCGGTGTTGCCGTCATTGGTGATCTTGACGTAGTAATCACCCGAGGTCAGCTTCAACTCGCCCTTTTGCAACTTCGCGTAATTGTCGCTGGTGGAGCCCAGGCCTGCCTTGCTGTCGGCGACGACGGCGCCGAAGCGGGACATGACCTGGACCCGCAGACCCGGATCACCCAGCAGGCCCATCTGCGCCTCGCCCGAATTCTGGACGCGGAATTTGAAGACGTCGCCCTTGTCGTCCTTCTTGATGGCGCTGTAGACATTGAGGCGCGTGCTGTCCTTCACCAGGGTGCCGATGTCGGTGGCCGCGCCATTGGTGGCGTAGGGCGACTTGCGGACCTCCTTCTCGAAGGTCTGGACCTGGATCTTGGACTGCGCCTCGGCCTTCTTACTGGACTTGGCGGTAGCTTCTGCGAATTCGGCCAGCTGCTTCTCGATGTCCGACATTTTCTTGGTCGTGCTCGAAAGGACGCTGGACGCGCTGGCAGTACCGGTTGCTGTGGTGACGCTAGAGGCTGTCGTGGATGTCCCCAACAGCGACGAGCTGCTGGACGTGAGAACCGAACTCGACCCGCTAACGGACGAGACCATGACAAGCCTCCTTACTTATGGCATCCGGAGTCTGGATGCGGTCACCAAAAGCCCCTTCCAACAGCCACTCTAACGGCCATTTCGATAAAATGCAATCTATTCCAGCCGGTTTTCCTCAGGGATTCCTCAAGGAAAATACGGCTGGAATACATGCCATCGACCCTGATCGGGGGTACTATCCCCGGTCAGATGGAAATGCTGAGCTTACCTGGGCCGCCCGCCGGCGGGGCCGGTGGCTTGGGCACGGGCGGCACCGCGGTTGCGGCCTGACCCGGTGCCGGCGCGGCACCGGCCGGCGGGCGCTGCGACAGGCCCGTGGCCACGGCACGATTGATGTCGATCAGCCGATCCAGTTTGTTCACATCCAGATCGATCAGCCGGTCGAAGGTCTGGCGATCCACGATGATGGACAGGGCCAGAACATTGTCGCGGATGTCCCGGGGAAGCGGACATTCCGGATCGACCATCGAAGTCTGGAATATGGTCCAGAGCCGCTGGTTAAGCGACAATGCCTGCCGCAGGAGATCCGGATTCTCCGGCGCCTGGCGGGCATGGATCAGACGGCGCGCCGCTTCCGTGAGGCCCCAGGCCTCGACGTCGCGGGGGTCATCGGATGTGGGACGATTGCTATAACCCGTCGCAGGCTTCATAACGGTCGCCGTGCCCTTTGAACGGTAAAACCATGGAAGCATTATTCCACATCGGGTTACGCCCGACAAGGACAATGGCCTAGAATGAGCCGAGGCGGGCGGGCCGGTGCCGGTGCATCGGTATAGGACGGGGGAACGAATGGCGGCGGGGGGAGCTTATGTCACCGCGGAGCAGGCGGTGCGTCTGCATCAGGCCGGTGACGTGGCCGGTGCCGCGGCGGCCTATCGGGCGCTGCTGGCCGCCGACCCGCGCAATGCCCAGTTGCTGAACCTGCTGGGGGTGGCGAGCCTGCAACTGGGCGATCCGGCCGACGCGGTGGCGCTGCTGACCGACGCCGTCCGGCGCCAGCCCACGGCCGCCGACTATCATGACAATCTGGGCAGCGCGCTGCGCGCTGCCGGCAGTCCCGCCCCGGCGGTGGAAGCCCATCGCAAGGCGCTGCGCCTGAAGCCCGATCATGCGCCCTATCTTTTCAATCTGGGCAATGCGCTGGCCGCCATGGGCGCGCACCGCCAGGCGGTCGATGCCTACCAGAAATCCCTGTCGCGGCGGCCCGGCCATGCCGGCGCCATGTTCAATCTGGCCAACAGCCAGCGCGCGCTGGGCGACCTGACCGGGGCGAAGGCGGGCTATGTAGCCCTGCTGAGGGGGCAGCCGGGCCACGCCCAGGCCTGGAACAATCTGGGTGCGGTCCTGGGGTTGCAGGGGGAACTGGCGGGGGCGGAGGACGCTTACCGGCGGTCCCTGGCCGCCCGGCCCGGTCATGCCGAGACCCTGTCCAACCTGGGCAATGTGCTGGTGGAGCGTGGCCGGCTGGGTGAAGGGCTGGAATGCCATCTTGCCGCCGTCGCCGCCGCACCCGACAGCGCAGAGGCGCGCATCTTCCTGGGCGTGGCGCTGCAGGAACTGGACGAGCTGGACGCTGCCATCACCGCCTATCGCGAAGGGCTTCGCCTTGATCCAGGCAATATCCAGGGCCTGTCCAACCTGGGTGCCGCGCTGGAATTGGCGGGCCACTTGCGGGAGGCCGAAACTGTGCTGTCGCAGGCCCTGGCCCTGGATTCCGGGTCGGCGGCGGTGTGGGGCAATCTGGGACTCTGCCGCTTGGCGCAGGGCGACCGGATACGGGCGCGCCAGGCCCTGGACCGGGCGCTGGAACTGGACCCCGAGCTGGGCCGTGCGCGTGTTTCGCGCGCGCTGATGCGGCTGGAGGCGGGGGACCTGGGCGGCGGCTGGGCCGATTATGCCTGGCGCTTCGCCGCGGGGGAGGCATTGCCCGACCGCCGCTTCGCCATTCCGCAATGGCAGGGACAGGTCCTGCCCCGTGGACGCCTGCTGATCTGGCGGGAACAGGGGTTGGGCGACGAACTGATGTTCGCCAGTCTATATAAGGAGGCGATCGCGCGGGCCGGACAGCCGCCCGGCGGTGTGACCATCGAGTGCGATCCGCGCCTGCTTGGCCTGTTCACCCGCAGCTTCCCCGCAGCCAATGTGCGCGCGCAGTCCCTGCCGCCCGTCGGATCGGATGCGCCCGAACGGCCCGACATGGATGCGCATATCCCCGCCGGCGGGCTGGTTCCCCTGCTGCGACCGGCGCTGTCATCCTTCATCGGTACGCCTTTCCTGGTGGCGGACCGCCGCAGGGTGGCGCAGGCGCGGACCTGGCTGGACGGGTTGCCGGCCGGGCTGCGCGTGGGCATCTGCTGGCGCTCCCGGCTGATCACCACGCGCCGCCGCGCGAACTATGCAGCGCTGGAGCATTGGGCGCCGCTGTTGGCGCAGCCGTCGGTGCAGGTGGTGAATTTGCAATATGGTGCCGGCCCGGCGGAGATCGCCCGGCTGGAGGCGACGGGGCACCGGTTGCACGTCATGCCCGGCCTGGACCTGACAGACGATCTGGAAGGGCTTGCCGGCCTGATATCGACCCTGGACCTGGTGGTCACAGCCCCCACGGCGGTGGGCGAGATGGCGGGGGCCTTGGGCACGCCGGTCTGGCGCGTTCAAGGTGGTGGCGACTGGTCAACCCTTGGTGCGGCGACACGGCCTTGGTTCGCGTCGATGCGCATGATTGCACATGCAGGCGGCGTCGCCGAGGGCATCAACGAAGTCATCCATATTCTCAGGTATAATTCGCAATTGCATGGCTGACATTTTGTCGGTGCCCAGTTTCCATGGGCGCAACGTGATGCTATCGTATGCCGGAAGGTCGAGACCAAGAGTTGGGGGACTCCGGATTTCGACGGATGGTGATTTTCGAAACCATCATTTGGCTTCGGCGGGCAGAGATCATGTCGGTGGCGGGTGAAAGTCGGTCAAACGACGCACACGATGGCATTCATGCCGTAACCTCCGGCGGTCGCACGGGACTTGCCCGTGCCGACCGGCGTATGGTCACGGCCTTTTTCTGCGACATCGTCAATTCGAGCCTGATGGTCATTCCGCAGGATCCCGAGGACGCCTATGACCAGCTGTCCGGCCTGATCGACATCATGCGCCGCCATGTGGCGGCCTTTGGTGGCACGTTGTGCCAGACCTTGGGCGATGGGGTCTATGCGGTGTTCGGCGCACCAGTGGCGCAGGAGAACCATGCCGTCCGCGCCTGCTTTGCGGCAGAGGCCATCCTGCGCGAGGTGGCGCGCAGCGGCCACAAGGTGCGTGTCGGCATGGCATCGGGAGAGGTGCTGTGGGACCATGACGCCGCCGGCCGCCAATCCTGCAATCCTGCCACGGGCGGCACGGTGCATGTCGCCGCCAAGCTTCAGCAGCTGGCACCGGGTGGCCACGCTCTGATGGCGGATACCACGGCCCGTCTGGCCGCCGACTGGGTGGAAACGCAGGAAGGGTCGCTGGTCGTCCTGGGGGGAGACGGACCGCTGCAGACCTATTCGCTGCTGGGCATTCGCGGCCGTCGCCGGCAATGCGACGATGAACTGCCCATGGTCGGGCGGGAGAATATCCGTAACTATCTTTTGACCGGCCTTGACAGCATGGTGACGGACGGGACGTTCGCCGCACATCTGATCCAGGCCGCCCCCGGCCTGGGTAAGACCCGCCTGATGCGGTCCCTGGCCGGAACGGCGCGGGAGCGCGGCCTGCGGGTGATCGAATGGCAGGTGCCGGTGATGGAGCCGGTGGGTGCGCCCAGTCCCCTGTGCCAACTGGTGACCGAACTGCTGGACGGGCCGCTGCCGCGCACGCTGGACGGCGTATCGGCGATGCTGCGGGCCGCCGGCGCGCAGCCGGAGGCGGCTGAGGCCTTGTCCTTGATCCTGTGGCCCGCCCAGGAGGGTAGGCGCGAACGCGGCGCGCCCGCCGTGTTGTCACTGGCAGCCATGGCGCTGGCGGCACTGGCCCGCGCGGCCTCCGAACGGCGGCCGATATTGCTGCTGGTGGAGGATGCGCATTGGGCGGATACGGCCGTGCAGGCCGTGTTGTGCGCCCTGCTGGATTTGCCGGCGGCCACGCGCCTGATGCTGATCCTGACCAGTCGCGAGGAGGGGTTGAACATCGCCCTTGCCACCCATCAGACCGTGCGCCAGCACAAGCTGGGGCCGCTGGGCGTGGCGGAGGCGTCGCGCCTGCTGGACATGTGGATGGGCAGCTTCCCGGGCCTGGACACGATCAAGCTGGATCTGGCGCGCCGCGCGCGGGGCAATCCGTTCTTCCTGGTCGAATGCGTGCGCGTGCTGATGATGAACGGCTCGCTGATCGGCGAAGTTGGGGACATGCGTCCTGGCGAGATGCCGGCCTTCCCCTTGCCGGACACGGTGCAGACCCTGCTGTGCGTGCGGATCGACATGCTGGACGAGGAGGCGCGCCGGCTGTTGCGCGCCGCCGCCGTCGTTGGCCAGACATTCGATGCCGGCCTGTTGTCCAGCCTGACGGACAAAGACGTCGCGGTCCGGCGACTGCCCGATCTGATCAGGCTGGGCTTCATCGACGAGACGCGCCTGCTGCCCCGTCAGGAATATTCTTTCCATCATGCGCTGATGCATGAGGCGGTTTATTCGGGCGTGACGCGGCGTGATCGCCAGCATCTGCATGGGCGGCTGGCCGAACTGCTGAACCGGGACGAATTTTCCGACCTGACGGGCCGGCTTGCCGCCCAGGCGCGCCACGCCTCGGCGGGTACGCTGTGGCCGTTGGCCGTGCGGTCCGGTCTGGCGGCCGGGAAGGAAGCGCTGGCCCGGTCGCTGGCGGTGGAGGCGGTATCGTTGCTGACCATCGCCGTCCAGGCGAACGAGATGCTGCCGACCAGCCAGGATAATATGGAGGCCGGGATCGACCTTCGTCTGGCTTTGGCAAAGGCTGCCATGCCCGCCGGCATGGGCGAGCGGGCAATGGCGGAACTGGACAAGGCCGTCGGCCTGGCCCGGCGGGTCGGCGACGAGTCCCGTGCCATGGTCGGTTTGGTCCAGCAGATCAATTATGAATGGGTCTATGGTCGCCTGGATCAGGCATTGATGCTGGCCGATTCCGCCATCGGCCATTCCGGTGGCGAGGAAGCCGCACATCCGGAGCTGCTGATCATTGCAGCAGCCTGCCATATCGAGAATGACGAGCCGGACAGCGCCTTGCGCCTGCTGGACATCGCCGAGCGTCCTGCCACGCGGGAACGGCACGCGGCCGGCCGCTATACGATGCTGAACGTCGCCATGATGGTCGGTGTCAAAAAGGCCCGCTGCCTTGCCCTGGTGGGGCGGCAGAACGAGGCCGAGCCGCTGGTCGAGGAGGCGTTGCGGCTGGCCGAAGAGGACCAGTTCCCCTTCAATCGGGTCTTCGTGCGCGCGGATGTCGCCGAAATCCGGCTTCGCCAACGCCGGTTCGGGGAGGTGTTGGCCTATAGTTCGGAAAGCCTGTCCTTGTCCCGGTCGACGGGGGCCACGTTGTTCGATGCGGTCAATCTGGCCCGGCGCGGTCTGGCCCTGTCCTATATGGGACGGGGGATCGCCGGCCTGACGGACATTGACCAGGGACTGGGCATCGCCATCGCCCGTGGCGCGGCTTTACATATCGCCAAGGTCCGGCAGTGTCGCGCCGTTGCCCTGGCCCTGATCGGCCAGTCCCAGGCCGCGCAGCAGGAGCGTGCGCTGGCGGCCATGCTGGCAGATGAACGCGGCTATCGCCTGCTGGCCAGGCAACTGCCCAGCCTGACCGAACTGACCGAGATGGCAGCGCAGTCCCGTTCCAACCTGAACCTGCTCTCGATCCGCTGACGTCCTGGTCAAATCCGGACGCCGGTATCAGAGCTTCATGTCGGCCGGCAGGTCGATGACATCACGCAGCAGCAGCGTGGAGACACCCCGCGAGACGGCGCGGTAATAGGCGACCAGGAAAGCCCGGATCGTGGCCGTCAGCGACGCATTCTGATGCTGGCGGCGCGACACGATCGTGATCACCTGATGGATGCTGAGATTCTCGCGCTCGGCGATCTCATGCAGGGCCTGCCACATCACAGCTTCCAGGCGCACGCTGGTGCGGTGACCGTCGACCCAGACATTGTGACTGATCAACTGGCCATCGACCTCCAGGTCATGCGGCTCGTAGACAGTGATGTCATTCTTGGATTGCGGA
The DNA here is from genome assembly GCF_058793615.1 of Niveispirillum sp. GW835-FHT14G11. NCBI lineage: Bacteria > Pseudomonadati > Pseudomonadota > Alphaproteobacteria > Rhodospirillales > Azospirillaceae > Niveispirillum > Niveispirillum sp. GW835-FHT14G11. Next base: position 368,244 of record NZ_JBXAFZ010000005.1, read on the forward strand.
GCGTTCATCGGCGACCTCGCCTTCCCTCAGTATCAATTTCCGGCCTGTCGCGGATACCGTTCGGCAGGCCGCGCTTGGTAGACACACCATAGCGTTCCTTCTGCATACGTCGCTGTGAAGCACTTCACACGGCAAAACCGACCATCCGCATTACCGTTGGTGGCGAAGACGAGGAGACCTCACCAGGTCGGTCTTCGGAATACAGAAGTAACCTTAGATATGGAGAACGCAATATGTTGACCCGTGGTGCGGATGGTCGCCTGTATCGTGTTGGCCCGAACGGGGCTGTCGTCGTTGCTGAAGAGGCCCAGAACCAGAGCATGACTCGGATCGCGGCCCGCGGCTCGATGGATGCCGGCGCCAGTGCGGAGATTTTCTCCTCCAGCGCGGAAATCTTCTCCGCGAAGATGTGACGCCATGGGATGCCGTTCCGGGGTTTCGCTTCGGAACGGCCCCATACGCCCAAAAAGCAAAGCGAACAGCGTGATAGGGGAACGGAGATGGATCAGGTCCGTTTGACCGACTGGGACAATCTTGAGATGCCGCAATGGCGCCGGTTGATCTCCGCGGAGGAAACACTGGACCGGGTGAAGCCGTTATTCCCCGTATTCGGCATCACGCGCGTGGCCAATGTCACGGGCCTGGACACGATCGGCATACCGGTCGTTATGGTGAACCGGCCCAATTCGCGGGCGCTGGCCGTGTCGCAGGGCAAGGGCGTGACCCTGGCTGCCGCCAAGGCATCGGCGGTCATGGAATCCATCGAAAGCTGGCATGCCGAGCGCTGCACCCATCTGTCGCTGCGCATCGGATCTTACGAGGATCTGCGCTATTCGCTACCGGTGGTCGATCCAGACCGGCTGCCCGGCAATGTCGACAGTGCCTATTCCCCGTATCATCAGATGCTGTGGGCGGAAGGCACCAATCTGCGCGACGGGAACAGCCTGTGGATCCCCTATGAGATGGTTCACACCAACTATACCCTGCCGCTGCCCACGGGCCATGGCTGCTTCCAGGCCACGTCCAACGGGTTGGCGTCGGGCAACCACTGGATCGAGGCCGTGCTGCATGGCCTGTCGGAAGTGATCGAGCGCGATGCGCGCACCTTGTGGAACCTGTTGCCGGAAGAGGGACAGGACGAGACGCGGGTCGATCTGGAAACCATTGCCGATCCGACCTGCCGTGCGCTGCTCGCCCGTTTCGCCCATGCCGGCGTGGCGGTGGGCGTGTGGGACATGACGTCCGATGTCGGCGTGCCCACCTTCCTGGCGCGCATCGTCCAGGCCGATGCCGGCGTCGGCACCACGGTGCGCCCGGCCAGCGGCTATGGCACGCATCTGATGCCGGAGATTGCCCTGTCCCGGGCCCTGACGGAAGCGGCGCAGAGCCGTCTCACCTTTATTTCCGGTGCCCGCGACGACATGCGGCGCGAGGAGTACGATCATTTCCTGGCGGAGGAACAGCAGGCGCTGTGGTTGAACCGCATCCGCCTGGGCGCCACGGTGCGCGACTTCAATGAGGTCAAGGGCTGGAAGGGCCATTCCCTGCGTGGCGATCTAGGTGAACTCCGCCAGCGTCTGGCCAATGTCGGGATCGAGGATGTGGTGGTCGTCGACCTGACCCGCGCCGAGATCGGCATCCCCGTGGTCCGCGTCGTCGTGCCGGGCCTGGAAGGGGTGGACAACAGCCCGAATTACAGCCTTGGGGCCCGCGGCCGCCGTGCCGCCGGCTTGGCCTGAGAGAGGACAATGCCATGAGCAATCCCGTCATCGTCTTCCTGGGCCCGACGCTGCCCGTTTCTGCCGCCCGTCGCGTGCTGACGGCCGACTATCGCCCCCCCGTTGCCCAGGGCGACGTGCTGCGCGCCATCATGGACCGGCCGGCGGCCATCGCCATCATCGACGGCTATTTCGAGAATGTGCCCGCCGTCTGGCACAAGGAGATCCTGTACGCCATGTCGCAGGGCATCCCAGTGCTGGGCGCCGCCAGCATGGGCGCCCTGCGCGCCGCCGAGTTGGCGCCCTTCGGTATGGAAGGGGCCGGTGCCATCTTCGACGCCTATGCCGATGGACGACTGGAGGATGATGACGAGGTGGCGGTGACCCATGGTCCCGCCGAGCTGGGCTATCCGTCCCTGTCGGAGGCGATGGTCAATATCCGCCGCACCCTGTCGGACGCCCATGGCGCCGGCATCCTGTCGGTCCCGGCCCGACGCCGCCTGCAGGACATTGCCAAGGATCTGTGCTATCGCGACCGCAACTATGGCCGCATCCTGCGTGAGGCGGAGGATGATGGCGAGGTCGATCCGGCGGAGATCAAGGCTTTCCGCGACTGGCTGCCCATCGGCCGCGCCGACCAGAAGCGTGAGGACGCGCTGTGTCTGCTGACGCGCGTTCGCGACCGGGTGACCGCGGGCACCCTGGGCGTGCGGCCGCTTTATACATTCGAGCATACGACCATGTGGGAACAGGTGGCACGTCCGGTCCTGCGGGCGCTCGTCTGACTTGCATTTTTCGATCACGGAATCAATCCTGAGGCGATGGCCCCGGTTACCGCCGAGGCCACGCGGATGACGGGGAGATTGCCGTGGCGCCTATCATCGATCCTGGCCTGCTGCGCCGTAACAGCTTGTTCGGCGTCCTGGAGGAGGCGGAGATGGAGGCTGTGCTGGGTTTTGCGAAGCTCCGCCGCGCGGCGGCGGAGGAGCGGATATTCGCCAAGGGTGATCCCGGTGACAGTCTCTATGTCATCCTGCGCGGTCGTGTCGCGGTTCAGACCGAGTCGCAGGATGCCAAGGTCATGCTGCTGAACATCCTGGATACCGGTGCGGTGTTTGGGGAAATCGCCATGCTGGACGGTGGCGAACGCACCGCGACCATCGTGGCACAGGAGCCGACGGACCTGCTGCGCATTGACCGCAGGGATTTCCTGCCCTTCCTGTCGCAACGTGCCGACCTGTGCATCCGTCTGATGGGCGTGCTGTGTGAGCGGGTGCGCTGGACCAGTGCCATCATCGAGGACACGGTCTTCCTGAACGTCACCCGCCGGCTGGCCAAGCGCATCTTGATGCTGGCGCAGAATTACGGACGGCAGACGGATACCGGCATCCGCATCGCCACCTTCGTCAGCCAGGAGGATCTGGCCAACATGTTGGGCGTGTCGCGCGAGATCGTGAACAAGACCCTGAAAAGCTTCCAGGCGTCGGGCGCCATCACCTATCGCAACGGCTATATCGTGCTCCAGGATGAAAGCTTCCTGGATCAGATTTCGCGCTAGGCGTAGTCTACGCCTCTTGTGATCGGCAAGGCGGTGGCGTGGACAGCAATCGGATCGCTTCATCCCTTCTTCTCCTGGTCCTTGCGGCGGGATTGGCCGCCTGTGCCAGCCATGAGGGGCAGGTGAACGACAATTACATGTATGTACCGTCGCGCCCGCCCGAGCCCGCCCCCCCGGTAACGGCCGCGCCGCCACCCGCTGTGGTGGTGCCAGCGCCCGCGCCGGTGCCCCCGCCCGCCGCCCCTGCCACCAAGGCTGGGCCCGCCAATCCGGCCAGGCCCACCCCATTGACGCCGCCCCCGCCCAAGCCGACCGGCACCGGCACCTGACATGGATGTGAACACGACGATCGACCGGGCCATCGCGCTGCACCAGAATGGTGACCTGGCCGAAGCGGAACGGCTTTACCGCGATATCCTGGTGGCGGTGCCCGGCATGGCCGATATCCATTATCTGCTGGGCATGGCGCAGCTGGGTCAGGGGAAGGCGCCCGCCGCCGTGAAGACCCTGCGCACGGCCCTGCGCCTGAAGCCCGGTCCCGGGGAATGGTGGTTCAATCTGGGCGCCGCCCTGCGTCAAGCCGGTGATGGCGGTGCGGCGCTGGAGGCTTTCATTGCCGCCGCCGAGCGTTTTGGAGATGAACCGGCGCGTCGGGCGGACGCCCTGGCCGAAGGCGGCGCCCTGCTGGCGTCCCGCGACGATGGGGTGGGGGCGGAACGGGCGCTGCGTCAGGCGCTGTCCCTGGCGCCCATGCATGCCGGTGCCAGGGCCAATCTTTCTGCCGTGCTTTACAACCGCTTTGCCGATATGGGCGGCCTGGACCGTGCCGATGCGGCGTCCAGCCTGGCTGAAGCCGCGCGCCTGACGCCGGACCGGGTGGCGCTCTGGCAGCGGCTGGGGCTGGCCTATCTGCGCGCCGAACAGCCGGCCGCCGCCCTGGAGGCGTTCGATGCGGCCCTGGCGCTGGGCGGCGGCGGGGTTGAACTGCTGCTGGCCCGTTCCGATGCGCTGTCCGTGCTGGGCCGGTTTGAGGAGGCGCGGGACGTGGCCGCCGCCGCCGCTGCCGCGCTGCCGCCCGATGCAATAGGGCCGCTGGTGGCCGGGGCGGTGGCGTTGCATGGGCTGGGCGCCCTTGGCGACGCCGCCGAACGGCTGCGCCGTGTGCTGGCGATCGATCCGGCCCATGTCGCGGCCCTGCTGAACCTGGGCAATGTGCGGGAGGATCAGGGCGACGCGGACGGCGCGGAGGAATGTTATCGCCGTGTTCTGGAGATTTCCCCGGACCTGCCCGTCGCCCACTGGCAAAGGGCCCAGGCCCGTCTGCGGGCCGGTGACCTGACCGAAGGCTGGCGCGAATATGAATGGCGCTGGCATATGCCGGGCTTTGGGCTGCCGGCGCCGTTGCGCGGCCTGCCCGTGTGGGACGGTGTCACGGACCCGCCGGGTGGTCGTCTGCTGGTCCATGCCGAGCAGGGGCATGGCGACAGCCTGCAATTCATCCGTTATGTCCCGCGATTGCGCGCCCGCGGCCTGGATCTGCATGTTCAGGTCCAGCCGGCCCTGGTGCGGTTGTTCCGCGACAGCCTGCCCGGCGATATCGCCGTGGGAACACTGGGTGATCGCGTGCCCGATGGCTTTGCCTGCATTTGTCCGCTGCTGGGCCTGCCATTGCGTCTGGGGACAGGCAGTCTGGCCGACATTCCGGCCGACATCCCCTATCTGCATGCGCCGGAGGGGCGGCGAGCGCCATGGCAGGCGCGGCTGCGGAGTTTGCCGGGGTTGCGCGTGGGACTGGTCTGGGCCGGCGACGGGCGCAGCGGTGATCCGCGCGCCGCCGCCACCGACCGCCGCCGCAGCCTGTCGCTGCCCCAGTTGGCCGCACTGCGGGATGTGCCGGGCATCAGCTGGGTCAGCCTGCAGAAGGGCCCCAAGGGCGCGCAGATAGCCGATGCCCCGTTCGCCATCGCCGACTGGACGGCCGAACTGTCGGATTTCGCCGATACCGCCGCTCTGGTCGCGGAACTGGATCTGGTCATCGGTGTCGATACGGCGGTCATTCATCTGGCCGCTGCGCTGGGCCGGCCGACCTGGGTCCTATCCCGCTTCGATGGCTGCTGGCGCTGGTTGCGCGATCGTCAGGACAACCCATGGTACCGCGAACTGCGCCTTTTTCGACAAGCCGTGTGGGGCGATTGGCGGCCGGCAATCGCCGGATTGGCTGATGCGTTGGCGAAACATACATCCGAAAGTGCAATTGAAGTCAAATGACAGAATCTAAAATGAAAATTCCGGATTCTCTGGGACCGGCAAAATGAAACCGCCCGGCTGCTGACATCCGGAACAGCCCCGTGACTCCCTTATGATTCAGCCTACTTGGCGGCGCTAAAGAATCCGTTTGCGCGTCTCTGGGAACTGGGTTAATGTAATCGTCTGGATAAGAAGGCTCACGGCCATGCAGATTGAGGGGATCCGGAGTGTAGCACCACCTATCGTAACCGCGGTAACGCCCAGTAGCGCCGCGGCGGTAGAGGAGTCGACTCCGCCCCAAGCCACCCGTGCCAACAATCTCCCGTATATCAGCCCCGTCCTGCAATATGACAGCGACGCCGCCGTGGCGGTTCTGTTGTTCCGCGATGGCGGCAGCGGTGATGTGGAGAATCAGTACCCATCCAAGAGGGTCGTGCGCGAATATCAGCTGCGCGGCCGTGAGGGTCTTGTCCCCGATGCGGGGGAGGAGCGTGGCGGGGAATCGGCGGCCGATAATCGCCTCCTTTCCCTGGCGCGCGGCAGTTTTGGCGTGGTTTCGACCAGCGGCACACCAGGCTTCGGTGTTTCGTCGAGCGCGGGCACATCGCCCACCGTGGCGGCTTCGCCTGTTGTCGCCATCGGTGGTGGCGGTACGGTGTTCAGCACGGTCAACTTCGTCGCCTGATCCAGACTCTTCAGTGCCGAATATTCCGGTGCCGGAGTGCCATGACGGTCTCCGGCATTTTATTTAATTGTAGTCCGGAACTGTTCTGGCATGCGGAGGGGAATTATTTGGCGCCCGGCGGTGGGACGCGGGGAATGAAGCCATCCCAGGTCTGGTTGACCTGACCCTACGGATAGTTGGGCGGAAAGCCTGATTTAAACGGCTTGACTCTTTCCGGATAAGAGTGTTCCCTGCTCTTAACCCGAAAAATTCGGGTAGATCATACCTCCAAAGGAGAGACACTATGTCTACGAGTGACGTCAGCCTTACCGCTGGTATGCGGAATAACCTCCTCCTCCTGCAGAAGACGAACAAGCAGGTTGAGTCGATCCAGTCCCGTCTGGCAACGGGCAACAAGGTCAACAGCGCCCTTGACGGCCCCACCTCCTTCTTCGCGGCGAAGGGTCTGAATACCCGCGCCGGCGATCTGTCGAACCTCAAGGAGGCGATGGGCCAGGCGATCAGCACGATCCAGGCTGGTGATAAGGGTATCACCGCGATCGAGGATCTGGTCGAGCAGGCCAAGGGTCTGACCACCACCGCCTATTCAAACCTGGGTAATGATGCCGCCTCGATCGCGACCCGTAAGTCGCTGGCCGAGCAGTTCAACCGCATCAAGGAGCAGATCGACAAGATCGCTGGCGATAGCGGCTACCAGGGCAAGAACCTGCTGTCGGGCAACGGCCTGACGCTGGACAGCACCTCCGACAGCCGCGCCAGCGTGAATGCCCTGGGCGGTCTGTCCAACAGCCGCGTGACCAACGTGGTCAGCGCCGACACCTATTCGGTCAGCGTTTCCGGCACCGGTGCCATCAGCGCCGACCTGGAGGATATCGCCAAGGCCGAAGATAGCCGCGGCATCACCTCGCTGAAAGTGTCCGGCACCCTGTCCGCCACCGCCGGCAACTTCGCCGACATCAAGATCGAGATGCGCGGCAACAGCGGTCGTGAGCGCACTGCGGTTATCACCGAGAATGGCGAGTCGCGTACCGTCAAGTTCTTCGACAACACCCAGGCGGCAACCGCCAGCACCGTGACGGCTGCCAAGCCGGGCGGCGGTGGCGTCTCGGGCGTGTCGCAGGTTTCGAAGATCACGATCAGCGGTGCCATTGAGGAAGGCGACACCTTCACGGCGACCGTGAATGGTCAGGCCATCACCTACAAGGCGTCGGCTCAGGACGCGTCCTACGCCGATCCGGTCGAGCGTCGTGAAGCGATCGCCCTCGGTCTGCAGAATGCCGTTGACCTGGCTGTCGGTGCGGGCGGTACCAACCGCTTCACCATCGCCAACGACGATGCCGACGGTGACGGCACCGATGATGGTTTCACCATCACTTCGAACGACACTTCCGGTACGGGTACCGGCTTCTCGATCGGTGCCACCAGCACCAACACGGCCAGCAAGGCCGTGTCGATCACCTTCTCGTCGGGCACCACGATCTCCTTCACGGTTGACCGTGCGCAGCTGGAAGCCTTGGGCACCTCGGCCAATGGCGCTTCCACGATCGAGAAGAATGTCGACATCACCCTGTCGGCCACCAACCTGAACGGCGTGACGGTCGAACGCTCGGGCAACAATGCCCGCGGCGCTGCCAAGCTGGCCGATGGCGAGAACTCGCTGAACTTCGACAGCGGCACGGTTCGTGTCACGGTCGACAGCCAGACGATCAAAGCGACGGCCTCGATCAATGATTCCGCCAACCTGACGACGGTGCAGCGTACCGACGCCAACACGGAAAATGATCTGGCCGTGCAGTTCAACGCGGACAATACCTCAAACATCCAGGTCGTCAGCCGTAACGTGACGACGGGTGGCCAGGGTCTGCGCGTCGATTATGCCCAGAACGATTTCCTGGATCGTTCGGACATCGACAAGGCCGTGGCCAGCCTGGACTTTGCGACCTCGACGCTGCGTAGCGCGTCGCAGGCCCTGTCCACCAACCTGAACGTCATCCAGACTCGTGAGAGCTTCACCAACGAGTTCTCCAACGTGCTGGTTGAAGGTTCCAACAAGCTGGTCCAGGCCGACCAGAACGAGGAAGGTGCGAACCTGCTGCTGTTGCAGACCCGCCAGCAGCTGGGCACCATCTCCCTCTCCCTGGCCAATCAGGCCCAGCAGTCGATCCTGCGGCTGTTCTAAGCCTCAGGGCCGTAAGGCAAAAGGAACGGCGGGCCAAAAGCCCGCCGTTCCTGATTCCGGCCTCTCCCCTGTTTCTCGCCATGGTCCAACCGAGCCCGGGTCAAAAAGTTATGGTGCCCGCGTTCGTTTTTTCGTGACCGGCGGGGGGTGGGTGGCTTACTTCCTTGTTCTGCCCTGGGGCGGCCCGAAGCCGTGTCTGGGCATATTGAAACGGGAATGCTGCCGTGCCTTTGAAACTTGTCCTGCGACCAGGGGAAAAGCTGATCGTGAACGGTGCCGTTCTGGGCGTCGGCGATCATCCGGTCTCGCTGTTCTTCTACAACAAGGTGAATTTCCTGCGTGGCCGGGAAATCCTGAAGGAGGAGAATTGCGATACCATTGAAAAGAAACTCTATTTCATCATCCAGCTGATCTACATCTTCCCCGAGGATGCCGAACTGAACCTGATCAAGTTCGGGATCATCCTGGAGGAGGCACGCCTGTCCCATCCGGGGGAGGTGACGTTGTTCGACGATGTCCAGACGCTGGTCCAGAGCGGTAACTATTATCGCGCGCTGAAAATCTGCCGGAAGCTGTTTCCGGCCGAGACGCCGGCCCCAGCAACGGATGCTGTGGAGAAGCCGACCCGGACGCCCGTGGTGGTGACCAAGGTTCGCCGCCGTCCGATGCTCAACCAGCCAGAGTAGTTTTTCCGTCGGGATCCACCAAAATGGTCCGGCAGATGCGTGCCGGGCCTGTCCGCCATATGGCGGTTCCCCACGACCAGCCGACGCCAAAGCCGCAGAGCAGCAGGGTTCGTTCCCCGGCCGTCAGCGATGGGGCCAGCGCGTCCGTCAAGGCCAGGGGGATGGTGGCGGAGCTGGTATTGCCCCGGTCGGCGAGTGCCAGGACCAGCTGATCCTGGCGTGTGCCGATCTTGGCGCCCAGCCGGCGTAACATCATCTCATTCGCCTGATGCAGCACGACATGGTCGATGGCGGCGATGTCCGTGCCTGCCGCCGCCAGGGTGGCGGCGATGGCCTTCGGCACTTCGCGCAGGGTGAAGGCGAAGACCTGGGTGCCATCCATGAACAGCAGCGGCCCGTCCGGCTGGCGTGCACCGCCGCCGGGCTGGATCAGATAGGGCCCGCCGGCCCCGTCCGTGCCGACATCGATGGTCAAGGGGCCGGCATCCCTGTCAAATTCCAGCGCCGTCACCGTGCCGGCATCACCGAACAGGGGCGCCACGGACCGGTCCTGCGGGTCCAGCGTTCGGCTGGTCGTGTCGCCGGCCACCAGCAGGGCCCGCCCCCGCCCCATGCCGGCCAGCAGCGACGCCGCCAGCCACAATCCATAGACATAGCCGGAGCAGCCCAGCCCGACATCGAAGGCGGCGCATTGCCGGCCCAGGCTCAGACGGTTTTGCAGAAGGCAGGCGGTGGCGGGCAGAGGATGATCCGGGGTCTGGGTGACACAGATCAGCAGATCGACCTGGTCGCCCTGCCAACCCAACCCGTCCAGCAGTTCGCGCGCCGCCGGTTGGGCCAGATCGGACATGCATTGGCCGGCGGTAGCGATATGGCGGCGGCGGATGCCGGTAGCGTTGGCGATCCGCTCGGCCTGATCGGCCCCGAACCGCGTGGCCAGGTGCGACACATCTTCCACGCCCGTCGGCAGGGCGGAAACGATGCCGCGAAGGGCAATGCCGTTGATGCGGGCCTGGGCCATGCGCGGTGCCTTTCGGTCAGCAGGTGATGCCGCCATCGATGGTCAGGGTCTGTCCGGTGATGTAAGCGCCACCCTCGCCCAGCAGGAACAGGATCGCCGGCACCACGTCAACGGCCGTGCCCAGCCGTCCCAGGGGTGTGCGCCGCACGATCTGGTCGCGCTGCCCGGCCGACAGTGTGCCCGACATTTCCGTGTCCAGATAGCCCGGTGCCACGCTGTTCACCGTGATCTGTCGCCGCCCCACCTCCCGGGCCAGGGCGCGGGTCAGGCCATCCAGCCCGGCCTTGGTGGCGGCATAGGCGGCCAGGCCGGTATAGCCGCGCTGCCCGATGATGGAGGAGATGTTGATGATCCGCCCGCCGCCGGGCCGCGACAACATATGGCGCAGCGCTCCGCGTGCCATCTGGATGGCACCGGTCAGGTTGGTGTGGATCAGGCTGTCCACCTCCACCAATGGCAGCGTGGCCAGGATGCCCTCGCGCGCGATGCCGGCATTATTGACCAGGCCCCAAGGGGCGCCGAAGCGTTGCACCGTGGCGTCGATGAAGGACTGCGTGGAGGCGGCATCGCCGATATCCGTCTGCTGCCAGAACAACCGATCGGAATGGGCCTCCAGCAAGACCGGCAGCGCATCGCCCAGGCTGCGGCTGCAGGTCGACACGCTGTAACCGGCCTCCAGCAGCGCGCGGGCGATGGCAAGGCCCAGGCCACGGCTGCCGCCGGTGACGATGACGAGACGGCTCATGCTTCCTCCGCGATACGACGTTTCTTGCCGGCCGCCGACAAGGGCAGGGCTTCAACCAGCCGCAGCCGCCGCGGCCTGGAGGCGGGCGGCAGGTCTGCCAGGGCGTGGTTCACCTGTGCCCGCCAGCCCCCGTCGCCCTGCCAGTCCGGCGCGACGATATCGGCGGCCAAAAGGGCGCCGGTGATGGGGCTTGGGATGCCGTAGACGACGACGTCGATGATGCCGGGCAGGGACAGCAGCCGGCCTTCGGTCAGGGCCGGGTTCACCTTAGTGCCGCCGACATTGACGACAAAGTCATTCCGGCCACGGAACAGAGTACGATCCCCAACGATCTCCACCAGATCACCAGTATCCTGCCAGTCATCGGTCAACCGAGCCTGAAGCATATCGTTCCATATCCGGAATGAGTACTTGCCAGGAGGCGCTGATAGCCATCCTGCAGGAAAGCCCTCCCGCCCATCCGAAACGGTGAACAGCCTTCCCAACTCCGTGCTGGCATAGATGCAGCGGATGGGCACGCCGGGAAAGCGGGTGGCCAGCGCGTCCAGCAACGCCTGATCCACGGCCTCGCCACCCAGGGTGATGCGGGCCAGGGGCGGGCTGGCCCCGGATAGCAGCAGGAGGCGCCAGAAGCTGGGCGTGGCGCTGATGTGGGTGACGCGGTCCTGCACCGCCAGCCGGACGAGTCCGCCCGCGTCCACCGCCGGATCGGCCAGCAGCGTCCCGCCACCGGCCAGGATCGTCAGCAGCACCTGCAAACCGGCGAATCCGCAGGCATCATAGGTCAGCAGCCAGCGCCCGCCGTTACCGCCGCGTGGCGCCTCGATCCCGGCGAGAACATCCGCGAAAGGTCGGGCGATACGCTTTGGCGTGCCGGTGGTGCCGGAGGTCTCCAGCAGCAGCAGGCGGCCTGTCTCCGCGATATTCTCCGGTGCTGGCAGTCCGCCGCGCAGCAGGGTGACGGGCCTTTGCCGTTCCCATCCGGCCACCAGTGAGGCCACCAGTTTGGGCAGGTCATGGCCGTCGGCAACCAGGGGCCCGTCCGGCAATGCCGCCGCCTTCGCCGCCAATGCCGGCCATGCCCATTCCTGGCCGCCGATGATCAGGCGGAAGGACGGGTTGATCCAGGGCGGGGCGGGGGGGCTGTGCATGGCGCCATCATGCGCCAGCGGGGGGCGGCAATCCAAGGACTTCAGCCACCCTTGAGGGTGATCCAGACCCAGATGACGCCACCGATGAAGCCCAGCAGGCCGGCGACGATGCCCAGACCCCAGAGAAATTGCTTGAACTCCCCCTGCTTCCACGCGCTGCGGGCCAGCAGCAGCAGATAAAGCATGACGAAGCCGCCGATCCATTCCCAGGTGGAGGGCATGAGGTCACGCCGCCGCGTACAGGGCTGCCAGTTCGCCGGCCGTGGTGAACTGGCGGAAGCCCTGGCGGAACGGGTCCTTGCCCGTCGCGCCCTCCAGCGCCACGATCAGGGTGGCCAGATCCAGGCTGTCAAATGGCAGGGGGCCGTCCAGAAAGGCGGTGTCGGCGGTCACGGGGGCGGCGGCCTCCCCCTTCTCGGCCAGAATGCGGGCCGTCTCTGCCGCGATCAGGTCCAGCATGGCGTGCGTGTCGGTCAATGGAAGCTCCCGATCAGGGTGTTGACGCGGCTGGCCGCCTCCACATGCGGCATGTGGCCGGCGCCGGGCAGAAGATGGAAGGGAATGTCGGCGGGGATCAGGTCGGCGGGCGGTGGCGGCACGATCGTGTCACCCTCGCCCCAGATCAGTTGCACCGGTACTGGCGGTACCCAGTCGCGCCTGACCAGCCGTTCCGACAGCTCCGCCCGATTGGCATCCAGCAGGGCCTTGATGGCCGCGCGGTTCTCCGGCACCGACTGGCGCAGCGTCAGGGCGCGGGCCATGGGCTCCACCAGGGGCCCCGGTTCGGCGAACAGTTTGGCAGCGGCCAGCCGGGACTGCGCCAGGTCCGACGCCTCGGCCAGCCGGTCCAGGAAAAGATGATCGAGATCGCTACCCAGTCCGGCGCAGGCGATCAGGGTGGCGCGGCCGACGATGCAAGGCCGCTGATGCGCCAGCGACAGGGCGACGCGGGCCCCCAGCGAATGGCCCACCAGATCGACCTGGGGCAGGCCCCAGGCATCGATCAGGTCACCCACCCACCGGGCCAGATCATCAACATGGCCGGGGCCGACCTCCAGCGTGCTGGACCCGTGGCCGGGCAGGTCCGGTGCCAGCACGGCCCGGTCGGCACCCAGGGCCGTCAGGTTGAACTGCCAGGTCAGGGCGTCGCCGGCCAGGCCATGCAGCAGGACCAGCGGCCGCAATTCCCCCTCGCCGATGCCCAGGCGGCCACCATTGATCCAGGCGGCGGGACGACCGGCAAGCTGGATCACCTGCCGCCTGGTGCGGCCGATGGGGATGGCGGGGCGGGGCAGGGCGGACATGTCAGGCGGGATCGGCGCCCGTCAGGGCCAGCAGGTCGCCGATGCTCTTGGCCTTGGCCAGATCCTCACCGGCCACGACATGGTCGAAATGCTCATCGACCAGGGCGATGAAGCTGATGACGGCCAGGCTGTCCCAGCTGTCCAGGCTGTCCAGCGCGATATCGGGCGACAGGGTGCCAGCGTCCAGCTCCAGCATCTCTTCCAGGGCGGCCAGGAATTCAGCGCGCGTCATGGCAACTCTCCTCATATCAGGTCGGGGGAAGGGGCTTCTGCACCACATCCCGGTTGATCAGCGCCCAGTCGGGATGGGCGCGCATGGCGCCATCCGCGTCCCGCCAGCCGAATGCCGGCATAGCGGGCAAAAGCGTTTCAAGCAAGTGCCGTACCAGGATGAAATCCTGTTGGGTGTCGATGCACCAGCGCCAGGGCGTCTCCAATGTTGCATCGCTCAGGTATCCCAGGCGGAACCGCTCAGGCCGGTGCCAGAGGAAGGGCATGACATGCTCACGCTCGAAATCCGCCCGCGCCTCCTCCCATGCGGTGCGCAAATCCGCCATCCCGACGATTTCCGCGTCCAGCCCGCGTGGATAGCGGGCGACGTCGATGGCGGCGTAGGCGAGCGGCGGGTCGGCGGTTTTGTACATGTCGATCAGGGCATCGACCAGCATCGGGTCGATCAGGGGACAGTCGCCCGTGAAGCGCACGACGATGTCCGCCTGCTGGGCACGTGCTGCCCGGTAGAAACGATCCAGCACATCGGTTTCACTGCCCCGGAAGACGGGCACGCACAGCCCCTCCACATGCGCGGCCAAAACATCATCGCCGGCCTTGTCGCTGGTGGCCACGCACAGGGCCGAGAGGTGGCGGGAGCGGCGCAGGCGGTCGATCTGGTGGGCGATCAGGCTTTTGCCCGCCACCGTCATCATCACCTTGCCGGGCAGGCGGGTGGAACCCATGCGGGCCTGGATGATGCCAACGATGCGTGGTCCCGTCACGGTGCCTTGCCCAGCATGGTCCAATCCACCGGTTCCCCGCGCTTCAGGTCGCGGGCAGCGCTGCGGCCCAGAACCTCAGGCAGGTGCTTGGGCGCCAGGCCCAGGCCGGGGCGGATGGAGCGGACATGCGCGTCGGTCAGGACCGTTCCCGCCGCCACGTCGCGATCGACATAGAGCGAACGACGGAAGGTGCGTCCCCCGGCCTCCGACGGTTTCAGGGCATAGGTGATGTCGCCCAGGGCCGCATGCGCCACACGGCAGGCGTCGGCCATAACCTTGAACTCCGCTGGTTCCAGGGAAAAGGCGGCATCGGGGCCGCCATCGGCACGGGCCAGCGTAAAATGCTTCTCGATGATGATGGCGCCCAGGGCCACGGCGGCCACGGGCACGGCCACGCCCATCGTATGGTCCGACAGTCCGACGGGAAGATTAAACGCCTGCGCCATGTGGGGGATGGTGCGCAGGTCGCAATCCGCCACCGGGGTGGGATAGCCGGAGACACAGTGCAGCAGGGCGATATTGTCGTTCCCCGCCTCGCGTGCCGCGGCCACGGCGTCGGCAATCTCCCCCAGCGACGCCATGCCGGTGGACATGATCAGCGGCTTACCCGTGGCCGCCGCCTTGGCGATCAAAGGCAGGTCGATCAGCTCAAAACTGGCGATCTTGTAGGCGGGTGTGTCCAGGCTTTCCAGCAGGTCGATGGCGGTGGGATCGAACGGGCTGCTGAACAGGGCGATGCCGGCCTGTCTTGCATGAGCGAACAGGGAAGCGTGCCAATCCCAGGGGGTGTGCGCCTCCTGGTACAGCTCATACAGCGTCTTGCCGGCCCACAGCCCGCCCTCCAGCCGGAATTCCGGCCGGTCGACATCCATGGTGATGGTGTCTGCCGTATAGGTCTGGATCTTGACCGCGTCCGCCCCGGCATCGCGGGCGGCATCGATCAGGCGGCGGGCGCGGTCGATGTCGCCATTATGGTTGCCCGACATCTCCGCGATCAGGAAGGGTGGCTGGCCGGTCTGGAAACGGTCTGGAAAGCGGGTCATGCCTGATGCCGTATGGGATGGCGATGGGGTGATGGTAGCATCGCCGATGGCCGGAGCGGAAGCGGCCCCTGCTTCCGGTTGCGTCGTCGCAACACCCGTCAGGCCGGGTGGCATAAGGCCTCCATTTGGAACCGGGCCGGATTGAGTAAAATTCCCTTTATCCGGGCCGGTTTGGTGTGCCCATAAACGGCTTTTTATTTGATGTGCACCCACCGGACCCGCACCTTCTGCCGGCGCAACAGGCTCGATCGTTGAATGGGCATCGCCTCCGCCTGCTGCGCCTGCATGATTGTGGGAGTATTTCACATGCGTTTGCTGGTTTCCGGCATCGTGGGCCTGTGCCTGCTGTCCGCCCTACCGGCCGCAGCCTGCCTGACCGAACAGCCGGTGGAAATGACCGCCTCCTGGTACGGGCCCGGCCATCACGGCCGTTCCACCGCCAATGGTGAGCGGTTCGACCGCAACGGCTTCACCGCGGCCCATCCTTGCCTGCCATTTGGCACCATCCTGGATGTGGTGGAGCCCCGCACGGGGCGCAGCGTCCGGGTGCGCATCAATGACCGCGGCCCGTTCAAGCCGGGTCGCAGCCTTGACCTGTCCGAAGCCGCCGCCGCCCATGTCGGCCTGTCGGTACGGGGCGTGGGGAAAGTGAGAGTGACGCGGATCGCACCACACGGCGTCTGCCCGGCGGAGCGGCCATGCCTGTGCCCATGATCGAACGGGTGGATGTGCCGTCGTTGAACCGAGCAGCGGGAGGGGGATGCCCCCTCCCGCCGTCTTGTTCACTGCTTCTGTCCGAACACCTTCTGGAAGAACTGGGCCTGGGCCATCATCGCCACGAACTGGTTCGACTTCTTCTTAAAGCCATGGCCTTCGTCCATGGCCAGGACATAGCCGACATCGCCGCCATTCTTGCGGATGGCGGTCACCATCTGCTCTGCCTCGCCCACCGGCACGCGCGGATCATTGTAGCCCTGGATCACCAGCATGGGCTTGGTGATCTTCGCCACGTTGGTCAGGGGCGAGATCTTCTGCAGGAAGGTGCGCATCTCCGGATCACGCTCGTCACCATATTCCGGGCGGCGCAGGTCGCGGCGGTACTCGGCCGTCGCCTCCAGGAAGGTGATGAAGTTGGAGATGCCGACCGTGTTGGCCCCGCCCGCCAGCTTGTCATTATAATGCGTCATGGCGGCCAGGGTGACATAGCCACCATAGGACCCGCCGGCGATGACCACCTTGTCCTTGTCCAGGTCGGGTTGAGTCGCGATCCAGTCGATCAGGGCGCCGATATCCTTGATGCTGTCCTCGCGCTTGAAGCCGTTATCCAGGCCCAGATAGGTCTTCCCATAGCCCTCGGAGCCGCGGATGTTGGGCAGCAGCACGGCGGCCCCCAACTCATTGGCCCAGAACTGCACCGTGGCGCTGAAATTCGGGCGGCTCTGTCCCTCCGGCCCGCCATGGGC
Organism: Niveispirillum sp. GW835-FHT14G11; assembly: GCF_058793615.1. Taxonomy (NCBI): domain Bacteria; kingdom Pseudomonadati; phylum Pseudomonadota; class Alphaproteobacteria; order Rhodospirillales; family Azospirillaceae; genus Niveispirillum; species Niveispirillum sp. GW835-FHT14G11. The sequence continues at coordinate 385,039 of NZ_JBXAFZ010000005.1, forward strand.
CAGGATGATGACGGGCAGCTTGCCCGTGGCATTCTTCGGCTTGAACACGAAGCTGGGGATCTGGCGCTGGTCGAAGGTGGGGAACTGGATCAGGCTGGCATCGGCGAACAGGCTGGTGTTCAGACCGCCGACCTCACTCTTGGTCCATTGTTCCACGCTGCCCTTGCCCAGGTCCACGACATGCACGTCGGCGGGGGCTGTGGGGGTGACCAGCGACAGGCCCAGGCGCTTGCCGTCGGGGTTGAAGGTGATGCCACCGATGATGCCCTTGGGCAAGGCCGGCAGCTTGACGGGCTTCAGCGTCTTGGTGTCGATGACACGCAGCGTGGACCAGCCGCCCTCGTTCAGCACATAGGCCAGACGCGTGCCGTCCTGCGACAGTACCGCCTCTTCCACGTCCCAGGGGTCGTCGGCGGTGATCCAGCTGGTCTTGCCCGAGGCAAGGTCATAAAGGCCCAGACGCTTGAACTCCCCTTCCTCGTCCGACGTCAGGAACACGCCCTTGCCGTCCGGGGAGAAGCCGATGCCGGTCAGGGCGATGGTGTCCTTGTCCGGCTTGATGCGGGTCAGTTGGCCAGAGGCGACGTCCACCACCGACAGGTAGGATTTGGTGATAGCGATATACTGGCCGACCAGCAGCTTCCTGTCGTCCTGGGAGAAGGCAACCGCCCCCCAGGAACCGGTCTGCGCCACCAGCGGCGCCACGGTGGCGGCATCCCTCAGCCCGCCGACATAGATATCGGTGTTCTTGCCATCGCGGCGTGTGCTGGAGAAGGCGAAGCGGTCGCCCTTGTGGTTCCAGACCAGACCCTGGTTGCGCGATTTGCCATCGGTGACCAGGGCCGTCTTGCCGGTGGCGATGTCCAGGTGGAAGAACTGGAAATTCTCCGACCCGCCCTTATCCCAGACATAGACCAGATCGGTTGAGCCCTTGGCCGGGCTGAAGGCGGCGGATGTGATGGGCTCCGCCGCGAAGGTCAGCTGCTGGCGATCCATCATCGGGCCGGCGACGAGATGCAGCTGGGAGGTCTCCCCGAAGCGGGTGGTGATCAGGATGCCCTTGCCGTCGGGCGTCCAATCCAGCATCGCGGCGGAACGGGCCGACAGATAGGCCGACAGCTTCTCGCCCAGCGCCGCATTGACGGAAGGGATGTTCTCCGTAGCGATATTGCCGTTCTGGATCCGCTCCACCTTGGTGGGTGCCGTCTGCGCCTGGGTGGTGACGGCCGCCAGGGCCAGAACCAGGGCCAGCGCGCTGCCGCGGGCGATATGTCCGATGATCCGCACCTTGTCCGCTCCTTGTTTCTTGTGCCCGTCAAGGGCCTTTGGATTGCGCGGCCAGCGTAGCGCATCCCCCGCCCGCCGCAAGGGTCGCACCACCTGCTGAAATGATTCAGATACAAATCTCGGTTAGAGGTTTCCAGATTCCGACGCCAAAGCAGGGAGTGAGAACAATGCCCGCCGCCAAAGAAACCGCCATCATCGTCATCGATGTGCAGGAAGGCATCCTGCCGGAAGGCGAAGGCCCCCGCTTCGATGCCGCCGCCCAGGCCCTGGACGGGGTGGTTTCCCGCCTGGCCGATCTGCAGGCCCGCGCGCGCGCCGCCGGGGCCACCCTGATCCATGTGCAGCATGATGCGCAGGACGATCACCGCCTGGCCAAGGGCACGCCCGGCTGGCAAATCCGCCGCGAGCTGACCCCGGCGCCGGGCGAGCTGGTGGTGCACAAGACCACCTGCGACAGTTTCCTGGATACCGGCCTGAAACAGGCATTGCTGGAGGGCGGGATCAAGCATCTGGTTGTCGGCGGCTGCATGACGCCGTTCTGCATCGATACCAGCGTGCGTAGCGCCATCGCCCATGGCTTCGACGTGACCCTGGTGTCGGACGGGCACACCACCTGCGACATGGGCGGCCTGACCTTCGAACAGATCATCGCCCATCACAACACGGTGCTGGGCTGGTTTGGCACCGCCACGCACAAGGTCACGCTGAAGCCGGCCGCCGAAGCCCTGTGACGTTTCCACCCTGTCGCCAGCATAGAAAGCCATCAAGTGATGGTTTAATGTCTCAGGTATCAAGGCAACCCTGAGGGGCGCCATGCTGGCGGCAGAGCATTTCGACCGGATCGTGGAATTCCTGCGCGGCATCGGTCTGCCGGTGGAGGTCGGGCCTTTTGGTCCGGACGGGTTCCTGCCTGGTGTGACGATTGCCAATGGCGGCCTGCGGGTGGACCCGGAACATCTCTACGTCTCCGGCGACCTGCTGCACGAAGCCGGGCACATGGCCACGGTGCCGGCCCGGTTGCGGGCCCGCCTGGGCAATAATCTGGAGACCAGCCTGCGGGAGCTGGTCGGCGACGACCCCGATCCCTTGCTGCGCACGGCCAGGGATCAGACGGAGGTGATGGCGCTGGCCTGGTCCTACGCAGCACTGCGCGCGCTGGACCTGCCGCCCGATACGATATTTTTCGCTGGCGGCTATCACATGGATGCCGAACAGCAGGTACGGTTTATGTCCCTGCTGGAAAGCGGCAATAATTTCGGCATCGCCCATCTGGCCATGTTGGGCATGACCGGCCCGTGTGGCGTCATGGCGATGTTGCAATCCAACGGTCTGCCGCCCTTTCCCCAGATGACACGCTGGCTGGCGGCCTGATCGGCTGCAATGCCGCCTTGCCGCGAGGGTGCTGGCCGGTGCAGGCTGTCATGGCACCGTCGTTTCGGAACCCCCGCATGCTGGCCCGTCCTGCCACCTTGACCGCCGCCGACTACCGCGATCCCGCCCGTTTCGAGGCGGAGCGGCGGCTGTTTGCCCGCCACTGGCAGTTCGTGGGCTTCACCGACGAAGTGGCCAGCCCTGGCGCCTGGCTGGTGCGGGAGATTGCGGGAGAACCGGTGCTTATCCAGGATTTCGACGGGGAGTTGCGGGCCCTGCGCAATGTCTGCTCCCACCGCTTCGCCCGGCTGCGGGCGGGGGAGGCGGGTGTGGAAGCTGGTCCCCTGCGCTGCCCCTATCATGGCTGGACCTATGACCGTGATGGCGTGCCCGTGGGCATTCCCGGCAACAAGGAATGTTTCGGCCTGGACCGGGAGGGCAAGCGGGCACTGGCCTTGAAGCGCTATGAGCTGGACCGGGTGGGCCGGTTCCTGTTTGTGCGGGTTGAAGCCGGCGGCCTATCGCTGGCCGACTGGCTGGGCCCGCATGCCGGCCTGCTGGCGGCCCTGTCAGCCGGCATGTCCGCCCCCTTCGCCCAAGAGGCCCAGCCGTGGCAAGCCAACTGGAAGGTCGGGGTGGAGAATGTGCTGGAGGTCTATCACGTTGATGCCGTGCATCCCGAGAGTTTCCGCACCGTGGTGGACGGCACCTGGCGCGTCGTGCCGTCCGGTCCGCATTCCATCGGGTATGCCGGGATAAGGCCGGAGGCGCAGCGCTGGTGGGAAGGGGCGGGCAAGCGCCTGGGCCTGATACCGGTTGAGGCGGTGGCGGATGTGGAGGGCTATGTCCACCTGCTGATCTTCCCCAACCTGGCCATCGGCGTCACGGCCGGCCGGATGATGAGCGTGCAGACGCTGGAACCGATGGGACCGGACAGCTTCACCCTGCGCTACCGTCTGTGTCTGGCCAACGCACGCGATGGCGCCAGCAAGGCGGCGTTGGCCGCCGTCACCACCCATCTGGCGGCGCTGAACAGCCAGCTTCTGGCGGAGGACAGGGCCGTCTGCGCCGCTGTCGGGGCGGGCCTGACCCATGCCCACGGGGCGGCGCTGCTGGGGGTGAACGAGGATCGCATCCGCCATTTCCATGACATCATCCAGGAGCGGATGGTGGGCGCCATTCCCTGATTTGGCACCCCTATCCCCCTGGAGACATTCGCCGGGTTGACCTGGGGGTTGCGTTTCAGCGTAATGTTGCGCCAAGGATCGTCGCGACATGGAAGGGCTTCCCTTTGAAGGAGATGCGTACCCTGGGCTTCACGGAACGTGAGGCCGTTCAGGCCATCGTCGACCTGATGCGCAAGCAGCGCCTGGAACTGCCGGTGGGGCAGATCATGGGCCTGGACCTGTGCGAGGACCCGGTCAGCGCCCAGCTGATCATCGAAGACATGGACGGCAAGCGCACCAGCATCCCCCGCTCGGCGGCGGAACTGGCGGCATCGCTGGTCAATTATTGCATCGACCGCAAGATCCGTCTGCCCTCGATGTCCAACAAGTTCGTGGAGGTCATCGGCGGTGCGCTGAACCTCATCGTCTATCTGGACGATGTCGAGAATGCGACCACTTCATCCAAAAAGAAGATGATTCGGCGGGGTTGATGCCGCGTTTTCGCAATCGCCGGGCGCGGATATCCGGGTCTATCGCCAGGCGTAGTTGAAACTGATGGAGATGCGCTCGCTCTCCGCTTGGTTCAGCACCACCTCGTGCCGCAGCCAGCTTTCCCACATCATCAAGGTTCCGGCCTTGGGCGCCACGGGGATGCTGGATTGCAGCTCGCGCGCCGCCTTGGGCTTGCGCGGCGGGGCGGCCATCATCAGGGCCAGGCGCGGATCCTCGAATCGGATGGAGGATGCACCGTCCGGAATCTCCACATAATAGGTGCCGCTGATCACGCTGTTGGGATGGATGTGCGAACCGTGGAAGCCGCCCGGGTCCAGAACATTGATCCACAGGCTGTCCAGTTCCAGCTTCTTGTCACCCAGGTTCCATTCCTGGACCTTGGCGAAGGCCTTGGCATGGCGGTCCAGATGCGCCTTCAGCGTCTTCACGGCTGGAAAGCGCCAGGGCAGGTCATCCAGCGACGAATAGGATGTGTAGCCCGTATAGAGGTTCTTGGCCGACCATTTCTGGCCGGCCACGTCGTCCTCCGCCGCCGATCGGCAGCAGGCGGCCAACTCATCGTTCAATGCCTCCACCCCGTCCAGGTCGGCACGGTAGAGGCGGGTTGCGAACAGGGTTTCGATCTGGGGGGCGCTGGGCTCGGTCATGATGGCCCAGGCTTTACGGTGGGAGGGCGGGGGCCGTCAATGGCTCAGCCCACACCCCAGAGCTTCTTCGCCTCCTCCGCGATCAGGTCGGGGAATTCTTCCGGGAAGAACAACATGCCATCCGGCACCTCCCGTACGCCGCCGGAATTGGGGAACAGGGCGTCGAGATAGCCGGGCCCCTGGGCGGAGAAGGTGGGGTCGGCCAAGCCCCAGACGATGCGCACGGGCTGGCCCTTCTCCCGCAGCGCCGCGGCTGTGCCGGCCAGGGCATTGGCCTCCAGCGCTACAGCATAGCCATTGGTCAGGGCCTGGTTGGCGACCAGCGGGGCCAGGTACATGTCGATGGCTTCATCCGACAGCCTGTCGGGATGGGTGAAGGTGAGGCCGCCCAGCCCTTCCTTCGACCGGGCCAGGTCGGGATCGGCCAGCCAGGGGGCCAGCCATTCCCGCGCGAAGGCGCCCTTCTTGCCCAGCGCGATCACCGGCAGCAGGGCCGGCGGCGGGCAGTCGATCTCCGTATCGCCATTGGTCAGCAGCAGGCTGCGTACCCGGTCGGGATATTTCAGCAGGAACAGCTGGGCCACGGCCGTGCCGCTATCGTTGGCGACCAGGTCGACATAGCGCTCTCCCAGCCTGTCCAGGAAGGCAGCCAGCATGTCGGCCTGCACGGCCGGCGCCAGATCCTGGCCGGCCCGCGGCCTTGTATAGCCCAGGCCCATGAAGTCGGGTGCCAGACAGCGGCGCCAGGGCGACAGCCGCTCCAGCTGTCCGCGCCACTGGAACCCGTTCAGGGGGAAGCCATGCAGGAACAGGGCGGCCGGGCCCTCGCCCCGCTCCACATAGGCGATGTCGCCGAAGGATGTGGACAGGAAGCGACGGGCGGCGTGGAACGCCTTTGCATTCAGTATCCCACCGTTTACCCCGGCACGGACGGGCAGGGTGGTAGCGGCCAGAAGGCCGAGGCCGGAAAGGGCAAAAATGCGCCGGTTCATGGGGGCGGCTCCGGTTGAGGGTGGGATTGGCTGGAGGGTGCCGCCACCCGGTCATCGCCTCAATGACGCGCCCGGTCATGGCGATATGACCTGGGAGGTTATTGTCTTGGGTACCCGTGGCCGCTTACGCTTGGTTCCCATGAGCAAGCCGCAGCCCCTGTCCGCACTCTCTCTCTCCGGCGCCAGCCTGGGCGTCATGCTGCGCGAATGGCGGGCGGCAAGGCGGCTCAGCCAGCTGGATCTGGCCCTGGATGCGGAGATATCGGCCCGTCACCTCTCCTATATCGAGACTGGCAAGGCCCAGCCCTCGCGCGAGGTGCTGATGCGGCTGGCCGATGCGCTGGAAATGCCGCTGCGGGAGCGCAACGCCTTGCTGGTGGCCGGCGGATTCGCCCCTATCTTCCGGGAAACGGGTTTGGGCACGCCCAAGCTGGTGGGCATGAAACAGGCGATCGAGGCCATCCTGGCCCAGCAGGAACCCTATCCGGCCTTCGTGCTGGACCGGCGCTGGAACATCGTGCAGGCCAATGCGGCGGCGGCACGGGTCAACCAATGCGTGATGCGCGGCGTCTTGCCGGAACATGACAACATGATCCGCCTGCTGTTCGCGCCCGGCCCGTTCCGGGATGCGGTGGAGAACTGGCACGAGATCGCCGGCGACCTGCTGCGCCATCTCTACCAAGAAGTGGCGATGAACCCGGCCGATCGGGCGGCCAAGGCGCTGCTGGATGAATGCCTGCGCTTCCCCGACGTGCCGGCCAGCTGGCGCTTCCGCGACCTGTCGGCCGGACCGTCGCCGATGATCACGACAATGTTGCGTCATCCCGATGGCGGGCATTTCCGCTTCTTCTCCACCATCACCAGCTTCGCCACACCTTATGACGTGACGCTGGACGAGCTGCGGATCGAGTGCTGCTTTCCGTTGGATGAGGGCACGGCGGCATTGTGCCGGTCGCTGCGGGACTGATCCCTGCGGCATGCCACCCGCGCGCCCGGCGCCCGTTGCGCGTCATGCCCCTTCGCCATAGGGTCAGGACCCAAGGGGGCGCCTTTGGACGGGCCGCCCGGAAGACATGGGGTGGGCCATATGCCTTTCACGGCGAAGATCCTTTTGCTCGGCTCCGGTGAGCTGGGCCGCGAGTTCGTCATTTCCGCCAAGCGCCTGGGCGCGCAGGTCATCGCCTGCGATGCCTATGACAATGCGCCGGCCATGCAGGTGGCCGACGGGCGGGAAGTGTTTCCCATGCTGGATGGCGACAGGCTGCGCGCCGCCGTGGAGAAGCACCGGCCCGACTTCATCGTGCCGGAGGTGGAGGCCATCCGCACCGAGATGCTGGCCGAGCTGGAAGGCGAAGGCTTCACGGTGGTGCCGTCGGCCCGCGCCACGCAGATGACCATGAACCGCGACCGCATCCGTGAGCTGGCGGCCGTCGATCTGGGCCTGCGCACCAGCAAATACCGCTATGCCGAAAGCTTCGAGGAGGTGAAGGCGGCGGTTTCCCATACCGGCCTGCCCTGCGTCATCAAGCCGGTCATGTCCTCGTCCGGCAAGGGTCAGAGCACGGTGAAGGAAAAGGCGGCACTTGAGACCGCCTGGAACTATGCCGTCGCCAACATGCGCGGCGACCGGGCCAAGGTGATCGTCGAGGAATTCATCCCCTTCGAGTATGAGATCACTTTGCTGACCGTGCGCACCAAGGAGGGCATCGTCTTCTGCCCGCCCATCGGCCATCGCCAGGAACGCGGCGATTACCAGGAAAGCTGGCAGCCGATGTATATGCGCCCCGATCTGCTGGCGGCCGCGCAGGACATGGCGGCCAAGGTGGTCAACGATCTGGGCGGCCATGGCATTTTCGGGGTGGAGTTCTTCGTGACGAAGGACGAGGTCGTCTTTTCCGAACTGTCGCCCCGCCCGCATGATACGGGCATGGTGACCCTTACGTCGCAGAACCTGTCGGAATTCGACCTGCATGCCCGTGCCATCCTGGGCCTGCCGATCCCGGCAGTGGAACTGTACGGCCCGTCGGCCAGTGCGGTGATCCTGGCCGACCGGGATGCCAGTGCATTCGCCTTCTCCGGCCTGGCCAATGCCCTGTTCACGGGTCGGCCTGACCAGGCGGTGGATGTGCGCCTGTTCGGCAAGCCGACCACCCGCCCCTATCGTCGCATGGGGGTGGCGCTGGCGCGCGGCACGGACACGGATGAGGCGCGGGCCACCGCGCATGAAGCGGCGTCACGCATCCGCATCGATTATCAATGATGCCGGAAGGCCCGCCGCCCTACAGTGCCATGTCCGGCATCCGCACGGGCACGCCGGAGGCCCGCCGGGTTTCCCTGGCGCTGTTCGCGGCGGGCTTTTCCACCTTCGCCCTGCTTTATTACGTGCAGCCCTTGCTGCCGCTGCTGGCCGACGCCTTCCATGTGGCGCCGGCGGAGGCGGCATTGGCGCTGTCGCTTGCCACCGGTTTCCTATCGGTGTCCTTGCTGCTGTCGGGTGCCCTGGCCGACATATTCGGGCGCAAGCCGGTGATGGTGGCCTCACTGGCCATCTCCGCCTTGCTGACCCTGGTCACGGCCATCATTCCCTCCTGGCACGGGCTGCTGCTGGCCCGCGCCCTGTTCGGGGTGACGCTGGCGGGATTGCCGGCCGTGGCCATGGCCTATCTGGGGGAGGAGATGCATCCCGCCGCCCTCGACCGCGCCATGGGCCTTTATGTCGCCGGGGCGGCCATGGGCGGCATGGCGGGGCGGCTGGTCACCGGGGTCGCCGTGGATTTCCTGCCCTGGCAGGCGGCGACGGTGGGGGCTGGCCTGCTGGGTCTGGCCGCTTCCGTCGCGGTGTGGCGGTCGCTGCCCGCGTCGGCTGGATTTGTGCGACGGTCGGCGCGACCGGGCATGATGCTGCGCGCATTGGCGGCACCGCTGGCCGATGGACGCCTGCGCCTGCTGTTCATCCAGGGTTTCCTGCTGATGGGCGCCTTCATCACCATCTTCAATTACATGGGTTTCCGCCTGCTGTTGCCACCGTTCGATCTGCCGCAGTCGGTGGTGGCCCTGATCTTCAGCGCCTATCTGCTGGGCATGGGGTCGTCATCCAGTATCGGGCGGCTGACGGCCCTGTGGGGACGGCCGCGCACCATGGCGGCGGCCGTGCTGGTTATGGGGCTGGGCATTGCGCTGACCCTGTCGAACAGCCTTTACGCCGTCGTGCCGGGCATCGGGCTGATGACCTTCGGCTTTTTCGGGGCGCATTCGGTGGCTAGCGGCTGGGTCAGCACCCTGGCGCCGACCGGTGGCAAGGCCCAATCCTCCTCCCTCTATCTGTTCGGCTATTACATGGGGTCCAGTCTGGTGGGCGCTGCGGGCGGCGTCGTGTGGGCGGCCCTGGGCTGGGGCGGGCTGGTGGCGGTGGTGGGCGCCATGCTGGTCCTGTCGCTGGCCGCCATCGGCCTGCTGGCGCGTAAAGGGTAGGGCATGGATACGATCCTCAACATTATCCTGCCCGTCTTCGGCCTGGTGGCCATCGGCTTCTTCGTGGGGCGGCCGCCCCTGTTCCCCGCCGATTTCGCCAAGTCGCTGTCGAACTTCATCTTCTACCTGGCGCTGCCCTGCCTGCTGTTCCGGTCGATGGCGTCCAGAGGCCTGCCGCACGGGGATGAGATGAACCTGGTGGCCTCCTACTATCTGGCGCTGACCCTGATCATGATCGCCAGCTTTCTTTATGCAAGCTGGGTCTATAAGGAGACGCTGGGCGGGGCAGCGACGCTGATGCTGGGGTCGTGCTTTTCCAACACCGTGCTGGTCGGTGTACCGCTGATGCTGGCCGCCTTCGGCCAGCCGGGGCTGCAGCAGATGCTGCTGCTGGTCACCGGCCATGCCGCCTGGCTGATCGGCATCGCCACCATCCTGGCCGAAGCCTCCAGGGCCGGCCAGGGCGGGGGCGTCCTGCGCATCCTGGGCCAGACGCTGGTGGCGCTGGTGAAGAATCCGGTCATCGTCGCCATCCTGGCCGGTCTGGCCTTCGGTGCCGCCGGCCTGTCCATGCCCGGCCCCATCGACGCGGCCATGCGCATGCTGGGCGACGCGGCGGTGCCCTGTTCGCTGTTCGCACTGGGGGCCAGCCTGGTGGGGCTGACCGTCACCGACCTGGTGGGACGCACCCTGTTCATGACCCTGGTGAAGCTGTTCGTGCTGCCGGCGGCGGTGTTTGTTTCGGGCCGTTATCTGTTCGACCTGCCGCCACTGACCCTGGCCGTGGCGGTCACCACGGCCAGCATGCCCAGCGGCATGAACGCCTTCCTTTTTGCCCAGCGCTATGAGACCCATGTGGCGCGGACGGCCAGTTCGACTATGCTGACGACACTGTTCTCCGCGCTGACCACCGGCTTCATCATTGATGTCTTGCGTCCGTGAAATGGCTGCCTTTGTAACTAAAACCAGCGCATGTGCTGGATGTGGTTCGAAATGATTCGTTACATCCGTGAAACCATGTGTGACTTTCCGCCATAAATTTCCGCATGTAATGTCCGCAAACAGGACGGGGGGAACGTGGGTCACCGCAGGGGGCGGTATCCGCGAGTGATTGCCCTCGCCCGGAAGCCGCGCCCGTTGTCGCGGCCCGACGATGGTGAACGACATGACGGTGCAGCCTCTCCATTCCCGCCCTGGCCATGATGGCAATGACGCCCGGCCCAACCTTACGGGTGGCCAGCGCTGGACCCCGCCGGGTGGCCGCCGCTCCTCCAAGCTGAAATGGATCCTGCTGGGCACGGTAATCGTGGCCGTGGCCGGCGCCGGCCTCTATGTGGCGTTGAAGCCCAAGCCTGCGGCCGACGGCAAGCCCGCCGCCGCCGCTGCCGCCGATGGCGACAAGGACAGCTCCAGCATCCTGTCCGTGACCACGGTGACCGCCGTTGCCGGCGACGTGCCGCGCCAGCTGCTGGTCACCGGTTCGCTCGCCGCCTGGGACGAGCTGCCCATCGGCACCCAGACCTCCGGCCTGGCCATCACCGAGGTGCTGGTGGATGAGGGTGACAAGGTCAAGGCCGGCCAGCTGCTGGCCCGGTTCGATGACAAGGTGCTGCGCGCCGACCTGCTGTCGAAGGAGGCTTCGCTGCGCGAGGCCCAAGCCCTGGCCAACGAAGCCGATGCCAATATCCGCCGTGCGGAGGAACTGGCCCGTACCGGTGCCATCTCCACCCGCGACCTGGATGCCCGCCGCTCCACCGCGCTGACCACCAAGGCCCGCGTCGGCGTGGCCGAGGCTGCCAAGGTGCAGGCCGCCGCGCGTCTGGCCCAGACGGAGGTGCGCAGCCCCACCGACGGTACGGTCGCCCGGCGCAATGCCCGCCTGGGCGCCGTGATGTCGGCCGGTGGCACGGAACTGTTCCGCATCATCCGCGACGACCGCGTCGAACTGCTGGCCGAGGTGCCGGAGATCGATCTGGGTCAGCTGGCCGTCGGCCAGATGGCGGAATTGTCGGCAGTCGATATCAATGGCAAACCCTTCGTCGGCGCCGTCCGTATCATTTCCCCTGTCGTGGACGTCAAGACCCGCATCGGCACGGTGAAGATCGAGGTGCCGCACGATCCCGGCCTGCGCCCCGGCATGTTCCTGACGGCCAAGGTGCGCACGGGCACGCAGAGCGCACCCATCCTGCCGGAGGAGGCCGTGGTCTATCGCGATGCCAGGAGTTGGGCTGTGGTGGTGAACGCCGCCAAGGATGACAAGGGCAATCACACCGTCACGGCGCGCGAGGTGCAGACCGGGCCGCGCGACGGCCACCGTCTGTCCATCCTGTCCGGCGTGAAGCCGGGTGAGCAGGTGGTGCTGACCGGTGCCGGCTATCTGAAGACGGGTGACAAGGTGATCATCACCGAGACGCCCAAGGACAAAGTCAACCCGCTTCCCGCCAACTGACGACCGCTCAAGAAAGGGCAACGGACATGAGCCGTGGCAATATTTCGGCGGTCGCCATCCGCCACCCCGTACCTCCCATCGTCCTGTTCATCATCCTGACCCTGGCCGGTCTGGTGTCCTTCATGAAGATGGACATCACCGGCAATCCGGACATCGACTTCCCCGTCGTCAATGTCGGTGTATCGCGTCCGGGTGCCGCCCCGTCGGAACTGGAACAGGAGGTGACGAAGAAGGTCGAGGATGCGGTGTCCAACATCACGGGCATCGACCACGTCTCTTCCAACATCACCGATGGTTATTCCAACACCACGATCGAGTTCAAGATCGGCTATGACACCGACCGCGCCGTCAACGACGTGCGCGACGCCGTCAGCCGCATCCGCTCCGACCTGCCGCAGGATATCTATGAACCGCAGGTTCAGCGGCTGGACGTTACCGGTGACGCCATCCTTTATTATGCCGTCACCTCGACCCACCGCAGCGTCGAACAGCTTTCCTGGCTGATCGACAGCGACCTGGCCCGCTCGCTGAAGCGGGTGGATGGTGTGGGGGAGGTGGAACGGCTGGGCGGCCAGAACCGCGAGATCCGCGTCAACCTGGATCCTGCCCGCATGATGGCGCTGGGCGTCACGGCCGGTGAGGTCAATCAGCAGTTGATGGGCCTGAATGTCGACATGCCGGGCGGGCGCGGCACCATCGGTGCCGCCGAACAATCCATCCGCACCCTGGGCCGCGCCCAGAGCGTGGATGAACTGCGCAATGTCGAGATCGCGGTGTCGGGCGGCCGCAAGGTCCGCCTGCTCGACATCGCCGATGTCGTGGACGGTACGTCGGAACTGCGCGGCGTGTCGCGCCTGGACGGTGTGCCCACCGTGGGCTTCGCCATCAGCCGCTCGCCCAATTCCTCGGAAGTGACCATCGCCAAGGGCGTGGACAAGGTCATCGAGCAGCTGAAGAAGGACTATCCCGACCTTACCTTCACGCTGATCATCTCCAACGTGAAATACACGGTGGACAGCTACATCGCCTCCATCGAGGCGCTGCTGGTCGGTGCCCTGCTGGCCGTGGGTGTGGTCTGGTGGTTCCTGCGCGACATGCGGGCCACGCTGATCTCGGCTTTGGCCATGCCGCTGTCCACCATCCCCACATTCCTGGTCATGGACTGGTTCGGCTTCACGCTGAACGGCGTCACCATGCTGGCCCTGGCCCTGGTGGTCGGAATCCTGGTCGATGATGCCATCGTGGAGATCGAGAATATCGTCCGCCATATCCGGCAGGGCAAGCGGCCCTTCGCCGCGGCGCTGGAGGCGGCGGATGAGATCGGTCTGGCCGTGGTGGCCACCACCATGACCATCGTCGTCGTGTTCCTGCCCGTCTCCTTCATGCCGGGCATCGCGGGGCAGTTCTTCAAGTCGTTCGGCGTCACGGTCGCGGTGGCCGTGCTGTTCTCGCTGCTGGTCGCCCGCCTGCTGACGCCGCTGATGGCCGCATATTTCCTGAAGCCGTCACAGGATGATGAGCATAAGGAAGGCCCCTGGACCCACCGGTACCTGAAGCTGCTGGACTGGTGTCTGGTTCATCGCTGGAAGACCATCGCCGCCGGCACCTTCTTCTTCTTCGCCTCGGTCGGTCTTGCCACCATGCTGCCATCGGGCTTCATGCCCTCGCAGGATATCGGCTTTTCCAACCTGCAGATGGAGATGGCGCCCGGCGTGAACCTGGAGCAGATGGACGCCGCCGTGCAGCGCGCCGCCAACGTGCTGAAGGCCCAGCCGGAGGTGGAAACCACCTGGGCGCGGGCCGGTCGTGGCGGGCAGGTGCGCCGCGGGTCGATCATCGTGCTGCTGAAGCCGCGTGGCGACCGCATTCACCAGAAGGATTTCGAGACCCGGGTCCTGCCGGAATTGCAGAAGATCGCCGGCGTGCGCTTCTCCTTCAATTCCACGGGCGGCTTCGGCAACCGTGACGTTTCGATCATGCTGACCTCGGAAAATGGCCCGCTGCTGGATGCCCACGCCAACAAGGTGCTGGCGGAAATGCAGAGTCTGCCGATCCTGAAGAACGTCACCTCCACCGCCGCCCTGCAGCGTCCGGAGATCCAGATCAAGCCGATGTTCGAACGGGCCGCCGAACAGGGCGTGTCGGTGATCTCCATCGGCCAGGTGGCCAAGGTTGCGACGCTGGGCGAGATCGATACCAATTCCGCCAAGTTCAACCTGGGCGACCGTCTGGTGCCGATCCGCGTGCAGCTGGACAATGTCGCTCGCGGCGATTTGGATACCATCGCCAACCTGCGGGTCCGCACCAGCAGCGGCGCCACCGTGCCCCTGTCGGCCGTGGCTACGCTGGAAATGGGCTCCGGCGCGGTGCAGATCGATCGGTTCGACCGTGCCCGCCGTATCTCCGTCCAGGCCGACCTGAACGGTGCGGAGCTGGGCGAGGCGATGAAGGCCGTCAATGCGCTGCCTTCCATGGCCCACCTGCCGGCCGGCATCTCCAAGCCGGCTTATGGCGGCGGCGAGCAGATGGAAATCATGATGATGGGCTTCGCGGTGGCGCTGGGCACGGCGTTCCTGCTGATCATCGCGGTGCTGATCCTGCTGTTCCACAATTTCTTCCAGCCGGTCACCATCATGACCGCACTGCCCTTGTCGCTGGGCGGGGCGGTGGCGGGGCTGCTGCTGGGCAATATGGCGCTGTCCATGCCCGCCTTGATCGGCATCCTGATGCTGATGGGCATCGTCACCAAGAACTCCATCCTGCTGGTCGAGTATGCCATCGTGGCCATGCGCGACCATGGGATGAGCCGGCGTGCGGCCTTGCTGGACGCCGGTGCCAAGCGTGCGCGCCCCATCATCATGACCACCATCGCCATGGTGGCGGGCATGATCCCCATCGCCGCCGGCTGGGGGGCGGATACCGAGTTCCGCCAGCCCATGGCGGTGGCCGTGATTGGTGGCCTGATCACCTCCACCCTGCTGTCGCTGGTGTTCGTGCCCACCATGTTCACGCTGATGGATGATATCCAGAAATGGATCGGGCCGAAGATGGGCCGGATGCTGACCCCGAAGGAAGCGGAAATGCCGCTGCGGCCCCGTCCGGTGGATGGCGAATAAGCCGGGTCGGCAAAGCAGTAACGTCGAGAACGCCCGGATGGCCCTGCCGTCCGGGCGTAATCTTTTTACCGATCGTGCCGGCTGTTTTGTAATAACCGGCACGGGGTGCATGACTGGCATTTGCCGGGGCCCCTTGCAGGCGAGGGGCTTGCCCCTTATCCCGCTTGGTACCGGCTGCCACCCGTGCGCGGCCCGCAATCGCAAAGGACCTGTTCGGTGAGCATCACCCGCCTGCATCCCGGCCGCCGCATGAGCGAAGCCGCCATCCATAACGGCACAATCTATCTGGCCGGCCAGGTGGCCGAAGACACCGGCGCCGACATCAAGGGGCAGACGGCCCAGGTTCTGGCCGCCATCGACAAGCTGCTGGCCGAGGCCGGTTCCTCCAAGTCCAAGATTCTGTCCACCACCATCTACCTCTCCTCCATCGGCAATTTCGCCGCCATGAACGAGGTGTGGGACGCCTGGGTCGACCAGTCCAACCCGCCGGCCCGTGCCACGGTGGAGGCCCGCATGGCCGCCCCCGGCTATCTGGTCGAGATCGTCTGCATCGCTGCCGTCTGATCTATCCCGACGCGACCAACGGCCCCCTGGCGGTGGGTCGTTGGCTGCGCTATCTGAACGGCCATCAACGGCGGACCCCGGCCCGCCGCCCCCGAAAAGACCCGGAGCCAGAAATGCCCGACGATGTTGTGAAGCACAGCTTCAGCCTGTTCCCCCTGGGTGCGGACACCACGCCCTATCGCAAGCTGACCAGCGATTATGTCTCCACCGTCGAATTCGATGGCGAGACCGTGCTGAAGGTGGAGCCCGAGGGGCTGCGCCTGCTGGCCGAAGCCGCCTTCATGGACATCAACCATTTCCTGCGCCCTGGGCATCTGGGCCAGTTGCGCGCCATCCTGGAAGATCCGGAAGCCTCGCCCAACGACCGGTTCGTGGCGCTTGACCTGCTGAAGAACGCGTCGATCGCGGCCGGCGGCATCCTGCCCATGTGCCAGGATACCGGCACCGCCATCATCATGGGCAAGAAGGGCCGCAAGGTCTGGACCAAGGGGGCCGACGAGGCGTCCCTGTCCGATGGCGTGCGCGATGCCTATCTGAAGCGCAACCTGCGCTACAGCCAGGTCGCACCCTTGTCCATGTATGAGGAAAAGAACACCCGCACCAATCTGCCCGGCCAGATCGAGATCTATTCGGAAGGCGAAGACGCCTACAAGTTCCTGTTCATGGCCAAGGGCGGCGGGTCGGCCAACAAGACCTTCCTGTTCCAGGCCACCCCGTCGGTGCTGGCACCCGACCGCCTGATCCCCTTCATCAAGGAGAAGATGGCGTCGCTGGGCACCAGCGCCTGCCCGCCCTATCACCTGTCGGTGGTCATCGGCGGCCTGTCGGCGGAACAGAACCTGAAGACGGTGAAGCTGGCCTCGGCCCGCTATTATGACAGCCTGCCCACCCAGGGGTCCGAATCCGGTCACGCCTATCGCGACCTGGAGATGGAACAGGCCCTGTTCCAGGCAGCGCAAGGCCTGGGTATCGGTGCGCAGTTCGGCGGCAAGTATTTCTGCCATGATGTCCGCGTCATCCGCCTGCCGCGCCACGGCGCCTCGCTGCCCATCGGCATCGGCGTCTCCTGCTCCGCCGACCGCCAGGCCCTGGCCAAGATCACCAAGGACGGCATCTATCTGGAGCAGCTGGAGACCGATCCCGCCCGCTTCCTGCCGGAGGTGGAGGAGGGGGCCCTGTCTGGCGACGTGGTGAAGATCGACCTGACCCAGCCCATGGACGCGATCCGCAAGCTGCTGAGCCAGCACCCGATCCGCACCCGCGTGTCCCTGACCGGTCCGCTGATCGTGGCGCGCGACAGTGCGCATGCCAAGCTGCGCGCCGCATTGGAGGCGGGCCAACCGCTGCCCGACTATTTCAAGAACCACCCGATCTATTATGCCGGGCCGGCCAAGACGCCGGAAGGTTACGCGTCGGGCTCCTTCGGCCCAACCACGGCCGGCCGCATGGACAGTTTCGTGGATCAGTTCCAGGCAGCGGGCGGCTCCTTCGTGATGCTGGCGAAGGGCAATCGCTCGCCCGTGGTGAAAGAGGCCTGCCAGAAGCATGGCGGCTTCTATCTGGGTTCCATCGGTGGTGCCGCAGCCCGTCTGGCCCAGGACTGCATCAAGAAGGTTGAGTGCATCGCCTATCCCGAACTGGGGATGGAGGCGATCTGGCGCATCGAGGTGGAGGATTTCCCCGCCTTCATCATCACCGATGACAAGGGCAACGACTTCTTCGACGGTGCCAAGTGACCGAAAATGGCGCTCCATCTCATCGGTGGAGCGCCATTTTCAGTCTGAATTCCGCAGCAGGGCGATGGCCTCTTCACAGAAGGCGGCGCGCAGCCGCTCATACTCGATGCCGGCCTTCAGCACGAGATGCTGAAGCTTCTGCGCGCGGTTGCCGGGCGGTGGCGTGAATCCTTTGGCCTCGATTGTGCGATAGGTCTCCAGCCGCTCGCGATGATGGGCGGCCAGCTTGGCCAGTTCATCGGCCAGGGCGGTGGGGCCGATCACCGCCTCGGCCCGCAGCCGCACCATCATTTCATCGCGGATGGGCACCGGCTCCTGGCCGGCAATGGTCCAGCGGGCCAGTTCCTGCCGCCCCGCTGGCAGGACGTGGTAGGTCCGCTTGCGCCCCTTGGCCCCCTCCACCGGCACTCCCTCAATCCAGCCTGCAACCTCCAGGCGGGCCAGTTCGCGATAGATCTGCTGGTGGGTGGCTTGCCAGAAATAGCCGATCGACCGGTCGAACCGCCCCGCCAGCTCAAGGCCGGAACCGGGTCGTTCGATCAGGGCGGTCAGCAGGGCGTGCGGCAGGGACATGCGGACGTTCGCTCATATCATAGGGAGTTGCGGCCCGGTCTTAGCTGTATGGGCCGCAAAGCGCCATACCTCAGGGCGCCGCCTTGAAAGCCGAAATCTCCTGGCCGACGCGACGCCCCATCTCGGCGGCCAGGGCCTGCAGGCCGTTCAGCGGTCGGACCATCACCTCGAACTCCAGAATCCGGCCACTATCGTCGAAGCGGATGAAATCGATGCCCTTCAGCGCCTTGCCCTCGACATTGGCACTGAACTCCAACACCACATTCAGCCCCTCTTCGCTGACGGCCGTGCGGTGATAGGTGAAGTCCTGGAACACCTGGATCACCGTGCTGATGGCCAGGATCAACGCATCGGCCCCGCGATAGGCGGTGAAGGCCACCGGGGAACGGAAGATCGCGTCCGGGTGGGTGATGGACCGCAGGGCAGACAGCTCGCGGCTGACCACCATGGTGTGCCATGTGTCCAGAGAGGCGGCGACATTGGGGTGCAGGGTGGGGTGGTTGGTCATCTTGGGGGTTCTCCTTAAATGCTTGCTGCCAGGCGGGTGCCCTGATTGATGGCGCGCTTGGCGTCCAGTTCGGCGGCAACGTCCGCCCCGCCGATCAGGTGGACCGTGCGTCCCTTGGCCTCCAGGGCCGCCTGCAGCTCCCGCAACGGCTCCTGTCCCGCACAGATCACGACATGGTCGACCGCCAAGATCTGGTCCTTGCCGGCGATGGTGACATGCAGCCCCTCATCGTCGATCCGCCGATAGGTGACGTCACCGACCGTACCCACCCCGTGGGCCTTCAAGGCGGCACGATGGATCCAGCCCGTGGTCCGCCCCAGCTTCTCGCCCAGCTTGCCGGCGGAGCGCTGCATCATGATCACCTGGCGGCCATTGCGCTCCACCGTCGGCTCGGCCAGGCCGCCCGCGCGCGCATAGGTCGGGTCGACGCCCCAATGCTTGAAGAAGCGCTCGGCGCTCGGCGGTTCATGGCTCTCCACCAGATATTCACACGTGTCATATCCGATGCCGCCAGCCCCGATCACCGCCACCTTGGCGCCCACCGGCACCTCGTCGCGCAGCACGTCCAGGTAGGACAGCACCTTGGGATGGTCGATACCCTCGATCTCCGGCTGGCGCGGCACCACCCCGGTGGCCAGGACGATCTCGTCGAAACCGCCATCGGCCAGCATACCGGCGTCGGCCCGCATGTTCAGGCGGACATCGACGCCGGTCAGTTCCAGCTGCCGCTTGAAATAGCGCAGGGTCTCGGCGAACTCCTCCTTGCCGGGGATCTTCTTGGCGATGTTGAACTGGCCGCCGATGTCGGGCGACGCCTCGAACAAGGTGACCTTATGCCCGCGTTCGGCGGCGGTCACCGCGAAGGACAGACCGGCGGGACCGGCGCCGATCACGGCAAGATTCTTGGGCGCTGGTGTCGGGGCGATGACCAGCTTGGTTTCATGGCAGGCGCGGGGATTGACCAGGCAGGAGGTGATCTTGCCGCTGAACGTATGGTCCAGGCAGGCCTGGTTGCAGGCGATGCAGCTATTGATCTCGTCGGCCCGTCCCTCGCGGGCCTTCTTCACAAAAAAGGCATCGGCCAGGAAGGGCCGCGCCATCGACACCATGTCGCACGCCCCCTCGGCCAGCAGCTTCTCTGCCACCTCCGGCGTATTGATACGGTTGGTGGCGATCAGCGGGATCGACACCTTGCCCTTCAGCAACTGCGTGACCCAACCGAAGGCGGCGCGCGGTACGGAGGTGGCAATGGTGGGAATGCGCGCCTCATGCCAGCCGATGCCGGTATTCAGGAGGGTCGCACCCGCCGCCTCAATGGCCTGACCCAGCTGGATCACCTCCTCCAGCGTCGACCCGCCTTCCACCAGGTCCAGCATGGACAGGCGATAGATGATGATGAAGTTGGGCCCCACCTTTGCCCGGATGCGCCGCACGATCTCCACGGGCAGGCGGATGCGGTTCTCATAAGGCCCACCCCATTCATCCTCGCGCCGGTTGGTGCGGGCTGCGATGAACTCGTTGATCAGATAGCCTTCCGATCCCATGACCTCCACGCCGTCATAGCCCGCGAACTGGGCCAGGGCGGCGCAGCGCACAAAATCGGCAATGGTTTCCTCGACCTCATCGCCGGTCAGGGCATGGGGCACGAAGGGATTGATGGGGGCCTGCAGCGCCGACGGCGCCACCAACTCCGGCTGATAGGAATAGCGGCCGAAATGCAGGATCTGCATCGCGATCTTGCCGCCTTCCCTATGAACCGCCTCGGTGACGATGCGGTGATGCTCAGCCTCTTCCTCATTGGTCAGCATGGCGCCGAACGGGGCCGGCCGGGCCCGCTCATTGGGGGCGATGCCGCCGGTTACGATCAGCCCGACCTCGCCGCGTGCGCGTTCGGCATAGAAGGCGGCCATGCGCTCGAACCCGCCCGGCGCCTCCTCCAACCCGACATGCATCGACCCCATCAGGACGCGGTTGCGCAGCGTGGTGAAGCCCAGGTCGAGCGGGCGCAAGAGTTCCGGATAGGCATTCATGATCGGGCTCCTCCTTATACAATTGGTTGCATAAAAAATGCCATTGAGCGCAGCTTTATGCAACGGGTTTCAAAAAGGCTTTAGATAGGCCATTTCAGAAAAGTGTCATCTCAGAGCAGATTCCTGTTGCTTCGGAGATATTGGTTGTCCTATACCCCGGCTCCCGCAGCGAGGCGGCCCTGGTGGTTGAGGCGATGCGGTGGTTCTTGGTGGTTGTTAAGCCACTGACATTGTTGGACTAAGACATCATCGTGAGGCGGGCTTTGGTTCGCTTTTGTTGGTCGGTTTTGCTTTTGTCTTTTGGGACTTGCCGGTTGTGCGGCGGGTCTGGAAAAAAGATGGGGCGGTGAAAAAACCGGTTGACAGGGTTTGGTGGAGCGACTAGAAAGCGCCCCACCGACGCGCCGGACACGCTCTGGCGGCGATGGTGAAACGATCCCTGAAATGGCTGGCGCTGAGGCGTTGGTTATTGAGGACCCGGGTTCAGAGCCGGGTGACAGTGTATCGTTGGGTTCTTTGACAAGTGAATCTGTTGAGAAGGGATGCGCAGGCGGCGGATCTTGATGAGCTGGCGGGTCTGGTTCGT
>NZ_JBXAFZ010000006.1:0-314226 GCF_058793615.1 Niveispirillum sp. GW835-FHT14G11
GTTTGAAATGCATGCGTGCGTATTTTCCGCCCCTGCCGACGGCCCGGAAATCACCGGTTCAGTGCCTGCCATCACGGCTTCATGGGGCCCTGGCAAGTGAATACGTATGCGTCGCAACGCAGCAATCATCTGCATACGTATTTTCGCGCTCTCCGTTTTCAAGGTTTGTAACTAAATTCGGGATGCAACATGCCGGATCAATGGGGCCCTTTACCGGGTCCATTGCTAACGCCGCCGACGGGTCGCCCAAGTTCTGCACAGGAATGATGCACCCGTTTTACTTGGTCACCTTTGTGATCAAGGGGCGGCGGGGGGCGGTCAATAATACCAAGGCTGTTGCGGGTGAAGGTTTGTCGTCGCGTCCGTTCGTTAAGGTTGTTGCGCGCCCGGAAGGAATGGCGGGCAATGGAAGTTGCTTGCCTGTTTGCGGTCAGGAACTGCGCCCCCGCCAAAAGGGGTCAACAAGAACAATGGCGTCGGTGACGCTCAAGTCGATGGGGAGTGAGAGGAATGTCCAAGGTTCATCCAATGCGTTTCGCGTTGCTGGCGACGGTTGCCGGCGCCGCCCTGGTGCAGGCAGGATCCGCGTTTGCGGCTGATGACAGCATCGTCACCCAGCGGGCCGAGACCCAGGTGGCCCAGGCCGCCCCCGCCGCTGCGGCCGGCGGCGACACCATGCTGGAAGAGATCATCGTCTCCGGCTTCCGCCAGTCGATCCAGGCCTCGATCGAGCAGAAGCGCAACGCCACGCAGATCGTGGAAGTGATCACGGCGGAGGATATCGGCAAGCTGCCCGACAATTCCATCGCCGAAAGCATCGCCCGCCTGCCCGGTCTGGCGGCCCAGCGCGTCGATGGCCGTGCCTCGGTGATCAGCCTGCGCGGTCTCGGCCCCGACTTCACCGCCACGCTGCTGAACGGGCGCGAGCAGGTGTCGACCGGCAATAATCGCGGCGTGGAATTCGACCAGTATCCGGCCGAAATCTCGTCGGGTGTCGCCGTCTACAAGACCTCCCAGGCCAGCGTCATCGGCCAGGGCCTGGCCGGCACGGTGGACCTGAAGACCATCCGACCGCTGGATTACAAGGAACGCGTGGTCGCCCTGTCGGCCCGGTCCGAATATGTCACCAACGGCAAGCTGAACAGCGACAGCAAGGAGATCGGCTACCGTTTCTCCGGCACCTATGTCGACCGTTTCGCCAATGACACGCTGGGCCTGTCCATCGGCGTGTCGCACCTGAACCAGCCGACGCAGATCAAGTCGGCCCGCTTCTGGGGCGACGGCAACTATCCGCAGGCCACGCGCGGCACGACGGTGCTGCCGAACATCCCGACCACGCCGACCTATATCATCGGCGGCGGCGAGTTCCGGGCCAATTCCCAGACGCTGAAGCGCACGGGCGTTGTCGCCACCGTGCAGTATGAGCCGACGGACAATTTCGCCACCTCCTTGGACTTCTTCTATTCGAAGTTCGACGATGTCCAGTATCAGCGCGGCGTGGAGCTGCCGCTGTTCTGGTCGGGCGCGGTGCCGACGGCCACGACGGTGGAAAACGGTCTGGTCACGGCCGGCAGCTTCTCCGGCGTCAAGGGCGTGGGCCGGTCGGACATCCGCGAGACGCAGGCCGACCTCTACTCCGCCGGCTGGAACGGCCAATACACCAAGGACGCCTGGACCGTGACCGCCGACCTGGGCTACAGCTCGGCCGACCGCAAATCCTCGCGCTTTGAGGCCTATTACGGCACGGGCCGCAATGGTGTCGGCGCCACCGACACGGTGGGCTATACCTCCAAGCCCAACGATTTCGGCTGGCAGCTGACGCATAACCTGAACTATGCCGACCCCAACCTGATGCTGCTGACCGATCCGGGCGGCTGGTCCGGCGGCTCGATCAAGGGTCTGGTCAACGGTGTCGAATATAATCTGGACCAGAACGGCTACCTGAACCAGCCGCACATCAAGGACGAGCTGTACACGGCCCGCTTCGACGTGAAGCGCGAGATCGACAGCCAGGCGTTCAGCGCCGTTACCCTGGGCGCCAATTACACCGACCGCAGCAAGGAGTACGAGCAGCCGGAATGGTACATCGTGACCACGGCCAACGTGCAGAACCCCGCTTCCCAGCGTTCCATCGCCGTACCGTCCGGTTCCGTGCTGAAGCCGACGGACCTGTCCTGGATCGGCTTGGGCGATACGCTGGCCTTCGATCCGCGTGACCTGCTGGCCGACGGTACCTATTCACTGGTCAAGTGCCCGCGCCTGAACTGCGTCGATGATCTGGCCTATTCCATCGATGAGAAGGTGTGGACCGGCTATGCCCAGGTCGATATCGATGCGCAGCTGGGCGATACCCGCCTGACCGGCAATATCGGTGCCCAGTATATCCGCACCGACCAGAGCTCCACCGCACCCGTCATCAATCCGGACAAGAGCTTCAAGGCCATCACCGACGGCATCAAGTACAATAACTTCCTGCCGAACATGAACCTGATCTTCACGCTGCCGAATGAGGATCACAAGATTCGCCTGGCGGCGGCGCGGCAGATGGCGCGGGCCCGGCCGGACCAGCTATCCGCCCTGTTCACCTATGGATTCGACGGCGGCAACGAGGCGAAGCTCAACAGCACCAATATCGAGATGTCGCCCTGGAGTGCCGATGACGAGAAGAACGGCAACCCGAAGCTGAAGCCCTGGATCGCGGACGCCATCGACGCCACCTATGAGTTCTACTTCGCCGATGCCGGCTATCTGGCCCTGAATGGCTATTACAAGTGGCTGAAGACCTACATCTACCGTGAAACGACCATCTACGACTTCACCGGCCTGCCCACCAACGGCCTGACGCCGAAGCTGTTCACCGGCTATTCCAAGCGTCCGGTGAACGGCAATGGCGGCGACATCTACGGCATGGAATTCGCCCTGTCGCTGCCGTTCGAGCTGATCAGCGAGCGTCTGGACGGTTTCGGTGTCACCGGCAATGTCGGCTACACCAAGACCAGCATCACGCCCGACCCCGGTCAGCCGTCGCAGCCGATCCCCGGTTATTCCAAATACACCGCCCAGGGCACCTTCTATTACGACAAGGACGGTTTCCAGGCCCGTGTCTCGGCCAACCACCGGTCCAAGTTCCTGGCGGAGGTCACCGGTTTCGGCCAGGGCCGTGCCAACCGCATGGCCAAGGGCGAGACGGTGATGGACGCCCAGGTATCCTACGAGTTCCAGGAAGGCTCCTCGCTCCAGGGCCTGACCATCATGCTCCAGGGCTACAACCTGACCAACGAGCCGTTCGTGGCCTATGGCCAGAACGACACCCGTCTGGTGGAGCGGTACGAGGAATTCGGCAGCCGCTATCTGCTGGGCGTTTCCTACAAGTTCTGACCCCATCCTCCCTCGCCCCCGCCGGCAACATCCGGCGGGGGTTTTTCTTATGAGGGCGGCTTTTTCCCATGACGTCTGGGCTGTAAGGGGTCCAACTCCCCCACCATCACCCCCGCTTGTCGCCCATAGGCGCTAAGTTAGGATATTTGCATCACCGTAGACGCCTCTCCTACCGTCACCCCGGCGAAAGCCGGGGCCCAGTTCGTAGAACAAAGCGCTCGTGATTCTGGGCCCCGGCCTTCGCCGGGGTGACGGTGGATGCTCAAGCGCCCTCGAATAGCGGCTTCCTGTACATTGACGCCCCGCCCCCAATCGCGCTTCGCTGACCCTCTCCACCCCTCCCGAACCGAGGCGGCAATCCATGCACAAACCCATCCGTACCATCGTGATCGTCGGCGGCGGCACCGCCGGCTGGATGTCGGCCGCCGCCCTGGCCCGCGTGGCCGGCAAGACCCACCGGATCCATCTGGTGGAAAGCGATGAGATCGGTACGGTCGGGGTGGGGGAGGCGACGATCCCGCCCATCGCCACCTTCAACCGCGTGCTGGGCATCGACGAGGATGATTTCCTGCGCGCCACCAACGGTACCATCAAGCTGGGGATCGAGTTCAAGGACTGGTACCGCCCCGGCCATCGCTACATGCACGCCTTCGGTGCCGTCGGCCGACCCCTGGGCATGACCCCGTTCCACCATGTCTGGCGCCGGGCAAACGCACTGGGCCTGGATCATGACTGGGAACAATATGTCTTTAACACCGTGGCCGCCCGCGACCTGCGCTATGGCCGGCCGGGGCCGCAGCGGCGCACGCCGCTGGAACCGCTGGGCCATGCCTTCCATTTCGATGCCGGCCTCTATGCCGCCTATCTGCGCCGCTATTCCACTGAACGTGGCGTGGTGCGCACAGAGGGCAAGATCCGTCGCACCATCCTGAACGCCTTCAACGGCCATGTGGAGGCGGTGGAGCTGGAGGATGGCACAAGGATTCAAGGCGACCTGTTCCTGGACTGCTCCGGCTTCCGTGGCCTCTTGATCGAGGGGGCGCTGGGCACGGGGTTTGAGGATTGGTCGCACTGGCTGCCCTGTGACCGGGCCTGGGCCGTGCCCTGTGCCAATGGCGGCGACTTCACCCCCTTTACCCGCTCCACGGCGCATGCGGCCGGCTGGCAATGGCGCATCCCGTTGCAGCACCGCATCGGCAACGGCCATGTCTTTTCCAGCCGCTATATGGGGGAGGAGCAGGCCCGCGACATCCTGATGGCCAATCTGGATGGCGAACCCCAGGCCGACCCCCGCCTGCTGCGCTTCACCGCCGGGCGCCGCCGGAAGATGTGGAACCGCAATGTCATCGCCATCGGCCTGGCCAGCGGCTTCCTGGAACCGCTGGAAAGCACGTCGATCCATTTGGTGCAGTCGGCGGTATCGCGCCTGCTGATGGCCCTGCCAAATGACGGCATCGATGCGGTGGAGGTCGAGGATTTCAACGAGAAATCCCGCAGCGAGTATGAGCGCATCCGCGACTTCATCATCCTGCATTACAAGGCGACGGAGCGCGACGACAGTCCATTCTGGCGCGACTGCCGGACCATGGACATCCCCGACGAACTGGCCCGCCGCATGCGCTATTTCGCCTCCCACGGCCGCGTCAGCCGCGTCTATGACGAGCTGTTCATGGAGGTGAACTGGATTCAGGTCTTCCTGGGCCAGGGCGTGATCCCGCGCAGCTGGCACCCGCTGGCCGACCAGTTGAGCGAGGCGGAACTGAAGGAATTCCTGGCCGAGGTGAAAGGCATGATCGCGCATGAAATGAAGACCCTGCCCACCCATGCCGAGTTCATCCAGCGCAATTGTGCGGCAGGTTCGTAGGCGAATTGCGCTTCGCTAATCCGCACTACGAACCTGCCGCGTACCCCTGGGCACCCTCATTCCCGTCCTCTCTACCGTCACCCCGGCGAAAGCCGGGGCCCAGTGTCAAGGCGCGGTTAGCGCCGGTATGACTCATATCGCGGCAGACGCCGCTCTACGCCTGGGCCCCGGCTTTCGCCGGGGTGACGGTAGAGAGTGGTGGCACCCTCACAGCCCGGAACTTCACCAAACAAAAACAAACCCCAAGGAGTTGGAGCCATGCCCCGCCTGCTGACGACAGCCGCCACCCTGCTGGCCCTGGCCACCCCCGCCTTGGCCCAGACGCAGAACCCCGACCGGCCCTTTGCCGATGACGTGGTCTATTTCGTCGTCACCGACCGCATGGCCAGTGGCGACACGGCCAGCGACAGGGGCGGCCTGTCCGGCGGGCCGGAACAGACCGGCTACGATCCCACCGATATCGGCATGTTCCATGGCGGCGATTTCCAGGGGCTGACCGCGAAGCTGGATTATATCCAGGGGCTGGGCGTCACGGCGATCTGGGTCACCCCGCCTGTCGTCAACAAGGTGGTGCACAAATATGATGGCGGCCTGTCGGCCGGATATCACGGCTATTGGGGCGTGGATTTCCTGAATGTCGATCCGCATCTGGGCGGCAACGCCGCCTTCAAGGCTTTCGTGCAGGCGGCCCATGCCAGGGGCATCAAGGTGATCATGGATATCGTCGTCAACCATACCGGCGACGTCATCCAGTACCGGGAATGCGACGGCACCAGCATGGCCAAGCCCTGCCCCTACCGCTCCAAGGGCGATTACCCCACCACACGCCGCGCCGCCGACGGTGCCACCATCAACCAGGGCTTCCAGGGCGACCGCCCGGCGGCCCAGACCATTCCCAACTACGCCGCCCTGACCGACATCAATTACGCCTACACGCCCTATGTCCCCGCCGGGCAGGAGGCGGCGAAGAACCCCGCCTGGATGAACGACCCCCGCCATTACCATAATCGCGGCGACAGCACCTTCAGCGGGGAGGACAGCATTTTCGGCGATTTCGCTCGCCTGGACGATCTCTATACCGAACAGCCCGCCGTGGTGGACGGCCTGATCGACATCTACAAGCACTGGGTCCGCGAATACCGCATCGACGGCTTCCGCCTGGACACGGCCAAACATGTGAACCCGGAATTCTGGCACCGTTTCGTGCCGGAGGTGACCTCCTTCGCCAAGGCCCAGGGCATCCCGAACTTCATCATTTTCGGGGAGGTGGCCAATGATGATGTTGCCGATCTGGCCGCCTATACCGGCATCCTGGGCCTGCCCTCGGTCCTGGATTTCGCCCTGTCGGCGGCCACCCTGGACACGCTGGGCAAGGGCAGGGATCTGGACGCATGGGACCGGCTGTTCCGGGGCGACCGGCTCTATCCCGGCGGGGCCGATGCTGCCCGCACCCTCGCCACCTTCATCTCCAACCATGATCAGGGGCGTCTGGCCTTCAAGCTGCGCAAGGCCAATCCCAAGATGACGGCGGCGGAGCTGCAGGCCCGCGTGGCCCTGGGCCACGCCCTGATGTTCTTCTCCCGCGGTGTGCCCGTGCTCTATTACGGCGATGAACAGGGCTTCGTCGGTCTGGGCGACGACAAGGCCTCGCGCCAGCCGATGTTTGCCAGCGCTTCCAAGCAGTTCAATACAGAGGAACGACTGGGCACCGTCGGCCCCCGCACGGCCGACGCCTACCAGCCGACCCACGCGCTCTACCGCGCCTTCCGTGACATGGCCGCCATCCGCCAGGCCCATCCCGGTCTGCGCCGGGGCAAGACCGTGGTGCGTTACTTCGAACGCAAGGGACCGGGTCTGCTGGCCTTCTCCCGCGTGGACGAGGATCGGGGCGAACAGTTCCTGATAGTGGCCAACACCGACACCAGGCCACGGTCGGTCAGCATCGACGTGGACGGTCCGGGCCAGGAATGGACCGCCCTGCGCGGGGCCTGCGCACCGGCCGGGGCCACGGCGCAGAGCTACAGTGTCACGGTGCCGGCGCTGGATTATGTGGTGTGCAGAAGGGGGTGAGGGCAGCACCTCTATTGTCGTCCCTTCCACCGTTATTGCTTATACCCCGCTCACACCACCTCCACCTCCGACACCGGCCCATGCCGCATCAGGGTGGCCAGCTTCTCCAGCGCATGGGTCAGGGCCGGCTGGTCCGGGGCGGCACCCAGCGCCACGCGCACATATTTCTGCGGCGGTTCCGCCGCCATGGCGAAGTTGGAGCCGGGCACCACCGTCGCGCCGGCCTTCTTGGCGGCCAGGGCGAAGGCGCGGTCGGTCCAATAGGGCGGCAGGGTCAGCCACAGATGATGCCCCTGGGGATGGGCCGCCATCGATCCCAGCGGCAGCAGGCGCCGGGCGATCTCCTGCCGCTCCATGGCTTCCTGCCGGATGGCGGCCAGGATCTCCGTTGCCGTGCCATCCTCGATCCAGCCGGTGATGGCCGCCACCGACAAGGGCGGGGCCATCTGCGAGGTGGCGCGCAGTGCGGCGCGGATGGGGTTGGTGTCCGCACCTTGCGGGGCCACCAGATAGGCCACGCGCAGGCCTGGTGTCAGGCATTTGGACAGGGTGGCGATGTGCCAGACCCGCTCCGGTGCCAATGCTGCCAGCGGCGGCGGGCCGGGATCGGCCAGCATGCCATAGGCGTCATCCTCGATGATGATCAGGTTAAGCGCCCGTGCGATCTCGACGATCTCCAGGCGCCGTTCCAGCGGCATGGTGATTGTGGTCGGGTTGTGGATGGTGGGCGTCAGATAGACCAGCCTTGCCTGGCTGTCGCGCCCCACCGTCAGCAGCGCCGACGCCACCATGCCCAGCATATCCGCCTGGACCGGCGTCACCCGCAGGCCGCGCATCTGGGCGGCGAGACGGAAGCCGGTATAGGCATAGGGATCGGTCAACACGTCGCCGGCCCAGCTGGTCTCCAGCGTCAGCAGCGCCGTCAGGCAGGACTGCGCCCCGCCGGTGACCAGTACGCGCGACGCATCCAGGCCGGGGATGCGGCCAGCCAGCCATCTGGCCCCGGCCTTGCGGTCGGCCTCGCTGCCGCCATTGGGCTGATAGTTCAGCAGGCGTGTCAGGTCGGGCCGTCGCGTCAGCCCCGCCATGGTCCGCGCCAGCCGTGCCGCCAGATTGGCGCTAGGCGGCTGCGGCGGCAGGTTCATCGACAGGTCCAGCTCCACCGGTGGCGGCGGGGGCTGGCGGGCGGTATCGGCCACGAAGGTCCCGCGCCCCACCGACGCCTCCACCAGCCCGCGCGCCCGCGCATCGGCATAGGCCCGCGTGATGGTGGTCAGGTCGACCCCCACCGCATCGGCCAGCGCCCGGTGCGTGGGCAGCCTCGCCCCCGGCTTCAGCGCGCCCGAGGCGATGTCGGCGGCCATGGCGTCGGCAATGGCGCGATAAAGCGGCACACCGGGCGGCAGGGCAGGGGGCGTCCAGTCACTCATTCATCCCCGCCCTCGTCCAGCCGGCCCTGCTCGGCCTTGTTCATATACTGGGCACAGACCAGCCAGCCCTTCAACGGCCGCAGCAAGGCCAGGACCGACAGAACGGTCACGGGCAAGGTGGTGAACAGATGCACCCAGTACGGCGCCTGGAACACCATCTCCTGCCACACCGCGAACCCGGTCAGCGGAAAGCTGACGATCGACATGGTGAAGAACGCCGGCCCGTCGGCCGGATCGGCAAACGACATGTCCAATCCGCAGTTCGGACAGTTCTTGGCCAGCTTCAGATAACCGTCGAAGATCGACCCTTGCCGGCAATGCGGACACAGCCCCTTGATGCCCAGCCCGAAGGGGGTGGTGGCGAAATCGACCTTCTGCTTGCCGGCCATGACGGCTCTCCATTGTATGGCCATACAGATGGGATTGTATGGCAATTGTCTTATCCATACACGTGATCCACCGGCTTGTCTCGGGGCCAGCTTGTCGCAGCCCCCGCTTGCACCCCCATGCCACCCATGTTGATCTGTCATGGATCGGGTTTGGAGGATGGATGATGCGGGTTGTGGGATCGCTGCTGCTGGCCTGGATGCTGGTGGGAACCGCGCAGGCCAAGACCCTGGTCCATTGCGCCGAAGCCGCCCCCGACAGCCTCAATCCGCAATATTCCACCTCGGGCAATGCCTACGATATCGCCCAGCAACTCTATGAAAAGCTTGTGAATGTGAAGCGCGGCACGCTGGAGCTGGAGCCGCAGCTGGCCACCGGCTGGGAACTGGCGGATGGCGGGCGGACCATCATCTTCACCCTGCGTCAGGGCGTGAAATGGCACCGGTCCAAGCTGTTCACGCCCACCCGCGATTTCAATGCCGACGATGTGGTCTTCTCCTTCGCCCGGCAGATGGACAAGACCCATCCCTATCACGCCGTGGCGGGGGGCAAGATCTATCCGGCCTTCCATAATCTGGGCCTGTCCACCAATCTGCTGTCGGTGGAAAAGCTGAGTGATTACAAGGTCATCTTCCGCCTGAAGGAACCGGATGCCGGCATCTTCTACGCGCTCGCCAGCCACGCCATGTCCATCCAGTCGGCCGAATACGGGGCCGCCATGCTGAAGGCCGGCACCCCGGAAAAGGTTGATCTGGACCCGATCGGCACCGGCCCGTTCCAACTGATCCGCCACCTGCTGGATACGGAGGTGCGGATGCGCGCCAACAAGGATTACTGGCGCGGCGTGGCGCCGCTGGACCAGCTGGTCTTCGTCATCGTGCCCGATGCCACCGTGCGCTATGCCAAGCTGAAGGCCGGCGAATGCCACACCATGACCTATCCCAACCCCGCCGACCTGGGCCGCATGCGCCAGGACAAGGATGTGCGGTTGGTGGGCGTGGACGCCATGTCCGTGGGCTATGTGGCCATGAACATGGCGAAAAAGCCGTTCGATGACACCCGCGTCCGCCTTGCCGTCAATCTGGCGGTGGATAAGAAGGCGATCCTGGACCAGGCCTATATGGGTACCGCCAAACCCGCCGTCACACCGATTCCCCCCGGTCATTGGGCCCATGATGACACCATCAAGGACCTCCCCCACGATCCCGCCAAAGCCAAGGCTTTGCTGACGGAGGCCGGTTTGAAGGACGGGTTCGCGACGGAGCTGTGGACCATGCCCGTCACCCGCCCCTACAATCCTGCCCCACGCCGCATTGCGGAGATGATCCAGGCCGATCTGGCCAAGGTGGGGATCAAGGCGAAGATCGTGACCTACGAATGGGGCGAATATGTCCGCCGCGTGCGCTTCGGGGAGGCGCCGATGGCCCAATATGGCTGGTCGAATGACGAGGTGGACCGGTTCTGGTCCGACCTGCTGTCCTGCGAGGCCGCCAAGCCCGGCAATGGCAATCTGGCCCGCTGGTGCGACCCGGAAATGGACCGCCTGATCACCGCCGCGCGGCGCACCGGCGATCAGGCGGCGCGCAAGGAGTATTATTTCAAGGCCCAGGCCCTGTTCCACCAGACCCTGCCCTGGATCCCCGTGGCCCATCCGCAGGTCTTCACCGGCGTGCGCCCGGAAGTGGTGGATTTCCGCGCCTCGCCCTCCACCCGGCTGGATTTCTACGGCGTGGATGTGAAATAGGGCGGCAGGCCGAGCACGCCGATGGGGGTTTCGCGCCCGCGCAGCGTGACCGGGCCCAGCGGCGTCGGCTCCATCCCCGCCAGGGGCGTGCAGGCGGCCAGGGCGGCATCGGTCAGGATGATGTCGCGGCCCAGATCCTTGGCCACCCCGTCCAGCCGGGCCAGCGAATTGATCGTGTCGCCGAAATAGGTGATCTCCTTCCGCTCGTCCCCCACCTGGGCCACGATGACCGGGCCGGCATGGATGGCGATGCGAAAGCCCAGCCCCACCCCCATCTCCCGGTTCAGGCCGGTCAGGGCCCGGCGGATGGCAAGCGCGCAAGACAGGGCCGGCGCCTGGGGCCGCTTGGGCGTCAGGCGCCAGCTGATGATGGCCTGGTCGCCGACATATTTGTCGATCACCCCGCCATGGCAGCGCACCGGCTCGCCCAGCGCATAGAGGAAGCGGCCGACCACCCGCATCGCCTCCCGGTCGCCCAGCCGGGCGGCCAAGGCCGTGGAGTTGGCCATGTCCACCTGCAGGAACAGGCGCTGTTCCTCCATGGGCCGTGAATAGCGGCCGGTGATCAGGGCGAAGAACACCGGATTGCCGATCAGGCTGCGGCTCTGGTCCAGCAGCAGCAGCAGGACCACCGACGCGGCGGAATAGGAGAAGACCTGGAAGAAATCGATATTGGGCGACCCGTCATCCACATCCAGCCCGGTGCTGGCATTGATGATATGGGCCAGCGCGATGCCCACGATGATCAGCCCGCCATGGGTCAGATAAAGCGCCGGCAGCCCGAAGCCGCGCGGCAGATCGCCGATGCGGGTGTGCAGTCCCGGCAGCAGCAGCCGATGCTTGAAGGCCAGGCACAGGCCACCGATGCATGCGCCGAACACGATGGAAATGGGCAACGACACCCCGGCCCAATGCGCGATGGGAAAGCCCAGCGTCCCGCCGATCAACAGCACCATCAGCCAGCGGCGCAGGGTCCGCGTGCGCTCGCGCCACGTAGTAGAACCCCGATCCTGGGCGGCTTCATCACTGATGGGGACCATGGCGGCAGCCTTCTTACGCGGGCGGTGCGCCGGGCACGCTATCACGCGCGGGCGGGGATGCAATGACGGCGCACACAGCCCCATCCCTGCTGCCCCTGGGCAAAAGCCGCTTTCAGGCGCATATTGTGCGCCTGCAACATCGCTTTCTTTTTGTCTGGTGCCTGAACTCCCATGGATAACCTGTCCCCGGAACCGTCCGTCCCGATGGAACCGGACCTTGTCTTCGCCGTCGCCCGGCATCACCCGGAAATCACCACCATCGGACGCCTGGGCCTGGACCGGGTGGAGCAGGCGGCCGCCTATGGCATGGTGCCGCTGGGCCTGCCGCTGCCGCAGGGACGGCGCGATCTGGTGGTGCTGGCCGAAAGGCGCGACGCCGTGGCGCTGGAGATCGAGGGGCTGGTGGCCCGCTTGGTCCGGCGGTCGGAACTGCTGGAACAGGGCCGTCGCGCGCTGGAGGGCACCCATGTCACCCTGCTGTCGGCGGAGGCCAAGAGCCGGGTGCGCGCCCGCGCCCATGACGAACTATCCTTCCCCGACATTCCCGGCCCTATCCGGCTGGAGGTCAGCCGCAGCTTCGATATCGATGAGCTGACGGGATTGGACGACGACACCCTG
This sequence comes from Niveispirillum sp. GW835-FHT14G11, assembly GCF_058793615.1. NCBI lineage: Bacteria > Pseudomonadati > Pseudomonadota > Alphaproteobacteria > Rhodospirillales > Azospirillaceae > Niveispirillum > Niveispirillum sp. GW835-FHT14G11. The sequence continues at coordinate 12,532 of NZ_JBXAFZ010000006.1, forward strand.
CGCCAGCGGCTGGTGGAGGACCCGCAGCTGGCGCAGTTGCTGGAACAGGCCCTGTCCGACGTGTCGGGCCGGCTATGGCAGCTCCGCGCCGCGGTGGGGGAGGCGGACGATAGCTGGACCTTCGAAAACCTGGCCCAGCGCCTCTACCGCGTGGCCCGCACCAACCATCAGCCCAATGACATCCTGCGCCGGTGGGAGGAGACGGCCGACACCTGGCTGCGGGAGCGGGCGGTGGCGCGGGGCCGGACCTTCGTGAATACCGAGTTTGACTTCGCCAAGTTCGAACGGCTGTTCCCCACGGCGCGTGCCATGGGCCGCAAGCTGGTGGCCGTCGTCGGCCCCACTAATTCCGGCAAGACCCACCGCGCCATGGCGGCCCTGCATGAGGCGGAGCAGGGCGTCTATCTGGCGCCCCTGCGCCTGCTGGCGCTGGAGGTCATGGACCGGCTGAACCGTGAGGGCACGCCCACCACCCTGCTGACGGGCGAGGAGGAAATCCGGGTGCCCGGTGCCCGGCATCTGGCATCCACCATCGAAATGCTGGACCCGGAGCAGATCGTGGATGTGGCCGTCATCGACGAAATCCAGATGCTGGCCGACAAGGATCGCGGCTGGGCCTGGACGGCGGCGCTGATGGGCGTGGCGGCGCGCACTGTCTATCTGCTGGGCGCACCGGAAGCGCTGCCGCTGATTGAACGGGTGGCGGGATATCTGGGGGAGCCGCTGGAGGTGGTGCGGCTGGAGCGCAAGCAGCCGCTGCATATGCTGGATCAACGGCTGGAATATGAGGATGTGCGCAAGGGCGATGCCCTGATCGCCTTTTCCCGCCGCAATGTCCACATGGTCCGCGACATCGTGCAGGCCAAAGGCATGACGGCCGCCGTGATCTATGGCGCGCTGGCGCCGGAGGTGCGGCGGCGTGAGGCGGAGCGCTTCACCAATGGCGAGGCCGATGTGGTGGTGGCCACCGACGCCATCGGCATGGGCCTGAACCTGCCCATCCGCCGCGTGCTGTTCACCACCCTGGAAAAATATGACGGGGTGGAGCAGCGCGAATTGTCGCCGGCCGAACTGAAACAGATTGCCGGCCGCGCCGGCCGCTATGGCCATCATGAGGAGGGCGAGTTCGGCGTGGTCGGCAAGGGCACGCCGCAGCAGTTGCGCACCATCTGGACCCGGCCCGACCCGTCCTTCGGGCCGCGCCGGGCGCTGACCGTGCGGCCGACGCGGGCCATGGTGGCGCGACTGGCGACCCGCGTCGGGCGGGACAGCATGATGCTGCTGGTCGATTGCTTCGCGGCGGCACGGACGACGGGCAGCCCGTACCGTGTGGCCGATCTGTCGGCGCTGCGCCGTCTGGCTCAGGCGCTGGATGAGCGCAGCATCGGGTTCGAGGAGAAGCTGAGCCTGCTGTTCATGCCGGCCGATCTGGAGAAGGAAGTGGATGCCCGCTTCTTCAACCAGATGCTCCGTGCCGTGGAAAAGGATGAGCCGGTGCCGCTGGGCCTGGTCGTGCCGCTGCGCATGGAACGGCTGGATGATTACGGGCTGGAGGAGCTGTCGCGCTCCTGTGATCTTTACTACTGGGCCAGCCGCAAGTTCGCCCGCCTGTTCCCCGACCGCAAGGCGGTGGAGGAACGCCGGGCCGAGGTGGCGGGGCGTCTGTCGGAACTGCTGGCCAGCACGGCACGGCGGCAACGCATGGGCAAGCCCGGCGGTGGCGGGCGTCCTGGCGGCGGCGGCAAGCCCAAGCCGCCGCAGGGCTTCCGCGGTGCGCCCAAGAAACGCTACGGCCCGCGTAAGGGATAGGAGAGTGATTTTCCTCAGCCTTCACGCAACTGACATCAAACCGAGACAATCCTGTCGTCGATCCATCGGATAGTCCGGCCCGGTTTCCATGCCGCAAACGGGGCCCTTCCGATGTCGCCTGACCGTCCGTTCAACGTGCTGTTCGTTTGCCGCCGCAACGCCTCGCGCAGCCTGATGGCCGAAGGGCTGCTGCGCAAATGGGGGGCGGGCCGGTTCGAGACCTTCTCCGCCGGGCCGGAACCGCGCGAGACGGCGGATCCGATTACCCTGGACCTGCTGCACAAGGTCGGCATCGATACGGAAAATCTGCGGCCCAAGCAGTGGGACCTGTTCACCGGTCCCGATGCGCCCGACCTGGATTTTGTTTTCCATGTCTGCGAACAGTCGGCCGTGCTGCCACAGCCGGCCTGGACCGGCAATCCGATGATCGTCAATTGGCGCTTCCCCGATCCGCTGGCCCTGGAAGGGTCGGAGACGGAGCGCCGGGCGTTGCTGAACCTGGTGTTCGGCATGGTGGAACGCCGGGTCAAGCTGCTCTGTGCCCTGCCCGACCACCGCCTGGCCCGCCTGACGGCGTCGGACGTGTCCGATATCGCCATGGCGGGGTAAGGGGAACGAAGCCCCATTCCCTCCCGCCTGCATCCGCGTTAAACCATCCGCCGGTTTGGGAGCGGGTGGTGGCGGGAATGAGCAAGGCCTGGGTGAATGAGAATGCCCGCGACGCGGCGGGGGACGATGATGACGGTCACGACGATCCCAGCCCGCTGCCGCCCGGCCAGAAGAACCATATCACGCCCCAAGGGTTCGAGCGCATGCGGGGCGAGATGCAGAACCTGCTGCGCGTGGAGCGGCCCCGGGTGGTGGAGATCGTGCATTGGGCGGCCGGCAATGGCGACCGGTCGGAGAATGGCGATTACATCTATGGCAAGAAGCGGCTGCGTGAGATCGACCGGCGCATGCGATTCCTGTCCAAGCGTCTGGAAATCGCCAATGTCGTGGACCCCGCGAAGCAGAAGCACCGCGACCAGATATTCTTTGGCGCCACCGTCACCTATGCCCGCGAGGATGGGGTGGAGAACACGGTGACCATCGTCGGCGTGGATGAGACTGATATGGGGCCGGGCCGCATCAGCTGGGTTTCCCCCGTGGCGCGGGCCCTGCTGAAGGCCAAGCAGGGCGATCTGGTCATGCTGCGCACACCGGCGGGGGTGGAGGAGCTGGAAGTGGTTTCCATCCACTATCCGACGTCGGATGAAGCTGATCGCTAACGAAACCTAACCTTCTGCGTCTACCATACCGGTTGGTGATTTGTTACTTAATGCCCAACCGTATGAGGTGCGTTGGACAGCCATGTCCGTCGCCGGAGGGACGATGACCTTCGCGTCCAAAAAGCTGCTGCTGGTTCTGGCATCGACGCTGATCCTGATCTGGGCCGGGACCGGCAGCCTGCTCTGGCTGGAGCGGGAGCGCGCGCTGGAACAGGCGCGGCGGGACGTTGCCAATCTGGCGCTGGCGTTCGAGGAACAGTCCTTCTGGATTCTGTCCACCGTGGAGCAGACGCTGCGCACGGCCAGGGCGGAGTATGAGGCGGATCCGTCGGCCTTCCACCTGCAAGAATTCATGAAACAGCATACGATGCCTGTCGGCTTCACCGTCCAGATGTCCCTGGTCGGGCCCGATGGCTATCTGGTCGACAGCACGCTGGGCATGGGCCCGGAGGCGCGCATCACCAACTATCTGGACCGTGCCCATATCGCCATCCATATGCACCAGGACACGGGCACCATCTTCGTGGGTCCGCCCATTGTGGGGCGGCTGTCGGGGAAATGGTCGCTGCCGGTCAGTCTGCGCCTGAACCTGCCGGATGGCAGTTTCGGCGGCGTCATCATCATGGCCGTCGATCCCTTTTACCTCTCCAACTATTTCCACAAGCTGGACCTGGGCGATCAGGGGGTGGTCAATATCCTGGGCATGGACGGCATCGTGCGGGCCCGGTCCGGCCGGGCCGGCAATGTCGACAATGTCAGCGGCCTGGGCCAGTCCATGGCTGACAGTGGCGTGATGGCCATGGCGCGGCAGACGTCGAACGGCGTGCTGGACAGCCCCAGCAGCATTGACAATATCCGTCGCCTGATGGCTTTCCGGCATATCCGCGCCTATCCGCTGGTCGCCATCGTCGGCCGGGGCCTGGAGGAGATTCTGGCTCCCTGGCGTTCCCTGGCCTGGCGGGCGCTGGTCGCGGCCCTGGTGGCCAGCCTGGGGCTGGGTTTGATGATGCGGGCGCTCGAACATGAATCGCGCCGCCGGCGGGCCCAGGCCCGGGATCTGGCGGAGGCCAACCGCCTGCTGCGCCTGGGTGAGCAGTTGGCCATGGTCGGGCATTGGCGGTTCGAGCTGTCGACCCGGCGCCTGACCTGGTCGGACGAGGTCTATCGCATCCACGGCCTGCGCAAGGACAAGTTCCAGCCCACCATGGAGACCACGCTGGCCGCCCACCATCCCGACGACCGGGACCGGCTGCGCGAACTGGTACAGGCGGCGATGAGCACGGGCAGTTCCTATGAGATGGGCCTGCGCATCATCCGGCCGGGCGGGGAGGTGCGGCATGTGGTGACGCGCGGGGTGGTGGAGTTCGGGCCCGATGGCAAGCCTTTCGCCCTGTTCGGCGCCGTCAGCGATGTGACCGACCGCACCGCGCAGGAGGAGGCGCTGCTGGAGGCGCGGCGGGAGGCGGAGGCGGCGGCCCGCGCCAAGACCGACTTCCTGGCCACGGTCAGTCATGAGTTGCGCACGCCCTTGAACGCGGTCATCGGCTTTGCCGATCTGCTGCTCACGGCCGATCTGCCGGAAGCCGAGCGGCGGCGCTATATCCGCCTGCAGGCCGAAGCTGGCCGCACCCTGCTGGCCGTCATTAACGATGTGCTGGATTTCTCCAAGGTCGATGCCGGACATTTGCAGCTGGAGGAGATGCCGACCGACACGGTGGGCATGCTGCAGACCTGTGCCGAACTGGTGCGGCCCATGGCGCAGGAGAAGGGCCTGACCCTGAAGGTGGACCTGCCGCCCTACCTGCCGCCCTGGCTGATGCTGGACCCCACGCGGGTGCGCCAGGTGGTGCTGAACCTGCTGAACAATGCCGTGAAATTCACCCAGGCCGGCAGCGTGACCCTGGCGGTCAGCGCCGTGGGCGAGGGGGCGACCGATGGTGAGTGGCAACGGCTGCGCATCGCCGTTCAGGATACGGGCATCGGCATCGCACCCGAACGCCAGAAACAGCTTTTCGAGCCCTTCCATCAGGCCGACGCCTCCACGGCGCGACGCTATGGCGGCACAGGCCTGGGGCTGGCCATCTGCAAGCAGCTGGTGACCCTGATGGGCGGGCGTGTCGGCCTGTCCAGCGAAGCGGGGCGCGGCAGCCTGTTCTGGATCGAGATCCCGCTGCGCCCCACCGACCCGCCCTCGCACGGGCCCGCCCTGCCGACCCCCGGCGTGGGGGAGGAGGGGGCGCCGGCCCGGCCGCTCTATGTGCTGGTGGCGGAGGATTTGCCCGTCAACCAGTTGCTGGTCCGCGCCATTCTGGAACGGGCGGGCCACAAGGTCGATGTCGCCATGGATGGCATCGCCGCCGTGGAGGCGGTGCAGCGCCAGTCCTATGATCTGGTGCTGATGGATGTGCAAATGCCGGGCATGGATGGGCTGGAGGCGACGCGGGTCATCCGCGCCCTGCCATCGGCCGCCGGGCGCATCCCCATCGTGGCTCTGACCGCCAATGCCCTGCCGTCAGAGGTGGAGCGCTGCCGCGAGGCCGGCATGGACGACCATATTGCCAAGCCGATCGAGGCCAGCCACCTGATCGCCGCGCTGGCTCGCTGGTCACAGCGCATCGGTCCGGCGCCGCTGCCCGTGCCCGAGCCGGGCGGTGTTGCCCAGATGCCGGACGCCGAGGTGATGTCGGGTGCCATGCAGTCGCAGCTGGAAATGCTGATGGGGGCCGGGGCCCTGCTGACCATGTTGCAGGAAGTGGCGACATCGCTGCGCCAGCGCGTTTCCATCGCCACCGAGCCGGCCACGCCGCTGGACATACTGCGTGGTCATGCCCATTCCATGGTGTCGCTGGCCGGCAATTTCGGGCTGATGGAACTGTCGCAAGCGGCGCGCAACCTGGAACAGGCCATCGATAACGGCGCCGACCGGGAGAGTGTGGCGGGGCCGCTGGCCCGGCTGGTGGAGGCGTCGGGGCGGGCGCAGGTGGCATTGGCCGACCGTATCCCGGAGCTGTCGCGCGCAGCCACGGCGCAGGATACGGCTCCTGAAAAGGTTGGCTGATCGGCGCAATCGCCCCCTTGCCATCCGTGCCGGGAAGCGCCATGAAGTATGCTATCGTTCCGTGCTGGAAAGTATGACCCTCGATGCTCACCCAGCGGGCCAAGTACGCCCTTCGCGCCTGTATCCATCTGGCTGATCATTACGAAGACGCAACGACAGTTCAGATTGCGGAGATTGCGGCAGCGGAGAATATTCCGGCCAAGTTCCTGGAAGCCATCCTGCTGGACATGCGCAAGGCGGGGCTTTTACAGAGCCAGCGTGGTCGCCATGGCGGCTATCGTCTGGCGCGTGCACCGGAGAACCTGTCAGTGGGTGATATCATCCGGGTCATCGACGGCACGCTGGCCCCCATCCGCTGCGCCAGCCGTCTGAAGTTCGAGCCCTGCGAAGATTGCGAAGACGCGGCCACCTGCGTCATCCGCTGGGCCATGCTGAAGGCCCGCGATGCCATGGCCACCGTGCTGGACCGCTGTACCCTGGCCGAAGCCTCGCGCCGCCGCCGGTCGCTGAGCCACCCGATGGACTTCGTCATCTGACGGCGGTTCGTTCTGCTTCACCAAATCATCACCGGCATTCGGCTTGACTCCGGCCCGGCGTTATTCCCTATTCTACGTATAGGATAATGCCGCCAGCCATGGAGACAGCCCCGCATGACGGACCGCGCCCGACGTCCGACAGTCGCCGTGATCGGTGCGGGCTTCAGCGGGTCGCTGGTGGCGCTGCATCTTCTGGCGGCCGGATCGGCAGCCCCCCGTATCCTGCTGGTGGAACGGGCGCGGGGCTTTGGCAAGGGTGTCGCCTACAGCACCCGCCATGGCGCGCATCTGCTGAATGTCCGCGCCGGCAATATGAGCGCCTTTCCCGATCAGCCCGGCCATTTCCTGGACTGGTTACGATGCCGGAACGATAATGTCGATGCGGCGGGTTTCGTGGCCCGCGCCACCTATGGCCAGTATCTGCAGGAGATGCTGTCGCAGGCGGCCATGCGGTCGGAAGCGGTGGGGCGGTTGGTGCTGGTGGCCGATGATGCCGTATCCCTGACCCGTTTGCCGGAAGGCGGCTTCCGCCTGACCACGGATGTGGGCCGATCCTATGATGTCGATGGTGCCGTGCTGGCCGTGGGGAATTTTCCGCCCGATCCACCACCAGGCGTGGACAAGGATCTGCTTGGATCATTCCGGTTCCAGACCGATCCCTGGGCACCCAAGGCGCTGGCCCGGATCGGCAAGACGGATTCGGTGCTGTTGCTGGGCACCAGCCTGACCATGGTGGACGTGGCCCTGTCGCTGGCCGACCAGGGGCATGAGGGGCCGATCCTGGCCTTGTCGCGGCGCGGTCTGCTGCCGCGCCGTCACGGGTCGGCCGCCGCTCCCACGGTGCCGCAGGTGCCGCCGCCCATAGGGCCATCGTTGGCGGCGGCGCTGCACAGCGTGCGCGCGGCGGTGCGGGCGGCCGATGCGGAGGGACGGTCCTGGCATTTCGTCATCGACAGTCTGCGGGGCGGCACCGGTGCCTATTGGCATGGCATGTCGGTGGATATGCGCGCGCGGTTCCTGCGCCATCTACGGCCCTGGTGGGATGTACATCGCCACCGGCTGGCCCCGCCGGTCGATGAGAGGCTGCGCGCCATGATCGCTGCCGGCCGGTTGCGGGTGGTGGCCGGGCGGCTGGAGCGGCTGTCGGCGGGCAAGGAGGAGGATCTCTGCCTGCGGCTGCGTCCGCGCGGCCGGCCGGCGGGGGAAGAACTGTCCATCCGCCATGCCATTAATTGCGTGGGCCCCGGCGGCGATATCGCCGGCACCCATGACCCGCTGCTGCGCGGGTTGCTGGATGCGGGGCTGGTGCGACCCGATCCGCTGCGCCTGGGGCTGGATACCGATGGCGGGGGCCGGTTGCTGGACCGGGCGGGCGGGGTCGTGCCGGGACTTTACGCCATGGGGCCGATCATGCGGGGCACCTTGTGGGAGATCACGGCCGTGCCCGATATCCGGGTGCAGGCCCGGAAGCTGGCCGGCATCCTCCTGGCGGAGGCGGGGCTTTAGCGGCCTCCCGCGTGCACGCGCCTGGTATCGACCGCCCGCTTATCCGCCGTGGAAACGTTCCCAGACCCCGCGGACCTGGCCGGCCAAGCCCATCGGCTCGAAGGGCTTGGCGATAATATCCACCACGCCCAGGGCCCTGAAGGCCTCCACCTCGCGCGGCTGAACCTTGGCCGTGATGAAGATGACGGGGATGGATGCTGTTTCCGGATCGTCCTGCAGGGCCCGCAGGGTCGCGGGGCCATCCATGCCGGGCATCATCACGTCCAGCATGATCATGTCGGGCTTGAACCGCTTGGCAGTCTCCACGGCCTTGGTGCCGCTGTCGCAAAGCTCGACCGTGAACTTGCCGATGCGGGTCAGCGCCAGGTTGGTGACCGTGCGCAGCATTTCCTCATCGTCAACATAGAGGATGCGCTCCAGCACAGGGATCATGGCGGGGACTCCACAGGGGACGGTGCATGGGTTTCCAAATCGGGGGCCATCCTATGTATCAGGCGGCGGATCGTGTCCACCAGTTCCTCATTGCGGGCGCGCGACTTGACCAGGGTGGCGGTCACCTGGCGCAGATCCACCGGACCCGCGTCGGCGCCGGTGAAGACGACGATGGGTACGGGCTCCCCACGCCGGTCGCGCAGGAACTGGATGACATCCAGACCGCAGCCGTCGGGCATGTCGATATCGATGATCCCGACATCGAATGTCTGGCCGGCGGCCAGCTCCCGCGCCTCGGCCATGGTGGCGGCGGCGAGGATTTCCGCCTGATCGGATAGGAGCCTTTCCACGACGGCGCGGATATCGGCGTCATCCTCCACATGCAGCAGCCGGGGCCGGTCGCCGGCCCGGTCGCGGACGGCGCGGTGCAGGGCGGTGATCAGCCTGCCCTCGTCGATGGGCTTGGACAGCCAGTCGATAATGCCCACGGCCTCGCCCTCGATGGCCCCACGATCCCCATCGCCGATGGCAGTGACAATGATGACCGGCAGGTCGCGGGTTTCCGGCTGGGCCCGGATGGCGCGGAACAGGCTGATGCCCGGCAGGTCGGGCAGCATCAGGTCCAAGGTCATGGCCTGGAACCGCTGCCGCGACAGCAGCGTCATGGCCTCGCCGGCATTGGCGGCGATGACAGGCGCGAAGCCGGCCCGACCCAGCATCATGGACAGCAGGCGGGCGATATGGGGATCATCCTCGCAGATCAGGATGCCGGCGCCGTGGCCGCTGCTTTCCCTCCCCATCGGCTCGTCGGTCATCTCCGCCGTCGGCGGGGGCAAGGTCGCCTGGACGGGCAGGTCGATATGAAAGCGCGTACCTTCGCCCGGCTCGCTGTCGAAGCTGATGCGCCCGCCCTGGCGTTCCACGATCTCCCGCGTGATGGCCAGGCCCAGGCCCGTGCCGCCCTTGGCCCGGCTGTCGGAACCGTCGGCCTGGGCAAAACGCTGGAAGACGCGGGCGCGGAAGGCCTCGTCGATGCCGATGCCCTGATCGGCGACCGTCGTGCGCACCCAGCCATCCGCCAGCATCCGGGCCGACAGGGTGACGGTGCTGCCGGCGGGGGAGAATTTGACGGCGTTGCTGATCAGGTTGGCGAAGGCCTGGGCCAGCCGGTCGGGATCGATCAGCACGGTGGCCGGTACGACCGGCCCGGCCACCAGACGGATGTCCGCCCGCTCGGCCAGGGCGGCACTGCCCTGGATCGCATCCCTCATCAGATCGGCCAGCGGGCGGGGGGAAAGGTCGAAATGCATCTTGCCCGATGCGATCTTCTCCACATCCAGCAGATCGTTGATCAGCCGGATCAGGCGCTCCGTGCTTTGCTGGGCGATATCGGTCAGCTGGCGCGCCTCTTCCGGCAGGGTCCCGAACATGTTGGAATTGACCATCCCCAGCGAGGCACGGATGGCCGTCAGCGGTGTGCGCAGCTCATGGCTGACCGTTGAGATGAACTCCGATTTCAGCCGGTCCATCTCTTTCAGATGCGAGATGTCGTTGGCAACACCCAGGAAGCCCTGGATATGGTCGCTGCAGTCGCGAATGGCGGTCACCGAAAGCAATACGGGTACGCGCCGGCCGTCGCGGGCGATATAGGTCCATTCCCGCTGGTCGCGCTTGCCCTGACGGGCGCGATGGACGAACACCTCGAACGGGTCGGCCGGGGCCTGGCCCTGGCTGGCCGTCAGCTTGGCCAGGGCGGCCTCCATCTCCTCCGGGTCATGGAACATCCGGGGTGTGGCCTTGCCCACCATATCTTCGGCCTGGTAGCCCAGCATACGCTCGGCCCCGCGGTTGAAGGAACGGATGGTGCCGTCGGGATCGGTGACGATGATGGCGTTGGCGGCGCTATCGACGATGGCCTGCAACTCCGTTGCCAGGCGGCGCGTTTTGTCCTCCGCTTGCTTGCGGGCCGTCACCACCTCCGTGAACATGATGATGCCACCGACCTGGCCATCGATGTCGTACCAGGGATGGATGGCCCAGCGAACCCAGATGATGGAGCCATCCATGCGCACGAACTGGTCTTCGTCGGCGCTTGCATGCTCGCCCAGCAGGCAGCGCCGGTGGATGTCGCGCCAGCGTTCATCGATCTCCGGGAAGATCTCGTAGTGGCCGCGGCCGATGAGGTCGCGGTCGCCCAGTTCGTAGTCCGACAGCCAGCGCCGGCTGACGGCGACATAGCGCATGTTTGTGTCCAGCATGGCGATGGCGGCCGGCGTGTGGCGGATGAACAGATCCAGCAGATGCTCGCGCCGGCGCAGCGTCTCGGCCAGATGGGCGCCGGCCAGATGGGCGGCGCGGAAGGCAGTGGCGGCCCGGGCCAGGTCGCCCACCTCGTCCGGGCGGGTGATGTCGGGCATGGCCACATCCGTCTTTCCCCGGGCGATCTGTTCGAACAGGTCGGTCAATGCTGCCAGCGGCCGCAATACCCGCCATTGCACCAGCAGCAGGGCCGCGGTCCCGATGGCCAATGTGGCGAGGCAGAGCAGCACGCCCCTGGCCAGGCTGAGCAATGCCTCCTGCGACAGTTCGCGGGCCCGCATATCCGTCACGGCGCGCGATGCCGCCTGCACATCCTGAATGGCATTGATGCCCAGGGTGGCGATGGAGAACCAGTCATCGGCCATGACGGGATCGATGGTGCCGCTGCGTGCCGCATCCAGGGCGCCGCGATGGAACGGGTTCACACGATCGGCCATCGTGCTGTCGGCCGCCGTCACGGCAACACGCACCGGGGCCATCCCCGCATCCCCGCGTGCGGCCAGCTGGCGCACATTCTCCCAGGCCAGGACGAAGCGCGTCTCCGTCTCCGCCAGGGTTTGGCTAAGGGCCGGGCCATTGCCGCGCAGCAGGGCAGCCGACAGCAGCGCCCGGCTGCGGCCCGCCTGCTCTGCCGCGATCCAGGCGGACTGGCGCAGTTGTGCATGGGCGGCGATCAGCGGATCGATGACGGGCGACCGGTCGGCCAGCGCCTCATGCGTATTGCGGGCCTGGTCGATCAGCGCGGTCAGCGTGCCGAACCAGCGCTCCGCCAATGACGGGGGGCGGGATGCGCCGGGCCGGACCAGCGCCTGGTCCAGCTCCTCGCGCAGGTCGGCCAGGGCACGGCGTGCCTTTGTCAGGCCTGCAACCAGCTCCTCTCCGCCGCGCGGCGCGTTGTGGGGAGAGGTCAGCAGGGCCAGCAGTCCGTCCATCTCCGCGTCGGCATGCCGGCGCACCTCATGCAGATGCAGCAGCCGCGCCTCGGCCACTGGCTCGGGCCGGGCCAGCAGCACATAGGCGCTACCGCGTTCCAGTGCCCAGTTGCCGGCCAGTTCCGCCAGGTCGCCGCGGGCCTGGTTGGCGGCCAGGAACCGGTCGGCCGCACTCTTGTCTTCCCAGTCGCGGACAAGCCCCATGACGGCCAGCGCCACCAGGGACGCGGCCATGACCAGGATCAACAGGGGAATGAGCAAGCGCAAGCGCATGGGATGCCGATCCGGGCGGCTGTTCCTGTCCGGGTACGGCACCACCGCCCGCACAGCGCGACCATGCGACGATGACTCAATCAGGCCGGGTAGGCCAGCATCACGGCACCACCCTATCCCAAAGCATAGAAACGCGAAGCGTGCCTATTCCAGGTAGCCGTCCACCTCGGCGGCAGCACGCTCCAGGGGCCAGTTCAGGCGTTCGATGATCTCGTCGATGGCATCTTCGGGCGACAGGCCGCCGCGGCCCAGACGTTCCAGGATGGCGTCCAGAACCGACTCCTCCTTGGGGCTGGGGCGGCCATAGGGCTTCAGGATATCGAGAATGCTGCTCATGATGCGCGCAATGTTCCTTTGGCGCCGGCATCGGGAAAGGCCGGCCGATGAGTGATCTTAACACAGGACCCGGGCAGGTTGGCTAGAAGCTGCCGGGTCAGCGCCCGAAATCCATGAGATCGGGGGCGGCCTCGGCCAGATGGCGTGCCATCTCCTCCACCCGGCCCAGCAGAGCGGGGTCCAGCCCGGACACCGTCTCCTCCTCCTCGCGCAACTCATTCAGCTGCTTGACCCAGCGTTGCAGGACGAAGCGGGTACCGATGGGCATGTGGCCGATATTGGCCACCATCCTTTCCAGCCGGGGCGCCACGGCGGATAGGTGCAACTGCCACAGGGCGACGGTCAGCTGGCGCAACTGCCCCTCCACCTGGGCACGCCGCTCGACATCCAGGCTGACGGTGTTGGACCGCAGCACGGAGGTGAAGGCGGCCACCGCCTCGAACGCCGGCCCCAGCTCCTTGAATTGTCGCAGTGCGACGGTGACATCGGGCGGGATGGTCAACCCGGCGCATCGGTTTTGAAGCCGGGCAAGGTCTTCCTGCAGCAAGGCCAGCTGCAACTGTATAGCCCGATCGGTGGTCTTGATCTGCATCCCGCTACACCTCCAACGAAAGGTATAAACCGAATCGCCGGGAACGGCAGTGGAGAAATGAAAGGCCCGTGACGTCTCTGTTTTGTTGTCGCGAAACTGTAGACGGGGCTGCCTTTCATTTTCCCCGGTGGGCGTTGCGGTGCTGCACCATCACCATTCAGCATTACGCCGCATGTGATAGATACACATCCGAAATGGTCGGCCCCCGCTCGGCCATTTTTCCGAGGCGGGTGCGCAATCCATTGATATTCAACATGTATTCTTGCCATCGCAGGATGGTCTGGCGGCTCTTTAACGTCGCGGCGCCGCGACGGCATCCTTGAAGTGTACGGTCATGATGCTATTTTAGGCGGGCCGTCGCGCAAGAAGCCTCTCGCAACGCGAAAAAGAAGTGGTATAAGGCACATCGGTCCAACCTCTGGGGAATTTACCAATGAAAAAGGAACTCCTGGCTCTGACGCTTGCCCTCGCCCTGGGTGCTGCTCCGGGTGTTGCCAATGCGCAGAACACCACCAGCCAGCCGGCGGCGGCCCCGACCGCGACCGGTTCCGCGGCGGGTTCTGGCGCGTCCGGCGTCGCCCTGGGGTCCCTGGGCACTGTTGCTGTTGTTGGCGCCGTTGCCGTTGCCGGCATCGTGGCAGCCGCTTCTGGTGGTGGTGACGAAGAGCAGCCGGGTCCCGGTCCGGGCCCCGGCCCGGGCACCCAGACCACGCCCCCCGCGACCGGCACCACGACGTCGTCGGCGCGCTGACCCGGTCGGGGTTCGCACCAGCAGGCTGTGGACTTGGGGTATCGAGCTGGACCTCCGGAGAGATCCGGAGGTCCTTTTCGCTTGTCCGTCCGGCGGACGAAAAGGACGGAACCCGCGGGAACCATCCCGCAGGGTTCATGCGGGTCGGATCAGCCGGCCGGCTTGGTGATCTCTATATTCACCGCATCCGTGCGGTCATGAATGTGCTGGCGCGACTTCCAGCAGAAGCCGGTCTGGTCGATCCAATACTCGTTGGTGAAGGGCTTCATGCCACGCATTGTCACCTCTTCCCGGATGTGGGTCAGGGTGACGGGGCGTTCCAGGATGGTGACGGTTTGCGTGCCCGCCAGGGTGAAGCGCCCCCGAACCTCGACATCGAACAGGCCGGCGGCCTGGATGTCGACATGGCGGACGAACTCACCCCCGATCAGTTCACGCAGATCGGGAATCCGGTCGTCCGGAAGCCGGGTGTGGGACAAATCGCCGGGCAGGCCGACGGTCTGCACCAGGAAGGGGCCGCGCGTCACCAGCACCTGGCGGGTCTGGCTGTAATAATAGAGCGCCCCATTTCCGCCAACCTCGCCCAGTACCATGAAGGCTTGGCTGCTATCCTCCAGCCAGGCGAGGATCGAGGCATAGGGAAGGGCATCGGCCTGCGCGCGGGTCATGGGTGCTTGCCCGCCGATGCCGCCGACTGCCGCCACAGTTGCCCAGTACGGAGATTCAGTGTTACCCAGGTCACCACAGGCTGCCAGGACGCCGGCCGGTATGATGGCGGCAACAAGACCCAGGCACTTGCGGCGACTGATCCGTGCCGTTGGGCTACCGGAAACGCTTTTGGGAAGAGTCATGGAGAACTCGATGCGTCGTGTGTTCAGGGGCGCCGTCGGCGGACGGCACGTGCGGTTCGGTCTAGCATGGGCCGCCCTGCTTGTCAGTGCCGTGATGCCCGCCCCGGCCCAGACCATCGAATTATCAGAGGGTTCGCTGGATCTCCAGCGCCTGCAGAGCCAGTATGGCCAGCGTGGCGACGGGCAGATGTCGGCGCCCAGCAACCTCGACCGGGCCCGCGCCGGCAATGGTGTCGATGGATGGCTGAACATGCCGCCGGGCCAGTCGCAGTTCGATGTGCGGGATCCGTCCAACGGGCAGGATGATCAGCAGTACCGCAAGCCCTCCGTGCTGGAACAACAATATAGCCAGCGGGGCGGCAGGAAGCTGGAACAGTTTGGTTACGACCTGCGGGCCGACCGCCGCCTGACGGCCACCAGCCTCCTTAATGGCGCGGTGCCGGAGGATTATGTCCTGGGCATTGGCGACGAGCTGGTGGTGACGCTGCGCGGGCAGGTGAACAGCACCACATCGGTGCGGGTCGACCGCGAGGGGCGGGTGGTGCTGCCCAACATGGCGCCCGTGGCCGCCGCCGGCCGGCCCTTCGGCGAATTCCGTGACGACCTGACTGCCCAGGCCAATGCGGCCTTCCTGCAGACCAGCGTCTTCGTGTCCGTCGGCGCCGTACGCTCCATCGGCGTGCTGGTGACGGGTGAGGTGAAGGCGCCCGGCCGGTACACGCTGACCAGCTTTTCCAGCCTGATCGATGCCTTGAGCCAGGCTGACGGCATCCAGAAAACCGGTTCCTTGCGCAATCTGCGCATCCTGCGGGGGGGCAAGTCGATCCCCGTCGATCTGTATGAGGTGCTGCTGGGCAGCCGCACTGTCAACGACCTGCGCCTGGCCGATGGCGACCAGATCGTAGTGCCGGCCATCGGCGACACGGTGGCCGTGCAGGGCGATGTGGTCCGGTCCGGCATCTATGAATTGAAGCCGGGCCAGCCGGCCCTCTCCGATGTGGTGGAACTGGCCGGCGGCGCGCAACGCGCGCGCGGCAACCGCATCGACATCCTGCGCCTGGATAAGTCCGGCCGCAACCAGACCATCCGCGACGCGGGTGCCAAGACCAGGGTGCTGGCCGGCGACATCCTGACCGTGGAATTGCCGCGCGACGCCTTTGCCCTGGAAGGGGCGGCGGAGCGGCCGGGTGGGCGCGGGCTGGGGCAGGGCAAGACCCTGCGCGACGTGCTGAACGAGCCTTATGTTCTCGCCGCCAACCCCTATCTGCCGCTGGCGGTCATCGATACCGAGGATCCTGTCACGCGCCAGCGCCGCTATGTGCCGGTCGACCTCCAGCGCGTCATGGACGGGTCGATGAACGTCACCCTGCGTGAGCGTGACCGGGTGATCGTGCTGTCCCAGGCCGATATCCGCTATCTGGGTTCGGCCGACGTGCAGGCCGTACTGCGCGGCGAACAGCCGCCCAGCGTGAAGCTGGCCGTGGACCGCACCGTCACCAACGAAAAGCTGGCCATGGCCGGTGCCGCGGTCAACCTGGGCGGGGATGAGACGGGCACGCGCACCCAGATGCAAGGGCGCGCGCGCGACCGTACCCCCGCCGACACCGGTTACGACGACACTCAGAACCTTGACCGCTATACCGGTCAGCCGGGCCGCGACGATATTCCGGAAGGTCGTGAGGGCGATGATACGGCCCGCCCCCGCCGTCTGATCGGCACCTATGCCGACCCGCAGAGCCCCACGGGCGTGCGGCTGGTGGAATCGGACGTCGAATGCGGCGGCCTGCAGACCCTGGCGGCGCTGGCATCGGAAGGGCTGCAGCAGCGCTATGCCGTGTCGCTGCGCACCGGGTCGCGCAAATCGGGGGACACGCCGGTGATCGATATCCGGTCCTGCCCCAAGGTTTTCCACCGCCATCCCGACCTGCTGCCCTTCCTGCTGGAATATGCCATCTCCATCGAGGGTGAGGTGCGGTTCCCCGGTGTCTATCCCGTGGTGCCGGGGGCCAAGGCCGACAGCGTGATGCGCGCCGTCGGCGGCGTGACCTTGGATGCCGATAGCGACGCGGTGGAGATGACCAACGTGTCGGGTGAGCGCACCAGCGACATGAGCCTGCGCCAGCTGACCCAGTCCACCCTGAACCCCGGCGACGTGGTGCGTGTCAGTGCCCGCGTGGCGATGCGTGAGGTCGGTGTGGTCAAGGTGGCGGGCGAGGTGGTGCGGCCCGGCCGCTATGATATCAAGCGCGGGGAGCGCCTGTCGGAGCTGCTGCGCCGCGTCGATGGCCTGACGCCGGAGGCCTTCCCCTATGGGGCCGTCTTCACTCGCGTGCGGGTGCGCGAGGCGGAGGAGGCAGGGTTCCGCCGCGCGGCGCTGGAACTGGAACAATCCATCCCCAGCGTGCTGGCCGGCGCCTCGGGCCAGGAAGCCGAGCAGGCCCGTCAGGCCCTGCCTTTCCTGCAGGGCCTGATCACCAGCCTGAAGAGCACACGCGCCGTGGGTCGTGTTGTGGTGGAGGTCGACCCCACCATCCTGGCCGCGCGTCCGGAGATGGATTTTGTGCTGGAGCCGGGTGATGAGCTGATCATTCCCAAGCGTCCCTCCCATGTCACCGTTTCGGGTGAGGTGCTGAACCCCAGCTCCGTCATGTTCAAGAGCGGCAAGACAGCCCGCGACTATGTCACCCTTGCCGGTGGCGAGACGGCGGCGGCGGAGCTGTCGGACGCCTTCGTCATCTATCCCAACGGCGAGAGCGAGCCGCTGAGCCTGGGCCGGTTCAGCGACGGCAGCGTGCCGATTCCGCCCGGTTCCACCATCGTCGTGCCGCGTGATCCCCAGCCCTTCAACTTCCTGAGCGTGACCCGCACGGTCGTTGGGCTGGTCAGCGATCTGGCGCTGGCCGCGGCGTCCCTGGCCGTCATTTCCCGGAACTGAGGCGGGCCCCTTATCGTGAAGAAGCTCCGCTTTGCCCGTACGGCCAGTGCCGTCGTCGCCCTTCTGGCGGCGGCGGCCCCGGCCGGGGCCCAGGACAGCAACAATCCCTTTCTGCCCTGGCGGCCGCCGGAATCGGTGAATGATTTCGGCGGCACGGGACTGTTCCAGACGCCGATCGCGCGGGCGGCCGAGGATGGCCAGGCCTATGCCGGCTTCACCTATGTCTGGCCCTATTCGCGCTATTTCATCACGGTCCAGGGTCTACCCTGGCTGGAGGCGACGCTGCGCTATACCAGCGTCGCCAACCGTTATTATGGTCCGGAGGATTTCTCCGGCTTCCAGTCGTTCAAGGATCGCGGCATCGATGTGAAGGTGCGGCTGGTGGAAGGTGACGCCACCTGGCCCAACATCGCGGTCGGGCTGCGCGACATTGCCGGCACGGGTCTTTTCGGTGCCGAATATATCGTGGCCGACCGCACCTTTGGCGATTTCGACGTCTCGCTGGGCATGGGTTGGGGCAACATGGGCACCCGGAGCCATTTCGGCAATCCGCTGGGCTTCATCTCCAGCAAGTTCAAGCGACGCGGCGAGGGATTCACCTCCGGCGGCGGTGCGCTTTCCACCGATTTCTTCCGCGGCGACGTGGCCATGTTCGGCGGCGTTTCCTGGCAGACGCCCCTGGAAGGGCTGCGGCTCAAGCTGGAATACGACCCCAATGATTACCAGCAGGAACCGCTGGACAATAATCTGAAACAGTCCGTGCCGGTCAATGTCGGTTTCGACTACAAGCCCTGGGACTGGCTGCAGGTGGGGGCCGCATTTGAGCGGGGCGAGCGGCTGATGTTGCGTTTCGCCACCACCACGAATTTCCATAAGGCCAAGGGGCCGGGCAAGATCGATGCCCCGCCGCCGCCGCTGGTTCCCAGCGCCACGCTGGCGCCGGCCGTGGCCTTGGCACCGCCCGCGGCCGTGGGCCCCGCGCCCGGGCCGACGGATGATGTCCGCACCGGCCTGGGCCGGCAGGCGGCGCTGGACGGCGTGGCCCTGCAGCATTTCACCCGCATGGGGGGCGAAATCCACATTACCGTGTCGGGCACGCCGCTTCGCGACGGTACGGCCATGGCCTATGATCTGGCGCGCCGCGCAGCGGAACTGGCGCCGGATTTCAATGGCCGCATCCAGGTGACGCGGGTGGAGTACAACCTGCCCTGGATGGTTACCAGCTTTGAGGCGGAAAGCCTGCGCTCCGGCACCGGCCTGCGCGCCGCGACAGCTCCCGCTCCCGCGGTGCCGGTCGCACCGGCCGTCACCGGCCAGGCCCCCGCTGAGGATGTGCGCAAGGACCTGGCCAGCCAGCTGCAAAAGCAGGGCTTCTACCTGACAGCCGTCAATTACAAATCGCCCAAGGCAACCCTGTTCCTGACCAATGGCCGCTACCGTCAGGTGCCCAAGGCCATCGGCCGCGCCGCACGCACCGCCGCCGCCGTGCTGCCGCCGGAGTATCAGGAACTTGAGATCATCTTCATGGATAATGGCATGGAGATGCTGTCCGCCACCCTCTATCGGGCGGACCTGGAGCGGGCCCTGTCGCCCTATGGCGGCTCCATCGAGGAGGCCTGGCTGCGCACCCGCATCGAGCGGCCGGAGGCGAAGGCGGAGGACGCCAGCAACCCGGAGAAGGCGGAATATCCTGGTTTCGGCTGGAACATCCGGCCGGCACTGCGCCAGACCCTGGGCCGGCCGGAAAGCTTCATTCTCTATCAGGCCTGGGTGCGTCTGAACGGTACCATGGTGATCACGCCCGGCCTGAACCTGGCCGGCGGCCTGGGCATCAACGTGTCGAACAATTTCGACAAGATGCGCATCCCCTCGGACAGCCTGCTGCCGCATGTCCGATCCGACATCAAGAACTACCTGCAGGAGGGCACGACCGCGATGACCTACCTGCAGGCCGACTATACCAAGCAGGTGGCCACCGACACCTATGCCCGCCTGTATGGCGGGTATCTGGAAGAGATGTTCGGCGGTGTCGGCGGCGAAGTGCTCTATAAGCCTTTCGGCAAGGAATGGGCCATCGGCCTGGATGTGGCCTGGGCCAAGCAGCGCGACTACGATCAGTGGTTCAAGTTCCGGCCCTATGATGTCGTGACCGGTCACCTGACCGGTTATTATCATTATGAGCCGATGGGCGTGGATGCGCGCCTCAAGGTCGGCCGTTATCTGGCCGGCGACAAGGGGGCGACGTTCGAACTGTCGCGCACCTTCGACAGCGGCATCACCGTGGGCGCCTTCGCCACCTTCACCGACGTGTCGGCAAAGCAGTTCGGTGAAGGAAGATTCGACAAGGGCATTTATTTCATTTTCCCGCTGGACAATCTCTATGTGAAATCCACGCGCGGCAGCCTGGGCTGGCTGTGGCGCCCGTTGACCCGCGATGGCGGCCAGACGCTGAACAACCGCCGGCCGCTGATCGGGCAGGTGGGGACGGCGGACGGCTCGGCGCTGCGCCGTGACTGGAACATGTTGATGGATTGATGGTTGCCCATAGGCACCCTGATCCGAAGTTGAAAGCGTTGTCGATGATCTTTGACCAACCCTGGCCGGAAAGCGAACTGGAGACGCTGGGCGCCTGCCCCGTCTGCGGTTCGACCGAACGTGCGGTGCTGCTGGAGGGGCTGCATGACATGGCCTTCCGTGTGGCGCCGGGCCGCTGGACGCTGTGGCGCTGCCGCGGCTGCACGGCGGCGTACCTTGATCCGCGGCCGGCCGCCGCCTTCATCGTCAAGGCCTATGAGCGTTATTACACGCATGGGGTGAGCGATGCCTTCCGTCTGGATCCGCCGGGACCGCTGGATTTGCGCACGCGCTTCATCACCGGCATCCGCAATGCCTGGCTGAACCGTCGCTATGGCGTGAAGCTGCCTTGGGCGCTGCCGCTGGGCTGGCTGCTAGCCGGGCTGTTTCCGGACCGGCAGCGCCGGGTGGAACAGCTGATCCGCCACCTGCCGCCGGCCAAGGGGCAGCATCGCGTGCTGCTGGATGCGGGTTGCGGCAGTGGCGATTTCCTGCGCATGGCGGGGCAGTTGGGCTATCAGGCCATGGGCCTGGATTTCGACGCAGAAGCCGTGTCCCGCGGCAAGGCGGCCGGGCTGGATATACGTCAGGGGTCCCTGCCGGGTACGGGGCTGGCGCCGGAAAGCATCGACTATATCACCCTCAGCCATGTGCTGGAGCATGTGCATGACCCCGTGGGGACCTTGCAGGAGCTGTTCGGCCTTCTGAAACCCGGCGGCTGCCTGTGGGTCACCCAACCCAACTTGTCGGCTCTGGGCCTGAAGCAATTCGGGTCCGCGTGGCGTGGGCTGGAGCCTCCGCGCCACCTGACCCTGTTCGAGCCAGCGGGGTTGATGACCCTGTTGGGGCAATTGGGGTTCGAACGGGTGGAACTGCACGACGCCGTGCCACAGGCGGAATTCTATTACCGGCAGAGCCGGGCGCAGCAGGTGGGGGCCGATCCCTACCAGCCCGGTGAAACGCCTGGCTGGTCGTCGGAATGGGCCGCCAGCGCCGCCGCGGCCGATGACGCCGCCGCACAGGATTCCCGCCTGTCCGAAGCGCTGACCATCACGGCCTGGAAGCCGGCCTGAACATACCGGCGCCACAGGGTGCCGGCTGGAGTGCGCTGCTTTGACCGATCCGGGTCTGAAGAAGAATTTCGCCTATACCGTCATTGGCATGGCCACGCCTGTCATCGTGGCCCTGGCGACCATCCCGATCTATATCCATCATATCGGGGAGGAGCGGTATGGGGTTCTGTCCATCGTCTGGCTGCTGCTGGGTTATTTCGGCTTCCTGGACATGGGCCTGTCGCGCGCCTCGGCCAATGCCCTGGCCAAGCTGCGCGATGCGCCGGATGCCGAGCGCTCGCGGGTCTTCTCCTCCTCGCTCTACCTTAATCTGGGGCTGGGCGTCGGGGGGGGCGCGCTGATCTATTTCGCGGGCAGCTATCTGTTTCGTACACAGTTCAACCTGTCGCCTGATCTCTGGACGGAACTGGCCGGTGGCATGCCCTGGGTGGCCGCCATGCTGCCGCTGGCGCTGGCATCGGGTGTGGGGTTCGGCGCCTTGGAATCGCGGGAGCGTTTCCTAGCCGTCAACCTTTTGCAGATGACCGGATCGGCGGCGGGGCAGGTGGTGCCGGCGCTGTGCGCCGTGTTCATCTCCCCCTCGCTGGAATGGGTGATCCCGGCGGCCTTCATGATCCGCCTGCTGACCACGATGCAGGTCTTCTGGTACTTGTCGCGCGTCGACCGGCTGCGTCTGACCCGGTATGACCGGGGCCGGGGACGCGCCTTGTTCAGATATGGCGCCTGGGTTTCTGTCACCAACATTGTCGGGCCCATCCTGACCTCGCTGGACCAGTTCATCATCGGATCGAAGCTGGGCCCGGCCGCCGTCTCGCATTATTCCGTGCCGATGAACCTGACCACGCGGGTGCAGATCTTGGCTGCTGCCCTGTCGCGCGCCGCCTTTCCACGCTTGTCGCGCTACGGCAAGGAAGAGGCGGTCGACCTGGCCGAACGGTCGATCCGTGGTCTGGCCTATCTGTTCGGGGCGGCCTGCGTGGGGGCACTTTTCCTTGTGGAACCGTTTCTGGCGCTGTGGATCTCGCCGGCATTCGGGCAGGTGGCCACGCCCGTGGCCCATATCCTGCTGACCGGCGCCTGGATCAACGGCCTGGCCTTCGTGGCCTTGTCGCTGTTGCAGGGGCAGGGGCGGCCCGATCTGGCGGCCAAGATGCATGTGCTGGAGCTGGTGCCCTTCATCGGGGTGCTCTGGCTGCTGATCGACCGGTTCGGCCTGCCCGGGGCGGCAGCGGCCTGGACTCTGCGCGTGGGCGTGGATGCGCTGTTGATGTTCCACCTGTCGGGCCTGCGCTGGCGCCGGCTCTGGACCCTGCTGCCGGCGGGCCTGCTGGTGCTGCTGGCGCAGTTCGCGGTTACCTGCTGGTCGCCGGCATTGTTGCCCGCCCTGGCGGCGGGGATGGTGGCGGCGGTGTTTGTCGTCATGGTGGGGTTTGCTGTTGACGAGGCGATGCGCGCGGCTGTCGTCGCGCTGTGGCGGCGCTGGCGCCGTCGGGAGGGATGATGAGCATCATGGCGCCCAGCATCGACATCCTGTTGGCCACCTACAATGGCGCGCGCTACCTGCCCGAGATGCTGGCCTCGCTGGACGCGCAGGAGGGGGCGGAATTCCGCGTGCTGGTCCGTGACGACGGCTCCTCGGACGGTACGCGCAGCCTGTTGGCCGACTGGGCTGCCCGCCGGCCCGACCGGGTCACCCTGCTCCCGGCCGACCAGCCGACCGGCAGTGCCGCGGGCAATTTCGCTCGGCTGATGGCGGCATCGGGCGCCGACTATGTGCTGTTCGCGGACCAGGATGATCGCTGGCGACCGGCCAAGGTGGCCACCACCCTCGCGGCCCTGCGCGCGGGAGAGGTGGAGGCCGGCGGGCCCGACCGGCCGGTCATGGCCTTCTGCGATCTGGCGCTGGTCGATGCGGCGGGCACGCTGCTGCATCCCAGCTTCCGTGCTTTCCAGCGCCTTGACGCGGTTGCCGGGGCGCGGTTCGACCGGCTGCTGTTGAACAATGTCGTCACCGGTTGCGCCATGGGGGTGAACCGGGCGGCGCTTGATACTTGCGGAACCCCGCCGGCCGAGGCGGAGATGCATGATTGGTGGCTGGCGCTGATCTGTGCCGGCATGGGCGTGGTCAAGGTCATGCCGGAATGCCTGATCGACTATCGCCAGCATGGTGGCAACGTTGTCGGGGCCCGCCAGGACACGGTGCTGGACGCGCTTCCCGGTCTGCGGCGCCTCTCCGCCGTCGCCGCCAATATCAAGGCCTACAGGGCCTGGCTGGACCGGCTCTATGTCCAGGCTGCCGCCTTCGAGACTCGCCATGGCGCGCAGCTGCCGGCGGATC
The DNA here is from genome assembly GCF_058793615.1 of Niveispirillum sp. GW835-FHT14G11. NCBI lineage: Bacteria > Pseudomonadati > Pseudomonadota > Alphaproteobacteria > Rhodospirillales > Azospirillaceae > Niveispirillum > Niveispirillum sp. GW835-FHT14G11. Next base: position 36,115 of record NZ_JBXAFZ010000006.1, read on the forward strand.
GTCGCGCCGTGCTGGCCGCCTTTGCCGGCTTGCGCCGGCAGGGTCCTCTGGGGCGCCGATGGACGGCGATCCGGTACGGATTCCACCTGGAGTCCCGCGTCCAAACACTGGCTTTCCTGGCCCGCATGTGAAATGGTCCGACGCGGAGAATCAGCCTGCCGCCCTTTCGCGGGGGAATCGGACTCCGACTTTCCCGCGTCGCAGTGATTTTGATGCGGGGCAACCGATAGCGGTGCCACTACCGGCCATAAATCCGACCCCGGATGTGTTCATCAACACTTCTACCTGCTATGTGGCAGAAATGCACCAGTCGCGGGTGTGCTTGATTTATGTATTTTTATCAATGACTTATGGAGACTTCTTCAAGCGTCGCCGCCTATCAGCGACCTCATGTTAAAGAGTTGCTATACAAAACCTCATTCCTGGCGGTTTCGCAGTGCATTTGCCGCTTGCATCAAGAATGTACCTCGCATAAAGAACCTAACGACGCATAACGTGTGAGGAGCGTTTTTGGAGCATGGTGTGGCCGAGCAAAATGTCTTCTGTCAGCTTTTTGCCAGTGCGTGCCGCCCTGTTCACGGCGGATGCCAACGTTTTATCCTATCTTTTGCGGGCGAATCCGTCTGCAAATAGGCCCTTTGGCTCGCCGCACGCCAGTTTCCAATAACGGTTTCCAACACGGTTAAGCGCGACCAAGACTTTCCTACGGAGATACTTAGATGGCTAGTCCCTCCATTGTCGTGTTCAACGAAGCCTACTATCTGGCTCAGAACCCGGATGTCGCCGCCGCTGTTACTTCCGGCGTTTTCGCCACCGGTCTGGCGCACTGGCAGGCCTACGGTCAGTCCGAGGGCCGTCCTTCGTCTGCTTTCTTCGACCTGCAGACCTACAAGGACAATAACGGCGATCTGAACGCTGATGCCGGCTTCGTCACCGATGCCGACTACATCCGCCACTTCACGACCTATGGCTATGCCGAGCAGCGCGTGTTCCTGAGCGCCACCGTGTTCAACGCCGACATCTATGCGGCGCAGAACCCGGATCTGGCTGAAGCCGGGATCACCGACCGTCTGGCCCTGGAGCAGCATTTCCTGCGCAGCGGCATCTATGAAGGCCGTATCACCAAGGCTGGCTTCGATCCGGTCGCCTATATCAATGCCAATGCCGATCTGAAGGCGCTGCTGGATGCCGGTGGCAACATCAACGGCTATACCAGCGCGAACATCGCCAAGGCCGGCTGGTTCCACTACCTGAACTTCGGCATCAGCGAAGGCCGTACCGTTCCGGCCCCGAACCCGACGGTGACGATCGCCGCCGGCGCCAGCACGGTCACGGAAGGCAATGGCGCGACCTTCACGGTCACGCTGTCCATTCCGCTGACGACCGACACGACCTACACGTTCAACGTGACGGGCGACACCAAGAATGGTGCCCTGAACGCGGCGTCGGCCACTGATTTCGGTTCCGTCACCGGCACCGTGACCATCTCGGCCGGCTCCACCACCGGCACCTTCACCGTCACCCCGTCGGCTGACGGCGTGTCGGAAGGCCTGGAAGGCTTCAAGGTCACCCTGTTCGACGCTTCGCTGAACGTCATCAAGACCTCTGACGTCATCGGCATCATCGACGCCGCCGCCCCGGTGACCCCGAAGACGATCACCCTGACCACCTCTGCCGATGCCGGCACGGGCTTCATCGGTGACACCGCCAACGACACCTTCATCGGCGCGTTCAACCTGGGTGCTTCCGCCACGGACACGGCGACCACGACGCTGACCGCTGGCGACAGCCTGGTTGGTGCTGCTGGTACGGATACGCTGTCCATCTCCGTCGCCGGTAGCTCCGGCACCGGCAGCGTCACCCCAACCCTGATCGGGGTCGAGAAGATCAGCATTGCCTCGTCCCATGCGGGCGTTGCCACGTTCGATCTGTCGCTGACCGACAGCGCGCTGAGCAGCATCAGCGTCACCTCCTCGGTGACCGCTGGCTCCGACCTGAATTTCACGAATGTCGGCACGATCGTCGCTCTTGACGTCAAGGGCGTGGGCGATGTCGATCTGGGCTTCGCCACCGCGACCACCTCCGGTACTGGCGATGCCCTGTCGCTGACCCTGAATGGCGTTGGCACCTCCGGCACCGCGTCCGTCATCGATGCCAATGGCATCGAGACGCTGAACGTGACCAGCGCCGGTGCGGCCAATTACCTGACCCTGGGTACTGATTTCGCCGCTGGCACCAAGACCGTCAATGTCTCGGGTTCGCAGGCCGCGACCATCAATCTGGGTGGTACCACCAGCGTCGTCACCGCGGTCAATGCCTCCGGCCTGACCGCGGCCCTGTCGCTGTCCGGTATCGGCACCGGCAAGGTCACCGTGACCGGTGGCGCTGGCAATGACACGTTCGATTTCGGCACCGGTTTCGATGCCACGCTGGTGACCGGGACGGGCGCTGCCCAGAACGACGTCATCGTCGGCGGCGCCGGTAACGACACGCTGAAGATCAACGCCGCTGCCGTCGTCGGCGATGCGCTGTTCGGCAACGTGTCCTCGGTCGAAGTGCTGAACCTGACCGGGACCAGCGCTGTGACCTTGGATGCCAAGGCCCTGGCCGCCGGCATCGGCACCGTCATCGAAGCCAGCGCCGGCGATATCAGCCTGTCGGTCGGCACCGGCTATACCGGTGGTCTGATCGTCGCTCTGACCAGCACCACCGGTGCCGACAGCATCACTGTCGCCGCCAGCGGTTCCGCCAGCCTGACGGTTTCGGCGGTGTTGAGCGACAATCTGGGTCTGACCGGCACGACGATCACCGCCGGCACGGGCACGGGCCAGACCAGCGACGTCCTGTCGCTGACGGCTTCCGGCACGGGCACCATTGCCTCCACGCTGGCCGCCACCATCACCGGTATCGACAAGATCACCGTTGGCGCCACGGGCGGCGCCACGGGTCTGACCCTGACCACCAATAATGCGAACATCGCCTCCGGCGGTACGCTGACGGTTGACGCTTCCGCCCTGGGGACCGGCACTGCCCTGACCCTGAGCGGTGGTGCGGAGGCCGACGGCAAGTTCAGCGTGACGGGTGGCGCTGCGGCCGACACCATCATCGTCGGTGCTGGCAACGACACCGTGTTCGGTGGTGCTGGCAATGACTCGATCGACGCTTCCTCTGGCGGCAACGACGTCCTGTCGGGCGGTGCGGGCAACGACACGTTCAACTTGTCGGGCGCGCTGACCTCCGGCGACGTCATTGATGGCGGCGACGGCACGGATACGCTGGTCCTGGCCAGTGGCACGGTGACTTCGGCCATGCTGACCGGCGTGACCAACGTCGAGAACCTGGTGTTCTCCGGCGACGCCACCCTGAACGCGCCGATCCAGTTCACCAGCTTCGACCTGAGCCTGGCTTCCACCGCCGGCGTCCTGACCCTGGCCTCCGGCTATACCGGTGCCACCACTGTGACGCTGGGTGCCGGTGACAGCGTCGTGAACAGCGCCAATGTCGTCCTGACGGTCAATGTTACCGACGTGGCCTATACCACGACCACCGGTCTGGTGATTTCCGGCGGTACGGGCACCGACACGCTGAACCTGACGGGCGGCTCCACCGGTGCGTCCGGCGGCACGGCCACTGTCGTCACCCTGAACGCCGCTAGCAATATCGAAGTCATCAACATCGTTGATGCCGGCGATGGTACGGGCACCGGCGCCACCGGCGCCGGCAAGGATGTCTCGCTGGTCCTGGCGTCCTCTTACGGCAAAGCCGTTACCGTTGACGCGTCCTCGCTGGACAGCGGTTCGTCGGGTCTGGATGAGACCTTCACCTTCGACGGTTCCGCGTCTTCCTTCACCGTGACGGTGACCGGTGGCGCGGCCAATGACAGCATCACTGGCAGCTCCGGCAATGACGTGCTGAACGGTGGCGCTGGCGCTGATCATCTGGTCGCTGGTGTCAACACCGGCACCGGCACCGGCAACAACTTCGATGTCCTGAATGGCGGCGACGGCAACGACACGCTGGTGTTCAGCACGGGCTTCGACGGCAATGACACGGTCAATGGCGGGTCGGGCACCGACACGCTGTCGATCGAGCAGGGCACGGGTGGCCTCGGCGATCTGGCGTTCCTGAATGTCTCCAATGTCGAAACCCTGTCCCTGGGTACCGGCACGGGTGCCGTGACCCTGGACACTCGCGCTCTGGCCGCCGGTATCGTAACCGTCGCCCTGACCACGGGTGCGGTCAACACCGTGGTCAATGCCGGTGGCTACAGCTCCGGCATCGCGTTCGCCGTCGGCAGCAATGCAGGCAATGTTTCGCTGACCGGTGGTGCGGGCAATGACAGCTTCACCTTCGACACCGCCAGTCTGACGGCAGCCGACACGCTGGTCGGCGGCTCCGGCACCGATACCATCTATCTGGTCAACGGTTCGGGCACCGGTGTTGGTGCTGCCTTCACCGCTACCCTGGGTTCCGCCGTCTCCGGTATCGAGGTGATCACCGTCACTGACGGCCTGTCCAACACCGGGAGCAGCGGTGCCGTCACCCTGACGCTGAACAGTGGCTTTAACGGCGGTACGGCGGTCACGGTCAATGCCTCGGCCCTGAACGGCACGGGTGAGACCTTCACCTTCACCAATGACGGCACGGGTGCCGTGACGGTGACGGGTGGCGCGGCTGCCGACACGATCAACGGCGGTTCCGCCGCCGATAGCATCGTCGCCGGTGCAGGTAATGACAGCGTCAATGGTGGTGCAGGCAACGACGTCATCGACGGCGCCGCCGGTAACGACATCCTGATCGGTGGCTCCGGCGCCGATACGCTGACGGGTGGTTCGGGCAATGATACGTTCTTCATCACCTCCGGCTCCTCCAGCAGCACCGGTGCCGACACCATCACCGACTTCGCGTCGGGTGATGTGGTCAAGCTGTCGCTGACCGGTACGGGCTCGATCGATGCTACCTACAAGGGTTCGGCTACGTCCTACGCCAACGCCCTGTCGCTGCTGACCGGTCAGTCCGGCACCAACACCGCTCAGTATGTCTATGTCTCCGACCTGAACCAGCTGGTCATCGATGTGGATGGCAACGGCCTGCTCCAGGGTAATGATCTGTACCTGACCCTGTCGGGCACGACCGGAATCGCTGCCAACACGGTGGCTCTGGATTATCTGTTCACGGGCACCAGCACCACCGGTACCGGCGGTGCCGGGACCACGGCTGTCACTGTCATCGGCGGCACGGCGTCCGACACGGTTACGCAGAGTGGGACGGGGCACCTGACCCTGTCAGGTGTTGAAACCTACACTGGCGACACCGCGACGGGTACGGTCTACCTGTCCGGTACCCAGGCGATCTCGATCAGCGACACTGCGGGGCTGAGCGTTATTGGCGCTACTGGTGCCGACACGATCACCTTCTCTGCCGTGACCTCTGCGACGACTGTGTCGGGTGGCGCGGGTAACGACACGATTACCTTCGCTGCCAGCGGTGCCAACACCGCGACGCTGAACGGCGTCGAGACGGTGAACGGTTCGTCGGGTGCCGATGTGATCACGCTGGGTACGTCCGGCGAGACCATTACGGTTATCGATGTTGCCGGTGGCCTGACGGTCAGCGGCGCCTCGGGTGGCAATACGATCACGATCGGTTCCGGCAATGCCGGCACGATCAGCGTCGTTGCGCACGCTTCGGGTACCTTCACTGTGAATGGTACGACGGGTGCTGACACTGTCGTCTATACCGCTTCCTCGGGATCGGGCGTCATCAGCCTGGGTTCGGGCAGCGACGTCCTGACGCTGTCCGGCACCACCGGTTCGGTCACGGTGACCGATACCGCCGGTACCGCCGATACGTTGACCTTCAGCGGCGCTGGCGCCCTGACGGCCACCATCAGCGGCATCGAGTCGGTGACGGGTGACGCTGGTGTCAACACTGTTGCCCTGAGCAACACCGGCAGCGACGTTGTTCTGCTCGGCGCTGGTACGGGTACCGGTACGACGGTTACCTTCACCAGCTGGGGAACGGGCGCCGATGTGATCGATCTGACCACCGCCGGTGGTGCTGATACGGTCGTGTTCGGTACCGGCTTCTCTGCCTCTGGCATCACGGGCTTGGTGATCAACAACTTCGACGCTGGCGCTAGTTCCGATGTGTTGAACTTCGCCGACATCGTGGTTGGCACGACCATCGCAACCACCGGTGCAGCCTATGATCTGGGTGCCACCACTGCGGCCGACCTTGCGGTTGGTTCCAATGGCGTGGTTCTCACGTACGGTTCGTTGACCCTGGCCAACACCGACTTCACGGTGACGTCGGGTTCGAACACCGACATCTTTGTCGGTAACAACGATCCGTTCATCGTGTTCGCCGCTGCGACCAACACTTCCACCGCGATCAACGTGTACCTGGTTGATCGGGATCTGGACAGCAACGCGGCTGATGTTTCTGCTAACGACATCCGTTTGATCGGTACGATCAATCTGGTGACGGGCGACAACATCAATACCTTCGCGACCGCGAATTTCGGCCTCTAAGGCTGAAGCGTTCACAAAGGTAGAGTACAAGACCTCCGCCGCCCCAACCGGGGCGGCGGATTTTTTTTGAGAGATACTTTCCCCAAGGCCGATTTCAGCAGGTTGAGATGCACGCGTTCCTGGTTGCGGAAGATTTCACGCTTAACACCACCCGCTTTGTCCGGAAATATCGCGGCGGGTCGTTGCAGGGTGAGGTTCCGCTGGACCGGCTGGTCATCGATATCGGCGCAGAGGCCGACATGGTCCGCAAGGCCATGGAGGCGGAGCACAAGAAGAAGCATGCCCAGGACGAAGTGCTGAACCTGGAGGGGTCGGGCACCAGCTCGGGCGGGTCGGACCCGGCGTCGGGTGATGGCACCGCGACGGGCGACGGTTCTGGTGGCGATGCCCCCAACCCCGACATGCCGCAATTTGTCACCACGGTGAATGAACCGGCACTGTTGAGCTGGGTCGGCACCCCGCCGCGCCTGGGTCGTGTCTCCGCCCGCTTCGTGGGCGACGGGTTGCACAAGCATCCCGATGAGGGCGATGTGCTGGCGGCACAGCTGGCCGCCCTGAAGGCCCGCCACCCCAACCGCAAGCATTTCCGTCTGGCTGTGGTCAACGCCTTCGGCACCAATCTGGGTGATTGCATCCAGGGCATGACGGCGATGCGCCATATCGCCAAATACCTGAAGCAGCATCTGGACAGCTTCGTCATCGACCTGCTGCTGGGCGCCAATTCCGGCGTTGCCAATTTTGACATTGCCGGTCATGACGACTGGGTGGGTGAGCAGTTCCTGATCGGCCCGACCCTGTCGGAATTCAGCCGCTATGATGCCTATTTCGATTTTTCTGGCCTGATCGCCCTGCCGCGCATCACGGAGATCGCCATTTCCGACTGGTACCTGTGGTGGTGCGGGCTGGACCCGGACACGGTGCCGGCGGCGGAAAAGCGCAATGTGATGCACCATCAATGGTCCGTCTGGCAGGACGTGACCCGCATCCTGCAGGGCATCAAGGGCAAGAAGATCTTCTTCAACCCCAAGGCCAGCGTGCCCCTGCGCACCTTCGCCGACGCGCATGTGCCGAAATTCCTGAAGAAGCTGCTGAAGATCGCCCCCGACGTCACCGTGATCGTCGATCGGGAGATCAAGCTGGATCACCCGCGTCTGGTGGACCTGTCGAAGGAGATGAACTCCGCCGCCCGGTTCGCGGCCCTGGTGGCCCAGGTCGACGGGATGATCAGCGTCGACAGTTTCGCGCTGCACGCGGCCGATTGCGGCAATGTGCCAACGGTCGGTCTGTTCGCGTCCATCGACCCCTATGCCTATCCCTATTATCCCCATCACAAGGGCATGCTGATCCCCGGCGGGGAGACGCTGCCCTTCTATAAGAAGTTCAAGACCAACACCGATGAGGAGTGGGACGGCGTCAAGGAAGGCTATGCCGAGGCCTGGAGCCGCCTGGACGCCGAGAAGGTCTATGAGGCGCTGCAGGCCCAGATGGCGAACCGGGGCAACGCGCCGGCCCATATCGGCACCCGCATGACCTATGGGCCGCATATGCGCCCGCGCTATCGCCAGACGGGGCAGGGCCGCGCACTGCCCTATGAAAACCCGCCGGAGGTGTGGACGCGCGCGCAGCGCCGCCTGCAGGAGATCGGCCGGTCGTTGATCCGCCCGCGCACCCAGGCGATCCTGGTCACACCGGGCCAGAGCCATCTGCCCGTGGCCATTGCCCAGCAGCTGGACCATGAAGGAAGGCTGCATATCTTCGAACCGCGCGAGGCGCGGCGCCAGCTGATCAGCATGGACATCCTGGACCGGGCCGCCAACGGTCTTTCCATCACCTGGCATGACACGTTTCCCGGCAAGGTGGAGCAGGCCAGCTTTGGGCTGGAGGATGCGCTCAGCGAGACCAATCCCGCACACTGGGGCGGATTGCGCGAGAAGAAGACCGTCAAGCCGAAGAGCATTGACGAGATGCAGCTGGACACCTTGGCCAGTATCGTCATGTCGGCGCCGGCGCCGTGGAGGCTGGTGCTGGAATCGGCGATGGAAACACTGGAACGGACCAAGGCCGCCGTCCTGATCGGCCCGCTGGGGACGTTCCAGGAAGTGCGCGAGATTGTCACCCTGCTGCTGCCCATCAAGTATCAGTGCTGGGTGGAACAGCTGGAGCCCGGCAAGACCGAGACCTCGATCCTGCTGGCCGTCAATGACCAGGTGAAGGTCCAGGGCCTGAAGCGCGTTCAATTCAGCTGACCGGCATCGCCGGCAGCCCGACCGATAAGGAGTGGACCCATGTCCCAGAGCTGGACCGACATCCCCCTGCTGCCCGTTGCCTGGGGAGAGGTCTTTGACAAATGGACCATCCTTGTCATCAAGGAAGCCCGCATCGGCGATCCGGACAAGGTGCGCAACGTCGCGCGCGAGCGTGTGGAGATCGAGAAGGTCGTTGGCGACCGCACGCGCTTTCCCGCCGGTCTGGACGCGCTGGTCGATGCGCTGCACGACATCAATGCCCAGCTTTGGGACATCGAGGACGGCAAGCGCCGCTGCGAGCGGGAGAAAAGCTTCGATGACGGTTTCATCCAGCTTGCCCGCCATGTCTATATGAAGAATGACGAGCGGGCGCGGATCAAGAAGGATATCAATCTGCTGCTGGGCAGCGCCATCGTCGAGGAGAAATCCTACAAACCGTATTGAGCGCGGTCCCGGGGCGGGGTATCGGGTTTCAGCCGGGCGGGGACGATGACGCCTCCTGCCACGGATTAATAGATGTACGCCCCAGCGGAGGTCGGTTTTGCCAGGTAACGCCGCGATCTTCTTCCATCCGGAAGGGTTCGATACGAAAAGCCCAAAGTTGATGGGCCGCCACGCGGCGGGCGAGGGGTTTCTGCGGGGTTGGGCGCTGCATGGCGGCTTCGACGTGCTGCATACCCAGGTCGGCGATCTGCGCCATGCCAAGGTTTTCGTACAGGAGACCGCTGCCCATGGCTGGCAGGGCAAGGTGCATGTCCATCGGCTGGATCAGCCGGAAACATTGTCCGCAGTGGGCGGTGTCATCCTGCCGGGCCCGATGTTGGCCCCACCCGCCTGGCATCGCCGCTCCCGCGGCTTGTCCAGCAACCATTCCATCATCGGCCTGACGCACACCACCGCCTCTGCCTCGGCCCTGGATAATATCGGGGAGATTCTGACGGCGCCGCTGGAGGAGTGGGATGCCCTGATCTGTACGTCCCAGGCGGTGAAATCCATGGTCATCCGCACGCTGGGCGACCATGCTGACTATCTGAGTCAGCGCTTCTCCATTCCGTCCGGCGCGCCGTTCCGGTTGCCGCAGCTGCCAGTCATCCCGCTGGGCGTGGAATGTGACCGGTACGCGGCGCAGCCGGAACGGCGCCGGGAATGGCGGGACCGGCTGGCCATCGGTCCCCTGGATGTCGCCGTGCTGTTCATGGGTCGCCTCAGTTTCCATGCCAAGGCCCATCCCATGGCCATGTACATGGCGCTGCAGGAGGCGCGGAGCGCCTTGCCTGACGGAGCGCGGCTGCATCTGATCGAGGCCGGCTGGTTCGCCAGCGACGCGATCAGGCAGGCTTTCCACGACGCGGCGACCATGCTGTGCCCCGACATCATCCGCCATGTGCTGGACGGGCGCCAGCCGGAGGTGCGGGACGGTATCTGGCAGGCGGCCGACATCTTCTGTTCCCTGTCCGATAATATCCAGGAGACGTTCGGCCTGACCCCGATCGAAGCCATGGCGGCCGGGCTGCCCTGCGTGGTGTCCGACTGGAACGGTTACAAGGAGACGGTGCGCGACGGTATCGACGGTTTCCGCATCCCGACCTGGATGCCGCCATCCCCGATCGGACGCGAGATGGCGGAGCGCCATGCCATCGGCATGGACAGCTATGACCTCTATTGCGGCGTTACCTGTCAGTATGTCAGCGTCGATGTCGAACGCACTGTGCAGGCCTTCCGCGCCCTGATCGCTGATCCGGCCCTGCGTCGCCGCATGGGGGACGCAGGGCGCCGCCATTGCCGGGAACGGTTCGACTGGCGGGTCGTCATCGGCGCCTATAAGCACCTGATGGTTGAGCTGGCGGCCCGCCGCGCCGCGGCCGCGCCGTTGCCGGCACCCCGGCCGGGCACAGCCTGGCCCTTGCGGCCGGACCCGTTCCGGTCCTTTGCCCATTACCCGACCCATCTGCTGACGCTCGACACGCGGGTGGAGGGCACGGGCGCGCCGCCCGACCGGCTGGCCGCCATCCATGCCAGCGGGATGGTCAATTATGCCCATGCCAGGGTGCCCGGCGTCGATCGGCTGACCGAAGTCCTGGCCCTGCTACCCCCGCAGGGGGCGGTGACCATCGCCGGGCTGGCGGCGGCCGGCGGTGCATCCATCGCCCCTATCCTGGCGTCGGCTCTGGCCTTCCTGGCCAAGTACGGCTTCGTTCGGCTTTCGCCTTCTGGCGACACCCAAGGAAACGTGGGATGAAGATCCTCTGCGTCCACCAGAATTTTCCCGGACAGTTCAAGCATCTGGCCGCCGCCCTGGAGCGGGCCGGGCATCAGGTGCGCGCCCTGGCCATTAAGGGCGTTGGCATGCCCGGCATCGACCTCACCAACTATCCCGTGGCGCGCACCTCCACCCAGGGTATCCATCCCTGGGCTGTCGATTTCGAAACCAAGCTGATCCGTGGCGAATCCTGCGCGCAGGCCGCGCTGGTGATGAAGCAGCAGGGCTATCAGCCCGATCTGATCCTTGGCCATCCGGGCTGGGGGGAGATGCTGTTCCTGAAGGAAATCTGGCCCCAGGTGCCGCAGCTGCATTTCCTGGAGTTTTATTACAGCCCCGATGGCGCCGATGTCGGTTTCGACCCGGAATTCTGGGTGGATGACTGGCGGGGCCCGGCGCGGGTGCGCGCCAAGAACAGCAATGGGTTGTTGAACCTGGAAAGCATGGATGCGGCCTACAGCCCTACCCATTGGCAGCGTTCCAGCTATCCCGCCCTGTACCAGCCCCGGATCGAGGTCATCCATGACGGGATCGACACGGATGCGCTGGTCCCCGGCCCGGCACAGGAGGTGAGTGTCGGCCCCGATAAGCTGATGCTGCGCCCGGGGATGGAGATCGTCACCTTCGTCAATCGCAATCTGGAACCCTATCGCGGCTACCATGTTTTTATGCGCACGCTGCCGCGGCTGCAGAAACTGCGACCCAACGCCATCTTCCTGGTCGTGGGCGGTGACGGCGTCTCCTACGGTGCCGCGGCGCCCAAGGGGCAGAGCTGGAAGAACATTTTCCTGGATGAGGTCAAGGACCAGATCGACCTGTCCCGCGTCATCTTCCTGGGCAATCTGCCATACGCCCATTTCATCAACATTCTGCGCCTCAGTGCCGCCCATATCTATCTGACCTACCCGTTCGTGCTGAGCTGGTCGATGCTGGAGGCGATGAGCCTGGGGGCCCTGGTGGTGGGCAGCCGCACCCAGCCGGTGGAAGAGGTCATCGAGCATGGCAGGAACGGCGTGCTCGTCGATTTCTTCGACCGTGAGGGGCTGGCCGACCAGGTGGCCGATGCCCTGGCCAATCCACACAGCTATCTGGGCATACGGCAGGCCGCCCGGCAGACCATTATCGACCGTTACGACCTGAAGCGTCATAGCCTGCCCCGGCAGATGGAACTGGTCGAGCGCGTTGCCGCCGGCAACGCGTGAGGAAGGGAAACGGCATGAGCCTGCGCGCAACCGCCCTTGATGTGCGCTACATCCTGCTGGAGGACCGGCTGGGCCTGACCTTGCGGTCCGACAGTGACAGCGTGGAGATGCTGGTGACCCGTCGCATGACGCGCGCCATCCTGGCCGGGATGATCGACCTGCTGATGCGCAGCAGTCGCGAAGTGGCGGCTGCCCCTGGTGAAAGCCGCAACGATGTGCTGCTGTTCGAGCATATGGCGGCCGCAGCCGGCTGGAAACGCATGGAGGAACCGGCGCCGGAAGCTGGTGCGGTCGGCGGCAGTGCGATGGCCGGGGAAGGGGTGCGGCAAACTGCTGCTCCCGCCACATTGTTGGTGAAGGCGGATATCACCGTGCGCCAGGAAGTCATGCACCTGCTGTTCCAGGATACCGCCGGGCTGCGGGCCGAAATCGATCTGCCGCGAGAGAAGGCACACCATCTTCTGTCGATCCTGCGGGAGAAATCCGTGCAGGCGCAATGGGATATCGGCGAGATGTCGTGGCTGGACCGCCGCACGCATTTCGTGATCCCGGATGGGTTGCGGCTCAGCTGACGCATGGGATGGCCGGGCGGGAGCGGATGCGGCTCCTACGGGTCACCGTTGTGACATCAGCAACTTACTGATATTGCCCTGCAGTACATGCGCGGATACAATGCAGGTGCGATTGAGTGGGTGGCCTCGTGCAGGCACCCCTTATATAAGGCAGCCAAGTCTATGAAAATCATGGTTCCGAACCGCCCCGCAGGCGCTCATTCTCCGCTGCGGCAGGCGCTACAGAAGTCCGCGCGAGCCTTCGGGTTCGTTGGGGTTTTCAGCTTCTTCGTCAATCTGTTGATGCTGGCTTCGCCCATTTACATGCTGCAGGTCTATGACCGGGTGCTGACGGCGCGCAGCGAATCGACCCTGCTGTATCTCAGCCTGGTTATCGGCGCCATGATGATGGTCATGGCCATGCTGGAGGTCATCCGCTCCCGCGTGCTGGTGCGCGTCAGTGGCAAGATGGAAAAGGAATTGGGCGCGCGCGTCTTCGACGCGATCTTCGCGCTGAACCTGCGCATGCCTGCGGCCAACCGCAGCCAGTCGCTGCGCGACCTGGACAATGTGCGCCAGTTCATCACCTCTCAGGGGCCCTTCGCCTTCTTCGATGCGCCCTGGGCGCCGATCTTCATCGGCATTGTCTGCCTGATGCACCCGCTGCTGGGGGTCGTGGCGCTTGGCGGCGCCATCCTGCTGTTCGCGCTGGCCTATGCCACGGAAGTGGTGACGAAGAAGCCGCTGTCGGAGGCCAATGGCCACGCGCTGCGCGCCACCTCCTTCGCCGAAGCCAGCCTGAAGAACAGCGAAGTGCTGGCGGCCATGGGCATGCTGCCCGGTATCCGCCGCCGCTGGCGCGCCAGTCAGGACAAGGCCATGCTGTTGCAGGCCGTGGCCAGCGACAATGCCGGCTTCATCGGTGCCATGACCAAGTTCACCCGTCTGGCCGTACAGTCGGCCATTCTGGGCATGGGTGCCTATCTGGCGCTGGAAAATGAGATCACGCCGGGCGTGATGATCGCGTCATCCATCATCATGGGCCGCGGCCTGGCTCCGGTGGAGCAGGCCATCGGTTCGTGGCGGATGTTCGTCGGCGCCCGTGGCGCCTATTCCCGCCTCAACGAGCTTCTGCGCGCCTTTGATGGCGGTCAGGAAAGCATGGAACTGCCGCCCCCGCAGGGCAACCTGTCGGTGGAGCGCGTCGTGGCCGTGCCGCCGGGTGGCAACACCCCCACGATCAAGGGCGTCAGCTTCGCCCTGGCGGCGGGCGAGGCGCTGGCCATCGTCGGTCCCAGCGCCGCCGGCAAGTCCACCCTGGCCCGCCTGCTGGTCGGCGTCTGGGCCCCGCATAGCGGTTCCGTCCGCCTGGACGGTGCCGATGTCTATTCCTGGAACCATGAAAGCCTGGGGCCGCATATCGGCTACCTGCCCCAGGATGTCGAAATCTTCGACGGCATGATCAAGGACAACATCGCCCGGTTCGGTGAGGTTGATCCTGCCAAGGTGGTGGAAGCGGCCCAGCTGGCCGGGGTGCATGAGATGATCCTGCGCCTGCCCAACGGGTATGACACGCTGATCGGGCCGGGCGGCATCGCCCTGTCCGGTGGGCAGCGCCAGCGGCTGGGCCTGGCCCGTGCCGTCTATGGCAATCCGCGCTTCCTGATCCTGGATGAGCCGAATTCCAACCTCGACAGCGAAGGGGAGGCCGCCCTGGTCCAGGGGCTGGCCAAGCTGAAGGAACGCAAGGCGACCGTCATCCTCATTTCCCACCGTCCCAGCGTCATGAACCATGTCGACAAGATCCTGGTTCTGCGCGACGGCCTGGTGGAGATGTTCGGTCCCAAGCAGGAAGTCCTGGCCCGCTTGACCCGCCCTGTTGCACAGCCGCAGCAGGTGGCGCCGCAGCAGGCCCCGGGCCAGATCGCCTCTTCCGCCGGTGCGGGCGCCTGATCGCGCGTCCCCGGTCGCCCCTCGTTGGAAAGTGTCGGAAATGATGAAGCTCCTGACCACCTCGAAAGTGCCGGCCCTGGCCGGCGATGCGGACGTTCCCGCGGTTCCCACCGATGAGATGCCCGTCGTCCGCGCCGGCCTGGCCCTGATCGCCGTCGCCTTCGGCGGCGTGCTGCTCTGGTCCTTCCTGGCGCCCATCGCCAAGGGCATCGTAGCCCCCGGCCTGGTCGCCGTGGACAGCAACCGCAAGACCATCCAGCATCTGGAGGGCGGCATCGTCGCCGAGATCCTGGTGCGGGACGGCGCCATGGTGAAGGCCGGCGACGTGCTGCTGCGCCTGGACGAGGTGACCCCCCAGGCCCAGCGCGATGTGCTGTACGGCCAGTTCCTGACATCCAAGGCCCAGGAGGCCCGCTTCATCGCCGAACGCGATGGGGCGAAGGACATCGCCTTCCCGGTGGAGCTGCAGGGGACCGGCGACACCAGCCGCAACGCTTCCATCCGCGGGTCGGAACAGGAAGTGTTCAAGTCCCGTCGAGACGCCTTGAACGGCCAGCTCTCCATCTATGAGGCGCGCATCAAGCAGCTGGAGGAGCAGAGCAAGGGCCTGCAGGCCCAGGTCGATGCCAACACCAAGCAGATCACCCTGATCGATAGCGAGCTGGAAGGCCTTCAGCAGCTGTTCGAGAAGGGCTATGCCTCCAAGACAAGGTTGCTGGAGCTCCAGCGCCGCCGGGCGGAGCTGGATGGCGACCGCGGCAATTACGCGGCCGAGATGGCCCGCAACCGGGTGGCCATCGGTGAGGCGCGCCTGCAGATCATCCAGGTCCGCAAGACCTTCGAGGAGGATGTGGCCAAGGGCCTGTCGGAGGCGCAGGCCCGCGTCTTCGATCTTCAGGACCGTCTGACCAGCGCCACCGATGTATTGAAGCGTCGCGAAGTGAAAGCGACGACGGATGGCACCATCGTCAATTCGCGGGTCCATACGGTGGGCGGTGTCGTCCGCGCCGGCGACCCGCTGATGGAACTGGTGCCCAGCAACGATGACATGATCATCGAGGCGATGGTGTCGCCGATGGATGTCGACGTCGCCAACCCCGGCATGGAAGCGGAGGTCCGCTTTTCCTCCCTGTCCACCCGCCATATCCCCATTCTGACGGGGACGGTGGAGACGGTGGCGGCCGATGCCACGACCGACCAGCATGGCAACCGCTATTTCGTGTCGCGTGTACGTGTGCCCAAGGAGCAGTTGCAGCATCTGGCCGGCCAGAAGCTGGTCCCCGGCATGCCGGCGGAGGTGCTGATCAAGGCGGGTGAGCGGACGATCCTGGAATATCTGTTCCGGCCGCTGACCGACAGTTTCTTCCGCGCGTTCAAGGAAGGCTGAGGAGAGGAGACGGAGCATGATCCCCGTACAGGGCGGCTCCGGTCTCATCTGGCGTATCCAGGCGGCCCCGCGGGACCTGTCGCGGGGCATTGCCGCCTGCGACCTGCCCGCGAACTGCCTGGTGGTGCCGGAGGCGACCTGGAACGGCACAGTGCCCGACGCGGCCTATGTCGAATGCCCCACCTTTTTCCTGGAGGACCGGGCGGGTTTCGTGGCGCTGCTGGCCTTCTTCGTGGTCAATGCGCTGCGCTTCCGCCTCTATGCCCGCGCGCCTGCGGGGGAGGCGGACGGGCTGCTGATGGCCTATCCGCGCCTGGACGATGCGACGATGGAGATGCTGCGGCATTTCGATCCCCGCTCGGCCCAGCAGATCAGCATGCTGTGGCAGCGCCTTGAGGCCTTCCTGGGCCACATCGCCCTGCCCAAGCCGCCCGAGCAGGGCATGTTGTAGAAGGGAGCGGCTCAGACCGGGGCCGCTCTTTTCATTTCACGACGACGCGCGGCAGCTGGTCGATCGGTTCCAGGGTGATGCGGCGGAAGAAGGTTTCCGCGCCTTCCGATTGGAACTGGATATGGCCGCGCGTCAGGGACGTGCGTTTGCCGTCGGCACCCAGCACGGACAGATCGCGCAGTTCCATGACCGGTATGCCGTTGACCACATGGATGGAACGGTCGCCCAGGACATAGAGATCCAGGACGTTCCATTGCCCCACAGGCCGTTCGGCGTCCGTGGCCGCTTCGACGTTCCAGGCCGGCGCCTCCACCGTCACGGCGCGTCCGCCGGCCATGTAGCGGCGTTGCGGGTCGATCAGGGACCGGTCGCGGGCGGCATCCGTCACCGGCTTCACCATAGTTCCCACGGGCACGACCATGCCGGTGGACCCACGCATGATCTCGAACTCCACGGCCGGCATCCAGGTGCCATAGACGCCGCCCGCCGGCCCGAAGGAATGATAGAGCAGGCCGTTATTCTCCGGCAGATCCAGGCGCGGGGCATGGCGCTTGCCGCTCCATTTGAATTCCAGGCGCAGGTGGTAATCGCCGTAAACCCCGCGATGGACGATGGAGCCCCAGGTGGCGCCATCGACGCGCAGGGCGGGCTCCCCCTCCAGCGTTACCATGGTGAACATCGGATCGCCGTCGGGTCGGGCTCCGTATGGCGTCTCGGTCTTGTTGGTGTAGGTGATGGACGGATCGGCATAGCCCAGCCAGATGTCCCAGTCCGACAGGTCCCGGCCATTCAGCAGGCTGACCGCTGGGCCGACGGCCGACGGAATGTCGGCCAGGGTCAGGCGTTGTGGCCGGTATTCCGGATCGCCGGCCAGGATGGCTTCCAGCTTGGGATCCATCTCCGCCGCGCCGGCCATCATGCCCGTGCCCGCCAACAGCAACAGGGCCGCCAGGCCCCAACCGATCCGCCGCATGCCTTGATCCTCCCATGATTATTGATAGCGCTGTCAATTTTAACGGCACTATGCCGCAGAAAAAGGGGCGATCACAGGTGTTTCTCCATGAAGATGCTGGCGCTGCCACCGCAGGGATAATCGCCGAAGGCGCCGCAATCGGTGAAGCCCAGCCGGCGATAAAGGCCCACCGCCTCGCGCTGCAGATCCCCGGTTTCCAGCTTCAGCAGGGTGATGCCCTCGGTGCGGGCCAGTTCCTCCAGCCTTGCCATGATGGCCCCGGCGATGCCGCGCCCGCGATGCACGGGATCGACATACATGCGTTTCACCTCCGCATAACCCGCCGGATCGATGCGCAGCGCGCCGCAGCCCACGGCGCGCCCATCGCGCCGCGCCAGCAGGAAGCGCATGTCGGGCGCCTTCAGCTGTTCGGGGTTCAGCAGGTGGTTGTCATCGGGCTGGTAGAGCTGTCCCAGATACAGGTCCAAGGCCGCGATCAGGGCGCGGGCATCGGGCTGTGTCGGGTCGGCGGGCGTGACAAGGATGCTGTTCATCGGACCTCCTTCAACAGATAATCGACCAGGGCCGGCACGGTCGCGGTGGCGGGACCGTAAAACCCGCCATCGAATCGCCCGCCTGTTTCCTCCATATTGATTTCCACGGTGACGGCGCCGTTGGCGCGCGCCTCGGCCGTGAAGCCAGCGGCCGGATAGACGGTGCCCGACGTGCCGATGGACAGGAACAGGCCGGCATCGGACAGAGCCTCGCCGATCTCCGCCATGTACAGGGGCATCTCCCCGAACCAGACGATATGCGGCCGCAAGGTGCCGCGTGCGCCGCAATCGGGGCAGGTGGCATCGGTATCCAGATCGCCTTCGCACCGGTCGATGTGGTCACACGCGGTGCAGCGGATCTTCAGCAGTTCGCCATGCATATGCAGCAGGCGGGTGGAGCCGGCCCGGTCATGCAGGTCATCGACATTCTGGGTAACCAGCAGGAACGGCCCGCGCCATTCCCTCTCCAGGCGCACCAGCGCCGCATGCGCCGCGTTGGGCCGCACCGCCGGGTCCTGCACTGCGCGGCGGCGGGCATTGTAGAAACCCTGGACGCGGGCCGGGTCGCGGGCGAAGGCCTGGGGTGTGGCCACCTCCTCCAGCCGCACCTGGGCCCAGATGCCGTCGGCATCGCGGAAGGTGTGCAGGCCGGACTCGCGGCTGATGCCGGCCCCGGTCAGGACCACCAGACCCGCATCGGGCCGCAATCCCTGTAACAGGCGCTTGAGGTTGGGATCGATCATGGGGCGGACCGGCAATGATGGGGAAGCCGGGGGGCAGGGTGGCATGGGTAGCGCCCGCCGGACAAGTCCATGTCGTCAGGGTTGTGTTCGCCTGCTATAAATTCATCCGCGACCCGGCAACCGTTCCTGTGGTTTTCCCCATGCGCTCCGTCCTGTTCGTCTGCACCGGCAATATCTGTCGCTCCCCCACGGCGGATGGGGTGTTCGCCAAGCTGGTGGCCGATGCCGGGCTGGATGTGCGGGTCGACAGTGCCGGTACCCATGGCTATCACATCGGGGAGGGGCCCGATCCGCGCACGGTGCGCGCCGCCCGCACGCGGGGATACGACCTGTCGCCGCTGCGCGCCCGCAAGCTGGTGGCGACGGATTATGACCGGTTCGACCTGATGCTGGCCATGGATCGCGGGCATCTGGACATCATGCGCCGGCTGGCTCCGGCGGGGTCGGCGGCGCAACTGGCTCTCTTTACCGATTTCGCCCCGGCCCCCTGGCGCGGACGCGACGTGCCCGACCCCTATTATGGCGGTGCCGAAGGCTTTACGGCGGTGCTGGACATGGTGGAGGCCGGTGCCAGGGCGTTGCTGGACCATATCAGGGGCGCCTGAGCATCTCCAGCGCGTCCGGGAACCGCCGCGACAAGGGCGCGATACTGCCATCCGTCAGGGTCAGGGCGTAATCGCCTGACCCTTCCGGTTCCAGCCCCCGCACATGGGCCGCATTGACCAGCCAGGACCGGTGGGTGCGCGCCATGCCATGGGGCGACAATTCATCCGCCACCTGGGTCAGGGTGGTACGCATCAGGGGGCGTTTGCCGTCGGCCAGCAGGAATTCCACGTAATTGCCGGCCGACCGCGCCGCCATGATCTCCGCCACCGTCACGCGCCACAGGCGGGACCCGTCGCGGATGTCGAACAGGGTCGGGGCAGTGGGGGTGGCGGGAACCGCCTCCGGCGGTGCCTCGATGACGACAGGCCTGGCCGCCGGTCGCCCATGGCCGAACAGCAGGAAGACGCCGCAGATGACCAGATAGGTCATCATGTCCTTGCGTCCTTCATAGATCAGCACCGGAACCGACACCCCGAACCGGTAGTCAAGGTCCAGCAGTGCGGAGGTGCTATTGCGCAGCAGCGCCATGCCCAGCGTGTGCAGCAGGCTGAAAATCACGGCCGTCGCCCCATGCACCAGGGCCACCCGTCCCCAGGGCCGCGCCAGCGGTGCTTTGGCCAGCGCCAGGGCCGGCAGCCAGCAAAGACAAAGGATACTGATGGCGCTGCTCAGCTCCGTCAGCACCGGCAGCCAGGTGGGCCAGTTGCGGTCTTCCCAGGCCGAGGCGATGTTGACGATGTTGGACCCGATCATCAGCGGCACCAGCCCCAGATAGGGCCGCCAGCCGCCCAGGCCGCTCGTCACGACTCCCGTGCCGTTCGTCCCGGTCGCGTCAGAACCGGTTCCGCCCGTCCCCGCCGCCTTGTCGGCACGGGGGGCACGGGGCCAGAAGCGGGGGCCGGCACCAGCGCCCCCCGTCCCCTGGCCACCCCTCTCCTGGCCCCGTGCCTCCTGGGAAGTTGATGATGACGATGACAAACCCTGTCCCATCCGTTTCGCCCGCCAGCAACAAGCGCTTGGCCTTCCTGGACTGGGTCCGGGTCGGCGCCTTCGGCCTGCTGATCCTTTACCATGTCGGCATGTTCTATGTGAGTTGGGATTGGCATGTGAAGAGCCAGCATGCCGGGTTCGCGATAGAGCCGCTGATGCTGCTGACCAATCCCTGGCGCCTGTCGCTTCTGTTCCTGATCTCCGGCGTGGCTGCCCGCTTCATGGCCGACCGTATGGGGCCGGGGGCACTGGCCGGGTCCCGCCTGCCGCGCCTGGGCATCCCGCTGCTGTTCGTCATGGCCATCCTGGTCGTGCCCCAGCCCTATTACGAGGTGGTGGAGAAGATCGATTATGCCGACGGCTACTGGGCCTTCTGGGGCCGCTACCTGTCCTTTGACCAAAGCTTCTGTCGCGGCGATGACTGCCTGACCCTGCCCACCTGGAACCATATGTGGTTCGTGGCCTATCTGCTGGTCTATACACTGATCCTGGCCGGATTGCTGAAGCTGGGGGCGGGGCGCTGGCTGGTCCGGCTGGGGGAAGGGGGCTGGACGCGCGGTTGGGCCGTGCTGGTGCTGCCTGTTCTGGCGCTGGCCCTGCTGCGTATCTTCATGCTCGACCCGTTCCCCATCACCCATGACCTGGTCTGGGACTGGTACAATCATGCGGTCAGCTTCGCCATGTTCCTGCTGGGCTTCGGTTTCGCCCGCAACACCGACCTGTTCGACCGGCTGGCGGCGCGGCGCTGGCTGCTGCTGGGCATCGGCCTGGCGGCCTGGGCCTTCTATGCCTGGTATGGCTGGACCTATTGGCAGGACGGGTCGCCCAAGCCGCCCGATGCCCTGCGCATGACCGCCCGCACCGCCTATGCCGTGGAACAATGGGCCATGATCCTGGCCGTGCTGGGCTTGGCGCGCCGCCATCTGAACCGCTCGACGCCTCTGCTGCGCTACCTGTCGGTCGGGGTGTTTCCCTTCTATATCATCCACCAGACCCTGATCGTGGTGATCGGCCATAATTTGACGCCGCTGGCCCTGCCGGTCGGTGTCGAGTCGGTGCTGTTGATCGCCCTGACGGTGGCGGGATGCTTTGTCACCTATGAATTGGCCCGCCGGATCAAGCTGTTGGGGCCGTTGCTGGGCGTGAGATGAGGCCGGCGCTGCGTGATTGCGGATAGCATCAAGGCTTTGTTTACCCCTGCGGCGTAAACTGCCCGCGTCGGTATCCTACCGGCGCGGGTTTCGGGGTGTGCTGTGAGCGGTGTCGCCAATCTGCTGGAGAAGACCGAAGCAGGGATCGGCCCGGTGTCGGACCCGCGTCTGCGCGGGCTGGTGGATTATTGGTCGGCCCGGCGCGGGCCTGACCGGCCCATTCCGGCCCGTCACGACCTGGACCCGGCGGCGGTGCAGCCGCTGCTGCCCTGGATCATGCTGCTGGACGTGCTGGAGGCGGATTATCGCTACCGTCTGGTGGGGACCGGCCTGGACGGGCTGTTCGGCCGGGCGCTGACCGGCACCACGCTGCGCCAATCCTGGCCCGCCGATCTGGGCGACCATTGGTGCCACTGGATGGACCGCGCCAGCCGGGAGGCCTTGCCCGTGGCCACCAGCGCGGTGCTGAACACACGGCGTGGCCGGCTGCGCCTGGATGGGGTGATCCTGCCGCTCAGCAACCATCCCGACCAGATCGACATGCTGCTGTGCGGCGTTTCCGGATCGTCCATGCGCCGCCCCCCATCTCCGCTGCTGCGCCCTACGGACGAGGTGGTGGAGGATGAGCTGGTCAGTTTCCAGGCGGCGGCACTGACGCTTTGAGGCGTGCGGGTGGGGTGCTAGGGTGCCGCTTCCCTTCGGCAGCCCTATGACCGTCCCGTGACCGACAACAGCTCCCCCGTCTCCAATTCTCCCGTCTCCCCCATGATGACGCAGTATCTGGAGATCAAGCGCCAGCATCCCGGCTCGCTGCTGTTCTACCGGATGGGCGATTTCTACGAGCTGTTCTTCGACGACGCGGTCCAGGCGGCGGCATCGCTGGACATTACATTGACCAAGCGCGGCCAGCACCAGGGGGAGGATATCCCCATGTGCGGCGTGCCGGTCCATTCCCATGAACAGTACCTCTCCCGCCTGATCCGCGCCGGTTTCCGCGTCGCCATCTGTGAGCAGACCGAAGACCCGGCGGAGGCCAAGAAGCGCGGCAGCAAATCGGTGGTCCGCCGCGACGTGGTCCGCGTCGTCACGCCGGGCACCATCACCGAGGATGGGTTGCTGGACGCAAGGTCCAACAATTACCTGGCCGCCATGGCGGAGGCCGGGGGCGAGGGCGGGCTGGCCTGGCTGGACCTATCGACGGGCGAGCTGACCCTGTCGCCGGTGGAGCGGGTGAACCTGCCCTCCCTGCTGGCCCGCCTGTCGCCGGGGGAACTGCTGCTGCCCGAACGATTGTCGCAGACCGATGAGCTGTCGCCGCTGTGGGATGAATGGCGCGCCCGCCTGACGGTGCAGCCCAATGCAAGGTTCGACAGCGAGAATGGGCGCAAGCGCCTGCTGTCGCTCTATCATGTCGGCACGCTGGACGCGTTCGGTGCCTTCGGCCGGGCGGAGGTGGCGGCGGCCGGTGCCCTGGTCGACTATGTGGAACTGACCCAGAAGGGTCGTCTGCCGCGCATCGATGCGCCCCGCCGTCTGGCCGCCGGCCAGGTGATGGAGATCGACCCCGCCACCCGCCGCAACCTGGAACTGACCCGCACCCTGACCGGCGACCGCAAGGGCAGTCTGCTGGCCGCCATTGACCGCACCGTCACCGGCGCCGGTGCTCGCCTGCTGGCCGGGCGCCTGTCGGCACCGCTGACCGATCCGGCGCGGATCGAGCGGCGGCTGGACATGGTGGCCTATCTGGCGGGGGAGACGGCGCTGCGCATCGATATCCGCGAGGATTTGCGCCGCACGCCGGACATGGAACGTTCGCTGACCCGCCTGACGCTGGACCGCGGCAGCCCGCGCGACCTGGCGGCGGTGCGCGACGCGCTGGACCGCGCCGTCGCCTTGCGTGGCCGGTTGGCCTATGGCGCTGGCGGCATCGCCCCCCCTTTGCCGGCGGGCCTGTCGCGCATCGTCGAGGGGCTGGGCGGTGGCCCAGGGGCCGATCATGAGGGGCTGATCGGGCTGTTGTCGCGCGCCCTGGGCCCGGACCTGCCGCTGCTGGCACGCGATGGCGGCTTCGTGGCCGCCGGTTATGCCCCGGCCCTGGATGAGTTGCGGGCCCTGCGCGATGACAGCCGCCGCCACATCGCCAATTTGCAGGCGCAATATGTCGATGCCACGGGCATCGCATCCCTGAAGATCCGGCACAATAATGTGCTGGGTTATTATATCGAGGTCACGGCCATCCATGCTGACAAGCTGATGTCGGAGAAGCACCGGGCCGATTTCATCCATCGTCAGACCATGGCCGGGGCCGTGCGCTTCACCACCGTTGCCCTGTCGGAACTGGAGCGCAAGGTGGCCGAAGCCGGCGACCGGTCACTGGCCCTGGAACTGGAGATTTTTGCCCAGCTGGTGCGGGCGGTGATCGACCTGGCCGATCCCATCGCCACCACGGCCCGGGCGCTGGCCACCCTGGACGTCACCGCCGCGCTGGCCGATCTGGCGGTCGATGGCGGCTGGTGCCGGCCGGAAATGGCCAGCGACCTGTCCTTCGACGTGGCGGGCGGGCGCCATCCCGTGGTGGAACTGGCCCTGTCGGAAAGCGGCGGCGGCCCGTTTGTGGCGAACGATTGCGACCTGTCGCCGGGCCAGCGCCTGTGGCTGCTGACCGGCCCGAACATGGCGGGTAAATCCACCTTCCTGCGCCAGAACGCCCTGATCGCCGTGCTGGCGCAGATGGGCAGCTACGTGCCCGCCACCCGGGCCCGTATCGGCACCGTGGACAAGCTGTTCAGCCGGGTGGGGGCGGCCGATGATCTGGCGCGCGGGCGGTCCACCTTCATGGTGGAGATGGTGGAGACGGCCACCATCCTGAACCAGGCCACCCGCCAGTCCCTGGTCATCCTGGACGAGATCGGGCGTGGCACCGCCACCTTCGACGGCCTGTCCATCGCCTGGGCCTGTATGGAGCATCTGCATGAGATGGCCCGCTGCCGCGGCCTGTTCGCCACCCACTATCACGAACTGACCGCCCTGTCGGCCAAGCTGCCCGACCTGTCCTGCCACACGATGCGCATCAAGGAATGGAAGGGCGACGTCATCTTCCTGCATGAGGTGGCGGCGGGTGCCGCCGACCGGTCCTATGGCATCCATGTCGCCCGCCTGGCCGGGCTGCCGCCGACTGTCATTACGCGGGCGGAACAGGTGTTGCATATCCTGGAGAAGGGCGATCAGGCCAGTGCGGCCAGCCGCTTGGCCGACGACCTGCCGCTGTTCGCCGCCATGGCGCAGAAGCCGGCACCCAGGCAGATCGTTACGGAACCGGAACCATCGGTCGTGGAGGCGGAACTGCGCGATATCAATCCCGACGAGTTGACGCCGCGCGAAGCGCTGGATGCGCTTTACCGGCTGCGGGGGTTGCTGCGATAACTCAACCCGTCAGGAAGCTGACGATCAGCACATCCTCCACCAGCGGCTGGCCGATGATATTGTTGGCCAGATCGCGGACATGGCGCTTCACTTCCTTCAGATCATCGGGCCCGGCGGTGCGGGTCAGGCTGTCATCCGTGGGAAGCTGTTCGGTGAGCAGCCCCACGATGCGCGGCATATAGGTATTGACCAGGGCCGATTCCACCGGCAACTGCTCGGTCCGGCGTACGACCAGCTGCATGGCGATGCGGATGAAGGTATAGCGCTCCCGCCCTGGCAGCAGCAGGGGCGGCACATTCACGAAGCGCAGCTTGGGATCATCCAGATTGGCCTCTGCCGCCAGGGCAGGGGATGGCAGCGCGGCTGCGGCCAGGGCACCCGCACCCAGCCGCAGCAATGCCCGTCTGTCAAAAGCCGCCCCTGTCATCTCGCGCCCCGCGATGCCTGTCACGGGTTTGAATAGAACGTTAAATCAGGGGTCTCCACAAGCACCCACTTATGACCATGCGGTCAGGGCATGACAGCCTTCACGAATACGGAACTATCCAGTCTATTAATTCGGTTGACCGCCAGACGGTCAGGATGCACCTTCATCACAAAACTGGACTATCCAGTTCCGTAATTGCCGACCCAGGATCAAGACCATGAACAGGAAGATCGCCCTGACCCTCGCCGTGCCGCTGTTGGTTGCTGGTACGTATGGCGGCTGGCACTGGTGGTCCGTCGCACGGTTCAATGAGTCCACCGACAATGCCTATGTCGAGGCCGACATCACCATGATCAGCCCGCGGGTGGAGGGTTATCTCGCCGCGGTGGAGGTGGTGGAAAACCAGATGGTGCGGGCGGGCGAGGTGCTGGCCCGGCTGGATGACCGCGACCTGCGCGCCAAGGCCGACCAGGCCCGCGCCCGGCGTGACGCGGCGGCGGCATCCATCGCCAATATCGACAGCCGCCTGACGCTGGAGGATTCGCTGATCCGCCAGGCCGCCGCGAATGTGGCGTCGGCCCAGGCCGAACAGCGCCGGGCCGGGGCCGACGCCCAGCGCTATACGGCATTGGCCGGGCGGGAGTTCGCCAGCCAGCAGAAGCTGTCCACCACCCAGGCCGACGCGCAGAAGGCGGGTGCGGCCCTGGCCAGGGCGCAGGCCGCCCTGGTGGCGGAGCGCGACCAGGTGTCGGTCCTGTCCACCGAAAGGTCCAAGGCGGAAGCCGCGCTGAAGGAGGCCCAGGCCGCCCTGGAACTGGCGGAGAACGATTTGGACAAGAGCACCATCCGCGCCCCCATCGACGGCGTGATCGGCAGTTCCGGTGCCCGCGTGGGCCAGTTCGTGAAGGCCGGCGCCCAGATGATGTCGCTGGTTCCCGTCCAGGACGCCTATGTCACCGCCAATTTCAAGGAGACCCAGATCGGCCGGCTGCGCGTGGGCCAGCCGGTGGAACTGACCGTGGATGCCTATCCGGGCCTGGTGGTCACCGGCAGGATCGACAGCCTGTCGCCGGCGTCGGGCGCGCAGTTCAGCCTGCTGCCGCCGGAAAATGCCACGGGCAACTTCACCAAGATCGTGCAGCGCGTACCGGTGCGCATCGCCCTGCCCAAGGACGGGCCGCTGGCCGGCCGCTTGCGTCCCGGCCTGTCGGTGGAGGCCAGCGTCGATACCCGTGGCGGTGGACGTGACCTGATCGGCATCGCCCGGGCCGACATCACCATTCCCCAGCAGGTGGCGGTACGGCCATGAGCACCACCGCCACCCTGGACGGGGCGGAACTTCCGGCCCCGCCGCCACCCATCACTGCCGGCATTTCCAAGCGCACCCTGGTCGGCTTCGTGGCCATGGTGTTCGGCATGTTCATGGCCATTCTGGATATCCAGATTGTGGCCAGCAGCCTGCGCCAGATCCAGGCGGGTGTGGCGGCCAGTGCCGATGAGATCGTCTGGGTCCAGACCAGCTATCTGATCGCCGAAGTGGTGATGATCCCGCTCTCAGGTTATCTGACGCGGCTTCTGTCCACGCGGGTGCTGTTCACGGTGGCGGCCTTGGGCTTTACGCTGACCAGCCTGCTCTGTGCCCAGTCCTCCTCCCTGGAGGAACTGGTTGTCTGGCGTACCCTGCAGGGCTTCATCGGTGGCGGCATGATCCCCACCGTCTTCGCCACCAGCTTCACCGCCTTCCCGCCCGCGCGCCGCGCACCCGTCACCGTGGTCATCGGGCTGGTGGCCACGCTGGGCCCCACCATCGGGCCGACGCTGGGCGGGTTCCTGACGGAGCAGTTTTCCTGGCACTGGCTGTTCATCATCAATCTGGTGCCGGGCCTGGCCGTGGCCGCCATCGTCTGGACCTGCATCGATATCGACAGGCCGAATCGCTCGCTGCTGAAGGGTATCGACCTGACGGGCATTGCCCTGATGGCCATCTTCCTGGCCAGCCTGGATTACGTGATCGAGGAAGGGGCGCGCGAGCAATGGTTCCAGGACGAGACGATCCGCGATTTCGCCATCGTGGCGGCCGTGGCCGGCATCGGCTTCTTCTGGCGTATGTTCACCTATGACAAGCCGATCGTCGATCTGCGATCCCTGCGCAACGTCAATTTCGCCATGGGCTCCATCTATGGCTTCATCATCGGTATCGGGCTCTATGGCTCGGTCTATATGCTGCCGCTCTATCTGGGCCAGGTGCGGGGGCTGAATGCCCAGCAGATCGGCGCCACCATGGTGGTGACCGGCATCTGCCAGTTCCTGTCCTCGCCCATCGCCGGGGTGCTATCGTCGAAGATCGACGTGCGCAAGGTGCTGGCCATCGGCTTCACCCTGCTGGCCACCAGCTTCTATATCTCCGTGCCCGTCACCGCCGACTGGCAGTTCGACCAGCTGCTGGTGCCGCAGATGATCCGGGGGGCGGGGCTGATGTTCTGCATCATCCCCATCACCTCGCTGGCCATGGGCACGCTGCCGCCCCAGCAGGTGCCCAATGCGTCCGGCCTGTTCAACCTGATGCGCAATCTGGGCGGGGCGTTCGGGCTGGCCGGGATCAACACCCTGATCACCGAGCGTATGGCCCAGCATGGCCGCGTGCTTTATGACTGGATCGACCCGACGCGGCCGGAGGTGCAGAATTATCTGGCCGGCGTCGGGTCCCGCGTGGCCGAGGCCACGGGTGCCGATCCGGCCACGGCCGGTCTGCCCGTGCTGGCGGCCACCATCCAACGCCAGGCGACGGTGATGACCTTCTCCGACCTGTTCCTGGCCATGGGGGTGGTGTTCACCCTGGCGCTGCTGACGCTGCCGTTTGTGAAGCGGCCGGTGCTGCGCGGGGCGCCGGAAGGCGGGCATTGAGAAGGGGGCAACGGTGATGAGCGCGACGGATGGGATGGAGGATGTGAAGCCGGTGCGCCGCGGTGCCGGGCGTCCCCTGGACATGGCCAAGCGCGACGCCATCCTGGACGCCGCCGAGGATGCCTTCGCCCAGGATGGCTATGGCGCCAGCATGGACAAGGTGGCGGAGATGGCCGGCGTCTCCAAACAGACCATCTACAAGCATTTCACCGCCAAGGACCGGCTGTTCGATGCCATGGTGGTGCGCCGGTCGGAACGCATGACCGAACCGGTGACCATGGCCGACCCTGGCCGCCCGGTGGCCGAGGTGCTGACCGATCAGGGTATCCGGTTCCTGGACCTGATGGCGGGCAAGCAGCTGAACTGCCTGCTGCGCGTCATCCTGTCGGCCGGTGCGGAAACGGAACTGGCGCGGCATTTCTACCAGACCGGCCCTGCCGTCTCGCTTTCCCGCATCGCCGCCTTCCTGAAGCGCCAGCATGATGACGGGCGGCTGAACACGCCCGATCCGATGCAGGCGGCCGAGCATTTCTTCGGCCTGCTGAACGGTCATACGCAGCTGCGGGGCCTGCTGGGCGTGCTGCCCCCGATGAGCGATGCGGAAAAGCAGGCGCGCACGGCGGCGGCGGTCAGGGTCTTCCTGGCCGCTTACGGCCAGTAGAAAAGGGGCGGCCCGTTGGAGCCGCCCCTGTCATGTCCAGATGTCCATGCCCGATCGCGACCACCTTACGCCGTGCGGCGCAGGGTGGGGCGGTGATGGGGCTGGATCAGCTCCGACAATTGTGCCGCCAGTGCACGCCCCTTGTCGGTCAGGGTGATGATCTTGCGGCGGCGCTCACGCGGGTCCTCCTCCGCCTGCACCAGATCGTGGCCGGCCTTGCCGAAGCTGTGCCATTTCGACAAGGCCGCCACATTGCGCGAGGCCGAGGATTGGGCGATGCCCAGCCGTTCCGACAGGTCGCGGATCGACAGACCCTCATTCTGCGCGATCGTCAGGAACGACAGCGCATATTGGATGGGCAGGTCGGGATCCAATGTCCGCAGCGCTTCCAGGACGCGGACCAGCGGGTCCAGCGTTTCAGGATGCCAGGCGGCGGTCCCTGGATTGGTAGGCATCATGGTGACGGCCATCGTTTGTGGGTCCCCTGGCCACCGGGCGCCAGCGGCCCGGCGTATAAATCACATGCAGCCGGCCGAACCAGATCAGGGTCTCGCCATTCTCGCGCCGGACTTCATAGCCGCGCGTGCGTGGGGCGTCCCGATGGGGCCGGCTTGTCAGTTCAAAGAAGAATTTCGGGCCCTTGCCCAGCGACATGAAGAAGCTCATCACTGCCCTCGATTGTTCGGAAGATCGTTTGTTGGTTGAGGGTGATTTGTCGGGCGGTCATCAGATAGCCGGTACCGCGCGGGGATACCCCGCGCTGGGTACCGGTATGGTTAAACAGATTATCCATGGAAATTTGCTCCTCTGCTGGATGGTGGCGGGAAGGGGTTCAGAAGGATTTATCGCTGAAGGGCGGGAAGGTTGCAAGAAACAATCTGTCCCTGTATTCCGTCAGTTCCGAGATCGGATGAATACGGAACGAAAAAGGCCGGCGATGGCGCCGCGCCGTCTCCTCCAGCGCGCGAAGCGTGCCGGCATCGAGCTCGCGCAGGATCACATCGGGCAGGTCGGGATGGGGCGGGGCAATCCGGACCAGCCGGCCCAGCAGGGTGAGAAAACGCATGATCGGGGTCCTTGATGTCGGGTGGCGGTTAACCATCCGATATCGGATATAATCCGTCAACATGCAGGATTTGCGGGGACGCCATTCGGAGTGCGGGCGGGGAAAACTCCGAATGCGGCGGCCCTGTGCAACATCGTGAAACGGAAAATCGCGATGTTTCGGAGCTATCGCGGTACGCGCTCCGATTCAAAGGCGCAGGAATGTCTTTGATGGGCAGATCATAGCATCACGCTTGGGCCTGTGTCAGCGATTTACCGTTTGAGAACCGCACAGCGCGCCGCCCGTGCCAGTGGCCCGACCATTTATCGATAGACGCGCATCGGACCGGGCTTGTGGAAATCCAAAAGGAGGCGCAGAGTTTGGAATATTACTGGAACCAATCAAAGCGAGAATCCACCCGGAGAATGTTACCTGGAGGGCGCCATGACCTGCGAGATTTCGATTACGTCATTTACGGGCGTCGGCACCTCGCAGAACGGAGGATTTCAGTCGGTCACCGTGACCGCGTCGGTTTCCGGTTGTGACGAGGTTTCCATCGAGATCTTCCAGGTCGGGGCCGCCACGCCCTTGCTGTCGACGACGGCGTTTACGTCCGGCGGCACGGTGACGGCGACCCTGACGTCGCCGCTGGGTCGTCCGCTCCCCTGTGGTGGCGATTATCGGGTACGTGTCACGTGCCTGTCGGACAAGGATTGCTTTGCCGACGCGCAGATCAAGCTGCCATGCGGGGCCGATTGCTGCGTTGATTTCACCATCACGCCATCGATCGGACCTTGCGTGAATGGCGAGCGGCTGGTGGATTTCCTGGTTTCATTCACGCTGAATGATCCGAGATGCCTGCCCTATGTTCTGAACATCGATTTTGATCATAATCAGAGTCACAGCGGATCAAATGTATTCACGACTTTAGGTTCATTTTCATTTCAGGAAAGCCACCTGTACCCGTCGGCCGTTGCGACGGACTATACGGTCAGTATCGAAGACAGCTTGCATGGCGCCTGTCCCGCATCCGCCATTACGCTCCATCTCGACGCCTGCGCGCCGCCGGATTGCTGTGCGATCGTCGGGCCGCTGTCGGCGCAGGTCGGCGATTGCGGCGACAATTGCGGGCGCCTTGTTGTGCTGAGCGCCAGTTTCAGTCCGCCGTCACCACCCTGTGGGCCCGCGACGCTGCAGTGGCAGATCAAGGATCAGGCGGGCACGATTGTCGCCTGGAATTCCGTGGCGTTTTCCACCGCGTCGGCATCCCCGAACGTCCAATTGCCTGTCGAACTGAGCGCCGCCGGATCGCCCTATGTCGCCACGCTGGTCGCGATCCATCCCGTGCCCTGCACCTATGGAAGTGTCGCGATCGTCGTTCCGGCCTGCAACACGCCGGCACAATGCCCCGATAATCTGTCGCTCTCGGCGACGGATCTCGGCTGCCAGAAGGACGGCAACGGAACCTGTGCGCGTAAATATGTATTCTACGTCGATGCGACAACATATGCCGGATGCGGACAGGGGGCCGCGGCGACGCAGTTCAACCTGTCGTTCGGCGACGGTGCCGATGTGCAGTTCGGTGCCGGGGGAAGTGGCCAGCAGAGCTTCACCTTCCACCATTTCTATACGAATGGCGGGTCGCGCACGGCGACGCTCAGCGTGATCAGTCCAAGCGGCTGCCACCAGACGACAAGTCTCACATTGGCCGTGCAGAAATGCGCCGCCACCGATTGTGCCGATTCCACCACCGTGGGCCCGCCCGCGATTGAATGCGTGCTGTGCCGGAATTGTCAGGATTATCTGGCCAAGATCGGCGCCTCTTTCTGGCGGACGGTCGGCTGCAAGTTGCTCATGCTGGCGCTGATACTGGGATTGGCGACGTTCTTTGCCATCATGGCCACGGCTGTCCCGGACGGCGTGCCCTTGGCTTTGGCAAACGTCAGCACCCTTTCGGGTGTGCTGATCGCCATTGGCGCGTTCGCCGGAATGGTTGCCGGCTTCGCGTTACTTCCCAATCTCTGCGGAAATTGCTGTTTATATTGTGCTGTATTGGCCGCATTGGTACTGGCCGTTATACTCATCATCATAGAAGCGATATCCGGTTTGGCCACGGGAGGAGCCATACCTGCAATAGTTTTCATAATTTTTCTATTTTACATCAATGAAACGTCGATCAAGCCAAGATGCCAGACCGAGTTGAATTCCTGAAGGGACGGTTCCCGGCTTGACGGCACTGCGCCCAGCCGGGCCCCGTCCCTCAGATCAGATCGCCGATATCCAGCGTGCCGGTATAGCCGGTGATGTTGACGATGACATCGTCGGTGCCGAAGACTTGGCCGGTGACCATGCCGCTGACCACCAGGTACTTGTCCTCGCCATAGGAGAAGATGCCGGCCGTGCCGTTCTTGCCCAGCGGGCCGGTGGTGGCGAACAGGCGGTTGACGGCGGCGGCCAGAGTGGTGCCGGTCATCGCCGTCTCCCCACCTTCCGCGATGGTGCGCACAGTGAAGGGCAGGTCGAGGCGGTCCACCCAGTCACCGTCGCCGCCACCCAGATCCAGGTCGGTGATCAGGTCGATGCCGGCGCGGGTGATTGTGCCGGTGGCGCGGCCTTCGATCGCGGTGGCGAACTGGAACAGGTCCTGGCCGTCGCCGCCCGTCATCTCGTCAATGCCCGCACTGCCGACCAGGGTGTCGTTGCCGGCCCCGCCGACGGTTGTGTCATTGCCGTTGCCGCCATTCAGCCGGTCATTGCCGTCGCCACCAGTCAGGATGTTGTTGAGCGCGTTGCCGGTGCCGGTGAAGCCGTCGCCGCCGGTATAGGTGAGGTTCTCCACCTCCGCCCCCAGCGAAAAGCGCGCCA
Source organism: Niveispirillum sp. GW835-FHT14G11 (assembly GCF_058793615.1). Lineage (NCBI taxonomy): Bacteria > Pseudomonadati > Pseudomonadota > Alphaproteobacteria > Rhodospirillales > Azospirillaceae > Niveispirillum > Niveispirillum sp. GW835-FHT14G11. The sequence continues at coordinate 69,019 of NZ_JBXAFZ010000006.1, forward strand.
GACTGGTCAGCACCGTATCGTTGCCGCCCTTGGTCAGTTCGGTGATGATGTCGCCGCTGGCATCGATGATATAGGTGTCGTCGCCGGCCCCGCCGGCCATGGTATCGTTGCCGGCCCCGCCATCCAGCGTATCGTTGCCGACCCCGCCGGTCAGCTTGTTGTTGAGCGCGTTGCCCAGGCCGGCGAACGCCTCCTTGCCCTGATAGGTCAGCAGGTCCAGGTTGGCGCCCAGGCGGTAGGTGGCCAGCGTGGTCCGCACCTCATCCGTGCCGGCGGCCAGCGCCTCTGTCATGCTGTCGGTCTCGTCATCCACGACATAGATGTCGTTGCCGGCCCCGCCGGTCATCATGTCGGCGCCGGTGCCGCCGTTCAGCAGGTCGTTGCCCAGCCCGCCTTCCAGCGTGTCGTTGCCGGCCCCGCCATTCAGCGTGTCATTGCCATTATGGCCCAGGATGATGTTGTCCAGCCCGTTGCCCGTAGCGATCAGGCTGGCGACCGAGACGATCACCAGATTTTCGACATTGTCGGGCAGGGTGTAGCTGTTGGTGATGAAGACGCTGTCGATGCCTTCACCATCATTCTCCACCACCTTGTCGCCGGAGACATCGACCTCGTAATTGTCGGCACCGGCCCCGCCGACCATGGAATCCACGCCGCTGCCGCCGCGCAGGAAATCCGAACCCGCCCCGCCGGTCAGCGTGTCGGCGCCCAGCCCGCCGATCAGGATGTCGGCATGGTCGCCGCCGGTCAGATTGTCATTGCCCACCCCGCCATCCAGCAGGGTTCCGGTGCTGCCGGCCGATGCGGCCAGGATGTCGGCGGCGGTCGTGCCCGTGCGTATGTCGAATTCAGAGCGCAGGCGATAGACCAGCAGCTCATTGGGGGACGCGGCGGCGAAATCGGCGGCGCTGGTCACGGTTTCGGCCACCACCCCATTGCGGCCCGTCGTGTCCAGGCGGGTCACGGCACCGGTGGCGGCATCGATGCCGGTCAGGATGAAGGCGTGGGCGCGCTGGGCCTGGCTGGCCGACGGGGTCCAGTTCAGCCGCACCTGGTCACCCACGCGGGCACTGCCCTGCCAGTCCGCCACCTCTGTCCCGGCATAGGCGCCGGCCAGCAGCCAATTATCGGCGACGGCGCGGGGATTGATCAATTCGTAGCGGATGGCCGCCAACACGTTGCTGCGCGAATCGCCGTCCCCGACATAGAAGGAATTGTTGGGCCCCTCGGCAATGGCATTGACCTCGCGCAGGAATTCCAGCGAGGCGGTGTCCCCCACCACCAGTCCCAGATTGGCACGGGCAATGGCCACGGTTTCCGCGGCACTGATGCGGCCGGCCTGCGCCGCCGTTTTCACCATGCTCGACTGCCAACCCGCCATTGCCATCCTCCAGACCGTGCCCTGGGATGGCCGATCAATTGCGCCGGGGAAGTTTAGAGAGGAATTGTGTAAAATGCGAGTGATTTGGCCCGATTTCCCGTCGGCCCCATCATGAAAAAGCCCCCGCCCGGTTTCCCGGACGGGGGAGCAGGCTTGGTACTGCCCGACGAAGGTCGCTTTGGCCGAGGGCTGGTGGCCGGTTGCTTACTTGGCGGCGATGGTGACGGTGACGGTGTCGGCATAGTCGCCGGCGATATACTGGTCGGAGGCGGCAACGGTGACCTTCAGATCGGACTTCTTGTTGAACTGCGCGTTGGCGCGGTCAACGACGGCCTGGCTGGTCAGGGCACCGGTGAAGCTGTCGTAGTTCACCTGATAATCGATGGTGAAGTTGCCGGACTTCAGCTTGCCGGCGTTGGACGAGGCCAGCGTGATCTTGTAGCCGGAGCCGGAATTGCAGTTCTCGGTGACGGAGCCGACGGTCTTGTTGCTCTCGCCAGTCTTCAGGGACAGGGACTGGCCCAGGTCCTGAACGGCGATGGTGCAGGACAGCGCGACATTGCCCTTCAGCTGGATGGTGCCGGACGCGTTCTGGGCCAGGGCGGGGCTGGCGATGGCGGCGACGATCAGGGCGGCAGCGGCGGTCTTGGCGAAGAACTTGGTCATGGTCGGCTCCGTCGGTTCATTGGGTGAGGCGTTGTTGCCTTCATGGGAACCAAGGATTGCAGGCCGGATGCCAAGTGCGTGCAGACCCTAAAAGTTGAGGGAATCTGCGGCAATCTGGGTGTGTTTACGCCCCATTGACATATTGCATAATGCAAAATTCTTGGAAATGCGTTTAATAATGCAACAGACATTGCCTTATGCAACGATCCGGCGGGCCGACGACGCAACCTAACCGGAAGGTTAGGGTGGGATATTTTCTGTGGAAGCTCCCGCCTCAAGCCATACAGGGGGATGGATCACATCAATCCCGCACTCTTGAAGCTGACATATTTGCCGCCCTTGCCGATGATGACATGATCGTGGATGACCACGCCCAGCGCCGTGGCGGCGGCGACGATCTGTTTCGTCATGTCCAGGTCGGCGCGGCTGGGCGTGGGGTCGCCGCTGGGATGGTTATGGACCAGGATCACCGCGCTGGCCCCCAGCTCCAGCGCGCGGCGCACCACCTCGCGCGGATAGACGGGCGTATGGTCGATGGTGCCCTTCTGCTGCACCTCGTCGGCGATCAGGATGTTCTTGCGATCCAGGAACAGCAGGCGGAACTGTTCCACCGGTTCATGGGCCATGGCGCCGGCGCAGTAATCCAGCAGCTTCTGCCAGGAGGACAGGATGGTCTGGCCGATCACCTGTTGCCGGGCCATGCGGAGGCCGATGGCGCCCACCACCCTGATATGGGCGATGGTGGCATCGGAGAAGTTGAACCGGCTGCGCAGCGCCTCTGCCGGCGCCTGGGTCACGGCCCAGAGCGAGCCGAACGCGGCCAGCAGCTCCTTGGCCAGCGGCTTGATGTCCCGGCGGGGAATGGCCTGGAACAGCAGCAGTTCCAGCAGCTCGTAATCGGCCAGCGCGTCGGGACCGGCGGTGAGGAAGCGCTGGCGCAGCCGGTCGCGGTGGCCGTGATAATGCGGCTTGTCCTCCTCCGCCTCTTCCACCGGTACCGGCCGGGGCACTGGCGACGGGTCACCGCGGCCGGCCACCAGCGAGGCCAGCAGGTCATCGTCGGTCGCCGGGGCCTTTGCCGCCGCTTCATCCAGCCGGGCCGTCTTCGCCGTCCGCTTCACCGCCATCCCGATACATCCATGATGTGCATGACCATCGCCAGCCACTTGCCTACAAGTGTAGCAGCGGGCGGCGGCGGATGCCAGACGGGAAGCGGGCGGAAGTGTTACGCGTACGGGGGCTTGGTATAGCCTGCCGGCGAGAGGGTGAAGATCTCGAACCCGTCCTTGGTGACGCCGATGGAATGTTCGAACTGGGCCGACAGGCTCTTGTCGCGGGTCACGGCGGTCCAGCCGTCGGACAGGACCTTCACCTCGTACCGGCCGGCATTGATCATAGGCTCGATGGTGAAGAACATGCCCTCCTCCAGCACGGCACCCCGGCCCTTCTGGCCGTAATGCAGCACCGATGGCGCGTCATGGAAGACACGGCCCAGCCCATGGCCGCAGAAATCGCGGACCACGGAGAAACGGAAGCTCTCGGCATAGGACTGGATGGCGTGGCCGATATCGCCCAGCGTCGCCCCCGGCTTCACCACCGAGATGCCGCGCATCATCGCCTCGTATGTCACGTCGACCAGACGCCGCGCCTTCAGCGGGACATCGCCCACCATGTACATGCGGCTGGTATCGCCGAACCAGCCATCGACGATGACGGTGACGTCGATATTGGCGATGTCGCCGGTGACCAGACGCTTTGGCCCCGGAATGCCATGGCAGACGACATGGTTGATGGAGATGCAACTGGCCTTGGTATAGCCCTTGTACCCGACAGTGGCCGAGGTGCCGCCATTGGCCTCCACATAGGCCAGGATCTTGTCGTCGATCTCCTCCGTCACCGCACCGGGAACGACGAAGGGCGTGATGTAATCAAGCGTGGCGGCAGCCAGACGGCCGGCCCGGCGCATGCCCTCGAAATCCTCGGGCTTGTGCAGCTTGATGGAACGCTTGTCTTCGTAATCGTCGGCGAGTTCGGCCTGGGTCATCGGGGGTCGGTACTTTCGAAGCGGGAACCGGAAATTTCAAGCGGAACACTTTACACGATGGGTGGGCCGGGCCGCAAACCCGCCGTCCCAATGCCTGGGCTGGTTGCCCCGCATAGCGGGGCGGGGGTGGCTGCCCCGCATAGCGGGGGGGGGGGGCGGGTCATGGCCCATCCCCTTGCCATGGCGGCATTGCGTGCCCACCCCCTGCCAAGCGCGCGCATGATGCGCTATGGTGGCCCCACCATGAATGAAGACCATCTGATCCTTCCGCCGCCGCCGGCCCCGCCGCCCCCTTGCGCCACCTGCGGCAAGCCCGACGATCTGTGCCTGTGCGCCGACCTGGTGCCGGAGCGCACCCGCCTGCAATTGCTGATCATCCAGCATCCGCAGGAACAGGATGTGGAACTGGGCACCGCCCGGCTGCTGGCCGGCCAGATCGAGGGGGCGGTGGTCAAGGTCGGCCTGTCCTGGCCGTCCCTGTCCAAGGCGATGGGCCGCCCGGTGGAGGCCAAGCGCTGGGGCGTGCTGTTCATGGGAGCCAAGGATGAGGTGGCCAAGGTGCCGCGCGGCGGCATCGCCGTGTTCGGGCGCAAGGATGTGGCGCCCGACAGCGACCTGATCCTGGCCGACCTGGAAGGCATCGTGCTGATCGACGGCACCTGGGCCCAGGCCAAGACCCTGTGGTGGCGCAATGCCTGGATGCTGAAGCTGCGCCGCATCGTCATCCATCCGGATTTCCGCTCGGCCTATGGCAATGTCCGCAAGGAACCGCGCAAGGAAAGCGTCTCCACGCTGGAAGCCGGGGCCTTCGTCTTCGGCAAGCTGGAGGGCGATCCGGGCCTGCAGGACCGGCTGCTGAAGCCGTTCGACGAGCTGCTGGTCCGCTGGCGCAAGCGCAAGCGCCAGCCCGTGAAGGCGGCTGCGGCCGCTATTGAGTAACTGACCTAACTCACTGCTTGTCCACGATGCGCTTCAGGGCCAGCAGCAGCCGGTCGATGTCGTTGCCTTGTGTGAAAAGGGCGGGCGTCACACGCACGCAGGCGCCGCTGCCCAGACCGCTGCGCAGCACGGTGAAGATCCCATGCTCGTCCAGCAGGGTGCGGGCCAGGGCGGCATTGTCACCCACGCTGGTCCGGCCCCGACGGCGGAAGCTGGTCAGGCCGGCGGACAGGCGCGGGTCGGCGGGCGTCAGGATGTCAAAGGCAGGATGGTCACGCAAGGCTTCCGCCCACCGGTCGCGCAGGTAACGCAGCCGCTCCCGCACACGGGTCGTGCCAATGGTTTGATGGAAATCGATGGCTGTCGGGATTGTCAGGATCGCGGCCAGATCACGGGTGCCGGTATGCACGCGGGCCCGGATATCATCGGGCTTGGCGTCCGCTTCGCCCATATGCGGGTCGATATCGGGCACACGACCCTTGCGGATATAAAGGACGCCCACGCCGACGGGGGCGCCCATCCATTTGTGCATGTTGTAGCCGACGAAATCCGCCCCGAGGCTGTCGGCGTTGAAATCCAGAACGCCGATGGAATGGGCAGCATCGACGATGACGTCCACGCCGCGCCGCCTAGCCATCGCCGTGATTTCCGCCACAGGCAGCACCAGGCCGGTGCGATGGCTGAGATGGGTCAGCAGCAGCAAACGCACGGTCGGATGCTGGATCAGGGCCTGTTCATAGGCGTCGATCAGCCCTTGATGGTTGGCGGGTTCGGGCAGGGTGATGCGGATGACCTCCACGCCGCGCCGCGCCCGCAATGCCTCCATCCCCGCCTGCATGGCGTCATAATCCAGATCGGCATAAAGCACCCCATCGCCCGACCGCAGCCTGTTATAGCCACCGATCAGGGCCAGCAGCGCCTCTGTGGCATTGCGGGTCAAGGTGATCTCGTCGGGTGCGCAGCCGATCAATGCCGCCACCCGCGCCACCACCTTGTGCGCATCCGCCCCGAAGGCGCGGCGGGCATAGAAGGAGGTCTCGCGATTGACCCGGTCCATGTGCCGGCCATATTCGGCCAGGACGGGCCGGGCCATCATGCACCAGTTGCCGTTTTCCAACTGCACGACATCGTTGGTGACGTCATACAGCCCGGCCACGGCCCGCCAGTAAGGGCCGTCCTGCGGTCCCGTCGGCGTTGGCAGCGTGTAGGGCGGCAGCGCCGCTGCCGCCCCTTTCATTGTCCCCGCCACCGGCTCCGCCCTGGCCCTACCGGCCGCCAGAAGGGCGGCACCGGCGGGGCCGGCCTGTAACAGGCCGCGTCTTGTCAGGCTGTTCATGTCCGTCCGATCAGAAGCGCACATCCAGGCGAACATAATACTGGCCGCCATCCGTGTCGTAAGGGGCGTTACGCGAATAGATCAGTCCGCGGTTTGCCTGGTTCGTCGCTTCGTCCGGATAGGTATCGAAGACATTCTCCGCGCCGATCCGCACGGACAGGGCATCCGTCACGTCCCAGGTGGCGGCCAGATCAACGAAGCTCTCCGCCCCGAAGGTCTGGAAGATATCGCCCGTGGCATTGCCGGAACTGTCCGTCCACTTCCCGTAATAGCGCATCTTGGCCAGCAGGCTGAACGCGTCCCAGCGATATTCGGCCGACAGGCTGGCATTGTTCTGGGGCAGACCTTCTTCGAACAGGCGGCGCTGGGTGGCGCTGGCTTCCAGCGACCCGCCCACCACCTTGGTCTCGTTGTAGTTATAGGCGGCCGACAAAAGCAGCGTGCCCTCGGCCACGGGCAGGGAATAGGTGCCAACCAGATCGATACCCCGCGTGCGCGTGTCGAAATCGTTGGTGAAGAAGCTGACGGAGGTGAAGGTATTGGCCCCCGGCACCCCCAGCGCGATCAGTTGTGCCCGCACGGCCGGGGTGACGGTGAAGCTGGCCGACTGGCTGAACCGGTCGGTCAGCTTGATCTGGTAGAGGTCGGCCGTCAGAGACAGCCCGTCACCATTCTGGAAGGCCAGACCCGCCGACAGGTTGGTCGATTGCTCGGGCTTCAGCGGCTTGGCACCGAAATATTGCGCGACCGGGTTGGACGGCGACAGCCGGCCCGAGGTGAAGGTGTTCAGCGTCACCGTGTCCAGCCCCTGCGAGGTGCGGGTGCTGTTGGCCTGACCCGGCGTGGGCGCGCGGAAGCCGGTGGAGGCCGACCCCCGCAGGGCCAGCTCGGGCAGGATTTCGACGCGCGTTGAGATCTTGCCGTCCGTCGTGTGCCCGAATTCGGAGAAATCCTCATACCGGCCGGCGATGCCGACGGTCCAGATGCGGGTCAACGGCGCCTCCACATCCACATAGCCGGCATAGGAGGTCTGATCGAAGCTGCCAGCCTGTTCGGGGCTGTAGCCGGGGAAGCCATTGGAGCCGGTAGCAAGCCCGGCGGCGGCACCCGGACCGACGAGCCAGGAGGCCTGATCGCCGGCCTTGATCTCATAGGTCTCTTCGCGCCGTTCGCCGCCGAAGGCGACATTGACGGGGCCTGACAGGGCACCGGTCTCCCAGTCATAGACGAAATCCAGATTGATGTTTTTTTCGTCCTGGATCAGGGAGCCGTCATCGAAGCTGGTCGGGCTGGACGGTCCCATGGAGGCGTTGATGCTCTCCTTCATCTTGTAATCGATGCGGCTGCGGCCGTAAGAGGCGGAGAGGTCGGCGGTCAGGCCCGGCGCGATGTCGCCGCGCACGCCGCCGGTGACAGCCATATCCTCGTCTTCCTGCCCGAAGCGGGGGGTGAAGCCCGCGGGGTAAAGCTGGCTGGCGTTCCAGCCGGGAAACTGGGTGGTGTTGCGATAAACATTGCTGGTGCTGGCCGGGTTGCGCCAGTTGAAGTCGGTCCAGCCATCGCCCTGACCATAGGTGCCAAACAGATAGGCCTCCGCCCCCTCATCATTGATCGGCAGGGCGCTGTCCAATGCCAGCCGCACCGTCTCCAGCTCCGGCTGACCCCAGCGCTGCACGGGATTGGGCACGGACAGGGTGGGGTTGGCCTGCTGGAAGGTGATGGCGTCGGGACGCTGGCGCGTGCGCGACGTGGCGTCGGACTTGTTCCATTCCACCGTGCCGGTCACATGCCCGCCCCGGCCGATCTCCCACCCGGCCTGGGCGCCAGCCTGCCAATTCTCGCCATCGCCCTCGTAATATTTGGAATATTGGCTGAAGGCCTGCACACCCGGCTGGTCATCCAGGATGATGTTGATGACGCCGGCGATGGCGTCCGACCCGTACTGGGCGGCGGCACCGTCACGCAGCACCTCGATCCGTTTGATGGCAAAGGACGGGATCTGGGCCAGATCGGCACCCTGCGCACCGCGATTGCCCAGCAGGGCCGACCGGTGGCGGCGCTTGCCATTGACCAGAACCAGCGTCTGATCCGGCGACAGGCCGCGCAGCGTGGCAGGGCGCACGAAGGCCAGCCCGTCTGCCGCCGGCAGGCGCTGCACATTGAAGGACGGGATGGACTGGGCCAGCGCATCCACCAATTCGCTCGACACCGTCTGGTCGATGGTGCCGCCGCCGATCACATCCACAGGGGCCAGGGTGTCGAACGCCGTGCGCTGCGCCTTCCGGGTGCCGGTGACGATGATCTCTTCCAGCTGGGTTTCGGAGCCGGTTGCGGCCTGCTGTGCCAGGGCGGGCGACAGCGCAGCCGTCAGCGACAGCGCGACGAGGGAGATGCCGGAGCGGAGCTTCATGTGACTTCTCATAGCAATGGGTGCCGACGACGCTGGACCGCGCCACGGCCGCAAAGGCGATGGCCCCCTCTACCGTTCAAATATTACATCTGTAGGTATGTTTGATTGCGGATGAATTATTGTTTATCGAGCGCCGATGTTTTGGATCGTACTGCGAATATATTGGTTAATTTATTTAGTATTATATTAACCAAATCCGGGACGATATCGATTGAGAGAAATGAATTCAGGAAATGGGTATGTAAGCGACTGTCGCCGCGCCGCCGGATAGCGGCGCCGATGATTGACGCCCGCTGATCGGTTGCGATCAATGGGCGGGGTATGAAGCATCACATCGTCAATGCGATCTAACTGCCTGGCCCGAAGAATTTATAGGCCAGGCCCACCGCCGTGAAGATCGCCAGCCAGATGGCGATCTTGGGCAGCAACCCCTCGCGCGGCAGCCGGTTGCCGCGGACGACCAGGATCAGCGCCAGCACCGATGCGATGAGGGCCAGGATTTGGTTCTCTGTCATTTCCCGCATGTGGGGTGGCGGCCGCAAGGCCGCAAGGGGCTGGCATGCCGGTTGCTTTTGATCCCGTACCCTTCCCCGCAATGACGGGGTGTCCGGGACAAAGGCATGCGAGAGACCGCCGGACGACCAAGGGAAACCGCTTCTCCTCCGCCTCGGGTGTCGGCAAAGCCTGCCCAGCGGTATGGGCAACTATTGCCCAGTGATGGGAAGGAATGACCCATGGATATCCAGGCACTTCTGGCCGCGCGCACCCGCTGGCAACCGGCATCGGCGGTTTCCGGCAGTTCCAAGAGTGCGGGCGCATCGGCCACCGGAACGGAAGATATCGGCACCGGCGGGGAGATCGGCTTCCATGGTGCGTCCACCGGCAAGACGATGGATGTCGGTGGCCTGACCGCGACCAACCACAGTCTGGTGGAAAGTGCGACCGGCGCGCAGAAGGCGCCGCCCACCCCGGCGGACGTGGAAACCGCCCGCCGCCAAGTGGGGCAGCAATTGCAGATGGCGCTGGCCATCGCGGGCATCCAGGCCAGCCCGCCCATTCAGTTCAAGCTGAACGACCAGGGCCAGCCGGAAGTGGCGGGCGACGATCCGCGCGCCGCCCAGGTGCAGCAGGTGCTGGATGGCGATCAGGAACTGAAGGACAATCTGACCACGCTGATCGGCGACGCGCAGCAGGTGGAGCAAGCGGTCGCCCAGGCCGGCTGGATGCGGCAGGTGAATGGTGGCGTGTCGCAAAAGGATGCCGACCGCAACCTGAAGAATGCGATGGACCAGATCGGCAAGGCCAACGGCTTCACCCTGGACGGTGACGAGCTGACCTTGGACTGCACCGGCATGGGTGACCGGCTGATGCAAGCCGACGCCGCCCCGCCCACGGATGATGAACGGATGTGGCGCGAAACCATGCGCCTGACCGATCGGATGACGCCCACCGGTGTGACCGGTGCCGCCGCCATGGCCAGGGCAGAGGAACAGGCGGCCAAGGATGGGCCGGACGCGATGGGCCTGCGCTTGGGCGGGCCCAAACCCGAGCTGAAGGATGGCAGCAGTGCCGCGGAGACGGTGAAAACGGCGTGACGTCCGCCCTTGAAGGGGCATACCGCCCGGCCGGGTTCAGCTCTCACGCCAGCGGTTCAGGTGCCTGCAAGGCCGTCCGCCCCAACACCGCCAGGAGAGGGCCTGCTAAAACCGCAGGAACGCCCCCAGGTCGCGCGCGGTGCTGCGCAGCACCGGCAGGATGGTGCCGACCAGCGCGTCATGGGGATAGCGGATGGCGGCCACGCCCAAGGCTGCCTCCACCTTCTGGCCGGTGCCGAAGATCGGCACGGCGATGGAGGTCAACCCTTCCTCGAACTCGCTGTCGGAGATTGAATAGCCGGTCTGGCGCACCTGTTCCAGCACTGCGTCCAGGGCGGCGCGGTCGGTGACGGTGCGGCTGGTATGGGCGACCAGGCTGGTGCCGGCCAGCTGGCGCTCCAGCTCGTCCGGCGGCAGATGCGCCAGGATGCAGCGGCCCAGCGAGGTGCAATAGGCGGGGATGCGGCTGCCCACCGACAGGGATGCCGACACCATGCGCCGGCTGGCCGACCGCGCCACGAAGGTGACATGGCCCTCATCCAGCACGGCGATGGAACAGCTCTCATTCACCTGATTGCCAATCCGGTCCAGCGTCTCCTGCGCCATGCTGGCCAGGGAATTCGATGAGAGGTACGCCTGTCCCAGGGCCAGCGTCTTGGGCAGCAGCTGGAACGACCGCCCCTCCGAGCGCACATATCCCAGCTTTTCCAGCGTATTGACCAGCCGCGCCACGGACCCGCGCGACAGGCCGGTGATGCGGCTGATGTCGGAAATGCTGAGATGCTTGCGTGAGCCGGCAAAGGCCAGCAGCACGTTCAGCCCGCGCGCCAGCGACACCACGAAATTGGGATCATCCTCATAGGTCTCGTGCAGTTCGTCTGCGGTGTTCCCCGGCGTGGCCCCAGCCTGGCGACGTGCCATCCCTGTCTTCTCCTTATATGCGGCTGCCGATGCCGCCGGGCCTGAAACTGATCCAAGCCCGGTGGCGGCGTCAACCACCGCCACTGCCGACAAAGCTGTAGCCGAACTTTTCGTTTGACAACAGGTCTGGCGTGATCAATCATTCGCATATCGGACAAACGTCCGCACAGCGGACAAAATAAAGTCGGCTCACCAGGCGAGGCGACAGGGGAGGAGCGGGTTTCGGGACGATCACGTCCCCAGCCATCTCCATACGGATTTTCGGGTTATTGCGTGCCGGCGGCGGTCCCCCGTCGCGGCATGCCCATCCATGGCCGCCCGGCGGGTTCAGCCCGCGACAGAGGCTTGGCCGGACAGCGAATAGGGGGTTTCTTTGTCCTATATCGGTACGGATATCGGCGGCACGTTCACGGACTTGGTCCTGTTGTCGGACGATGGCGACATCCGCATCTTCAAGGCGTTGACCACGCCGGAGGATCGCACCATGGGCGTGCTAAACGCCATGAACCTGGCGGCGGAAGCTCTGGGCATCGCACCGGCCGAACTGGTCGCCCGGCTGCAGTATTTCTCCCACGGCACCACGGCCGCCACCAACGCCTTCATCGAGCGCAAGGGGGCGAAGACCGGCCTGCTGACCACCCGCGGGTTCGAGGATACGCTGCGCATCCAGCGCGCCATGGGCGGCTGGGTCGGCATGGCGGCACATGAAATCTCGCATTTCTCCGTTCGCCGCCTGCCCGATCCCATCGTGCCGCGTGCCCTGACGGCCGGCATCATCGAGCGCGTGGATTACAAGGGTGAGATCATCGTGCCGCTGGACGAGGATGCGGCCCGTGCCAGCATAGCCAAACTGGTGGAAGACGGCGTGGAATCCATCGCCATCAGCCTGCTCTGGTCCTTCCGCAACATGGCGCATGAGCGAAGGCTGGCGGAACTGCTGGCCGAAGAGGCGCCGGGCGTCTTCGTCACCACCTCATCGTCGCTCGTCCCCATCATCGGGGAGTATGAGCGGGCATCGACCACCGCCATCAACGCCTATCTGGGCCCGGTCATCCATCGCTATATCAATGGGTTGGAGAAGGCGATCCGGGGCCATGGGTTCGAAGGTCCCATTTCCATCATGGAATCCGGCGGCGGCGTGCTGCCAGCATCGGAGGCGGCGTTCCAGGCGGCGAACCTGCTGACCTCGGGTCCCGCCGGCGGCGTGCTGGCGTCGCAGAAGCTGGGTGAGCTGCTGAACTATCCCAACGTCCTGACCGCCGACATGGGCGGCACCAGCTTCGATGTGGGCCTGATCGTCAACGGCCAGCCGCTGCTGGAAACGGTGCGTGAGGAAGGGCGGTTCCATGTCGCCCTGCCATCGATCAAGGTCACCGCGATCGGTGCCGGCGGCGGTTCCATCGCCCGGGTCCGCGACGGGCACATGACGGTGGGGCCGGAGAGCGCCGGTTCCACGCCCGGTCCCGCCTGTTATGGCAGGGGCGGGGTGGAGCCGACCATCACCGATGCCGACGTGGTGCTGGGCATCATCGACCCCAAATATTTCCTGGGCGGCAAGATGCGCCTGGATATCGAGGCGGCGCACAAGGCGGTGCGCGACCATGTCGCCGAACCGCTGGGCATGGGCGTGGCTGAGGCGGCGTCCGGCATCCGCGAGGTGGCCAACAACCAGATGGCCGACCTGCTGCGCCGCGTCACCCTGCGCGCCGGCTACGATCCCCGCGACTTTGTGCTGATGGCCTATGGCGGGGCAGGGGCCACCCACGCCCACCAGTTCGCCGAGGCCGCCGGTATCGCCACCATCATCATCCCCAATACCGGCCCGGCCCATTCCGCCTATGGCACCGTCACCGGCGACCGGCATCGGTCCTTCTCGCTGGCACTGGGCCAGCATGCCCCGGCCCGGTTCCGCCGCGCGTCCGACCATGTCGACATCGCCCGGATCAATGACAGCCTGAACGGTCTGGCCGCCCGTTGTGTTGAGGCGCTGGGCGATGGCGTCACCATCAAGCGCTTCATCGGCATGCGTTTCCGCCAGCAGGTGCACGAGATCAGCGTGGCGGTGCCCGACGGTGCATTGGACGCGGCCGGCATCGACGCCCTGGTCGACCGGTTCGAGGAACAGTATGAGCGGGTCTATGGCAAGAACACCGCCCTGCGCATTTCCGGCGTGGAATTCTCCGTGGTCCGGGTCGAAGGCACCTCTCCCGTGATCAAGCCGGTGCCGCGCAAGGTGGATGGCAGCGGGCGTTCCAACAAGCCCATCGACGCCCGCGAGGTCTATTTCTACGGCAAGGGCTTCCTGACCGCCGCGATCTATCGCAGCGAGGATATCGGCCCCGGCCAGCCCATCGCCGGCCCCTGCATCATCGAGCGGCCGGACACCACCATCGTTGTCGGCCCCGCCCAGACAGCGGAGATGGAGCCCTACGGCAACATCATCATCCGCACCTCCCAGGCCGCCTGACACATGATACCGGGGACCAAACCCATGGACGTTGTTTTCAATTACGAAACCCAGGATGTCGACCCGATCACCTTCGAGGTGATCCGCCACCGGCTCCTGTCCATCACCGACGAACAGGCAGCAACCCTGGCCGCCGTTTCCGGCTCCACCCTGGTGAACGAGGCGACGGACTTCAATACCGGCCTCTACCGCGCCTTTGGCGAGGTGGTGACGATGGGCCGCACGGTGACCTTCCACGCCGCCTCCCTGTCCTTGATGGTCAAGCATGTGATCGAGGATTGCGCGGAGAATCCGGGCATCAACCCGGGCGACATGTTCATCGTCAACCATCCGCACAAGGGCGCGCTGCACTGCCCCGATATCGGCATCCTGGCGCCGATCTTCGTGGGCGACAAACGCATCGGCTGGACCGGGGCGTGCGCCCATCAGCTGGATGTGGGCGGCATGGTGCCGGGCAGCTTCGCCTCCATGGCCAAGGATATCCGCCAGGAAGGCATCCTGATCCCGCCCGTGAAGCTGGTGGACCGGGGCGAGCTGCGGGCCGACGTGCTGAACTTCATCACCGGCATGTCGCGCCTGCCCATCAATGTCAGCTTGGACCTGAAGGGGCTGATGGCCGCCTGCAATACCGGCGTGAAGGGCGTGCTGGATACGGTGGCCAAGTATGGCGTCGACACGGTCCTGACCGTCATGGACGGGATGATGGACCTGTCGGAAGCCAAGATGCGCAAGCGCCTGCACGAACTGCCCGACGGTATCTTCCGCGCCCAGGCCTTCCTGGATCATGACGGGTTCGAGAACAAGATCTACAAGATCCATGTCGAACTGCGCAAACAGGGCGACCGCATCACCTTCGACTATACCGGTTCCGACGATCAGGCACCGGGCTTCGTCAATGCCACCCGCACCGGCCTGCTGGCCGGCATCTATGCCGGCATCCTGCCGCTGATCGCCTTCGACCTGCCCTGGAATGACGGGCTGCTGCGCCCGCTGGAGGTGCTGTCGCGCGAAGGCTCCGTCGTCTCCTGCAAGTTCCCCGCCCCCTGCTCACAAGGCCCGCTCGGCGCCATGTGGCTGGTAGAGGTGACGACGACGGAGGCGATGTCCAAGCTGCTGGCCAGCCATCCGGATTATGTGCGCGAGGCGCAGGCCGCCCCCGCCAGCGGCCCCGACCTGTTCCACATCCATGGCAAGAACCAGTATGGCGAGCCGGCGACGGCGCCGATCCTGGAGGTGATGCTGTCGGGCGGTGGCGCCTATGCCCATCGCGATGGCATCACCGTGTCGGGCCAGCGCAACATCACCGCCGGCCGCGCGCCGAATGTGGAGGCGACGGAGCTGAAGCTGCCCGTGCTCTATATGTACCGGCGCATCATCACCGACAGTTCCGGTCCCGGCCGCAATGCCGGCGGCCAGGCGGCGGGGGCGGCCTTCGTCCTGCACGATGTGCATGAGGTTGAATCGCTGGTCGCCTGCCATGGCTATCAGTCGCCAACCTCGCGCGGGTTGTTCGGCGGCTATCCCAGCGGCTGCAACCATCGCCGCCTGCTGCGCCATTCCAACATCCGCGAGTTGATGGAAGGCGGGATGTTCCCCGACAGCATGGACGGGCTGGTGGGGGAGGAAACCACCTTCACCGCCAAGCCGCCGGAATTCGAATTCGCCCATGATGACGTGTACGAGTGCAACCCCACGGCCGGCGGCGGCTGGGGCGACCCGATCGGGCGGGAGCCGGCACGGGTGGCCGAAGATGTGGCCAGCCGCGCCTTTTCCGCCGCATCGGCCGAACGCATCTTCGGCGTCGTGCTGGATGGGGCGGGCAATGTGGACGCGGCGGCGACGGCGGCGCGGCGCGATACCATCCGCCAGGAGCGCCTGTCCTGGCCCGTCACCCGCAAGCTGACATCCGCGCCGCCTGTGCATGGCAATGCGCACGCCGTGGCCATCGTCGGCGATGTGGCCCGCATCCTGACGCTGGAGGATGGCCGTAACTACTTCGTCTGCAATTGCGGCCATGTCATCGCACCTGCCGATGAGAACTGGAAGGACTATGCCGCCCACGCCCCGGCAACGGCCGAGGATCTGGGCCCCCGCGTGCGGGTGCATGACGACCTGGAGGTTGTGCGCCATGCCTGCCGCGGCTGCGGCACGCTGCTGGATGTGGAGGTGAAGCGGCGTGGCGAGGCCGACCTGTTCGACATCGAAATCGCCGCCTGAGGGGGAGGGATGATGAGCCATCCAACCTATCCCGTCACCGGCCGCTGGGTGAGTTTCCCCAATGGCGGTGACATGATCCGGGGCTATCTGGCAGAGCCGGCGGGCGCCGGCCCCTGGGGAGGCATCGTCACGGCCCCGGAAAATCTGGGCGTCACCGAGCATCGCCAGGCAGAGACACGCCGCCTGGCGGCGGAGGGGTTCGTGGTCCTGTCCGTCGATCCCTATAGCCGGATCGGTGGCCGCCCGCCCCAGGATTACACCACGCCGGAGGAACGCCGCAGCAAGGCGTTCCTGGCCGCCAGGGATGAGACGGCGGTACCCGACATGCAGGCGGGGTTCGACTTCCTGGCGACCCTGCCCACTGTCGATCCGGCCCGCATCGGCACCCTGGGTTACTGTCTGGGTGGCGGCACCTCGCTTGCCTGGGCGGCAACGCCCAATAAGCTGGCCTGCGCCGTCATCCTCTATGCCCTGCCCATCCTGCCGGCGGCCTATTCCCCGGATGGCAAGGAACGCTCCCGCCTGACCCTGGCGCCCAACATCCAGTGCCCGTTGCAACTGCATTTCGGCACCAATGATGAGGCGATCCCCCTGGAGCAGACGGAAGCGCTGCGGGCGGCTCTGCTGGCGCAGAGCCCCCAACCGGTGGATTTCCACCTCTATGAGGGCGCGCGTCACGCCTACATGGACAGCACCCTGGAACGCTATTCGCCCGAAGCGGCGGCGCTGACCTTCCAGCGCTTCGTCACCTTCTTCCACCAGCATCTGGGATAGGCACCATGAGCCTGTGGACGCAAATGCTGGGCGGGGAGGTGGGGTTCGTGCAGGCCGGTGGCCTTCGCACCCGCTATGTCCGGCTGGGCCGGGGGGAACCGCTGCTGCTGCTGCATGGTCGTGGCGGGCATCTGGAAACCTTCGCCCGCAATATCGGCCCGCTATCGGCCCATTTCACGGTCTATGCCGTGGATCTGGCCGGACACGGGCTGACGGCCCCCTTCGATGGTGACTACACCATCGACCGGCTGGCGGCACATGTCGCCGATGCCATGGCGGCGCTGGGCCTGGACCGTGCCCATGTCGTGGGCCAGAGCCTGGGCGGCTGGGCGGCAGCCTGGCTGGCCCTGACCCAGCCGGAGCGGTTCGCCCGGCTGGTGCTGATCGAGCCGGCGGGATTGCAGGCCGAGGCCGAGCGCCTGGCCGATCCCAAGATCGCCCAGGCCTATAAGGCGGGTGGGGAGGCGTTCGAGAAGCCGACGCTGGAGGCCGTGCGCAAGCGGCTGTCGGGCCTGCTGGCCGATCCGGACAGCGTGGACCCGGAAATCCTGGCCACCCGCTTGGCACTGTACCAGCCGGACGCCGCCCGTGCCGTGCATCTGAAGGTGCGCCAGGCCGACAATGGCCCCTTTCTGCTGACGCCAGAACGGCTTTCCGGCCTGTCCATGCCGACCCTGTTCATCCGCGGAGAGGGGGGAAATACGGCGGTCGGGATCGTGGCCCAGGCCGTCGCCGCCTGCCCCGATGCGCGGCTGGTCACGGTCGAGGGTGCCCGGCAATGGCCGCAATACGAACAGGCCGACAGGACCAACACCCTGATCGGCGGCTTTCTGAAAAACGGGAGAGAATGATGTCCTTCTGGACCGATGCCCTTGGGGCGCAAGTCAAATATTACGATGCCGGCGGCTGGCGCACCCGCGTGATCGAGGCGGGCGAAGGCACCCCGGTGATCATGATGCACGGCCTGTCCGGCCATGCCGAGGGCTTCATCCGCAATGTCGTGCCGATTTCCCAGGCCGGCTACCGCGCCATCTCCATGGACGCGATCGGCCATGGGCTGAGCGCCAAGCCGCTGGACGTCACCTACCATTCGCCCCTGTTCGTGGAGCATCTGAAGCGCTTCATGGATGCCATCGGCGCGGAGAAGGCGCATCTGGTGGGACAGTCGCTGGGCGGCTGGACGGGTTTCAACTTCGCCCAGACCTATCCCGACCGCGTCGCCTCCCTGATCTCCATCACCGGGGCGGGTTTCCTGCTCAGCGACGCGGAAAGCCAGGCGGAGAGTGCGCGCATCCACCAGCAGGTGAAGAACGTCACCAAGAAGGCCAGTGAGGAACCGACCCGCGACAAGGTCAGGGAACGGCTGCAATGGCTGATGTGGGACAAGTCGGTGGCTACCGACGAGCTGGTCGATACCCGCTTCCACTTCTTCATGCTGCCCGACAGCCGTGCGGCCATGCCCAAGATGGTGGAAGAACAGCCGGGCGAGGAGAACCGCAAGTATCTGCTGGACGAGGCGCAACTCGCCAAACTGGATATCCGCACCAAGATCATCTGGAGCGACCATAACCCCACCACCCCCTGGACGGTGGCCAAGAAGGTGTCGGAGATCATGCCCAATGCCAGCTTCTCCCTGGTGGAGGGGGCCGGGCACTGGCCGCAGTTCGAACAGGCCGACGCCGTCAACCGTCTGATCATCGACTTCCTGAAGGGGTGAGGGCCATGGGCAGCTTCGTCTGGGCCGCCGCGACGGCCCATACCGGCGCCATGATGCGCCTTCCCGATGGCGGGGCCGACGAGGCCCGTGCCGAGCGGGTGTTCGGTGGGTTCCGCACCCTGGCGTCCTCGCTGAAGGCGGCGCGCCCGGACGTGCTGATCACCATCGCCACCGACCATTTCCTGACCTATGGCTATGAATTCCTGCCCATCTTCTGCGTCGGCACTGGCGACCGGTTCGAGGGCTGGGGGGAGTTCGGCGTGCCCAAGCGCGACTATTCCGGCATCGCTGATTTCGGCACTGCCGTGCAGGCGGGGCTGGTGGCGGCCGGCTTCGATGCGGCGGGGGCGCGTGACGTGAAGCTGGATCACGCCTTCTCCTGCCCGCTGCAATTGCTGTTGCAGGATTGGGACGTGCCGGTCCTGCCCATCTATATCAACTGCACCGTCGCCCCCTTGCCCAGCCATGCCCGCGCCCTGGCCTTCGGCCGGGCGCTGGGAGACGTGGTGCGGGCCCAGGGCGTGGCGGAGCGGGTGGCCATCGTCGGCACCGGCGGCCTGTCGCACTGGGTCGGCACGCCGCAGACCGGCACCATCAATACCGCGTTCGACCGGCAGTTCCTGGACCTGTTCACCGCCGGCCGGCTAGACGAGATCGCGGCGATGGACAGCGACTGGGTGATCGACAATGCCGGCAACGGGGCGGCGGAAATCCGCAACTGGCTGGCCGCCGCCGGGGCGGTGAATGCCAAGGGCGCCAGGGAAATCGCCTATGAACCCGTGGCCATGTGGAACACCGGCATCGCCGTGACGGAGATCCTGTCATGAGCCGCCGTGACCTAGAGAGGTTCCTGTTCCGCTTCGACAAGGAACCCGATTTGCAGGCGGCCTTTGCCGAGGAACCGGCCAAGGCCTTCACCGAATATGACCTGAGCGAGGACGAAAGGACGGTGCTGGCCGCCCGCGATGTGGCCACCCTCTATGAATGGGGCTTGCACCCGCTGCTGGTGCGCAATTTCGCCGGTACCCTGGGTGTGCGCTATGTCGGGGAATACCGGCGGCGGGGGCTGACATGAGCCTGGATACCGCCTTTCAAGAATTGGCCCTGGCCAACCGCATCCTGGCGAACGAGGGCGTGGTGGATGCGTTCGGCCATGTCAGCCGGCGCCACCCCGACCGGCCCGGCCATTTCCTGCTGTCCCGCTCGGTCAGTCCGGAACTGGTGGTGGCCGGTGACATCATGGTGTTCGGGCCGGACGGGCAGGCGGCGGATGGCGACACCCGCGCGCCCTATCTGGAACGCTTCATCCATGCCGCGATCTATGAACAGCGGCCGGATGTGCTGGCCGTGGTCCATTCCCACGCCCATGACCTGATCCCGTTCGGCGTGACCGGCACGTCTGTGCGTCCGCTGCTGCATGTCGCCGGCCCGCTGGGCAGGGTGCCCGTCTGGGACATCGCCGACCGGTTCGGCGATACCTCCCTGCTGGTCACCAGCATGGACCAGGGCCGCGATCTGGCCGACCGGCTGGGCACCGGCCGGGCCGTGTTGATGCGTGGGCATGGCGGCGTGGTGGTGGGCGACAGCCTGCGCGCCGCCGTGATCATGGCCGTCTATCTCCAGGTCAATGCCGGGCTGGACCTGAAGGCCCGTCAGCTGGGCCCCGTCCGCTATCTCAGCGACGGGGAGGTCGAGATGAGCTTCGACGCCATCCTGGCCGAGGGGCCGGCGCGGCGTGCCTGGGATTACTTCAAGCGACGGGTGGATACGCACGCCTGAGCTTTCATCGCCAAACAATGCCATAAGGCAAGACAGAGGGAGGAAGAGGAATGGGCACCATGTCCTGGATGCAGAAATACACGGGTTCGACCCTGGCTTTGCTGGCCGCAGCGGGGGCAGCACAGGCCCAGACGACACCGGCCGCCGATCCGTTTCCGTTGCTGGAAGAGATCGTGGTGACGGCGGAGCGCCGGTCGGAATCGCTCCAGGATACCCCGCTTTCCATCCTCACCTTCTCCGGCGACGCGCTGGAAAAGGCCAATGTGCGGTCGGTGGATGATCTGCAGAACTTCCTGCCCAACGTCTCCATCGGCGGCTCCGCACCGGTCGGCAACTCGGCCCCCAACTTCTCCATCCGTGGCGTCGGCCAAACATCGGGCCGCGCCAATAACGAGAAGGGTGTGGGCCTCTATGTCGATGATGTCTATTACCCGCGTTCCACGGGTGCGATCCTGAACCTGTTGGATGTGGAACGGATCGAGGTGCTGCGCGGGCCGCAGGGCACCTTGTTCGGCCGCAACACCACGGGCGGCGCCATCCGCTATATCACCCGCAAGCCTACGGATGAGCTGGAGGGCCGGATCACCGGCACCTATGGTTCCCATGACCGCACGGATATCGAGGGCATCCTGAATGTGCCCATTTCCGACAAGGTCGCCTTCCGTGGCCAGGGCGCCTATTTCAAGCGCGACGGCTATGTCGACGTGATCGGCACCGACCGCACGCGCGGCAACCAGGACGACTATGCCATCCGCGGCGCCCTGCGCCTGAAGCCCACCGACAACATCTTGATCGATCTGACCGCCGCCTATACGGAGAACCGCAGCAACGGTTCGCCCACGGTGATCGCCGGTGTCGGCCTGCGGCAGGCCTCGGGCTTCCCCATCGCGGCGGTCAATGCCTATAACGCCTATCTGGCGTCCAAGGGCCAGACGCCCATCGTCGCCGACGATCCGCGCTTCGTCTCGCCCGACGGCTATTCCGTCCCCGACAGCTGCATCATGGACCAGGTCGCGCTGAACCCGGCCAAGTTCGGCGATGCGCCCAACCTGGTGCCCAATTCGCGTCCGCAGGCCAGCCTGTGCGATGGTGCGCGCCGGACCAAGAACACCTTCCTGTCGGCCGATATCGGCATCGACATCAATGACGCGCTCTCGCTGCGCTCCATCACCGGTTACAACAAGGGTACGGATATCGATCAGGGCGATTACGGCCTGTTCGGCGCCCAGACCAACTATACCCTGAACGAGATGGACAGCCTCTCCCAGGAACTCCAGCTGCTGGGCAGTCATGAGGGGCTGGAATGGGTGGCCGGTCTCTATTACTTCCACGAAACCCCGGCGGAGCGCCGCTTCCTGCGCGAGGCGGTGGTCAATGCCGGCCGGGTGGAATGCTGCAACGGTTTCGACGCCAATGTGCAGCTGAAGACCAACAGCTACTCCGCCTTCGGCCAGGCAACCCTGGACCTGACCGACAAGGCGCGGGTGACGGCCGGGGCGCGCTATTCCTATGACGACAAGGATGTGTTCATCAGCAAAGTGGGCATCTTCACCCCGGCCCTGCCGGCCGGCGGCTCGCCGCGCACCAATGCCAACCATTGGGACGCCATCGATTACCGCCTGACGCTGGATTACCAGTGGACGGATGCGCTGATGACCTATGCGACATATTCCAAGGGCTTCAAGTCCGGCGGTTTCAATGTCGATATCGTCACCCTGGGCACGGCGGCCCCCACCATCACCTCCTTCGATCCGGAAACGGTGAAGAATCTGGAGGCCGGTGTACGTTCGGAATGGTTCGACAAGCGGCTGCGCGCCAACCTGACCGGCTTCCACATGAAGTACGACAATCTGGTCGTCCAGCTTGCCGACTTCTCCCGTGGCGCCCTGCAGGTGCTGTTCCTGAATGCCGGCAAGCTGGAGATCGACGGATTCGAGGGGGAGTTCGCCGTGGTCCCGGTCGAACGGCTGACGCTGAACGCCAATGTCGGTTATACCAAGATCAAGTATGTCGACCTGCCCACCGGCAGCCCGCTGTTCGATCCCGCCAGCTGCCCCGGCGGTGCCCTGACCTTCGACCGCTGCTGGGCCCAGCCGCTGGCCCGGTCGCCGGAATGGACCTATACGCTGGGTGCGCAGTACAGCATTCCGGTGGGCGAGGGCGATGTCAGCCTCAATGCCAACTATGCCTACAAGGGCAGCCAGTATTCCAACAACTCCACCTCCAACTCGGTGAAGCTGCCCAGCTATGGCATCGCCAATGTCCGGGTGGAGTATGACAGCGGTGCTGCGTGGAAGGTCGCGGCCTTCGGCACCAATATCTTCGACAAATATTACATCACCACCGGCACCAATGGCCGCCAGAACACCCTGGCGACCCTGACCCATTCGCCGGGGCGCCCGGCAGAATATGGTGTCTCGCTGACCTGGAGTTTCTGACACCAAACGGATGGTGGAGACCATGGTATGTGTGCCATGGTCTCCTCAAAAAAAAGTCACACCCGCTGAGGCGGATGGACCAAGGGGAGGAATATGCAAACCGCACAGGAACAGCCCGTCGTCGCCCGCCGGGGCATCATCATCCTGCTTTGCTTCCTGGTGGCGGTGCTGGAAGGGTTCGACCTGCAGGTCATTGGCGTGGCGGCCCCGCAGCTGACGCGTGAGCTGGGCCTGACGCCGCAACAGATCGGCTGGGCCTTCGGGGCCAGCCTGATCGGCCTGGCGCTGGGCGCCCTGGCCGGCGGGCGGCTGGCCGACAAGGTGGGGCGCAAGCCGGTGCTGGTCGGGTCGGTCGTCGCCTTCGGGGCTGCGACCTTGGCCTCCTCCTGCGCCTGGGACTATCCTTCGTTGTTCGTGCTGCGGGTGCTGACCGGGCTGGGGCTGGGCGGTACCTTCCCCAATGTCATCGCCATCGCGTCGGAAGTGACGGTCAAGGCGCGGGTGACCGTGACGGTGGCATCCATTTCCTGCGGGCTGGCGGTGGGGGGCATCATCGTATCGCTGATGGCCAAGCTTGCGCCGGGCGGCATGGACTGGCGCGGCCTGTTCATCGTCGGCGGGGCGCTGCCGCTGCTGGTGGCGCCGGCCCTGTGGTATTTCATGGCGGAGACCAAGCGGGTTGCCCGTGATCAGGCGGCAGACCGCCCGCCCATCGGTCAGGCCCTGTTCGGCGCCCGGCAGGCGGGGCCGACCCTGATGCTGTGGATCGTCTTTGCCCTGACCCTGTTGCAGCTGTCCTTGCTGCTGAACTGGCTGCCCACCCTGATCATCGCCAAGGGCTTCCCGCCGGCCCAGGCCTTCCTGACCGCGCTGGTGCTGAATAGCGGCAGCATCTTCGGGTCCATCATCGCCGGTTTCCTGTGCGACCGGTACGGTGCGCGCACGCCGATGGCGGTGGGTTATCTGGCGATGGCCCTGGTCATGTATCTGCTGTCGCTGGCCAGCGACATGGACATGCTGCTGGTGCTGGCTTTCTGGGCTGGGTTCCTGGTGCTGGGGGCGCAGTTCGCGCTCTACGGTCTGGCGCCCAAGGTCTATCCCGATCAGACGCGTGGCACCGGGGTGGGGGCCGCCGTGGCCGCCGGCCGCGTCGGTGCCATCTCCGGTCCGCTGATCGCCGGCCAGATGATCGGGGCCGGGGCGTCGGGCGATCAGGTGGTGCTGCTGATGGTGCCGCTGGCCCTGCTGGCCGGTTTGGCGCTGTTGGCGCTGGCCCATATGGCCGGTCCGCGCCTGCATGCGGCGGGTGGAGCGGTGGTGCACTAACCGAAGGCGCCTTGCCCCACATTTTCCGCCACGGCGCGCAGCATGGGCAGCAGCACATCGTCCGGCACCCGGTTGGCCGCAGATGCGATCTGCGAGACGGAGATGGCGGCCGGTGCGCGACCATCCCGTCCCCGGATGGGCACGGCCATGCAACGCAGATCGGCCGCGATCTCCCCGTCGTCCAGGGCATAACCCTGCGCCCGGATGCGGTCCAGTTCCGCGCGCAGCAGGGCAGGGTCGGTGATGGTGCGGTCGGTCAGGGCCACGAACGGCCCGCCGGCCAGATAGGCTTCCCGCTGCTCCTCGGCCAGATGGGCCAGCAGCACCTTGCCGATGCCCGAGCAATAGGCCTCCAGCTGCATCCCCACCCGCGTGAACAGGCCGCTGGCGCCGCGCCCGGTCTTGAGGCGGTAGGTGACCATGTCATTCTCGAACGTGCCTAGCTGCACCGTGCTGCGGACCTGCACGGCCAGCCGGTGCAGCAGCGGGGCGGCGATGTTGACGATCACCTGCTTCTCGTCCAGCCGCTGCGCCAGGCCCAGCAGCCGGCTGCCCGCCACATGCCGGCCCTTGCCCGACGGTGCCAGGTACCCCGCCTCCACCAGGGTCAGCACCTGGCGATGGGCCGTGGCCACGGGCATGTCTGTCAGGCGGGCGATGTCGGAGACACTGGAGCGTCCGCCATCGGCGATCACCGCCTCCAGCATGGTCAGCGTCCGTTTCAGGGACTGGATCTTGGGAGTACCATTTCTCATGGAGTGAGAATATAGCGCCGTGCCCGTCTGGCGCCAAGCACCCGAATATCCTATCCCTTTTCACCAGCATCGCGGCGGCGACGACCGCTTCGCGACAAGGATATGGAGGAAATCCCGGCATGACCTCTCCCACCCATGACGAACTGGCACGGCGTCTGCGCGATGCCTATGCACAAGGTGCCGTACCGCCGCTGCGCGACGGGCTGGACCCGCTGGATGCCGATGGCGCCTATGCGGTTCAGACCCTGAACACCCGCTTCTGGCAGGCGCAGGGACGGCGCATCGTGGGCCGCAAGGCGGGCCTGACGGCCAAGGCCGTGCAGACCCAGCTGGGCGTCAGCCAGCCGGATTTCGGCGCCTTGTTCGATGACATGCGCGTCCCGGATGGCGGCCATCTGGACCCCGCCCGCACCTTGCAGCCCAAGGCCGAGGCGGAAGTGGCGCTGGTCCTGGGCACCGCCCTGACCGACCCATACACCACGCCGGAGCAGGTGGCGGCGGCCGTCGCCACCGTCCATGCCGCGATCGAGATCGTGGACAGCCGCATCGCCGACTGGAAGATCACTTTCGCCGACACGGTTGCCGACAATGGCTCGTCCGCCTTCTTCGTCATCGCGGACGAAGGCAGGCCCCTGGCGGGCCTGGATCTATACACCTGCGGCATGGTGTTGGAGGTGGATGGCGCCGTCGCCTCCCTGGGCGCCGGGGCGGCCTGTCTGGGCCATCCGCTGAACGCGGCCGCCTGGCTGGCCCGCACCCTGGCGGCGCGGGGGGAGCCGCTGCAGGCCGGCGATATCCTGCTGACCGGGGCGCTGGGGCCCATGGTGGCGCTGTCGCCGGGCCAGACGATCACGGCCAGGGTCGGCGGCCTGGGTTCTTGTTCCTTCACCTATGGAAAGGCCTGACGCCATGGGCAAGACGAAAGTAGCGATCATCGGGTCGGGCAATATCGGCACCGACCTGATGATCAAGGTGATGCGTCTGTCATCGGGGCTGGAAATGGGCGCCTTTGTCGGCATCGACCCGCTGTCCGACGGGCTGAAGCGGGCGCAGCGCCTGGGTGTGCCGGTCACGGCCGGGGGCATCGACGGGCTGGTTTCCATGCCGGAATTCAAGGATATCGCCATCGTCTTCGACGCCACCTCTGCCGGCGCACACAAGCACCATGACGCCGTGCTGCGCGCCCATGGCAAGCGGGTGATCGACCTGACGCCGGCCGCCATCGGCCCCTATGTCATTCCGCCGGTCAATGGTCTGGTGCATCTGGATGCACCCAACGTCAATATGGTGACCTGCGGCGGGCAGGCGACGATCCCCATCGTCCATGCCGTCAACCGGGTGGCCAAGGTGTATTACGGGGAGATCGTGGCCTCCATCTCCTCCAAAAGTGCCGGCCCCGGCACCCGCGCCAATATCGACGAGTTCACGGAGACGACCAGCCAGGCCATCGTCGATGTCGGCGGTGCCACGCGCGGCAAGGCCATCATCATCCTGAACCCGGCCGAACCGCCGCTGATCATGCGCGACACGGTCTATTGCCTGGCCGAGGAGGGCGACCGCGAGGCCATCGCCGACAGTGTCGCCGCGATGGTGGAAGAGGTGCGCACCTATGTGCCGGGATATCGCCTGAAACAAGCGGTTCAGTTCGAGCATATTGGCTCCAACCGGCCCCTGCGCATCCCGGAAATGGGCGGGGAGTTCACCGGCCTGAAGGTCAGCGTGTTCCTGGAGGTGGAGGGGGCGGCGCATTACCTGCCTTCCTATGCCGGCAATCTGGACATCATGACGTCCGCCGCGCTGCGCACGGCCGAACGCATCGCCACGCGTATGACGGAAGGAGTGGCGGCATGAGCCTCGATCCCACCAGCCCCAAGCTCTATATCCAGGACGTGACGCTGCGCGACGGCATGCACGCCATCCGCCACCAGTATGGGCTGGACCATGTGCGCGCCATCGCCAGGGCCCTGGACCGCGCCAGGGTGGACGCCATCGAGGTGGCGCATGGGGATGGCTTGAACGGCTCCAGCTTCAATTACGGCTTCGGTGCCCATACCGACTGGGAATGGATCGAAGCCGTGGCCGATGTGCTGGACCATGCCGTGCTGACCACCCTGCTGTTGCCCGGCATCGGCACGGTGCATGACCTGAAGCATGCCTACAAGCTGGGTGTGCGGTCGGTGCGCATCGCCACCCATTGCACCGAGGCCGATGTCTCCAGACAGCATATCGAGGCGGCGCGCAACCTGGGCATGGATGTCTCCGGCTTCCTGATGATGAGCCATATGTCACCGCCCGAGGCGCTGGCCAAACAGGCCAAGCTGATGGAGACCTATGGCGCCCATTGCGTCTATGTCACCGACAGCGGCGGGGCCATGAACATGGACGAATATGCCGCCCGTCTGGCCGTCTATGAAAGGGTGCTGAAGCCGGAGACGCAGCGCGGCGTGCATGCCCATCACAACCTGTCGCTGGGCGTGGCCAATTCCATCGTCGCGGTGCAGAACGGCGCCATCCGTGTGGATGCCAGCTTGGCCGGCATGGGGGCAGGGGCCGGCAATGCGCCGCTGGAAGTGTTCATCGCCGCCGCAGACCGCCTGGGCTGGCACCATGGCTGCGACCTCTACGCCCTGATGGATGCGGCGGAAGAACTGGTGCGGCCGCTGCAGGACCGGCCCGTGCGCGTGGACCGGGAGACGCTTTCGCTGGGCTATGCCGGCGTCTATTCCAGCTTCCTGCGCCATGCGGAAAAGGCAGCGGGAGAGCATGGGCTGGACACCCGCGCCATCCTGGTCGAACTGGGAAGGCGCAAGATGGTGGGCGGGCAGGAGGACATGATCGTCGACGTGGCGCTGGACATGGTTGCCGCCGCACGCTGAACGCCGGTTTTCCCCGACCGAGGCCGGCGCTGGCGGCAAACGCACAAGCGCCGGCCTCGATCTGTTTTCGGACTACCCCTTCTGCACGAATTGCCTAGTCCATGTCGCGAGGTTGCCGGGCGGCCGGATTGACCTTACACGGTAGGCATGGACAAGGAACTGGTCGACTTCATCCAATCATCCTTCAAGTCCGTCTGGGCATTGGAGCTGGTGATGTTCCTGCGGGGCCACCGCGAGCGCGGCTGGACGGAACAGGAACTGGTGCTGGAATTGCGGGGCAGCCTGCCGGCCGTCAGCCAGGGTCTCCGGACGCTTGGCAATGCCGGCCTCGTGGCCGCCGATTCGGATGGCCTGTTCCGCTACGCCCCCGCCTCCCCCGTCCTGGACCACCTGACGGAAAAGCTGGAGGCCGTGCACCGTGACAAACCGTTTGCCGTGCATCGCACCATCATGACAGCGCCCAATGAAAAGCTTTACACCTTGGCCGACGCCTTCAAGCTGAAGCGGGATTGACCCCATGGACTTTGCCATCCAGCCCTTCATCTACCTGCTCTGCTTCGCGGCCAGTACCGCGTGTGCCGTGCTGCTGGTGCGATCCTATCGGACCAGCCGGGTGAGGCTGCTGATGTGGGTGGCCATCTGCTTCGTGCTGCTGGCCTTCAACAATTTGTTCGTCGTGCTCGACATGTGGCTGCTGCCCGATGTCGATCTGCAGCCGATGCGCCAGATTTCATCCCTGGGCGCGATTTCGGTGCTGCTGATCGGCTTCGTCTGGGATGCGGATTGATGCCGGCGGTGATGTCATCGGCATTCACCGCCACAGGCCGGCGACCGGCGGCCCGCGCCCCCATGGGCGCTGCCAAGCCAAGCCGCCGGATGGCGGCGCCCGGCGTTTGAGGGAACAAGAAAGGGGCGGCCATGCAGCAATTCATCTGGGGCCTGATCACGATGGGTTATCTCGTGGCCGGCCTGTTCTTTCTGCGATTCTGGTGGCGCACCCGCGATCTGCTGTTCGGCGCCTTCGCCATCGCCTTCTGGCTTCTGGCGCTCAACCAGGGGCTGGTGGCCATCGCCTTCGTTCCGCGCGAGGAGCAGAGCTGGATCTATCTCCTGCGCCTGCTGGCCTTCCTGATCATCATCGCCGCCGTGGTCGAGAAGAATGCCCGGCGGCGGACGCGATAGCGCCCCCCTACCGCCCCCATAACGGGATGACGTTGGGCGCCGTCGGGCTCTGCCCCAGTACGGCCAGCAGCGAGGCGGCCAGATCCTCCTGCCGGTAGGGTTTGGCCAGTCGCGGCAGGTCCAGCACCTCTTCAGGACATTGCGGCAGCTCCGCGAAGCCCGAAGCCAGGATGATCGGCATGTCGGGCCGCATGCGCCGCAGGTGGCGGGCCAGTTCCATGCCCGTCATGCCCGGCATGGCATGATCGGTGATGACCAGATCGATATGCTGGCCGGACCGCATGATTTCCAGCGCTTCGGCCCCGGATTGGGCGCTGAGGACATTATGGCCCAGGTCTTCCAGCATGGCGGCGGTGCCGATGGCGACCAGGGTATCGTCATCGACCAGCAGGATGGATCGCGGCAGCATGCTGCCCCTGTCCGCGACCCCGCCCAGGGACACGACCACCTCGCCGGTGGGCAGGATCACGTCGGCCCGCGGCAGCCACAGGTCGATGACCGTACCCTTGCCGGGCTTGCTGGACAGTTTCAGGCGCCCACCCGACTGTGCCGCCAGCCCATGCACCATCGACAGGCCCAGGCCCGTGCCCTTGCCCGGCCCCTTGGTGGTGAAGAACGGTTCGGTGGCACGGGCCAGGGTCTCTGTGTCCATGCCGATACCGCTGTCCGACACGGTGATGCGGACATAGGCGCCGGGGCGCAGCTTGTCCTCCGCCCCCAGCTCCTCGACCTTGGCGGCGATGCCCAGCATCCCGCCCACCGGCATGGCGTCGCGCGCATTCACCGCCAGGTTCAGCAGCGCCAGCTCCAGCTGGTTGGCATCCACGCAGACGGGTGGCAGGTCGGTGGGCAGGCTCTTGGCGATGCGCACGCTCTGTCCCAGGGCGCGCTGCAGCAGATCCTCGATACCGCCGATCAGCCGGGAAACGTCCACCGCCTCCGGCTTCAACTCCTGGCGCCGCGCGAAGGCCAGCAGCCGCTGGGTCAGCGCCGACCCGCGCTCCGCCGCCTGCCTTGCATTGTCCAGCAGGCGCAGGATGCGGGCATCGTCGGGCGGCAGCCATTTCTTCATCAACTCCAGGCTGCCCAGGATGGCCATCAGCAAATTGTTGAAGTCATGGGCCATGCCGCCGGTCAGCTGGCCGATCGTATCCACCTTCTGCGCTTCGAACAGCTGGGCCAGCGCATGCTCGCGCTCGCGCGTCCGTTCCTCGATGCGCCGTTCCAGGTCATCGTTCAGGGTGCGCAGCGCATGCTCGGCATTCTTGCGCTCGGTCACGTCATAGGTGATGCCGCAGAGCCGGGCAGGGCCGCCGCCGGCATCCGGGCTGACCGCCGCGATCGATACGCACCAGCGCCAGCCGCCGTCGGCATGCTTGATGCGGAACTCGACATTCAGCGGCTGGCCCGCTTGCACGCAAGCCCAGCTGGCCTCATGCACCAGTTGCCGGTCATCGGGATGGATGAAGGTGGCGATGCTGTCCTGGGTCGGCTTGAACGCGCCCGGCTCCAGGCCATAGAGCCGGAACTGCCCCTCGTCCCAGGTGCAGATGCCCGACGCCACGTCCCAGTCCCAGGACCCCATGCGCCCGGCCGCCATGGCCAGGGTGCGGCGCTGTTCGCTGTCGGTCAGGCGGGCGTTGGAGGCCTCCAACGCCGCCGTGCGCTCCTTTACCCGCTGTTCCAGTTCGGCATTCAGCCGTTCCAGCTGGCGGGTCTTGCGGAACAGTTCGGCGAAGATGCGGACCTTGGCGCGCAGCACGTCGGGCACCACGGGGACGGGCACATAGTCCACGGCACCCGCCTGATACCCGCGCAGCCGGTCCAGATCGGCCACCTGGATGGCGGAGACGAAGATGATGGCAATGTCCTGGAAGCGCGGATGCTCCCGGATCATGGCCGCCAGCTCGAACCCGTCCAGTTCCGGCATGCAGACATCGACCAGGACGACCGCCACCTCGTGCCGCAGCAGGTGCTCCAGCGCCTCGCGCGCCGAATTGGCCTTCAGCAGATGCTCGTCAAGGTCACGCAGGATGACCTCATAGCTCATCAGCTTGGCAGGCTGGTCATCGACCAGCAGGATATTGACCTTGTCGGATTGCTTGATGGCCATCACCGCCTCCTTCCCCCGCCTCAGCGATGCAGCCACATCCGCAGGGCGGACAGCAGCTGGTCGGTGTTGACGGGCTTGGCCAGATAGTCGGACGCACCGGCTTCCAGGCATTTCTCCCGGTCGCCCTTCATGGCCTTGGCCGTGAGCGCGATGATGGGCAGGCGGCGGAACACGGGCTTGGCCCGGATCACCTGCATCGTCTCATACCCGTCCATGCCGGGCATCATGATGTCCATCAGCACGATGGTGACATCCGACCGCGATTCCAGGACGGAGATCGCCTCGCTGCCCGTCGTCGCCGTCAGCACCACCATGCCACGCCGTTCCAGCACGCTGGACAGGGCGAAGATGTTGCGGGCGTCATCATCGACCAGCAGCACGGTGCGGCCGACCAGGTCGTCGTCGGAACTGTGCAGCCGTTCCAGCATCTGGCGCTTCGGCGGGGGCAGGTCGGACACGATGCGGTGCAGGAACAGGGCCGTCTCGTCCAGCAGGCGCTCGGGGCTTTCCACGCCCTTCACCACCACGGAACGGGCCATGGTGTGCAGGCGCGCATCCTCGTCCGGCGACAATTCGCGGCCGGTGAAGACGACGACGGGCACGTCGCGCAGGTCCTCATCCTCGCTGATACTCTCCAGCACCTCGAAGCCCGACATGTCGGGCAGTTTCAGGTCCAGCACGACGCAGTCGATCGGCTCCGACCGCAGCGTTGCCAGCGCCTCCCCGCCGGTGCCGACGGTGGCGATGTCGATATCGTCATGGCCCAGCAGCTCGGTCACGCTCATCAACTCGGCTGTATTGTCCTCCACCACCAGCAGGCGCTTGCGGCGGGGGCGGGCATATTCCTGGATACGCGTCAGCGCCGCCTCCAAACCTTCTGTCGTCGTCGGCTTGTTCAGGAAGGCGAAGGCGCCGCGGGCCAGGCCGTGCTGGCGATCTTCGTCCAGGGTCACGATCTGCACGGGGATATGGCGGGTGGCCGGGCTCTGCTTCAGCTGGCTCAGCACCGTCCAGCCCAGCATGTCCGGCAGGAACACGTCCAGCGACACGGCCGTGGGCTTGAACTCCCGCGCCAGGGCCAGGGCATCGGCCCCGCGATGGGCCACCAGCACCTTGAAGCCGCGATCATGCGCCAGATCGACCATGACACGGGCATAGTGCGGGTCATCCTCCACGATCAGCAGCACCGTATCGTCGGGCAACAGGTTGGCGCGGTCGTCGGCCACCGCCTCGATCGGCCGTTCCGGCATGCGCACGACCAGGCCGGCGGGCAGGTTGGGGCGCGTGTGCTGCTGGGGTTCCGGCAGCCGCGCGGTGACGCCGGCATAGGTCAGCGGCAGATACAGCGTGAAGGTGCTGCCCGATCCGGGCTGGCTGCGCAGGTGAATCTCGCCGCCCAGCAGGTTGGCCAGCTCGCGGCTGATGGCCAGGCCCAGGCCGGTGCCGCCATATTTGCGGCTGGTGCCGGCATCGGCCTGCTGGAACGCCTCGAAAATGATGCGCTGCTTTTCCGGCGGGATGCCGATGCCGGTGTCCGACACCTCGAACGCGACGACGCTGGCCGCATGTTTCAGGCTGGCATTGTCGGGGCTCCAGCCGCTCCTGGCCGGCGTCACCGTCAGGCGCACGCCGCCGCGTTCGGTGAATTTGAAGGCATTCGACAGCAGGTTCTTCAGCACCTGCTGCAACCGCTTGGCATCGGTGATCATGGACCGGTCCAGGTCGGGCGCCATCACCACCTCGAAATCCAGCTTGCGGCTCTCCGCCTCGTGCCGGAAGGGCCGGGCCATCATTTCCAGCAGGTTGGCGAAGAAGATCTCTTCGGCATCCACCGACACGGTGCCGGATTCGATCTTCGACAGGTCCAGGATGTCGGAAATCAGGTTCAACAGGTCGGTGCCGGCGCCATGGATGGTGCGGGCGAATTCCACCTGCCGGTCGGACAGGTTGCCGTCGGGATTGTCGCCCAGCTGCTGGCCCAGGATCAGGATGGAATTGAGCGGCGTGCGCAGCTCGTGGCTCATATTGGCCAGGAATTCCGACTTGTACTTGGAGGTCAGCGCCAGTTCGGTGGCCTTTTCCTCCAGCGCACGGCGGGCCTGCTCGATCTCCTGGTTCTTGGCTTCCACCTCGACATTGCGTTCGGCCAGCTGCTGGGCCTTCTGTTCCAGCTGCTCGTTGGTCTGCTGCAATTCGCGCTGCTGGGCCTGCAACTCGCCGGCCAGCTGCTGCGACTGTTTCAGGAAGCCTTCCGTCTGCATGGTGGCTTCGATGGAGTTCAGCACGATGCCGATGCCGGTGGTCAGCTGTTCCAGGAAGGTCATCTGCAGGTCGGTGAAGGCGCCCAGCGATGCCAGCTCGATCACCGCCTTCACCTGGCCTTCGAACAGCACGGGCAGGACGATGACGCTGCGCGGCAGTGCCTTGAACACGCCCGACCCGATGGGCACGACGTTGGACGGCATCTCCGTGATCAGCATGCGGCGCGCATCCAGCGCGCATTGGCCGATCAGGCCCTGACCCATGCGCAACCGTTCCGGATGGCCGACGATGGGATCGTCGGCATAGGCGGACAAAAGGCGCAGGCCGGGCGAGCCCCCTTCACTTTCCACCTGATAGATCACCCCGTGCTGGGCATCGACCAGCGGCGCCAGTTCCGACAGCAGCACCCGGCCCACCGTGGTCAACTCGCGCTGGCCCTGCAGCATGCTGGTGAAGCGGGCCAGATTGGTCTTCAGCCAGTCCTGTTCGGTATTGCGCTCCGTCGTCAGGCGCAGATTGCCGATCATGGTGTTGATATTGTCCTTCAGCTCCGCCACCTCGCCACGCGCATCCACCTGGATCGACCTTGTCAGGTCGCCCTTGGTCACGGCGGTCGCCACCTCGGCGATGGCGCGGACCTGGGTGGTCAGGTTGGCGGCCAGCAGGTTGACATTGCCGGTCAGGTCCTTCCAGGTGCCCGACGCACCCGGCACATGCGCCTGGCCGCCCAGCCGGCCCTCCACGCCCACCTCGCGCGCCACCGACGTCACCTGATCGGCGAAGGTGGCCAGCGTGTCGGTCATGTTGTTGATGGTTTCGGCCAGGGCCGCCACTTCGCCCTTCGATGCCACGGTCAGGTTCTGCTTCAGGTCGCCGTTGGCCACCGCCGTCACCACCTTCACGATGCCGCGCACCTGTTCGGTCAGGTTGGCGGCCATGACATTCACGGTGTCGGTCAGGTCCTTCCAGGTGCCGGCCACGCCCGGCACCTGCGCCTGACCGCCCAGCTTGCCCTCGGTGCCGACCTCGCGCGCCACGCGCGTCACCTCGCCCGCGAACGCATTCAGCTGGTCGACCATGGTGTTGATGGTGTTCTTCAGCTCCAGGATCTCGCCCTTCACATCCACGGTGATCTTGCGGGACAAGTCACCGCGCGCCACGGCGGTCGTCACCTCGGCGATGTTGCGGACCTGGGTGGTCAGGTTGGCGGCCAGCAGGTTGACATTGTCGGTCAGGTCCTTCCACGTCCCCGCCACGCCCGGCACCACCGCCTGACCGCCCAGCTTGCCCTCGGTCCCCACCTCACGCGCCACGCGCGTCACCTCACCGGCGAAGGACCGCAGCTGATCCACCATGGTGTTCAGCGTTTCCTTCAGCAGCAAAATCTCCCCGCGCACATCCACGGTGATCTTGCGGGACAAGTCGCCATTGGCGATGGCGGTCGCCACCTCGGCGATGTTGCGCACCTGGCCGGTGAGGTTGCCGGCCATGGAATTCACATTGTCGGTCAAATCCTTCCAGGTGCCGGCCACGCCCGGCACCTGCGCCTGACCGCCCAGCTTGCCCTCCGTCCCCACCTCACGCGCCACGCGCGTCACCTCACCGGCGAAGGCGTTGAGCTGATCCACCATGGTGTTGATGGTGTTTTTCAGCTCCAGAATCTCGCCCTTCACATCCACGGTGATCTTGCGGCTAAGGTCACCGCGCGCCACGGCCGTCGTCACTTCCGCGATGTTGCGGACCTGGCCGGTCAGGTTGGATGCCATGGAGTTGACGTTCTCCGTCAAGTCCTTCCACGTCCCTGCCACGCCCGGCACTTGCGCCTGGCCGCCCAGCTTGCCCTCGGTACCCACCTCGCGCGCCACGCGCGTCACTTCCGAGGCGAAGCGGTTCAGCTGATCCACCATGGTGTTCAGCGTTTCCTTCAATTGAAGGATCTCGCCGCGCACATCCACGGTGATCTTGCGGGAAAGGTCGCCATTGGCGATGGCGGTGGACACTTCGGCGATGTTGCGGACCTGGGCCGTCAGGTTGCCGGCCATGGAATTCACAGAGTCGGTCAAATCCTTCCAGGTCCCCGCCACGCCCGACACATTGGCCTGACCGCCCAGCCTTCCCTCGGTCCCCACCTCGCGCGCCACGCGGGTCACCTCGCCGGCGAAGGAACGCAGCTGGTCCACCATGGTGTTCAGCGTTTCCTTCAGCAGCAGAATCTCGCCCGACACGTTCACGGTGATCTTCTTGGACAAGTCGCCCTGGGCCACGGCGGTGGCCACCTCGGCGATGTTGCGCACCTGACCGGTCAGGTTGGACGCCATGGAGTTGACCGAGTCCGTCAGATCCTTCCAGGTACCGGCCACGCCCTTTAACTGTGCCTGACCGCCCAGCTTGCCTTCGGTCCCCACCTCGCGCGCCACGCGGGTCACCTCACCGGCAAAGGCGTTCAACTGGTCGACCATGGTGTTGATGGTTTCCTTCAACTGAAGGATTTCACCCGACACATTCACGGTGATCTTTTTCGACAAGTCGCCATTGGCGATGGCGGTGGACACCTCGGCAATGTTGCGGACCTGGGCCGTCAGATTGCCGGCCATGGAATTCACACTATCGGTCAGATCCTTCCAGGTGCCGGCCACGCCCATCACATTGGCCTGCCCGCCCAGGCGCCCTTCGGTTCCCACCTCGCGTGCCACACGGGTGACCTCACCGGCAAAGGCGTTCAGCTGATCGACCATGGTGTTGATGGTCTCCTTCAACTGAAGGATTTCACCCGACACGTTCACGGTGATCTTCTTGGACAAGTCGCCATTGGCGATGGCGGTGGACACTTCGGCGATGTTGCGGACCTGGGCCGTCAGGTTGCCGGCCATGGAATTCACACTGTCGGTCAAATCCTTCCAGGTGCCGGCCACACCGGGCACCTGCGCCTGCCCGCCCAGCCGGCCCTCGGTACCGACCTCACGCGCCACGCGGGTGACCTCACCGGCAAAGGCGTTCAACTGGTCGACCATCGTATTGATGGTTTCCTTCAGCTCCAGGATTTCGCCCGACACATCCACGGTGATCTTGCGGGAAAGGTCGCCACGGGCCACGGCCGTCGTCACCTGGGCGATGTTGCGGACCTGGGCCGTCAGGTTGCCGCACATGGCGTTCACGCTGTCGGTCAGATCCTTCCAGGTGCCGGCCACACCGGGGACCAAAGCCTGACCGCCCAGCTTGCCCTCCGTCCCGACCTCGCGCGCCACGCGGGTCACTTCCGATGCGAAGGATCGCAGCTGGTCCACCATGGTGTTGATGGCTTCCTTCAGCTGCAAAATCTCGCCGCGCACGTCTACGGTGATCTTCTTGGACAGATCGCCATTGGCCACGGCGATGGTCACGTCGGCGATGTTGCGGACCTGGGCCGTCAGGTTGGACGCCATGGAATTGACGCTCTCCGTCAAATCCTTCCACACGCCCGTCACCTCGCGCACCTGGGCCTGACCGCCCAGCTTGCCGTCAGTGCCCACCTCGCGCGCCACGCGCGTCACTTCGGAGGTGAAGATGCCCAGCTGCCCGATCATGGCGTTCACGATGGTGGCGGCACGCAGGAACTCGCCTTTCAGCGGGCGGCCATCCACGTCCAGCGGCATGGTCTGCAGCAGGTCGCCCTTGGCGACCGCGCTGATGGAGCGGGTGACGGCGTTGACGGGCCAGAGCAGATCGTCGATCAGCGAGTTGACCGAATTCTCCATGTCCGTCCAGGCGCCGCTGGTCAGGCCGAAACGGACGCGGGTGCTGGTCTTGCCGTCGCGTCCCACCACCTGGCCGACATGTTCCAGCTGCTGGGCCATATGCTGGTTGGCGGCGACGATGTCGTTGAAGGTGTCGGCCACCTTCCCGGCCAGGCCCGTCAGGTTGCCCGGCAGCCGCACGGAGAAATCGCCGGCCCGCATGGCCTGCAACCCCGCCAGCAGCGCATCCAGGTCCAGGGTGACCATGTCATTGGCGGGCATGCCCACCGGCACCATGCTGTCATTGGCAGTGTCGATGGTGTCGATCTCGGCCGTCATTGCTTTTCCCCCGGGGAAACCCATGTCACACAGCGGGGAAATGCAGGCCCCGCCCGCT
Source organism: Niveispirillum sp. GW835-FHT14G11 (assembly GCF_058793615.1). NCBI lineage: Bacteria > Pseudomonadati > Pseudomonadota > Alphaproteobacteria > Rhodospirillales > Azospirillaceae > Niveispirillum > Niveispirillum sp. GW835-FHT14G11. The sequence goes on from NZ_JBXAFZ010000006.1 coordinate 106,327, forward strand.
GCCATTGGACGGGCAGGGGGCCAACGAACAACTGGACATGTCCGAAGGAGGCTCCGACGGATACCTCCCTTTTCCCCTTGATACGCGTACCGGAATGTCAGGCTTTCCGCGAGTAGGGCAATGGTCTGCGCCCGCCTAGCCTGATGTCTTATGCCCAAGCGCGGGCGGGAAGCATCGACAGGCCTATCCGATGGTGGTGCCCCTTGCGCGGTGCTGGCGGGAGGATCGCCCTCATCCCATATCCCGCAGGGTGAAACGGATATCGCTGATCCTCATCCTGCTGGTCCTGGCGGTCCTGGGCATCATCGCCGCCGGGCGGGATGGCCGGCTGGCGACCCTTATCCCGGCCCGCTGGAATCCCTGGGCGTTGCCCGACCCGGCACAGCAGCCGGGCTGGCTGACCAGCTGGCAGCTGGCGCGGCTGGCCGACGATACGCCCGCCTGCCTGGCCTGGCTGGAACGCGCTGGCCTGTCGGTCTCGCCAGTGCCGGACCGGACGGGACCGGAACCGGGCTGCGGCCTGTCCGGGGCCGCGACGCTGCGCCAATCGATGCTGCGCTATCAGGGGCGGGTGACGGCAAGCTGTCCGGTGCTGGCCGGGCTTGCCCTTTATGAACGCCATGTGCTGGTGCCGGCGGCGGAGCGGCATCTGGGCGCCAAACCCATCGCCATCCGCCATCTGGGCACCTATGCCTGCCGGGCCGTGCGCACCGATCGCGGGGAGGGCGGCCGGCGCAGCCAGCACGCCACCGCCAACGCCATCGACATCGCCGCCGTCACCCTGGCCGACGGGCGGGAGACGGTGCTGGCCCGCGACTGGGGCGAACAGGGGGGAACGGGTCCTCGCGCCCTGTTCTGGCGCGACGCGCATGCGGGCGCCTGCGGCATCTTCCGCACGGTGCTGGGGCCGGAATACAACGCCCTGCACCGCGACCATTTTCATCTGGACATGGCCCGCTTCGGCATCTGCCGGTAAGCGGCGTCAGAGGCCATCATAGGTGATGGCCTTCGCCGCCTCATCCGCCAGGATGAAGCCGATGGGCCGCTCCGCCTCTTCCGCCAGATGCGCGATCAGGCTGGCGGTGCGGGCCAGCAGCGATATGCCCTTCAGCGCGGCCAGCGGAAAGCCGACATCCAGCATCACCGCCGGGATGGCGCCGTTGACATTGATCGGCAGGTCGCGGCCATGGGTCTGCGGCAGGGCGGCCTTCACCGCGCGCAGCATGGCGATGTGCCGGCCGGCCACGCCGCGTTCATCGGCCAGGGCCAGCAGGCGGCGGGCGCGCGGATCGCCATCGGCATGCAGCGGATGGCCGAAGCCGGGCACGGCGCACCGTGCCGCCTTATATTCGGCCAGCCTTGCCGCCACCACCGCGGCCGGATCGCCATCCCCGGCCGCCGCCACCAGATCGGCCAGGAACCGCCCCGCCACCTCCGCACTGCCCAGCACGACCGTGCCGCAGCCCGACAGGCCCGCCGCCACCGCGCCCTGCAATGCCTCCGGTGCCGCGGCATAGGTCATGCGCGCCGCCACGACGCTGGGCACCAGCCCATGTTCGGCGATGGCCGTCAGCACGGCGTCGGCGAAGAACCGCTGAGTGTCGTCGGGAGGTGTGCCGGTGACCAGCAGCCAGAAATAGCTGGTGAAATCCAGCTTGCCGATAATCTCCCCGCACAGATCCAATCCCCGCACCCGGATACTCTCGGCGTCGGCGGTGGAGATGGCGGTGAGGGGCTGGTCGGTCTTGCCGATGCGCATGGGTCACTCCCTTAATTCGTCTGACGCCCACCTAATCCCAGTGCCCGGCCCCTGACAAGAGAATTTCGATCATCGAAGTTGATTTCGATTATCGAAGTCGATATACCGGAAGACAGGAAGCGACGGCGCCCGCCGCCCGGCCTTGGCATCCCTGGCCCTTCCCCAATTGGAGCATGACATGGCAAACGTCCTGAAGGATGTCAGGGTACTGGAAATGGGCACCTTCATCACCGGGCCGGCGGCGGGGATGCTGCTGGCCGACCTGGGTGCGGATGTGGTGAAGATCGAACAGAAGGGCACCGGCGACCCGTTCCGCGCCTTCAACGGCGGGCTCTACAGCCCGCATTTCCAGACCTATAACCGCAACAAGCGGTCCATCACCCTGGACACGCGCGAGGCGGCGGGCCGGGAGAAGCTGGATGAACTGGTGGCCGGTGCGGATATCTTCATCCAGAATTTCCGCCCCGGTGCCGCGGCCAAGCTGAATGTCGATGCCGCCCGGCTGCAGGCCTTGAACCCGCGCCTGATCTATTGCGCCATCTCCGGCTTTGGTGCCACCGGGCCTGACAGCCAGCGCCCGGCCTTCGACACGGTGGCGCAGGCGGCCAGTGGCTTCCTGCGTCTGGTGCTGAATCCCGACAATCCGCGCGTGGTGGGCCCGGCGCTGGCCGACGCCATCACCGGCTTCTACGCCGCCTATGGCATCCTGGGCGCGCTGCATGAACGCCACAGCACCGGCAAGGGGCGGCTGGTAGAAACCTCCATGCTGGAGGCCATGTGCCATTTCAACCTGGATGATTTCACCCACTACTTCGCCGCCGACCAGATCATGGGGCCCTATAGCCGGCCGTCAGTGTCGCAATCTTATGTCTTCGTCTGTGCGGACGGGAAATGGATCGCGCTGCACATGTCGTCGCCGCCGAAATTCTGGGAAGGGCTGGCCCAGGCCGTGGACTGGCCCGACATGCTGCAACATCCGGAATTCACCGACCGCCAGGCCCGCATCGCCAATTACGAAAAGGTGGTGGAACAGTTGGCCCCCATCTTCCGCACCCGCAGCCTGGCCGACTGGTGCGACCGGCTGAGCCGCCTGGACGTGCCGCATTCGCCCGTGCATGACGCTGCCGCCGCGCTGGCCACCGACCAAGCCAGGCACCTGCATTTGCAGGTGGCGGCCGACCATCCGCAGATGGGCACCTTCCGCACCGTCCGCTCCCCCATCACCTATGACGGGGAACGCGACCTGGGTGTCACGCCGCCGCCCGTGCTGGGCGAACATAACGCCGCCATCCTGGGTAAAGCATAGTTCTGGCGGTCAGCCGGTGCTGCGGCTATAGCTGGCCCGCTGGGATTTCGGCGGACAGGGCGGACGCGATGGCGGACAAGGGCGTGAAGGATGAACCGGCGGCGGAGCGGGAACCCGTAGCGGAGCGGGAAAAGGATCCCGAATATCTGCTGACCCTGGAACGCGGCCTCACCGTCCTGCGCGCCTTCAACCAGCAGCGCCCGGAAATGCAGTTGAGCGAGGTGGCGGCCGCCACCGGCCTTAGCCCCGCCGTGGCGCGGCGTTGCCTGAACACGCTGGTGGCGCTGGGCTATGTCGGCCGGCACGGACGGCGCTTCCTGCTGCGGCCGGAGGTGCTGGTGTTCGGTTCGGCCTATCTGGCGTCGATGAACCTGGAACAGGTGGTGACGCCACACCTGCAGGCCCTGCGCGACGAGACCGGCGACAGCGCGTCGATGGCCACCCTGTCGGGCCATGACATCCTCTATCTCGTCCATGTCTCCACCAACCGCCATATCCGCATCGGCGCCAGTGTCGGCACCCGCTTTCCAGCCCATGCCACCTCGCTGGGCAAGGTGATGCTGGCTTTCGAGCCGGCGCCGGCGCTGGCCGATTATCTGACCAAGGCCAGCCTGACCCGCTTCACCGAACGCACCATCACCAACCGCGAGGAACTGGCCTTCCGCCTGCAGAAGGTGCGGGAGATCGGTTATGATTCCGCTCTGGATGAGCTGGATTACGGCATCGTCTCCGTCGCCGTGCCGGTGCGCGACAAGGAGGGCACTGTCTGTGCCTCCATCAACTGTTCCACCTCCACCACCCGCATTTCCCAGGATGAACTGGTGCGCACCCGCCTGCCGCTGCTGCGCACCGCCGCCCGCGATATCGAGGCGTCGTTGCAGCAATGGCCCTTCCTGATGCATTCGCTGGCCAGGAACTGAGGACACCCCTCTTTCAACATTCGGCATTCCCAACCAACGCCCCGGCCCACCCGCCGGGGCGTTTTTCGTTGCGTGCCCAGTATTCTTCGATAAACGGAAAAAACTTCGAACATCGAACTTGACTTCGATAATCGAAGGATGGATTGTTCGGATCACGGGCAACGACCCGATGGCCGCGCATCAGCGTGGGCCCAAGCGCACCGGCCGCCGCGAGAGGCGGAAAACGACGTGCGCCCTCAATGACAAGTGACGAACGGGAGGTTTTGCATGGCACGTTCCTCTTGGCGCTTTGCCTGTTTGGCCGGCGCCTCGGCCCTCGCCCTGGCGGCCACGACCCCGGCTGGTGCCCAATCCAATTCAGAGATCGAGGAGGTGGTGGTCACCGGCCTGCGCCGGCCGCAGGCGCAGCAGGATGTGCCGGCCGCCATCATGGCGTTCACGGCCGACGCGATCGAAATGGCGGGCATCGAGAAACCGGCCGATTTCATCGACCTGACCTCCAACGTGACGCTGGTGGAGACGCAGAACGCCGGCAACGCCTTCATCATCATCCGCGGCATCACCCAGGCCCGCAACAGCGAGCCGTCGGTGGCAGTCATCGTCGATGGCGTGCAGCAGGTGAATGCCGCCCAGTTCAGCCAGGAACTGTTCGATATCGACCAGATCGAAGTGCTGAAGGGCCCGCAGGGCGCCTTGTACGGCCGCAACGCCATCGGCGGCGCCATCGTCATCCGCACCAAGCAGCCCACCGACACATTCGACACCCGCGTCAAGGTCGGGGTGGAGAACGGCTTTGGCTATTCCGCCCGCGCCGGCATCAGCGGGCCCTTGTCGGAGAAGGTGAAATTCCGGCTGGCCGGGTCCTACGTCAATAATGACGGCCTGATCCGCAATGAATATCTGGATGAAAAGGCCGATCCGTATGAGGATCTGTCGCTGCGCGGCACGCTGTTGTTCCAGCCGTCGGATAATCTGACGGTGGACGTGCGCGGATCGGCGTCGCAGCTGCGCACCCAGGCGCTGTATTTCAACATCGTCGCCGATGTGAACGACACCAGCCTGCCGGTACGGGTCAATAATCCCGGCCAGAATGACCGCGACATGTATGGCACGTCGTTGCGCATCGCGTACGAGACGGATGCCGGCAGCCTGACCTCGGTCACGTCCTATGACGTGGTGAAGGAAATCCTGACCGGTGACGCCTTCGACTTCCTGCCCATTACCGAGAGCCTGTTCTTTCAGATACTGGGCTTCGATCTGAACCAGAGCCAGTATCTGAACGTCAAGGCCTGGAGCGAGGAGTTGCGCTTCGCTTCACCCACCACCGACCGGTTCCAGTGGAGTGTCGGCGGCTACATGATCGGCACCAAGCGCTATATCTCCACCGGCAACATGATCGACCGGGGGCAGGGGGTGTTTCCGGTCTATCGCACGCCCAGCACCGATCCGCGCAACCCGCAATTCTCCTTCCTGGCCGACAGTCAGGACAATTTCGCCTGGGCGATGTTCGCCAGCAGCAGCTATGACCTGACCGAGAAGCTGACCGCCGACCTGTCGCTGCGCTATGACAAGGACAAGCGGGAGAACACCACCCTGACGCCCACCGCCTTCCTGCCCAATGTCGCGGGTTTCCCCGCCGGCCGGTCGGGCGAGGTACGCAAGGAGACCTTTACCGCCTGGCAGCCGAAATTCACCCTGACCTACAAGGCGGATGAGGCGCTGACGCTCTATAGCGGCTATTCCAAGGGCTTCCGCAGCGGCGGCTTCAACCAGACCGGCGTCGGCGCGGTGGCGGCCAGCAATGGCATCCTGGGTGTGTCGGACGTGTTTGAGGCGGAAACGGCCAGTACGGTGGAGGCCGGGTTCAAGTCGCAATTGCTGGACCGCAAGCTGCGCCTGAACGGCTCCGTCTATAACACCATCTCCGACAATTCCTATTTCTTCGTCTTCCTGGCCGCCAATTCCACCCAGAATCTGGGCAATGTCCCGGAAACCCGGCTGCGCGGGTTCGAACTGGATGCCACGGCCTTCCTGACCACCGGCCTGCAGGTCAATGTCGGCTATGGCTATACCGACAGCAAGATCAAGGAATTTCCCGACCCCACCGTCCTGGGCAATGAAGCACCGCTGATCTCCCGCTACACCCTCAACGTCGGTGCCCAGTACAGCACCCCGCTGGGCGACAGCGGGCTGACGGGCACCATGCGCGCCGATTACCGCCGCCTGGGCAAGACTTGGTTCGATATCCAGAACAGCACGGTCCGCGACCCGCTGGACATTGTCGATATCCGCTTCGGGCTGGAGGGGGAGAACTGGACCCTGTCCGCCTATTCCGACAATCTGTTCGACAAGAAATACAATGCCGAATTCTCGCCCGGCGGCTTCGTCTTCAAGGGACGGCCCCGCCGCTATGGCGTCGAGTACGGGATGAAATTCTAAGGGAGGCCCGTTATGGCAAAGGTGCTTGTGCTCTATTATTCCAGCTACGGACATGTGGAAACCATGGCCGGCGCGATCGCCGATGGTGCGCGGTCGGTGGCGGGGGCCGATGTGACGGTCAAACGCGTGCCGGAACTGGTGCCTGACGATGTCGCCAGGGCATCCGGCATCCGCCTGGACCAGGATGCCCCCATCGCCAGCCCCGGCGAGCTGGGTGATTACGACGCCATCATCTTCGGCACGCCCACCCGCTTCGGCAACATGGCAGCCCAAATGCGCAACTTCCTGGACCAGACGGGCGGGCTGTGGGCCAAGGGTGCGCTGATCGGCAAGGTGGGCAGCGTCTTCGTCTCCACCGCCAGCCAGCATGGCGGGCAGGAAACCACCATCACCTCGTTCCACACCACCCTGCTGCATCACGGCATGATCATCGTGGGCCTGCCCTATAGCTGGGCCGGCGCCACGAAGATGGACGAGGTCAGTGGCGGCACGCCTTACGGGGCCAGCACCCTGGCCGGGGCGGACGGGTCGCGCCAGCCCAGCGCCAATGAGCTGGAGGGCGCCCGTTTCCAGGGCCGCCATGTCACGGAAATCGCCACAAGGCTGTTCGGCTGAAACATCAGGGATGAGGAAACGACCATGAAAGCCAAGCTTCCCAACCGCCTGCACCATACCGCCTATGTCACGCGTGACCTGGAGGCGACCCGGCATTTCTATGAGGATGTGCTGGGCATCCCGCTGATCGCCACCTGGTGCGAGAAGGATATGCTGTTCGGGGCGGAGCGCACCTATTGCCATTGCTTCTTCGGCCTGGGCGATGGCAGCGCGCTGGCCTTTTTCCAGTTCGCCGATCCTGAGGATCAGAAGCTGTTCGGGCCGGAGATCCCGGAATCGCCCTTCCATCATATCGCCCTGCATGTCGATGCCGACACCCAGGCGCAGCTGGAAACCCGCATCCGGGCGGCGGGCTTCACGGAGCCGCAGACCTATACGCTGGAACATGGCTATTGCCGCTCGGTCTATATCAAGGACCCCAATGGCATGATCCTGGAATTCACCTATGACGCGCCGGAGGCGGCGGCCCTGGCCGAGGGCAAGCAGGCCACGGCGCGGGACGAGCTGACCCGCTGGCTGTCTGGCAACCACGACATCAACAATACCTTCCGCCACTGACCATGGCCTTCAACGTACCCGTGGCCGGCGGGACCCTGTCCGTGGAACGGGTGGGGTCGGGTGCGCCGGCCCTGCTGCTGTTGCATGGATGGACCCTGGACCGGCGCATGTGGCGGCCGCAGGCCGATGGCCTGTCCGACCGCTTCACCCTGCTGCTGCCCGACCGGCGCGGCTTCGGCCGGTCGCCGGCCCCGCCCGGCCTGGCGCGGGAGCCCGACGACGTGCCGGCCATTCTGGACCATTTCGGGCTGGAGCGTGCCGTGCTGGTCGGCCATTCCCAGGCGGGACGGGTGGCCTTTGCCGCCGCCGCCCGCCATCCCGGCCGGGTGGCGGGCCTGGTGCTGCTGGCCGCCCCGCATGATGCGATACCGCCCGATCCGGCCCGCGAACCGGCCCTGCCGCTCGCCCGCTTGGTGGAACTGGTGCGGGCCGGGGAGGTGGCCGCCGCCCGCCGCCTCTGGCGGTCGCACCCGATGCTGCAGGTGGCCGACGCGGCAACATCGGACCTGCTGGATGAGGTGCTGGGCGATTATGAGGGCCGCGACCTGCTGGCCCCGCCGGTACCGCTGCCGGTGGATGACGCGTTGCTGGCGGCCATCACCTGTCCCGCCCTGGTCATGGTGGGGGACGCGGACGCCTGGTCACGGGTGCAATCCGCCGCAAAGCTGGCGGATGGAATGGGGCAATCCACCAGCCTGATCCTTCCGGGTGCTGGCCATATGGCCAATATCAGCCATGCCGCCGCCTGCAACGATGCCATTGGCGCCTTTGCCCTGGCCTTGGTTCGCGGATAAACGACCCGCTCAGACGCCCGGTTCCGGCGCCGTCTCCTTCACATCGTCGGCAGCCGCTGTCGCCAGAGCCTCCTGCAGCTTCGCCGCTTCCGCCGCCAGCACCTGGTAGCGCCGGGCGGAGAAGGGGATGCTGGCGATATAGGCCAGCCCCACCACCGACAGGGTCGCCCAGGGCGCGCTGACCAGGGCGGCGGCCGTGGCACCGACGCCCAGCAGCACGAACACCACATAGCGCTGTGGAATGCGCAGCCCCTTCATGGAATAGGTGGGGATGGCGCTGATCATCAGGCCCGCGACACCCACCGTCCAGGGCACGACGATCCACGGGCTGTCGAACCAGCCGGGCCCGACCTCCAGCGTGGCGATCAGCGGCAGCAGCGCCAGAAAGGCCCCGGCCGGGGCCGGCACGCCGGTAAAGTAATTATAGGCAAAGGGCGGCTTTTCCGCCGCGGCCCCCAGCATGGTGTTGAACCGCGCCAGACGCAGCGCCGCGCACACGCCCATCAGCAAGGCCGCCATCCAGCCGATGGTGCGGGCATCGTCCAAGGACCAGAGATAGAGGATCATGGCCGGGGCCACGCCGAAACTGACCACGTCGGACAGGCTGTCCAATTCCTCGCCGAACTTGCTCTGGGCGTTCAGCATGCGGGCGATGCGCCCGTCCAGCATGTCGAACAGGGCGCCGACCGCGATGGCGATCACCGCCTCCTGGTACTTGCCCTCCATGGCGAACCGAATGCCGGTCATGCCCGATGCCAGATTGAGCATCGTCAGCATGTTGGGCAGCATGTTGTTCAACGACAGGCCCTTCAGGCGGGGCGGGCGAAGCCCACGGCGCATCCGGTGCCGGTGACCCGCGCGGCTGGGCTGCGGGTTCTCCTCGACCGGCATCAGCGGACCTCGCCCTCGCGCTGTTCCTCGATGCTGTTCAGGTCGGCCAGGATGGTCTCCCCGGCGATCATCTTCTGGCCGACGACGACCAGCGGATGCACGCCATCGGGCAGATAGACGTCGCAGCGGCTGCCGAAACGGATCAGGCCATAGCGTTCACCGGCCTTCAGCGCCTGGGCCGGGGCCACCCACCAGATGATGCGCCGTGCCACCAGACCGGCGATCTGCACGAAGGCCATCTCGCGCCCGTCGGGCAGGCCCAGGCGGATGGACATCCGCTCATTCTCGTCGCTGGCCTTGTCCAGGTCGGCGTTCAGGAACTTGCCGGGCTTGTACTCGGCGGCCTTGACGACGCCATCGGTGGGGCAGCGGTTCACATGCACGTCGAAGACGTTCAGGAACACGCTGATCCGCGTCAGCTTCTCCTCCCCCATGCCCAGTTCGGGCGGGGGTGCGGCCTTGGTGATCAAGGTGACACGGCCGTCGGCCGGGCTGATGACCAGGCCCGGCTTGGTCGGCGTCACGCGATCGGGGTCGCGGAAGAAATAGACGCACCAGGCGGTCAGGACCAGCCCGATCCAGCCCAAAGCCGGCGACCAGGTGGCCAGCAGGGCCGACACCACGGCGAACAGGGCGATGAAAGGCCAGCCGGCCTTGTTGATCGGGACGATGACGGTTTTCAGCGCGGACATGTCTTTCGCGGCTACCCGCTAATGGTGGAACAGGCGGCCATATTAGACAGTCGCGGCCGGGATTAGAAGCGTCATGGCCGATCGGCCCCTAATGCGCCGGGTTTAAGCCGGAATAGCCCGGTCCGGTGACATTGACCCGGTGCCGAAGGCATGATTGAAAAGTCCGATACCATCTCTCTTTGACGGGGACATGATGCGCGCTGCCCTGGTCCGGTGCCTTTGCCTGTGCGGATTGCTGCTGGTCGCCGGATGCGGCGGGGGTCCGCAGCAGGCGGGTGGCCTGCCGCAACCCGTCGCCGATGCACCCCCCGTCCGCGATCCGCGTTTCGTGGCCAGCCTGCCTGACGGGCCGCTGACCATGCCGGCGGATACGGCCGAGGCGGCGCAGGCCCTGGCCGAAGCCCAGACCCAGCAGGGCGCGGCCGCCTTGCCGGCCTTCGCCAAGGCGGCAAAGCTGGGCAGCACGGAGGCCCGGTTCACCTACGCCTTCATGCTGATCAGCGGTATGGGCCAGCCGGAGCAGCTGGGCACGGGCTTCGACATCATGCTGGCCCTGGCCAAACAGGGCCATGGCGCCGCCGCCCTCTATCTCAGCGTCCTGTCACAGAAGACGGACAATCCCGCCATCCATCAGCATGGCCCCTATTGGGCGAACATCGCGCGCCGCGCCGGCAACGAGACGGCCCTGACCGCCTATGCCAAGCAGCTGGAGGAACTACGCGCCAAGGGCGACCTGCCGCCCGGCAGCGGCAACGGCGATTATTTTGACAGCGCCATCACCTTCACCCAGCCCCTGAAGGGCAGCTATCAGGGTGTACCGCTGGAATACAAGACGGCGGCTGCACTGCTCCCCGGCTGGCGGCGCTGGCGGCAATCGCTGCACCAGATCGACGGCAAGGCCTATGACGTGCTGGACATGGCCAATGAGGACGGGCAGGTGGTGAAGCTGTATTTCGACATCACCGCCTGGTTCGCCAAGGAAGTGGTGGACGGCGTTCCGCAGGTGCGGTGAGGCGTCTATCTTCACTGGCCTCGTTTCCGGTCAGCGGCTATAGCATCGCCCCCATGCCCGACTTTCCCGCCCTTCCCATCGATGATGCCCTGCCGGCCCTGTTGTCGGCCCTGGCCCATGGCACCACCGCCGTGTTGCAGGCCCCGCCCGGTGCCGGCAAGACCACGCGCGTGCCGCTGGCCCTGCTGGACCAGCCCTGGGCAGCAACGGGGCGCATCATCATGCTGGAGCCCCGTCGGCTGGCCGCCCGCGGTGCCGCCCGGCGCATGGCGCAGATGCTGGGGCAGGAGGTGGGGCAGACCGTCGGTTACCGTGTGCGCATGGACAGCCGGGTGTCGGCCGCAACCCGGATCGAGGTGGTGACGGAGGGCATCTTCCTGCGCCGCCTGCAATCCGACCCGTCGCTGGAGGGCGTGTCGGCGGTTCTGTTCGATGAATTCCATGAACGCAGCCTGGATGCCGATCTGGCGCTGGCCTTCTGCCTGCAGGCCCGCGCGCTGCTGCGCGACGATCTGCGGCTGGTGGTGATGTCGGCCACGCTGGATGGCGGGCCGGTGGCCGATCTGCTGGGCGGGGCCCCCCTGGTCACCTCGGAGGGCCGCGCCTTCCCCGTGGAGACGCGCTGGGCCGAACCCGGCCCCACCGACCGGCCGGATGAGCATATGGCCCGCACCATCCGCCGCGCGCTGGGGGAGGATGAGGGCTCCATCCTGGCCTTCCTGCCCGGCAGCGGGGAGATCAGGCGGGTGGAACGGCTGCTGGCCGACGCGCGTCTGCCCGCTAATGTCCTGCTGACCCCGCTCTATGGCGATATGAGCCTGGAGGCCCAGGATATCGCTATCCGCCCGGCCCCGGCCGGCCAGCGCAAGGTTGTGCTGTCCACCTCCATCGCCGAGACCAGCCTGACCATCGAGGGCATCCGCATCGTCATCGATAGCGGCCTGTCGCGCCTGGCACGTTTCGATCCGCGCAGCGGCATGGGAAGGCTGGAGACGCTGAAATCATCGCGCGCGTCGGCCGACCAGCGCCGGGGCCGCGCCGGGCGCCTGTCGGCCGGCATCTGTTATCGCCTGTGGTCGGAGGCGTCGGACCGCGCCCTGACCCCCTTCGCCCCGGCGGAGATCACCCGCGCCGATCTGGCGCCGCTGGCCCTGGAACTGGCGCAATGGGGCATCGTCGATGCCGATGAGCTGTCCTGGCTGGACACACCACCTGCCGCCACCCTGGCCCAGGCCCGCCATCTGTTGCAGCAGTTGGGCGCCATCGACGACCATATGCGCATCACAGGGCATGGCAAGGCCATGGCCGGGCTGGGCGTGCATCCGCGTCTGGCGCATCTGGCGCTGCGCGGCAAGGAACTGGGCCGCACGCGGCTGGCCTGCCGCATCGCCGCCTTGATCAGCGAACGCGACATCCTGCGCGGCGGCGGCCGGCGCGATGCCGATCTGCGCACGCGGCTGGAATTCCTGGATGAGCGGGGGCGCGGCGGCTATGTCGATCGCGGCGCCCTGCACCAGGCGCTGGAACAGGCCAGGCAGTTGGAACGACAGCTGGGCGGGCCGCCCGGCGACATGGACCATGGCGATGCCGGTCTGCTGCTGGCGTTGGCCTATCCCGACCGCATCGCCCAGCGCCGGGCGGGGGCGGCGGGGCAGTTCCGCCTGTCGGGCGGGCGCGGGGCGGCGCTGGACCCCACCGACGGGCTGGCAGCGGCCGACCTGCTGGCCGTGGCCGATCTGGACGGGCAGGGCCGCGATGCCCGCATCTATCTGGCCGCCCCCGTCACCCAGGCGGCATTGGAAGAAGCCTTCGCCGATGAAATCCGATCAGAAGCGGAAGTGCTCTGGGACGACCGCCAGCAGATCGTGCAGGCCCGCCGCCGTCGGCGCCTGTTCGAACTGTCGCTGAAGGATGAGCCGCTTTCCAGCCCGCCGGCCGATCTGGTGCTGCCCGCCATGCTGGCAGGCGTGCGGTCGATGGGGCTGTCCTGCCTGCCCTGGAGCAAGGAGCTGGAAGGCTGGCGCCGCCGCGTCGCCTTCCTGCATCGCGCTTCGCCCGACCGCTGGCCTGATGTTTCCGATGAGGGGCTGCTGGCCACGCTGGAAGATTGGCTGGCGCCGTACCTGTCCGGCGTCACCCGCCGGGCGCATCTGGACCGGGTGGATCTGCATGCGGCATTGACCGGCATCCTGGATTGGAACCAGCGCCAGGCCATGGATACCGAGATCCCCACCCACCTGACCGTGCCCACCGGCAACCGCATCCCCATCGATTATAGCGGGGAGGAGCCGGTGCTGGCGGTGCGGTTGCAGGAACTGTTCGGGCTGGCGCAAACCCCGCGCCTGGGCGGCGGGCGCATCCCGGTGCTGCTGCACCTGCTGTCGCCCGCTCACCGGCCGGTCCAGGTGACGCGCGACCTGGCCGGCTTCTGGGCCGGGTCGTACAAGGAGGTGAAGAAGGAACTGGCCGGCCGCTATCCCCGCCATTACTGGCCCGACGACCCGCTGATCGCCGAACCGACGGCCCGGGCCAAGGGGCGGGGGACTTAACGCGCCATGAACAGCCGCAGCCCCCGCACCCCCGGCACCGGTTTCTCCACGAAACCATGGGCCTGCGCATAGTCCAGCAGCGGCTGTTCCAGCACCGCCTCCTCCCGCCCCAGCAGGATGGCGGCCGGCGGACGGCGCTCCAGCAATAATGCCAGATCCCGCCGCCCCACGGCGTTCAACGACCGTAACCTCTCCGGCGGCAGCCGGTCGGCCGTGCGGAAGAAGAACGGCCCCGCCGACAGTTCCGGATAGATGGAAAGCCCCGCCTCCAGCGCCGGGATCGGCGACAGGGTCGCCACCGGCCCGTCCAGCCCGGCCGCCTGCATCTGTGCCCGGATCGCCTCACCCGCGGCGGCAATACGGCTGACCATCCATTTGTCCTGCTGGATCAGGCGCGGGGCGTTGGCCAGCAGGACCAGCGTGCCGGGCAGGGCACCCAGCAGAACGCACGCCGCCAGCAAGGCGCCCCGCACCCGCCCCGTCGGCTGCATCGCCGCCCAAGCCGCTGGCAGGGCCAGCAGGGTGAACGCCGCGAATGGCATGAAATACTGGATATAGGGCGGGCGCGGCAACAGGCCGAACACCAGCGCCCCCAGCATCAGCAGCCCCGGCAATCCCACGCGCGACCGCGTCAGGAAGGCGGCCGTGGCCAGGAACAGCAGCCCGGCCAGCACGGCATCGGTGAACACCCGGCGGTTCAGGAATTCCGCCAGGTACTCCAGCGCGAAATAGGCGGACAATCCGGCTTCTGCATGCCACAGCGCCGGGGTGACGCGGTGATAGGTGAACACCCCCTCCACGAACCCTTCCCAGCCCATCAGCGGCCAGGGCAGCAGGCAGGCCGCGCCCAGCACCCCACCCGCGACAAGACCCGGCACCATTCCCCGCCGCTGCCATAGCAGCCACAGAACCATCACCAGCGGTGCGAAGCCGTAGGACAGCTTCATCCCCACGGCGCCGGCCAGCAGCAGCCCGGCCAGGGCCGCCACCCCATGGCGCACCCGGGGGCGGTCCAATTCGCCCATCACCAGCACTGCCGCCCACAAGGCCAGGGCACAGGGCGCCATGTCATTGCGCAGACTGTCGATGGCCGGCTGCACGGCGGTCGACGCGGCGAACAGCAGGGTCACTGCCATGGCCAGCCGGCGATCATCCGCGCAAGCCCGCGCCTGGCGCCAGAGTGCGGCCAGCGCCAGCAGCGTGAAACCCAGGTTCAGCAGCCGGCCGGCCAGGAAATAGCCACTATCCAGCCCCAGCAGCCGGTAAAGCCCCGACAGCAGCGCCAGATAGGCGGGTGGCTGCAGGTAGAGGAAGTCGCGATAGGGCACCGCGTCCATGGCCAGCACCGAGGCCGCCACGAACTGTTCCTCATCATGATTATAGCCGCGCCCCACCGCGAAGGCCGCCAGCAGCAGGGCCAGCGCCAGCCAATGGAGGACAGAGGGCAGGGGCGTCCTCAATCCAGGTGCCAGGCCAGACCACCCGTCGGCAACGGCCGGCTGTCGGCCGTGGGCGACTGGCCCGCCAGGAACAGCAGCGCCTGTTCATACGATGCCGTGGCATTGGCCACCGTGAAGGCGGACGCCCGGTGACGCAGCACGGCGTCGGCCACGGGATGGGCCAGGGTCGCGTCCATGCCATCGGCCAGCGCGGCGGCGTCATCCACCGGCACCAGCGGCCCCAACGCCCCCTGGCGCAGCAATTCGCGTGAGCCGCCGGGACAGTCGGTAGAGATGACCGGGCAACCCATGGCCATGGCCTCCACCAGCACGCCCGGCATGCCTTCCCAACGCGAGGACAGCACGAACAGGTCCGCCGCCGCCATGCGGGCAAACGGATCGCTGACCAGTCCGGGGAAGCTGACATGGGCGGCGATACCCAGGCTGCCCGCCAGTGCCTGCAGCGCTGCCCGGTCCGGCCCGTCGCCGGCCAGGGTCAGGTGCGCCGGACGGCGCGACAGCAGCCGGGCGAAGGCGCGCAGCAGCGTGTCGAAGCCCTTCTGCTTCACGAACCGGCCCATGGAAAGCAGTTGCGCAGGCTCAGCCGCGCCCCGCTGCGGCCGGGCAGCAAGGGACAGCCGGTCGGGCAGGATCGGGCTGGTGACGGAGATGACGCGGTTATCCGCCATGCCCGTCACGCGGGCGACGTCGCGGGCGACATCGTCGGACACGGCCAGCACCCCGTCGGCGCGGCGCCACAAGGCGGCTTCCGGCAGGCGCCGCAGGCTGACCCCGCCGCCGCGCCGCCGCGACAGATGGTTGCTGGCGCGCAGCACCAGACCCGTATCACGCCGCCCGGCCATGGCGTGGGCCAGGATGGCGGGGACCACCGCATGGTTGGCCATGCCGACCAGCATATCGGGACGCTGGGTGCACAGATAGCGCGAGAGCGGCCGCAATGCGGCGATCAGTTCTCCTGTCCGCGCCCCGCCACTGGCCACAGACCGGGCGTTGGCTTCAGCCAGCGGCAGCCGCATGACATTGCCGGCCACCAGCCCCACCTGCGGTCCGCCATCCAGGGCGGTGACCAGATCGACACGGTGGCCGCGCGCGGCCAGGCCGTTGGCCAGCATGATGGAACGGCGCTGGGCGCCACCGGTGCTGAGCGAATGCAGGAACAGGGCGATATGCATGGGGCGGCTTTGATGGCGGTGGCGATCTCGATCCGCCATCCTAGCGACGCTCCCTGACAGTTTTCTGACCGTTGGGCGTTGCTTGCGTGACCATTGCCATCCAGTACGATACACCACCGGCATGATCCATGCCGGTCAGGCCGGCGACCGCCGGCCCGCGCCTCGTGGCGCGCAAGCCAAGCCCACGGATGTGGGCGCCCGGCGCTTGAGGGCGTACGAAGCCAAGCATGACAAAAATTTAAAGAAATTTCGCCGCAGGGTCTTCGCAGGCGCGGCGTATAAGGCTCATACGCGCCAACCCGTTTGCCAAAGAAGCGATGATGCAGCCTGCGCCCCAAGTGACGACCAAGGCCCATGCCAAGCCACCCGGAGGGCGCCCCAAACGCTCCCTGTTCCGCCGTCGCAACATCCTGCTGGGGCTTGGGCTGTTGGCCATTGCTACCGGTGTCTATTGGTGGCAGGCGGGCAGCACGGCCACTGGCGACGGGGCCGGCGATTACATGACCGCCAGCGTGGACCGCGGCAATATCGAAGACGCGGTGACCGCGGTGGGCAATTTGCAGCCGCGCGACTATGTCGATGTCGGCACCCAGGTGTCGGGCCAGTTGCGCAAGGTGCATGTCGAGGTCGGCCAGCAGGTCAACCAGGGCGACCTGCTGGCGGAGATCGACCCCACCGTGTACCAGACACGGGTGGAGGCCGACCGCGCCCAGCTGGAGAATTTGCAGGCGCAGTTGACGCAGCGCCAGGCCGAACTGGCACTGGCCCAGCAGCAATATACCCGCCAGAAGAACCTGATGGCGGAGAACGCCACCAGCGAGGACGCGTTCCAGAGTGCGGAGAAGACGCTGCGCGCCGCCGACGCCGCCGTGAAGGCGGTGAATGCCCAGATCCGGCAGACCAATTCCACCCTGCGCGGGGATGAGGCGAACCTGGGCTATACCAAGATCTATGCGCCGATGTCGGGCACGGTGGTGTCGCAGAATGCCAAGCAGGGCCAGACCCTGAATGCCAACCAGTCGGCCCCCATCGTGCTGCGCATCGCCGACCTGTCGATCATGACCGTGACCACCCAGGTGTCGGAGGCCGACGTGTCGCGCCTGCGCCTGGGCATGCAGGCCTATTTCACCACGCTGGGCCGGCCGGATCGCCGCTGGCGCGGTACCCTGGCCAAGATCAACCCGACGCCGGAGGTGGTAAACAATGTCGTGCTCTACAACGCGCTGTACGATGTGGAGAATCCGGGTGGCGAGTTGATGACCCAGATGACGGCGCAGACCTTCTTCGTGGTCGCGTCGGCCGAGAATGTCCTGCGCGTGCCCGTTTCCGCCTTCCAGCAGCGCATGCGCCCGCCCGCTGCGGCGGGTTCCCAGGCGGGGCCGCAGGCCGGCGGCCCCCCGGCCGCCGCTCCGCCGCAGGGCGGCCAGCCGCCGGCCGGGGCCGATGGCGAGCAGCGCCGCCGCCGTGACGGCAATGCCCCCGCCGGTGCCCCGGCAGGTGAGGGGGCCCCGCGTGAACGGCCGCGCATGGTGCAGGTGCTGAAGCAAGACGGCACGCTGGAGGAACGCCGCGTCATGGTCGGCGTCAGCGACCGGGTGAATGCCGAGATCGTGTCCGGCCTGGCCGAGGGCGATCAGGTGGTGGTGGGTCGCAAGCCGTCGTCCGGCCAGTTGAAGGCCCAGCAGCAACAGCAGCAGCAGAACATGCAGCGCATGCGCCCGCCGGGGATGCTATGAGCACGCCGCACAATCCGGGGCAGGCCACCCCGCTGATCGAACTGGTGGACATCACCAAGACCTATTCCAACGGCGAGATGGCGGTGCAGGTGCTGAAAGGCATCTCGCTGAAGATCTATCCGGGTGAATTCGTCGCCATCATGGGCCAGTCGGGGTCGGGCAAGTCCACCTTGATGAACATCCTGGGCTGCCTGGACCGGCCGACCACGGGCCAGTACCTGTTCGACGGGCGCGACGTCTCCACCTTCGACCGCGACATGCTGGCCATGCTGCGGCGCGAGGCGTTCGGTTTCGTCTTCCAGTCCTATAACCTGATCCCCATGTCCACGGCCGTGGAGAATGTCGAGGTCCCGGCCATCTATGCCGGCATGAGCAAGGTGGCGCGCCATGAGCGGGCGTCGGAACTGCTGACCACGCTGGGCCTGGCCGAGCGCATGGATCACAGGCCCAGCCAGCTGTCCGGCGGCCAGCAGCAGCGCGTCTCTATCGCCCGCGCCCTGGTCAATGGCGGCCAGGTGATCCTGGCGGACGAGCCGACGGGTGCCTTGGACAGCCGCAGCGGTGAGGAGGTGATGCGCCTGCTGACCGATCTGGCGTCGCGCGGCCATACCGTCATCCTGATCACCCATGACCGCGACGTGGCCAACAATGCCCGCCGTCTGGTGGAGATCAAGGACGGCCAGATCGTCGCCGACCACCCGACCGACCATGCCGTCGAACGGCCCGCCCCGCCGCCCGTGCCTGCCCGCACCATCCAGGTGCCCGAGGAGGGGGAGGATTCGGGCTGGACCGCCAAGGAGGTGTTCGAAGCCTTCATGATGGCCAAGCGCGCGCTGTCGGCGAACCTTTACCGCACCATCCTGACCCTGCTGGGCATCGTCATCGGCGTGGCCTCGGTCGTCACCATGCTGGCGGTGGGCAACGGCTCGCAACAGGCCATGGTGGAGCGGATCAGCGCCATGGGCACCAATCTGCTGGTGGTGCGTCCCGGCGCGCCGGGGCAGCGCAATTCCAATGGCGTGGCGACACTGGTGGCTGAGGATTCCGCGGCCGTCGCGAAGCTACCAAATGTTACCGTTTCGGTGCCGGAATACTCGGGCGGCATGACCGCGCGGGCCGGCAACCTGGACTATCAGACGCAGATTACGGCGACGACGCCGGATGTACAGCAGGCCCGATCCTGGGAACCGTCCAGCGGCACCTTCTTCGACCAGGAGGCGATGACCAGCTATGCCCCCGTGGCCGTCATCGGCCAGACGGTGGCCAACAACCTGTTCCCCGGCCAGGACCCGGTCGGCCGCTACATCCTGCTGCGCAATGTGCCGTTCCAGGTGATCGGGGTGATGTCGCCCAAGGGCGCCAGTCCCGGCGGCCAGGACCAGGATGACGTGGTGTTCGTGCCGCTGACCACCGGTTCCTACCGGCTGTTCGGCCGGCGCGACCTGCGCACCATAACGGTGCTGGTCGATGACCTGGCGCAGATCGACGAGACGCAGGCCCTGATCACCAGCCTGCTGACCGCCCGCCATCAGGCGGAGGATTTCCAGATCCGTAACACTGCTTCCGTTATCGACACGCTGTCGGCGATCCGCGAGACCTTGACCATCCTGCTGGGGTCCATTGCCGCCATCTCTCTGCTGGTGGGGGGTATCGGGGTGATGAACATCATGCTGGTCAATGTCACGGAACGGACACGGGAGATCGGCATCCGCATGGCCACGGGGGCCCGCGCCCGCCATGTCATGCAGCAATTCCTGCTGGAGGCGCTGCTGGTCTCCGCCCTGGGCGGGGTCATCGGCGTGGGGCTGGGCATCGGCATCTCGCTGTTCCTGACCCTGTTCAAGGTCGATATCCAGCTGACCCTGTCGCCTATGCTGCTGGCCTTCTCCTGCGCGTTTGCCACCGGTCTGATCTTCGGCTACACGCCCGCCCGCCGGGCGGCCTTGCTGGATCCCGTCGTGGCGCTGGCGTCTGACTGAACCTTATTTCCTGGATGATCCGCATGATCGCCCGTACCTCCCGCCTGCTTCTGCCCCTGCTGCTGTCCGGCACCGCTTTCCTGTCGGGTTGTGCCGGCGGCGATTACGGTTCCACTGCCAGCCCCGTCGCCCCGCCCCAGGCCTGGAAACAGGCCGATGCGGCCACCGCCGCCACGCCCTGGCCCGCCGCCGACTGGTGGGGCGGGTTCGGGTCGGCGGAACTGGTGTCGCTGCTGGCCGATGCGCGCCAGGCCAATCCCGATCTGGCCGCCGCCGCCGCCCGACTGCTGCAGGCCGATGCCAGGGCGCGTGCCGCCGGTGCCGACCTGCTGCCCAGCCTGACCGGGTCCGCCGGGATCAGCCGGCAGGAAAGCGACGCGTCGGGTGCCGGCGGCCGGTCGGGCCGCACCGGCACCAATGTCGGTCTGTCGGCCAGCTATGAGCTGGATTTCTGGGGCGCCAACCGGGCCGCCGCCGACAGTGCTTCCATCAGTGCCGCCATCAGCCGGCTGGACCAGGAAACAGTGGCGCTGACCGTCACCTCCACCGTCGCCAACACCTATTTCCAGGTTCTGTCGCTGCGCGACCGCATCCGCAGCGCGGAGGAAAACCTGGAACTGGCCGAACGCGTGATGAAGGTGGTCGATGCCCGCTACCGCAATGGTGCCGCCACGGCGTTGGAGGTGGCGCAGCAGCGCACCTCGTTGACCAGCCAGCGCGCCGCACTGCCCGGCCTGCGCCAGCAGGAACTGGCGGCGTTCAACAGTCTGGCCGTGCTGCTGGGCCGGGCGCCGGGTGACCTGCCGGTCGTGGCCACCGGCCTGGGCGGGCTGGGTCTGCCGGCCACCGGCGTGGGCGTGCCGTCCGACCTGCTGGAACGCCGGCCCGACCTGAAGGCCGCGTCACGGCAGCTGGAGGCGGCGGGTGCCGACATCGTCATCGCCAAGGCCGCCCTCTATCCCGCCGCCAGCATCAGCCTGTCGGGCACCTTGTCGGGCACCGGCATCTCCAGCCTGGTCAATGCGCCCACCGCCGTGGCCAATGCCGGCCTGTCCCTGGCCCAGAGCATTTTCGACGGCGGCCGCCGGTCGGCCAGTGTCGAGGCCGCCCAGGCCCGGCGCGTGGAACTGGTGGAGACCTACCGCAAGGCCATCCTGACCGGCTTCTCCGACGTGGAGACGGCCCTGGCCGCCGCCCGCAATGCCGAACGCCAGCGGCAGTACCAGGAAGAAACCGTGCGCCTGTCGCGCGAACTGTTCCGCTTGGCCGAAACCCGCTATCGCGAGGGCGCCACCGACCTGCTGACCCTGCTGGATGCGCAGCGTTCCCTGCTGTCGGCCCAGGACCAGCTGACCCAGGTGCGGCTGGCGGAAATGCAGGCCGCCGTGTCGCTCTACCGCGCGCTGGGCGGGGGTTGGACGGGGGTGTGAGGAACAAGCCCCTCCTTCGCCCAGGGAAGGAGGGGTATCCATGGGGA
The DNA here is from genome assembly GCF_058793615.1 of Niveispirillum sp. GW835-FHT14G11. Classification (NCBI taxonomy): domain Bacteria; kingdom Pseudomonadati; phylum Pseudomonadota; class Alphaproteobacteria; order Rhodospirillales; family Azospirillaceae; genus Niveispirillum; species Niveispirillum sp. GW835-FHT14G11. The sequence continues at coordinate 127,686 of NZ_JBXAFZ010000006.1, forward strand.
TCGGTCAGAGACCGCCCAGGGCCAGCAGATCGTATGTCTGGCTGCCGATCACCAGCGTCTCGACTGCGCCAGCGCCGACAATGTTTCCATTGTAGAAATTTGAAATCTCGATCAGGTGCGCCAGGACACCGTCCGCCGCATCGGCATCATCATAGATAATCAACGAATTACCACTGCGGGTAATCGTGATACCCCCAGAACTACCTGACAAAATCAACTGATCATTTGTGCCGGACGTATCGGATATATAGTCGTATCCGCCATTTGTAATATTATGGTAATATTTGTCATTTCCGGCACCGCCCACCAGATCATCATTACCACCTTCGCCATACAACGAATCATCGTTCGTGCCGCCATACAGGATGTCGGCGCCGGAACCACCATACAGCGTATCGTTTCCAGCATCCCCTGTCAGTATATCGCTGCCAGATTCACCCATGATAAAGTCATTGCCGGCACCGCCATAAGCTAAGTCATTATCATTTCCGCCATAAATACTGTCGTCATAATTGGCACCAAACAATGTATCATTACCTCCATATCCCTGGATGATATTAGTTTCATTGCTGTAGCCTGATATGTAGTCAGCACTGCTGCCGCCTTGAAATAAAGCCATTTTCCATCTCCATCGGGATTTATAGCCGTCACATAGACGGTTGCGAGTATGTCTATATATGTTATAATCCTATAAGTCAATCAAATGAGGACGCATAAATGTCTATATCATCTATCAATAGGGTTTATTTACCACAGACCGGCATATCCCGTGACCAGGAGCCGGAGAAACCACTGGAAACACGGGAGGAGGCGCCCGCCGTCGATGTGCGGATCAGCGAATTCGCCCGCGGCCTTTCCTCTTCCGGCTCCTCGCTGTTCTCCGCCCTGTCGGATGAAACCAAGAACCTGATCGGCAATCTCATCAGCAGCGGCGGCATGTCCCAGGACACGGCGCTGAACGCCATCAACTATTTCGCCAAGTTGAAGGACAACAGGTCGGTGGCGGACGAAGGCGGGCAGGGAACGGCCACCGCCGCTCCGGGGCTGGATACACTGCTGGCCGGGTTCGAAAAGGGCGGCGGGCTGGACGTGGAGGCGCTGCGCCAGGCATCGGCGGACTACCGGCGCACAACGCTGGACAGCCTGAACAAGTCGCTGGCTGCCGGCAAGACCGGCTACTCGCTGGAGGAACTGTCGGCCGGGGCGGAGGCGCGGCGCCTGGGCCTGGGCAATCTGGTCGCGCGGGACGCGGAGATTGACCTGTCACTGGGCGCGCTGTAATAGAACGGCCTGCGTTCTGACCCGAGCCCCCGGCACCTACGCCGCCAGAACCCGGTTGCGTCCTTCATGTTTGGCACGGTAGAGCGCTTCGTCGGCGCGCCCCAGGGCGGGGCCGATGCTGGCTTCGCCGGGCTGGATGGCGGCGGCCCCCATGCTCACCGTCACCTTGATGGGGCCGCTGTCGGTGGGGACCGGCGCCTGCTCCACGATGCGGCGTAGGCGTTCCCCGGTTTCAACGGCCTGGGCCAGGGTGCTGTCCGGCAGCACCAGGGCGAATTCCTCTCCCCCCAGGCGGGCGAAGACATCCTGAACGCGGATGATCTGGCTGATGCGGTGCGTGAACCCGGCCAGGACCTTGTCACCCGCCGCGTGGCCGTGGCTGTCATTGATCTTCTTGAAATGGTCGATATCCATCAGCAGCACGGCGATGTCGCAGCCCGTGCGGCCTTGCCGCCCGATCTCCCGTTCGCACAGGGAGAAGAAGGTCCGGCGGTTCAGCGTGCCCGTCAGCGGGTCCGTCTGGGCCAGCACGGCGAGGTGGTGGTTGGCCAGGCGCAGCTCCATCTCATCCATCACGATGGCGGCAAGATCGGCCAGGGTCTCGCGTTCCGCCGGTGTCATCGCGCGTGGTTGCAGGTCGATGACGCACAGGGTGCCAAGCGGCTGACCGTCACGGGTGACCAGGGGGGCGCCGGCATAGAACCGGATGCCGGGATCGCCGGTCACCAGTGCATTGCCGGCAAAACGCGGGTCGCTGGCGGCATCCCCCACCACCATCACGGCACGCTGGCGGATGGCGTGGTCACAGAAGGCCAGGGAGCGCGGGGTCTGCGCCACTTCCAGCCCCACGCGCGCCTTGAACCATTGCCGGTCCTGATCGATCAGGGAAATCAGTGCGATCGGCACACGCAACACCCGCTTCGCCATGGCGACAATGCGGTCGAACTGCACTTCGGGCTGGCTGTCGATGATCTGGTAACGCTCAAGCGCATGCAGGCGCAACGCTTCATCCAACCGCACATCACAGCTTTCATCGCCGGAAAGGGTTTCCAAGGTCGCCATCGTCGTCCCCCATTACCCTGTGCGCGGCGGTATGGTTCACCAACCGAACAAAATGTATATCCTTTTGAGAGGGGCGAGATACCTATCCATTCGCTGTGCCGAGGTCGGCGCCCTAGGCCGGATGGGGTGCAGCCGGCAGCAATCGGCCTATGGACAACAGGTTATGACCTGACGACCGTGATCGGCGCCAGCGTGGCCCCCAGCACACGCACGATATCGGCCGGGGCTGCCGCGATCTGCAATCCGCGACGCCCGCCATTCATGATCATCTCCGGCAGGTCGCCGGCGCTGGCATCGATCAGGGTCGGCAGGCGCTTGCGCATGCCCAGCGGGCTGATGCCGCCGATGACGTAACCTGATACCCGCTCCGCCACCTTGGGATCGGCCAGCGCCGCCCGCTTGCCCCCGGCCGCACTGGCCAGGGCCTTCAGGTCCAGCCGGGCAGGCGACGGGATGACGGCGCAGACCAGCCCCATCCCGTCCACATCCGACACCAGCGTCTTGAACAGCATGGCCGGATCGACACCCAGTGCGGCGGCCGCCGCCATGCCGATGGCGTCGGCATCCGGATCGTAATCATATTCCAGCAACCGATGCGCCACGCCGGCGGATTTCAGCGCATTCACGGCGGGCGTGGCCTTGGCGGACATGAGGGTCGGGTCTTCCATCAGGGGAAAGGGGGGCCCATCTTTTGCGGGCGGGACCCGGCGGGTCAAGCCTTATGGCCAGCCTGCCTGAAGCGCTTTGGCGACAGAGCGGCCGCATCAGGGCTGTCATAAACCGATACAATTTGGGACGCGGTCACGCCTTCCCGTGGCGGGCCGGCCGTGCCATGGTCGGGTTCCTGGCGATCCATGAACCCCCGAACCCGATGCAGGCGACAGAGAACCCCCATATCCTTCTGGTCGATGACCACCGCGACATCCGCGAAACCCTGACCCGCTTCCTGGAAAAGCACGGGATGCGCGTGACGGCGGCGGAGGATGCGGCGGCGGCCCGGCGGCGCCTGCGCGCCTGTGCCGCCGACCTGATCGTGCTGGACGTGATGATGCCGGGGGAGGACGGGTTGAGCCTGTTCCGCCATATCCGCGAGACCATGGACACGCCCGTCATCTTCCTGACCGCCATCGGGGAGCCCACCGACCGCATCGTCGGGCTGGAGATGGGGGCGGATGATTACGTCACCAAGCCGTTCGAGCCGCGCGAGCTGCTGGCCCGGGTCCGCGCCGTCCTGCGCCGCGCCCACAGCCTGCCGGTGACCGGCGGCCGCAAGAAGGGGGAGGAAAGCCGCCTGACCTTCGATGGCTGGCTGCTGGACCTGAACCGGCGGGAACTGCTGGGGGCGGACGGCGTCGTCGTCTCGCTCTCCACGGCGGAATTCTCCCTGCTGGAGGCGTTCGTGCGCCATCCCAACATGGTGCTGACGCGCGAACAACTGCTGGACCTGACCAAGGGGCGGGAGGCGGACGTATTCGACCGCTCCATCGACAATCAGGTCAGCCGCCTGCGCCGCAAGATCGAACCCGACCCCCGCAACCCGACCCTGATCAAGACCGTCTGGGGTGGGGGCTATTGCCTGGCGACGGAGGTCAAGGCGGCATGAGGCGGCTGGCCGCCTTTCTGCGCCAGCCGCGCAGCCTGTTCACCCACATGGTGGCACTGCTGGTCGGCGCCATGCTGGTGGCCAAGTTCGGCAGCTGGACGGCGTCGCTGGACGACAAGGCCGCCACCGTGCGCCGCACGCATCTGGAGGAGATGCTGCCCCGCATCGCCAATACCAGCCGCATCATGGGCACTCTGCCGCCGGAACTGCGCGTCACCACCCTGGGCGCCATCCATGCGCGGGAAACCCGCTATACCGTGGATGACCAGCCCCTCATCCGCCCCGACTATGAACTGAAGGACCCGCAGGCCGTCGCGGCGCGCGACCGGCTGATGGACCTGCTGGACCTGCCGCGCAGTGCGGTGCTGTTCAAGATGTGGAACAAGTCGGAGAATGCCGATCCCAGCTGGTTCCACAATCCCTGGGCCGCCATCGCCCCGGTGGAGATGGGGATGAAATTCTCCATCCGCCTGCCCGATGGGCAATGGCTGAACGCCGTCAACCGCCGTGTGATCCAGCCGACGGTGTGGAGCAGCACATCGACCTGGACCCTGCTGACCTCCATCCTGATGGTGGCGCTGGCCACCTTCTATATCTCCCGCCGCCTGTCGCGGCCCCTGCGTGACCTGGCCGACGGCGCCGACCGGCTGGGGCGGGGTGAAAGCGTGCCGCCGCTGGAGACGGAGCGCGGGCCGGACGAGGCGCGCCGCGCCGCGCATGCCTTCAACGCCATGAGTGCGCGCATCCGCCGCTTCGTGGATGACCGCACCCGCATCCTGGCCGCCATTTCCCACGATCTGCGCACCCCCATCACCAATCTGCGCCTGCGGGTGGAGTTGCTGGAGGAGGGGGAGACGAAGGCCCGCATGCTGGAAACGCTCGACGAACTTCGAGCGACGGTGGAGGCCACCCTGTCCTTCACGCGTGAGGAGCTGGGGGAGGAGGCGGTGCGCGCCGACCTGTCCACCCTGGTGGAAAGCGTGTGCGATGATTTCGCCGATACCGGCCACCCGGTCAGCTTCACCGCCGCCGACCGGCTGCCGCTGACCTGCCGCACCAGTTCCCTGCGCCGCGCGGTCCGCAATCTGATCGAAAACGCCCTGGCCTATGGCGGCACGGCGCGCGTTTCCATCCGCAGCGACGGGACGGGGGCGGAGATCATCATCGCCGATGACGGGCCGGGCATCCCGGTGACCGATATGGAGCGGGTGTTCGAACCCTTCGTACGGCTGGAGGCGTCACGCAACCGCCGCACCGGCGGGGTCGGCCTGGGCCTGTCTATCGCCCGTTCCGTGGTGCGCGGCCATGGCGGCGACATCCGCCTGTCCAACCGTCCCGATGGCGGCCTGGACGCCGTCGTCACCCTGCCCATTGTGACCGGTCCGCCGGTGGATGGCTTGGTCTACCGCAAGGCGGCGTGATTGAAGGTCTACATCCCTTTTATTATCGCCTTCCCGGTGACAAGCCGGGACCCAGCGGCCACAGGATCAAACCTCGACGCAGCATCATCAAAGCTGCCGATAGGTCGGGCCTTTGGCTCCTGGGTCCCGGCATTCGCCGGGAAGGCGAGAGAGAAGATTCTATCGAAACCTGAAACACGCTAAAGCCATTTACTGACATCACCATCCCCGCCGCAACCCCTGGTCCCAATCATGGCTGACCCGGCCATACCCCGCCGCAAAGCGCAGGTCCGACAGGCTCAGCGCCCGGTCCAGCCGTTCGGCATGCTCGCGCGCCAGCGGCCGGACCCGCACCCGTGCCAGCGTCTCCACATGCGAACCCAGTCCGGCCAGCGGCAGGGTCAGGCTCAAGCCCAGCCGGCTGGTCCGCAGCGTCGCCGTGCCATCCAATGCCAGTTCCAGCCCTGACCCGAATTGCCGCGACAGGGTGAAGGTGCCGCCCCAGTCGCCGGCCAGGTAGCGGCCCAGCGCCAGTTCCGTGCGGGTGCCGCCGTCGCGCCCCTCCCACCCGGCATTGACGAAGCCCGTGGTCCGGCCCGTGCCGCGATAGATGGTCTGCACGGTCGGCGGCCGCTTCCACACATGATGCGCCACTGCCCCGACCGACCAGCGGGCCTTCAGCGGCTGATAGCGCAGCTCCGCCCCGCCGCCGCCATACATCGCATCCAGATGCCCCCCCTCCACCAGCAGATCCAGCGATGGTGACAGCGCCCGGACATAGGCCATCTGCGCCCGGTCCAGGCTGTACCGCCGGTGCAGGTACAGTGCCGCATCATCCCGCCCCGCCGATGGCGGCTCCCATCTGGGCCAGGGGATATAGGCGGCGGTCGCCACCCGTCCCTCACCGGTCAGGATCAGGCCGGCAAAGGGCAGCAGGTGCAGCCGCAGCCCCGCCGACAGCCGGCTGGCCCAGAGGTCGCCACGCGCCCCCGGCTCCAGCTCCGACATCACGTCCAGCTGTGCTTCCCAATGATGCGACAGGCTGCCGGGCGTATCCGCCCGGCGGAACCGGGCATGGCGCCGCAGTTCCGCCGCACTCAGCCGATGTCGGCGCAGCGCCGCCACATCCGTGCCCAGCAGCCCAACCTCCACACCTGGCAACCCCAGCCGATGGCTGGACAGCGTGACGCGGGGTGGCACCACGGCGTCCTTGGGCAGGGCGGCATGGAAGGCGGCACCGGCTGACTGGAACGGCCCGATATCGGTGAAGGCCCCGCCATCCGGCCGCCGCGACAGGCCGAACAGCGGCTCCGCATGGGCGCTCCCCGCCAGTTGGAACGTGGCCCCCGCCATCAGACCGCGATCCCGGCGCCAGCCAAAGGACAACACCCTGCCGGGCTCCAGCGTCCAGGCCGCCTCCAGCATGGCCCCGTCCGGTCCGCCCAGCCCCCCCGACAGCCAGCCGCGCACACGCGCCACGCGCACTGGCAGACGCAGATGCAGCAGCGGATGCAAGACGCCATCGCCAGCCCGCGCCATGCCGGTGCTGGCTTCCGCATCGCCCAGCCGCGCGCCCAGCAACAGAGCGTCCAGCCGTTCCGTCCGGCTGCCGCCATGTCCGCGGCTGTCCAGCACCAGAAGGGGCAGGGCCCCCCGCCCATCCGCCAGTTCGACCGCGAAATCGGCTTCCGCCCCCGCATCGCCCTGGCGGATGGCGGCCACCAGCGGCCGGATGGGGCGCATGGCGAAGGTCAGGCCGGGAACATTGTCGCTGGGTGTGTGCGTGGCGATCCAGGCTGATCCCGCCGCCGGCAGCCAGGCGCTGGGCTGGTCCGACGGCGGACCCGCGGCCCGGCAGGGCAGGGCCAGCGGCGGCAGCAGGATCAGGGCGAGGATCGGGCGCATGCGGCCTTGGTGATGAACGACACGCCTGCACTATTCATCATGAGTGCCAGGAAAATCAATCACCAGTCGGTGCTTAAACCTGATGCAGATACAATTGGTAGTCGATGTCTGGCACCATCCCCGCCACGCGCAGCAATTCCGCCTGTTTGATCGCCAGAAACGCGCGGTGCAGGTCGGGCCCCAGCGCCCCTTTCAGGAAGTCCGACCCCTGTGCCTGGGTGATGGCGGCGCGCCAGTCGGCGGGCATGGTGCGGGCGAACGGCGTTTCCTGGGTGAAACCCTGATAGTCTGCCGCCGGGCCGGGATCGATGCCTTGGGCGATGCCATGGCGGATGCCGGCAAGCACCGTCGCCGCCACCAGATAGGGATTGGCATCAACGCCGGCTGGCCGGTGTTCCAGCCGCCGGGCCGCGACCGGCCCCGCCGGCACCCGCAGCGCCACCGACCGGTCATTGATGCCCCAGGTCGGCTGCACCGGCGCATAAAGCTTGGCCACGAAACGCCGCCAGGAATTCGCATGCGGCGCGAAGGCCAGCATGCCGTCACCCATGGTTGCCGCCAGCCCGCCGATGGCGTAGCGCAGCAGCGCGGTGGGCAACGCCGCCCCGTCGGCTTCCGCGAACAGGTTGCACCCCTGCCCGTCATTCAGGGAAACATGCAGATGCATCCCCGATCCCGCCTGTCCGGCCAGCGGCTTGGCCATGAAACAGGCCACCATGCCGTGCCGGCGCGCCAGCGCCCGCACCAGCCGCTTCAGCATCACCAGATCGTCGGCCGCGCGCAGCAGATCGGTGCGGTAATGCAGGGTCAGCTCATACTGCCCCGGCGCATATTCGGAAATCAGGGTTTCCAGCGGCAGGCCCTGCGCCTTGGCAGCATCATAGACCGGCCCGAAGAAGGGCTGCATCCCGTCCAGATCGTCCAGCCCGTAGACCTGCACCTGCCCATGCCGCCGCCCGTCCAGCGCCATGGATGCCGGCCTTGGCTTGCCATCGGCACCGGGCGTTGCATCCAGCAGATAGAATTCCAGCTCGAACGCGCCGGCCGGATAGCGCCCGTCGGCCGCCAGCGCCGCCAACTGTGCCGCCAGCGCGTGGCGCGGGTCCGCACCATGGGGCGTGCCGTCCAGATGGTAGAGGCTGACCAGCACCTGGGCGCGGGCCGGGCTGGTCCAGGGCAGGGGGACCAGGGTGCCGGGCACCGGCCAGGCCCGCAGATCGGCATCACCCACCGACCAGACCAGCCCCGTTTCCTCCACATCCTCCCCCGTCACATCCAGCCCAAGGATGGAGGAGGGGAGGTGGCGGCCCTGCTTATAAAGCCCCTCCAGCTCATGCCGGCGGATGATCTTGCCGCGTCCGATGCCATTGGCGTCGGTCAGGACGATATCCACGGCCTCCACGTCCGGATGGGCGGCCAGGAAGGCTTCCGCCTCCGCCCAGGGGGCGATCTGCACCTTCATGCCGCGACCTTCCCTTTGGCCAATATCCCCGCCACCTCGGCGAATGCCGCCACCAGCGCATCGACCTGCGCCATGGTCGTGGCCGGACAGACCAGCATCATATTGTGGAAGGGCGCAATCAGGATGCCGCGGTTCAGCAGGGCCAGATGGATGGCCTGTTCCAGCGGCCCGGCATGCGCCGCCTCCGCCTCACTGCCATTGCGCAGCGGGCCGGGCGCGCAGATGAACTCCACCCTGGCCCCCACCCGCACCACATGCCAGTCCAGCCCCTGGGCGGCGATGGCGTCGCCCAGCCCCGCCGCCAGCCGCCCGGCCAGCGCCTCCATATGGGCATAGGCGTCCGCTGTCATCACCCGCTCCAGCGTTGCCCGCATGCAGGCCAGCGCCAGGGCATTGGCCGACAGGGTGGTGCCCATGCCGGAATGGCCCGCCGGGGTCGCCGCCCGCACCGCGTCCAGCCGCCGCGCCACATTGTCGGTGAAGCCCCAGACACTGGCCGCCACCCCGCCGGCCACCGGCTTGCCCAGCACGAACAGGTCAGGCTCCAGCCCGTGCGCCCCGCAATAGCCGGCGGGGCCGGTGGAGATCGTATGCGTTTCGTCGATCAGCAGCAGCGTGCCCGTATCCCGCGTCACCCGGCGCAGGGCGTCGTGGAAACCCGGATCGGGCAGCACCATGCAGCAATTGGTCAACACCGGTTCGGTAATCACGCACGCCACCTGCCCGTCGGCCAGGGCTGCCTCCAGTGCCGGGATATCGTTGAACTCCACGACGCGCGTATCTGCCGTCAGGTCGGTGACCTGGCCCAGCAGGCCCGGCCGGTTGGCGGGTACGCCATTGACCAGCCGCACGAAGGTTTCGTCCACTGTGCCGTGATAGCAGCCATTGAAGACCAGGATCTTGGCCCGGCCCGTCACCGCGCGGGCCACGCGCAGGGCGAAGCGGTTGGCATCGGTGGCCGTGGTCGCCACCTGCCAGTGCGGCAGCTCGAACCGTTCGGCCAGCAGCCTGCCCACGGCCAGCGCATCCTCGGTGGGCAGCATATAGGTCAGCCCCTTGCCCGCCTGCGCCACCAGCGCGTCGCGCACAGGGGCGGGGGAATGGCCGAACATCGAACCGGTATCGCCCAGGCAGAAATCGGCCAGCACATGGCCGTCGCTGTCGGTCAGGGTCGATCCTTGGGCCGACGTGACCAGCAGGGGGAAGGGCATGGGCCAATCCCGCATCCAATGCATGGGCACGCCCTGATAATAACCGGGCAGGCCAGCGCCGACGCGGGCCCTGGTGTCGGGATGGGTATCGATGAAGCGCTGCCGCTCCAGTGCCGTTAAAGCCTGGATCGTGGCGGCCGCGATGCCGCCGGAACCGTCCCTCATGCAAGCGCTCCCGTAACCCCGACAGTCCGCCAACTGTCGGGGCGTCGCGGGGGACGCGTCAAGGGGCAGGGTGAAACCGCCGTCGGATGGCGGCGCCCGGCACCGGCAGAAACGGCCGAGAAATCAGTGCGGAAACCAGATCCCGACCACGCGGTGCAGCCTGTCCAGGTCATCCATGGACAATTCCACTCGTTTCTTCGACAGGGTCAGGCCATAGATCACGCCCTCGTCATCCTGGCGGACATAGAAGGCCAGGGGCGCGAAATCCATGCGGTTGATCACCAGGTCGCCGACATTGGCCGGCGTGTTGGGGTTGACCAGCAGCGTGGCGCCGATGCCGATGGCCGGCATGTTCGACAGGTCATGCACCGTCACGGCATAGGCACCCTGGACGCCGCGCATTTGCGGCGGGCGGGCGACGATGCCGGCGGCTTTGGCCTCCACGCCTTCGCGCGCCAGGTCGCGGCCCTCATATACAGGCAGTTCCGCGTCAGCCTTGCTCTCGCTCAGCATGGAGCGCAGCGGGCTGGCCGGGGATAGCATCTCGGTGGGGCCGACGCCGAAGATCTTGGCCAGCCGGATCACATGGTCGGGCCGAAAAGGCCTGACACCGTTCTCCAGCTTGGAGATCTCGCTTTTCGACAGGCCAGCGGACGTCGCCAACGCCGCCAGACTCATGCCCCGCGCGGTCCGCATCATGCGCAGATGGACGCCGTCATGATGTTGCACTTGTGGATGTCTCCCCTGACAGACTTCCAAGGAAACATACATCAGCAACGTTTCCCGGAAAGGTCGCGGGATTAGTCCAAACGGATAGGTTGGTTTTTAGGAAAATCCCCGCGTTGTCAGGTAATCTCCATCGAAAGCGGGCGGCCGGCACATGAACCTCTCCCAGCATTCCTGAAATGCCCCTATATTCAAGGCGCCAAGGCAGGAAGGTGTGATTTGACCCAGGTGGTGTACCCATTCATCCAGGCGGCAACGGGCGACGGACCGGCGATCGAGCTGGAAACCAGCGGCTACAAGCTGTCCTATGGCCTCAACCGTCGTGCCGGAAAGCCGGAACTGACGCTGATTCCCGCCATCGGCGCTGGCCACCGCGCCGTGCACAGCAATTATATCGAGCTGGATGATGGGGGGGCAGTGGCCGGCCACCCATCCATCACGCCAGAGGTCGCGGCCTTCATTTTCCAGAATTTCGATCAGCGCGGCCATACGGAGTCGTTCACCATCCATGCCCGCGACTTGGCCAGTGGCCAGGCTTCCGTGGCCCTGACGGCACCCCGGCCGGAGGATGTGCGCCACCAGCTGGGCACGACGGAGAAAAGCTTCACGGCCACCGGTGCCAAGTTGGCGGCGCATTGGCCGATTTTCAACAAGCTGCGCGACACGGGCTTTTCGTCGATCATCCGCGCCACGATGACGAACAGCCAAGTCTGCGCCTCGCGCTGTCATTTCTGTTCGACCATCGCCCGCAACAAGAAGGACAGCATCACGCTGGACGAGGCCAAGCGTTTCGTCACCACCCTCTATGAGGACCAGGCTGCCTTCAACCGGGAGAAGTTCCCCACCTATAATGAGGAATATCGCCGCCTGCATGGCTGTGACATCCGGCTGCGCGGTCTGATCCTGTCGGGTGGCGGGCAGCCGAACCTGTGGCCGCATTTCGTGGAATTCGTGCGCTGGCTGGCTGAACGCGAGATTGACCTGGGGCTGATCACCAACGGCTTTCCGCAATCGATCCCCGATGAAATCTATACCCATTTCAAATGGGTGCGCATTTCCGTGACCCCGCCGGAGGCATCGGCCTTCTATCCCGGCGGCTTGTTCGAGAAGCAATATATCCCCGATGTGCTGAAGCATAATCCGGCCGTCACCGTGGGCCTGTCCTATGTCGACGGGCCCTGGTCGGGCGACGGCATCCTGGCACGCCTGGACAAGGCCGCCGTGGAGAACGGGTTTGAATATGTGCGCGTGCTGACCGATTGCAATCTGGGCCGCTCGGCACAGTTGCTGGCCCACCATCATCTGGCGGAAAAGCTGTTCCGCGCCGGGCTGGTGGATGAAAAGGGCATCGCGACCTCACGCACCTTCCAGCAGCTGAAATATCATGGCACGGAGGGGGAGGCGCTGGACCTGTGGAGCGAGGGGCAATGCTTCCTGCAATCCTACAACGTCTTCTGGGATACGACCGGCCACGATGATAATGGCTATTCCTATTGCTATCCCTGCGACAGCGTCACCGTGCTGACGGAGGAGGGGCCGAAGGATGCGGCCAACAGCTCCGAACGGCGCTTCAATGCCTCCAAATGGGGCACGGTGCGCAATGATCAGGTCGAAAAACTGTATGTGGACCCGCTGCAGCCCTATTTCGACCCACGCGAGATTTGCCATGCCTGCCTTTTCATGCGCAACAATGCCACCGTGAAGGCCTTGAAGAATACCAGCGATTATAGTTCGATCCGAGTGCCGCAGGACCTGCAGCACCAGAACTTCCCTTGAAAGATGGGCACCATGCACAAGCCTGATAATAATTATGGGAAAATGGCTGATACCACGGGCGCGTATGACGAGGATTATTTTGAACGCGGTGTCGTTGTCGGCAAATCAGGATATATGAATTATCGCTGGATGCCGGAAATGACCATCCGCATGGCGCATTTCATGATCCAGAATCTGGGTCTGAAATCGGGGCAGCGGGTGCTGGATTTCGGCTGCGCCAAGGGTTTCCTGGTCAAGGCCCTGCGCCTGCTCGACATCGACGCGGAGGGTATCGATGTTTCCGACTATGCGATCAGCATGGTGGACACCGAACTGCGCGGCCATTGCCGGTTGATCCGCGATGTCGATGACGACCGCTGCTTCGTAGGGCGGTACGAGATGATGATCGCCAAGGATGTGTTCGAACATCTGACGGAGGCGCAGATCCGCACCTTGCTGGCGCATGCCAAGGGCCGCTGCGCCCGTGTCTTCGCCGCGATCCCGCTGGCGGGTGACAATGATTCCGGCAGTTTCATCGTGCCGGAATATAACAAGGACATTACCCACATCACGGCCAAGACCTTCGATTGGTGGCGTGACCTGTTCATCGATTGCGGATGGGCGATCGAGGAAGAGTCCTATACCTGTCACGGTATCAAGGAAAACTGGACACGCTATTGGCCGGACGGCAACGGCTTCTTCACCCTCAAGGCCCGCTGAGGCGGACCGGCACGCCGCCGTTGGTTCTATTGTCCTGTTTCAAGGTACGATGGATGTCTGAAGGGAAAGCAAGGAGCCTGATCCTGGGCGATGCGGCGCAGGTTCTGGCGGGGCTCATTGCCGCTGCTGTGCCCGACCGGTCCGCCATCATGGATGCCGGCGGCAATGTCGGCGCGGTGGCCGATCTGCTGCCCGCCACGGGAACCGGGGCCCGCGTCGTGCTGGCCCTGGGCCTGGCGGAGCGGGTGGCGCCCGAACAGGCGGATTTGCTGCTGAACCAGTTATGCGACGGGGCCACCCACATCGTCTTCGCAGCCTCCGCCCCCGGTCAGGATGGCGACCGGCTGGTGAATTGCCAATGGCCGTCCCATTGGGTGCAGGCCTTTGCCGCCCGCGGTTTCGCGGCCCAGGACATTCTGCGCCGCACCGTGTGGGATGATGAGCGGTTTCCCATCTGGTGCCGGCAGAACCTGCTGCTGTTTGTGCGCGGGGACACGGCCACTTCCGCCTTCCCTTCCCATTTCGATCTGGTGCATCCGCACATGTTCCGCCAGGCCGAGGCAAAGGCAGAAGCGTTGGCGCGCGAGAACCAGCGGCGTCTGGGCATGGGGGCGAACCATCGCCCGGACGGCGTCTCCCCGGGGCAGGCCGGTTGGTGCCATACCGTGATGAACCAGGAAACCCGGCGGCTGATGCAGACGCTGGATTATGCGAACCTTGCCTGCCTGGAAGTGTCAGGCAATGCCTGGCAGAAATTTGGATTCAAGGAATATTCGGTCGCCGGTTTCCCGGAATTCGACATCACCCGGCATGTGGCCCGCCGCGCGGATGGCCAGGGTTTCGACGTGATCATCGCCGAACAGGTCCTCAACCATGTGCCCACCCCCTGGCTGGGGATCACCACGATGCGCGAAGGGCTCAATCCTGGCGGCTATCTGCTGGTCACCACGCCCCTGTTCGTCCGCCTTGATCCCCATCGGCATGACTACACGCGCTGGACGCAATCAGGCCTGCGCAACCTGTTCGAATATGCCGGTTTCGCACCGGAAAACGTGGTCACCGGTTCCTGGGGAAACCGTGCCGACATGGATGCCGGGTTGGTCGGCCCCGTCCACCCGGCGGAAACGGATGATATCGTGATCCATTTACGGGATAAAGAGCCCGATATGCCCATCATGGTATGGGCGTTTGCGCGCAAATGACCGGCAGCAGTTGCATCGAGGGGTTAATTTGATGGCCAAGTTCGAGTTGTTCTACATCAATCTCGACAGCGCCCCGGACCGCCGGGAGACGCTGGAGGCCAGCTATGCCAAGGCCGGCTTTTCGGATAATTGGACGCTGAACCGCTTCGCTGCCTTCAGCAAGGACAGTCCCGAGGTGCTGTCCAACGCGGGCAAGCAGAGCGGGCCCTACAAGGGCAACTATATCAGCCATTATGAATGCGTGATGCGGCAGTCCAGCAGCGACGCCCATATCATGGTCTGTGAGGATGATTGCGATTTCGCACCCGGATGTGGCGATTATATCGAGCAGCTGGTCGATAAACTGCCCCCCGACAAGTGGGATATTCTGCTGACCGAGGTCACCCTGCTCAGCGGTTATGAAGTGCCGGTATTCCTGAAGCTCAAGGAACTGCAATGTCAAAACCAGCTGCGGCTGATCAATCTGGAGAATTTCAATTATGCCTTCACGGGATCGACATCCTATATCGTGAACAAGGCGTCGCGGCATAAATTCGCGGAGGTCTTCGCCGATCAGCGGGCCGTCATCGATTTCCCCTTCGACATCTGCCTGCGGGCTTGCCTCTATCACAAGCAGTTGCTGGGGCTTCTGATCTTTCCCTTCATCACCGCCCCGTCCCGCCATGCAGACCTCAGTCAGGCCCCCTATCTGCGCCTGAGCGGCGACGCGCAGACCATACATCAGTTCCATATGGAGGCACTGAACTGTACCCGCCGCATGCTGTCGATCCATTATGATCCGGAGAATGCGATCAACCAGTGGTTCCTGGATGTCACCGACAATCATATATATGCGCCGGATATGCGGGTCGCCCGCAATGTCGTCTATTGGCTGCAGCTTCTGCAGCACAAAGCCTATTACAATGAGTTCACGCATATTCCCGTCATGGATGTCGGCCTGGAATTGCCCGCCCCGGTCGAGAAGCCGGACTGACGCCGCGACCCGGCATGGGATTTGGCGCACATCCGTTTGTGCCAAACCGCGCCTTGCCGTGCGCCGGCCCCCGTGCCACCTTCCTGGCCAATAACCCGAGGGAGGATCCATTGGTCGAGAAGCTGTACCATTTCATCGGCGGCGCCCGTGTAGAGGGCAAGTCCGGCCGTTACGCCCCCGTCTTCACGCCGATGACGGGTGAGATTTCCGCCGAGGTGCCGCTGGCCAGCACGGTCGAACTGGCCGCAGCCGTGGCCAATGCCAAGGCCGCCCAGCCCCTTTGGGCCGCCACCAATCCGCAGAAGCGCGCCCGCGTGCTGATGAAGTTCCTGGAACTGCTGGCCCGCGATTTCGAAAAGATCGCATGCAAGCTGGCCTTGGAACATGGCAAGACCCTGCCCGACGCGCGTGGCGATATCCAGCGCGGGCTGGAAGTGGTGGAATTCGCCATCGGCATCCCGCACCTGCTGAAGGGCGAGTATACGGAAGGGGCCGGCCCCGGCATCGACATGTATTCGATGCGCCAGCCGCTGGGTGTTGTGGCCGGCATCACGCCGTTCAACTTCCCCGCCATGATCCCGATGTGGAAGTTCGCCCCGGCCATCGCCTGTGGCAATGCCTTCATCCTGAAGCCGTCGGAGCGTGATCCCTCGGTGCCGCTGATGCTGGCCGAACTGATGTATGAGGCGGGCCTGCCCAAGGGCATCCTGAATGTCGTCAACGGCGACAAAGAGGTGGTCGATGCCATTCTGGACCATCCCGACATCAAGGCCATCGGCTTTGTCGGCTCCACCCCCATCGGCGAATATATCTTCACCCGCGGCACGGCCAACGGCAAGCGCGTGCAGGCCTTCGGTGGTGCGAAGAACCACGCCCTGATCATGCCCGATGCCGATCTGGACATGGTGGCCGACGCGTTGATCGGCGCTGGCTACGGCTCGGCCGGCGAACGCTGCATGGCCATCTCCGTCGCCGTGCCGGTGGGGGAGAAGACGGCCGACGCCCTGGTCGAACGCTTGGCCCCGCGCGTCCGTTCGCTGAAGGTCGGCCCCTCCACGGATGAGAAGGCCGATTTCGGCCCGGTGGTGACGAAGCAGCATCTGGAAAAGGTGAAGTCCTACGTCGATATCGGCATCGCGGAAGGGGCCGAACTGGTGGTCGATGGCCGCGAGATCAGCCTGCAGGGCTATGAGGGTGGCTATTATGTCGGCGGCGTGCTGTTCGACCGCGTGACGCCGGCCATGCGCATCTACAAGGAGGAGATTTTCGGCCCCGTCCTGTCGATCGTGCGCGCCCCGGACTATGAGACCGCGCTGGCCCTGCCCAGCGACCATGAATATGGCAATGGCGTCGCCATCTTCACCCGCGACGGCGATACGGCGCGCGATTTCGCGGCCCGCGTCGATGTCGGCATGGTCGGCATCAATGTGCCGATCCCGGTGCCGCTGGCCTATTACACGTTCGGTGGCTGGAAGCGGTCGGGCTTCGGTGACCTGAACCAGCATGGGCCGGACAGCATCCGCTTCTACACCAAGACCAAGACGGTAACGTCGCGCTGGCCGTCGGGCATCCGCTCGGGCGCCAGCTTCGTCATTCCGACCATGGGGTGATCGCGGGTTTCCTGCTCCGCAAAATTCCGCCTTCCCGGCCTTCGCGGGGAAGGCGGTGAAGATGATGTAAATGGGGCGTGCCCCCCTCCCTCTCGACAGGATCGCCCCGTGGATTTCGATCTTTCCGAAGACCAGCGCGCCATCCAGGATCTGGCCCGCGGTTTCGCGGCCGAGCATATGGCGCCGTTCGCCGGCGAATGGGACGAGCATCACATCTTCCCCGTCGACACGCTGCGCAAGGCGGCGGAGCTGGGCTTTGCCGGCATCTATTGTTCGGAAGCCCAGGGCGGCACCGGCCTGGGCCGGCTGGACGCGTCCATCCTGTTTGAGGAATTGTCGGCCGCCTGTCCCTCCACGGCCGCATATCTCTCCATCCACAACATGGCCGCCTGGATGATCGACACGTTCGGTGACGATGCCCAGAAGGCCCGCTGGCTGCCCGACCTGTTCTCCATGGCGACCTTCGCCAGCTATTGCCTGACCGAACCGGGGGCCGGCTCCGACGCCGCCTCCCTTCGCACCAAGGCGGAGCGCGATGGCGACCATTATGTCCTGAACGGGTCCAAGGCCTTCATCTCCGGCGGCGGGGCGTCGGACATCTATGTGGTGATGGTCCGCACCGGTGGCCCCGGCCCCAAGGGCATCTCCTGCCTGGTGGTGGAAAAGGGCACGCCCGGCCTGTCCTTCGGCAAGCCGGAAAAGAAAATGGGCTGGAACAGCCAGCCCACCGCCCAGGTCATCTTTGAAGATTGCCGCGTCCCCGTTGCCAACCGCCTGGGGCAAGAGGGTGACGGGTTCAAGATCGCCATGAAGGGCCTGGATGGCGGCCGCCTCAACATCGCCTCCTGCTCCCTGGGCGGCGCGCGGGCCTGCCTGGAGGCCGCCCGCGCCCACATGGATGTCCGCCAGCAGTTCGGAAAGAAACTGAACGATTTCCAGGCCTTGCAGTTCAAGTTCGCCGACATGGCGACAGAGCTGGAGGCCGCGCGCCTGATGGTCCATCGCGGGGCCACCGCCTTGGATCGCGGCCATCCCGACGCCACCCTCTACTGCGCCATGGCCAAGCGCTTTGCCACCGATGCCGGTTTCACCGTCGCCAATGATGCGCTGCAACTTCATGGCGGTTATGGTTACATCCGGGAATATCCGGTGGAACGCATCCTGCGGGATCTGCGCGTCCACCAGATATTGGAGGGCACCAACGAGATCATGCGCGTGATCATCGCCCGCCGGCTGCTGGCGGGTGCATAAGACAGGTAGGGGAAAATGACCGAGACCTATGAAAACATCCTGGTGGAAACCAAGGGCGCCGTCGGCATCATCCGGCTGAACCGGCCCAAGGCCCTGAACGCGCTTTCCGACGGTCTGGTGACCGACATGGAGAAGGCGCTGAACATTTTCGAGGATGATGCGTCGATCAGCGTCATCGTCGTCACCGGCTCGGAAAAAGCCTTCGCGGCCGGTGCCGACATCAAGGAGATGATGGGCTTCACCTATATGGATGCCTATCTGAACGACTTCATCACCAAGAAATGGGGCCGCCTGGCCACCTGCCGCAAGCCGACCATCGCCGCCGTCGCCGGCTATGCCCTGGGGGGCGGCTGTGAGCTGGCCATGATGGCCGATTTCATCATCGCCGCCGATAATGCCAAGTTCGGCCAGCCGGAGATCACCATCGGCACCATCCCCGGTGCGGGCGGCACCCAGCGCCTGACCCGCGCTATCGGCAAGGCCAAGGCCATGGAAATGTGCCTGACCGGCCGAATGATGGATGCTGTAGAGGCCGAGCGTTCCGGTCTGGTGGCCCGCATCGTGCCGCTGGCCGACCTGATGGACGAGACGCTGAAGACGGCGGAAAAGATCGCCAGCTTCTCCCGCCCCGCCACCATGATGGCCAAGGAGGCGGTGAACCGCTCGTTCGAGGCGACGCTGACCGAGGGTCTGCTGTTCGAACGCCGGGTGTTCCATTCCACCTTCGCCCTGGCCGACCAGAAGGAAGGCATGGCCGCCTTCGCGGAGAAGCGGCCGCCCAGTTTCACGGGCAAGTGAGCGGATCGGACGGGGGCGGAAACAGAGAATGTTTCCGCCCCATTGCTTTTGTAACGGTTGCCAGGGCACTACCGACCGATTATTTATTGCGACGCAAAATAAATGAAACTGGAGGATCACGCCCATGAGCGCCTTGAATGAAGTGGTCATCGTCGCCGGTACCCGCACCGCCATTGGCGGTTTCGGTGGCAGCCTGAAGGACCTGTCCCCGGCGGAGCTGGGCACCCTGGTCATCAAGGAGGCCGTCAGCCGCGCCGGCATCGCGCCCGCCGACGTGCAGCATGTGGTGATGGGCCAGGTGATCCCCAGTGGGCCGCAAGACGCCTATCTGGCGCGTGTGGCGGCCGTGGAGGCTGGCATCCCCGTGGCCACCCCCGCCCTGACGCTGAACCGGCTCTGCGGTTCCGGCGTGCAGGCCATCATCTCGGCCGCGCAGATGATCACGCTGGGTGAATGCGCCGTGGCCGTGGCTGGCGGTGCGGAGAGCATGAGCCGGTCACCGCATATCATGCCGTCGGTGCGCTGGGGCCAGCGCATGGGCGACGCCGCCGTCATCGACGCGCTGGTCACCGCCCTGACCGACCCGTTCCACAAGATCCATATGGGCATCACGGCCGAAAATATCGCCGCCCGCCACGAGATCGACCGCGCCACCCAGGACGCGCTGGCCCTGGAAAGCCATCGCCGCGCCGCCCGCGCGACCGTGGAGGGCCGGTTCAAGTCGCAGATCCTGCCCGTGGAAGTGAAGGTCAAGGGCGGCACCAAGCTGTTCGACACCGATGAGCATTTCCGCCCCGACGCGACTGAGGCCGATTTCGCCAAGCTGAAGCCCGCCTTCAAGAAGGATGGTTCCGTCACCGCCGGCAACGCCTCAGGCGTCAATGACGGTGCCGCCGCCGTCGTCCTGATGTCGGCGGCCGAGGCCGAAAAGCGCGGGGCCAAGCCGATGGCCCGTATCATCAGCTGGGGCCATGCCGGGGTGGAGCCGGAGGTGATGGGCCTGGGTCCCATCCATGCCGTGCCCATCGCCCTGGAACGTGCCGGCCTGACCGTGGCCGACATGGACGTGATCGAGAGCAACGAGGCGTTTGCCGCCCAGGCCTGTGCCGTGGCCAAGGAACTGGGTTTCCCCGCCGACAAGGTCAACCCCAACGGTTCCGGCGTCTCCCTGGGCCATCCGGTGGGCGCCACGGGTGCCATCATCACCGTCAAGGCGCTGTATGAACTGGAGCGTATCGGCGGCCGCTATGGTCTGATCACCATGTGCATCGGTGGCGGCCAGGGCATCGCCATGGTCATCGAACGGCTGTAAGCACCTGCCAAATCCGGTTACGATCGGCCCGCCCACCGGAATGGTGCGGCGGGCCGATTCATTCCGGCCAACCAATAATCAAGATAAAGGTTGGATTCATGCGCATACGTAACATTCTGGTGGCGCTGGCCGTCACCCTGACCTTGCCGGCCGCTGCTGCGTCGGCCGATGATTTCCTGGCCCGGCTCACCGCGCTGTGCGGCCAGGCGTTCGAGGGCAGGATCGTCGCCAATACCGCCCCCAACGCCGCCAACGACCCGTTCGCCGGCAAGGTGCTGACCATGCATGTGCGTGAATGCAGCAAGGATCAGGTGAAGATCCCCTTCCATGTCGGTGACGACCGGTCGCGCACCTGGATCATCACCCGCACGGCCGCCGGCTTGCGCCTGAAGCACGATCACCGGCACAAGGACGGGACGGAGGATGCGGTGACCCAGTATGGCGGCGACACCGCTGCCCCAGGCATGGCGGAGCGGCAGGAATTCCCCGTCGATGCCTTTTCACAGGCGATGTTCACCCAGCAGAAGCTGCCGCCCGGCGCACAGCAGAATGTCTGGGCCATGGAGGTGAAGCCGGGCACGGAATTCACCTATGAATTGTCGCGTCCCGACCGGCTGTTCCGCGTCAGCTTCGACCTGACCAGACCGGTGACGCCGCCGCCGGCGCCGTGGGGGCACGAGTGAGGCTTTGCAGCCGGCAGGGAACGCGCTAGGAAAGGCCATCAAGCAAAAAGGGAAAGCCCCCCATGGCCCGCGTCACCGTCATCGGCTCCATCAATTACGACATCCTGTCCACCATGGTCCGTGCGCCCAAGGCCGGGGAGACGGTGAACGGGGAGACGGTGCAGCTGATGCCCGGTGGCAAGGGCCTGAACCAGGCGGTGGCGGCCGTGCAGCAGGGGGTGCCCGTGCGTTTCGTGGGCAAGGTCGGGCGCGACATGTTCGGCGACCGCATCCTGGATTTCTTTGCCGAAAAGGGCATCGATGCCACCCATGTCGGCCGGTCAGAGACGGAGGCGACGGGATCGGCGCTGATCCTGGTAGATGCGACGGCGGAAAACCGCATCGTCGTCATTCCCGCCGCCAACAAGCATATCGTGCCGGCCGATGCCGACGGCTTGGTCCTCGACCCCGGCGATCTGCTGGTCAGCCAGTTCGAGGTGCCGCGCGCCACCATCGCCGCCTTGTTCGCCCAGGGAAGGGCCGCCGGTGCGCGCACCCTGCTGAACGCCGCCCCGGCCCTGGATGACGCGCCAGACAGCCTGTGGACCGATACCGACATCCTGGTGGTGAACGAGACGGAGCTGGGTCATTTCGCCGGCATGGACCTGTCGGGCGATGCCGAGGTGCCGACCGTGGTCGCGGCGGCCCGCCGCCTGCTGCGCCGTCCGGGCCAGACCATCATCGCCACCCTGGGCGTGCGCGGCGCCCTGGCCGTCACCGATACCGACGAAACACTGGTGCCTGGCCGCAAGGTCGCGGCGGTGGACACGACGGGGGCGGGGGATTGCTTCGTGGGCAGCCTGGCGGCCCGGCTGGCGGCGGGGGATGATCTGGCCACGGCCATGCGCTATGCCAATGTCGCGGCCTCCATCGCCTGCACCCGCATCGGTACCGGCACCGCCATGCCCGTCGCAGACGAGGTAACGGCCGCTCTCTGACGCGAAATAGCTTGGGAATCCCGGTGTTGCTTGGCTAATCTACAAATCTTGATCCATCCAGGAGGACCGGGCCATGAGCGACACCTATGTCACGCTCAAGATCCGTGAGGCGTTGAAGGCGGCCCAGGGCAGCCGCAGCCAGGCGCAGCGCGTGCTGATCGCCTGGGCGCTGGATGACGAGCAATTGCTGCGCGGCCTGTGCAAGCCCTTCCTGAAGGCCATCGCCGGCAGTGCCGTGGACCGCGTGGCCCGTGGCGGGTCCATCACCACGGCCGCGCCGGCCCCCGGCCAGGGCGTGGTCAAATCCGGCCGGCCCAGCACGGGGCCGAAGAAATTGTCGCCACAGATGCTGGACGCCATCATCTCGCGCATGGGGGCCGGTGGTGGTGGTGCCGGTGGGGCGGCGGGCGATGACGGTCATGAACAGGCCGACAACCTGAAGGCCCTGGCCGCCGCCTTCATGCAGCGCAAGAAGCCGTGATGAGGCGGGCTCTGGCCCTGGCGGCGGCCCTGGCGCTGCTGCCCCTGATGCCGGCCGCCGCCCAGCAGGCCGAGGCCAAGGCCACGGCCCTGGCGGCCAATTGCAAGCCGACCAAGCTGGAAGTGCTGAAGCAGGTCACCGGCCGCATGGCGGAGATCACCTACAAGATTGGCTGCGGCAACCTGAAGGACGGATTCGTGGTCATCCAGTGCCGCGACCGCACCTGCACCGTGATGCGGTGATTACAGGTCAGGTCGGGGCAATCTCAAGCCACCTGGCTTTCCATCAGCGCCGCCGCCACCAGTTCATGCCGGTGATCCTCCAGATATGTCGCCACGGCGCGATAGATGGCCAGACCCATGCCCTCCACGAATCGTTCGCCCGGCGTACGGTGGGCGGTGGTGCCCTCCAGCTCCAGGGTCACGATCATGTGGCGATAGTCGCTGATCCGGTCGCCGATGATGCGGTCCAGATGGCGCGGCGGCAGCAGATGGCCGAAGCTCAGAATGAACATCAGGTCGGAACGCAGCTTGTCCGCTGATGGGACCTTGATCAGCGACTGATACAGCGCGTGCCGGCCCGAGGGCGTGATGCGGTACAGTTTCTTGTCCGGACGGCCATCGCCATTGTGCGGCAGCATGGTGATCTGCCCGTCATCCAGCAGCCGCTTCAGCGCCGGATAGATGGAACCGAAGCCGGCGTCGCTGAAATGGCTGAGCGGCCCTTCCTCGAATTCTTTACGAATTTCATAGCCGGAGGCATCGCCCCGACTCAACACACCAAGGCACAAGGTCTTAACGTCAATCATCACACACCTGTCTGACAATTCCGGCACGATAGAGATTGCCACGACATAGTCAAGTGATGCATCGAATCGATATATGTCAATCCGTTAATCATTAATCGAGGCGTAATAGATGCACGGAGATGGTGACGCAAAACTGTCGTTCGGCATCGGCTTCGGCCGCGAGATCCGTCTTGATCCGGTCGTGCAAGGCCGCCTGCTCCGCCGGCGACAGGGGGGCCAGCAGCGGGTTGAAGGCCATTTCCAGGGTTGGCCGCCAGAAGGGCTGGTCCAGGCGGGCCGCATGGCGCAGCACCAGCGGCTCATGCCGGACGGCCCTGAAGCCGGCCGTCCGCGCCATCATCATCAGTTCCGCCGGATCGGCGAAGCGGAACAGCGGGGACAGGACCGCCGTCACCTTGCGGCCATACTGCCCCTCCAGGCACCGGCCCAGCCGGTCGAAAAGGCTGTTATGGTGGCGCGGACCCCAGACCGCCAGGACCGCCGCCCCGCCGGGGCGCAGCACCCGCCGCATCTCCGCCAGTGCCAGGGCCACATCTGGCACGAACATCACCCCGAAGCGGCAGAGCACGCGGTCGAAACCCGCCGTGGCGAAGGGCAGGGCGGTCATGTCGGCCGCCACGGCCAGGGGCGGGTGGTCCAAGACCGCTGCCCGCCGCGCGAGGCCCGCCAGCATGGCGGGCACCAGGTCGCAGGCCACCACCAGGCCATCACCTTGCAGCCGCCGGGCCTGGCTCAGCGCCGGCTCGCCCACACCCGCCGCCAGGTCCAGCACACGCTGGCCGGGTGCGGCCGCGGCAAGATCAAGGAGGGGGCGATTGATGCGGTCGGCAGGATTGGCCATTCCGTCCGCCCAGCGGTCCCACGCAGAGGCGCTGTCGGTCCAACGCTGGGATTCATCAACGTCGCTGGTTCCGATCATGCCCGATCCACTGTCCTTCATTAAGGTTTTATTTACTTCGCGCTATCGGGGAAGATAGTGGGGTTACGTGCGGATGAATGGTCATGTTAACGTTGTATAAATATCAACAGATATTCACGACTGCACACTGGATTTCTGCGAACTTATGCTTTGGGTGAGGTTGTCCGGCCTTGATTTCACCGGACGGATCGCGATAGCTGTGACAGATGGTTCTCTACGAACCTCTGCTGCCCGGGCCCTGTTGAGCCGATGTCCAAGCCATCCAACGGTAAATATTATCGCTTTGACGGGTTGTCCGTGCTGGTCGCGGATGACAACCGCTTCGTGCGCTCCATCATGGTGACGATCTTCAAGGCACTTGGCATCGGCAAAGTGTTGCAGGCCGACAATGGCGAGGAGGCGATGGCCATCCTGGACGTGTCGGCCCAGATGGACAGCGTCGCCGGCCGCGATGTCGACATCGTCTTCGCCGATCACCTGATGGAACCGATGGACGGCATCGGCCTGCTGAAATGGGTGCGCGAGCATGAAAGCGACAAGATTCGCTTTCTGCCCGTGGTGATGATGAGCGGGGAGGCGGATGAGGCCGCCGTGCGCTTGGCGCGTGACAGCGGCGTCACCGAATATCTGGCCAAGCCGATGTCGGTGATCAATGTGGCCAGCCGGCTGCTGTCCATCATCGACAAGCCGCGGTCCTTTGTGCGGGCGCCGAACTATTTCGGTCCCGACCGCCGGCGCCAGACCCTGCCCCATGAGGGTTCCGACCGCCGCCTGATGAGCCCGGAAGATGTGCGCGTCGTGGACGAGGGCGCGCATATGGTTATCGACAGCCAGACCGGATCAGGAGAGAATCAGGTTGAATCTGTCGATGGAGAAGCCGATGTTGCGGTGGAAGCCGACGCGCGGCTGGCGGCAAGCGCATGAACGACAATTTGAAGCCGGAGGCCCGAGTGTCGGGCGTTGAGATTATCAAGCGGCCCAACAAGCTGCGGGAGAAGGTTGGCGGTTCCGCCGATGGCAAGCCGGGCATGATCGACCCGGCGGCGCTGGCGCGCGCCAGCACGCATGTCTCGCGTATGTCGGACGCCCATATCGCCCAGACGCGCGTCGATCTGACAGATCTGCAGGAAGCCTATCGCCGCGCCATGACGGATGCGGAGAATCGCCCCGCCCACCTGAAGCGCGTGATCAAGATCAGTGACGGTATCATGACACTGGGCAAGACCTTCGGGTATGACCTGCTGTCGGACTTCGCCAATTCGCTGAACCATTTCCTGGTGCCGCTGGCCACGCCGTCGGTGGCCCAGCTGGCCGTGGTTGGCTTGCATATCGATGCCATGCATGTGCTGGTCCGCGACGATATCAAGGGCGATGGCGGAGAGATCGGACAGGCTCTTTCCGTGTCGTTGAACATGGCCCGGGCCAAGCTGGGCGCCCGCCGTCCGGCGTGACCGGGCCGCCATCCCGGCGCGGGACTCCCTTTTCTGTGCAATTTGCATTTTTACGACGTTTCTTTCCGAACGGGTTATGGTTTTTGTCTAGGCATAACGCCTGATCGTGTTAAAAGGCGGTCATTAAAAACGCTCTATTTCACGCGTTCGACGGCCCGGAATCGATGGAGATGGCGTTGCGTCAACCCTATTACGACAGCATCCTGCTTATCGAGAGGCTGCATCGTCACTTCCTGGAAGTCCTCAAGATCGAACTCGACCGTCTTGGCATGCAGGACATCAACAATGTCCAGAGCCTCATCCTCTACAATATCGGCGATGACGAACTGACGGTCGGGGAGCTGACGGCGCGGGGCTATTATCTGGGCTCCAACGTTTCCTACAATGTGAAGAAGATGCATGAGAACGGTTACCTGACCCAGGAACGTTCCACGCATGACCGCCGGTCGGTGCGCGTGCGCCTCTCCGACAAGGGGCTGAAGCTGCGCGATCGCATTTCGGAACTGTTCGCCCGCCAGGTGGAGTCGCTGGACAGGTCCGGCCTGTCGGCAGAGGAATTGTCCCGCGCCAATGAGACGATGCGCACGCTGGAGCGGTTCTGGACTTCGTCGCTGTCCTACGGCGCCTATGCGCCGTCCAGCCTGGGCTGACGCGGGAGCGGCACCATGGGGCGGCCGCCGCTCAATGAACGCGACGTGCTGATCGAATTCCATGCGGTCGGCAATATTGTGCGCGTCAGCGCCATCGACCCCGTGACCAATACGGAAGTCGTCATCCAGGGGCCGGCCAGTGCCGGCAAGCCCGTGCTGGCCCGTAATGCGCTGGCCAAGCTCAACTATGTGTTGCGCAAGACGTCGTCATAGGCTGCGTTCGGCCCTGCCCGGACCGCGCCCTGTCAACACATGAAGGCCGGCGATGGCCGACCCGGGGAGGGAATGAAGCGGCACCCGATCAGTCGGGATCAAATGCCGCCTGTGATTTGAATCCATTTACCCACGACGTCGGGTGGTACGGGTGTCGCCCCGGCCCAGACCGATCTTCTTGGCGAATTCCGACCGTTGTGCCGCGTAATTGGGGGCCACCATCGGATAGTCGGGCGGCAGGCCCCACTTGGCCCGATACTCGTCGGGCGACATGTTGTAGGTGGAGCGCAGATGCCGCTTCAGCATCTTCAGCTTCTTACCGTCTTCCAGGCAGACGATATGTTCCGGCGTCACCGACTTCTTGATCGGCACGGCCGGACGGGCCGGCTCGGTCGACATTTCCACCGGTGCGCCCTGCAGCCCGGTCAGCGTCGCATGGACGACATTGATCACGTCGGGCAATTGCTGCGCCGCGAGCGTGTTCTGCCCCACATAAGCGGAAACAATCTCTGCCGTCATGCGTAGCAGATCGCCCGCCAGTATCTCATTGCCCTGCTGTTCCATCGCTCCCAACGCTCTTGAACGGTTAACCAACAACGAATGGACGCTTCGCACGAGGACAATTCCCTGTCAATGCAGAACAGAACGTGTCTGTATGTTTTTTACTTGGTTATATGTGATCATATCAATTGTTACAGCGGGAGCAGGCCCCTGCATCTGATAAGGCTTCTGTGTTTGATGCCCCGGCGCAATGATGATGGTCCGGCAAGATGCTGGCTTTTTGCTTGATTATCACAAACATTTTAGACATTTGCCAAATTGTCTTCTTTGTCGGCCGTATCATCGCTGCGGTGACGGCGTAAGGTGACCTGCTTCAATTTGCCGTAACCATGTTTCAATTATTTCCATTTCTAACCGCATGCGGAATTGCCGTAAAGGCAGGCGCGCGTCACCGGCAGGGCGGGGCTGCTTTCACGGCCCTGGGCGGGAACTGGCACGGCGGCGACACTTCTGCTAGGGTCGGCCGCGTCGGCGACCCCCTATCGATGGGGGGTCGTCATGGATTCCAGGGTGCCGGGCGGCCTCGCCCGGAAAAGGGTGGAAACATGGGCGTCCAGACCATCGCCATCGCCGGCGATCATGCCAGTCCGGAACTGAAGAAGATCCTGGCCGATCAGCTGCGCGCCGCCGGGCATACGGTGCTCGACCTGGGCACCAACGGCCCGGAATCGGTGGATTATCCCAGCTTTGCCGACGCTGTCGCCACAGCATTGGCCGATGGCCGGGCCACATCCGGCGTGCTGATCTGCGGCACCGGCATCGGCATTTCCATCGCCGCCAACCGCCATCGCCATGTCCGCGCCGCCCTGTGCCATACATCGACCGAGGCGCGGCTGACCCGTTTGCATAATGACGCCAATGTGCTGTGCCTGGGTGCGCGCACCATCGGCGTGGAGGTGGCCAAGGATTGCGTGGCCGCCTTCTTCACCACCCCATTCGAAGGCGGCCGACATGCCCGCCGTGTTGCCATGTTGGGTTGAACAGCCTGACCGGTAGTGCCAAAGGACCAGACGCACATGAGCATTCAGGGTTTCTTTTCCGATAAGCTGGCTGATGCCGATCCCGACCTGTACGCCGCCCTCCGGAAGGAGCTGGGCCGCCAGCAGGACCAGATCGAGCTGATCGCCTCGGAGAACATCGTGTCGGCCGCCGTGCTGGAGGCGCAGGGCTCGGTCCTGACCAACAAATATGCCGAAGGCTATTCGGGCAAGCGCTATTACGGCGGTTGCGAATTTGTGGATGTGGCGGAAACGCTGGCGATCGAGCGCGCCAAGGCGCTGTTCGGCTGTGAATATGTGAATGTCCAGCCCCATTCCGGCGCCCAGGCCAATCAGGCCGTGTTCATGGCGCTGTTGCAGCCCGGCGACACCTTCATGGGCATGGATCTGGCGGCCGGCGGCCACCTGACCCATGGCTCGCCCGCCAACCAGTCGGGCAAGTGGTTCAAGGTCGTGTCCTATGGCGTGACCCGCGACACCAACCTGATCGATTATGACGAGGTTGAGGCCAAGGCCCGTGAGCATAAGCCCAAGCTGATCATCGCCGGCGGTTCCGCCTATCCGCGCCAGATCGATTTCGCCCGCTTCCGCCGAATCGCGGATGAGATCGGGGCCTATCTGATGGTGGACATGGCGCATTATGCCGGCCTGGTTGCCGCCGGTGTCTATCCCTCGCCGCTGCCGCATGCCCATGTCGTCACCACCACCACGCACAAGACCCTGCGCGGTCCGCGTGGCGGCATGATCCTGTCCAACGATCTGGATTTGGGCAAGAAGATCAATTCCGCCGTGTTCCCCGGCCTGCAGGGCGGCCCGCTGATGCATGTCATCGCCGCCAAGGCCGTGTCCTTCGGCGAGGCGCTGAAGCCGGAATTCAAGACCTACGCCACCAACGTCGTTGCCAACGCCAAGGTCCTGGCGGAGCGTCTGATCGCCGGTGGGCTGGATATCGTGTCCGGCGGCACCGACAGCCATATCGTGCTGGTCGACCTGCGCCCCAAGAAGCTGACCGGCAAGGCTGCCGAGCATGCTTTGGAAAATGCCGGCATGACCTGCAACAAGAATGGCGTGCCGTTCGATCCGGAAAAGCCGTTCGTGACCTCGGGCGTGCGCCTGGGTACCCCGGCGGCCACCACCCGCGGCTTCGGTACCACCGAATTCGCCCAGGTCGGCGACATGATCGTGGAAGTGCTGGATGCGCTGGCCGTCAGCAATGGCGATAACAGCGCCGCGGAAGGCCGGGTGCGGGCGCGGGTACAGGAACTGTGCCGCCGCTTCCCGATCTACCCGACGCTCTGATGTTGACAAGAACCCCGGTTCCGGCCATGCCGGAACCGGGGTTTCTGTTTGGCAATGATAATAACGACGGAGGGGTTTCATGCGCTGCCCGTTCTGCGGGAATGACGATACCCAGGTGAAGGACTCGCGCCCCACCGATGACGGTTCCGCCATCCGCCGCCGCCGCTTCTGCCCGGCCTGCGGTGCCCGCTTCACTACCTTCGAACGGGTGCAGCTGCGTGAACTCTATGTCGTGAAAGCGTCCGGTCAGAAGGAACCGTTTGACCGGGAAAAGCTGCTGCGCTCCATGCGCATTTCGCTGCGCAAGCGGCCCGTGGATGCCGACCGCGTCGATCGCGTCGTCAATTCCATCGTGCGCCAACTGGAAAGCAGCGGGGAAACCGAAATCCCCTCCACCCAGATCGGCGAGATGGTGATGAACCAACTGGCCGGCATCGACAAGGTTGCCTATATCCGCTACGCATCGGTCTATCGCGATTTCCGCGAAGCCGCCGATTTCAACGAATTCGTCGAGAAGCTGCGGCCCGAGGCCGAAAACTGACGGGAGGCCCGGCTTGACCGACGCACCCGACTTCACGGACGCCGATCACGGCCATATGCAGGCAGCATTGGGCCTGGCCCGGCGCAACCTGGGCCGTGTCTGGCCCAACCCGTCGGTCGGCTGCATCGTGGTCAAGGACGGCATCGTGCGGGGCCGCGGCGTCACCGCCCCTGGCGGCCGCCCGCATGGCGAGCCCCAGGCCCTGGCCCAGGCGGGCGACGACACGCGCGGCGCCACCGTCTATGTCAGCCTGGAACCCTGCAACCACCATGGCAAGACGCCGCCCTGTTCGGAGGCTTTGATCGATGCCGGCATCGCCCGCATCATGGTGGCGTGCGAGGACCCCGACCCGCGCGTGTCGGGCGGCGGCATCCGGCGGCTGCGCGAGGCCGGTATCCAGGTCGATGTCGGCCTGTGCGCCGACGACGCGCTGGACGTCAATTTCGGCTTCATTACCCGCATCCTGAAGGGTCGCCCCGGCGTCACCCTGAAGCTGGCCACCAGTCTGGACGCGCGGGTGGCGACATCCACCGGCCACAGCCAATGGATCACCGGTCCCGAAAGCCGGGCCCGTGGCCACCTGCTGCGCGCCAACCATGACGCCATCCTGGTCGGCATCGGCACGGCCCTGGCCGACGATCCGGAACTGACCTGCCGCCTGCCCGGACTGGAAGGGTGCAGTCCCGTCCGCGTCGTGCTGGACAGCGGCTTGCGCCTGCCCGTGACATCCAAACTGGCCCAGGGTGCCTCCAGCGTGGCACCAACCTGGGTGGTGACCCTGACCGGTGCCGACCCGGACCGCGCGGCGGCACTGGAGGCGCTCGGCGTCCGCATCCTGCGCGTCGATCCCGACACCAACGGCCGCCTGCCCGTAGCTGCCAGCCTGACCGCCATCGCGGGGCAGGGCATCACGCGTTTGCTGGTCGAAGGCGGGCCGGCGGTGGCCACCTCCTTCCTGAAGGCGGGGTTGGTGGACCGGGTGGAGTGGTTCCGCGCACCGATGCTGATCGGTGGCGATGGGTTGCCGGCTGTGGGGGAATTGGACATCGTATCTCTAAATTATATAGAAAAGTGGAATACCGTCACTCACAATCACGTTCCGCCCGATACTCACATATTGTATAATATAGAATAAACCACTAAAAATATGCGAAGGAAGGAAAATTGAGCAACGAATATAAATTTAAACTTAATTGGATTTCTCCGCTTCAAAAAAGCGCAGAGAAATTTTCAGCATTGCTGAGCAATAAAAATAATCTCGAGATATTTAAAGGCTTGCTGCCAAATTACCAAGAAAAATATAAAAATTTATCCGATTGGCAAGACAAATTGTTAATACTCTCATCATTTCTTTGGGTTTTGATGTTTTCGTACAGTATATCTGGAGACATGGAATCGGAATTCATAGGAATACACGCCAAAGATATAGGGAGATTTAAAGAAATTTCATTGATAATTGTCTCTTTGATGACCACCGCATCGTTTATCATTGTGATTAAATTACGACAAGTATCAATGATTATAATGGAAATAATTAAGAAAAGCTACGGCGATGATCTGCAGCCATTTTTATATACTGCTTTTATAGACGGAACAACAAGTCTGCAGATAAGATCTGAGGACTCTCTTTCCGATCACGCAGTTAGAAAGATTATATCTTTTATCTATAATATTCTTGCGGTAACAATATTTTCTATTGTTTCCGGCGGATATTTTTTGATTATTATAAGCGTTATTATGGACGTTTATATGCATCCTGTCATCTTGAGTCCGCTACATGAAATTAGCTTAATAGTTTCTATATCCTGCCTGATGTTTAATGTATTTTTAATGCTTCTATTGTTTCCATTTCCGGAGAGAGACTATTCAGCGCTTGGTAAACTAAAAAAGCTGAAAGAAGAAAATGAAGATGCGTATACAGAACATGTAAAAGTTTTTGCATCTTCACATGATCGATATATTATAACAAATCTTAAGATTATATCATATTTATTTACTGGGTTTTTTTATGTAGTAATTCCGTTTACTATGGGAGTTGGCCACGTCCTGTTAAATGGAAAATACATTGTCAGTGCTTTATTTATTTTTGCTGGATCAGCTCCACTAGCGCCTAAATTGTTATTTTTTGCTTATATAAAGATTAGAACATCTCTTTACATTTCAGTTTCGAAATCGAATACCGGTAATTCATGGGCGAGATTTTCCATATCGCACCTTGAAACGGTCTTTTATGTTTTGCAAATTATAGTACCATTTTCAGTTGTCCTGCGTGTGGCGCTTTTGATTGGCAGCTCATGAAACACTCCCAAGAATGACTGATCTCCGGTCCCCCGCCATGCGCCCCGCGCATCCATCGCCCCCTCGCGCAAAGGCGCGTCAAGCCCTAGGGTAGGCCCCATGTTTACCGGAATCATCACCGATGTCGGCCGCGTCGTGGAGATCGAGCGCCGTGGCGACCTGAGACTGACCGTCGAGACGCGGTTCGACCTGTCGACCGTTGCCATGGGCGCGTCCATTGCTTCCAACGGGGTCTGCCTGACCGTGGTGGAGAAGCTGGTCAACGCCTATAGGGTCGATGTGTCCGCTGAAACCATCGCCAAGACCACGGTCGGCGACTGGGTGGTGGGCACACCGCTTAACCTGGAACGCTCCCTGAAGCTGGGGGACGAGCTAGGGGGGCATCTGGTCTATGGCCATGTCGATGCCGTGGCCGAGGTCGTGTCGGTGACGCCCGACGGCGACAGCCATCGCTGGCGCTTCCGTGTGCCGCAGAAGCTGAAGAATTTCATCGCCGCCAAGGGCTCCGTCGCGCTGAACGGCGTCTCCCTGACGGTGAATGAGGTCGATGACGATGTGTTCGGCGTCAATATCATCCCGCATACGGCGGTACAGACGACCTTCGGCCTGATCGGGCCGGGGGCACGCATCAACCTGGAAGTGGACATGCTGGCGCGCTACGTCGCCCGGCTGGTGGGGAAGGACGCTTAAAACCATGTCGATCACCGAAACCCGCCTGACGGAGGAAGATCGTCCCGTGCTGTCCAGCACCGAGGAACTGATCGAAGAGGCGCGCCAGGGCCGCATGTTCATCCTGGTCGATGACGAGGACCGGGAGAATGAGGGCGATCTGGTGATCCCCGCGTCGGCCGCCACGCCGGAAGCCATCAATTTCATGGCCCGTTTCGGCCGTGGCCTGATCTGCTTGGCCATTGACAGCGCCCATAATGACCGCCTGCGCCTGCCGCTGATGGCGCAGCAGAATGGCACCCGCCACCAGACGGCCTTTACCGTCTCGATCGAGGCGCGGACCGGTGTCACGACCGGCATCAGTGCGGCCGACCGGGCCCGCACCATCCAGGTCGCCATCGACGAGAATGTCGACAGCCGCGATATTGTCACGCCGGGTCATGTCTTCCCGCTGCTGGCCCGTGACGGCGGTACCCTGGTCCGCGCTGGCCATACCGAGGCGTCGGTGGATTTCTCCCGCCTGGCGGGATTGCCAGCCGCCGGGGTGATCTGCGAGATCATGAATGATGACGGCACCATGGCCCGCATGCCGGATCTGGTGAAATTCGCGCAGCTGCACGGGCTGAAGGTCGGCACCATCGCCGACCTGATTGCCTATCGCCGCCGTACCGAGACGATCATCGAGCGCAGCTACCGCACCGTGCTGGACAGCCATTTCGGCGGCCGGTTCGAAATGATCGTCTATCGCAACCGCATCAGCGGCGCCGAGCATCTCGCCCTGGTCAAGGGCGACATCCATGATGGCGTGCCGGTGCCCGTGCGCATGCATTCGCTGAACATCGTCAAGGATCTGCTGGCCGACAGCCGCCATGGCCCGGTGGGCAGCCTGGAAGCCGCCATGAAGGCGGTGGGGGAGGAAGGGCGCGGCGTCATCGTCCTGATGCGCGATGCCCAGCCCTTCTCGCTGGCCGACCGGCTGCGCGCCATTGATGACGGCAATGCCGATCTGAACGGCGAGCTGCGCGATTATGGTATCGGCGCCCAGATCCTGAACGACCTGGGCGTGAAGAAGATGGTGCTGCTGAGCAATACCAAAAAGACGGTGGTGGGCCTCGAAGGCTATGGGTTGACCATTGTCGGCCAACGGGCCATACCCACCCCCTTCTGATCCTTTCAACATGACGGACTGGATGGCCCCCATGGCTGACGCGCCCCATATCATGATCGTCGAGGCCCGTTTCTATGACGACCTCGCCGATGAGCTGGTGAAGGGCGCCGTGGCGGCGCTGGACGCGGTGGGCGCCACCTATGAAATCTTCCAGGTGCCTGGCGCTCTGGAGATTCCGGCCGCCATCCAGTTCTCCGTCCGCTCCATGGATTTCTATTCCGGTCGCCGCCGTTTCGATGGCTATGTGGCGCTGGGCTGCGTGATCCGGGGTGAGACCACCCATTACGACTATGTCTGCCAGGAAAGCGCCCATGGCCTGGCCCAGCTGTCGCTGAACCACACGCTGGCCATCGGCAACGGCATTCTCACCACCGAGAATTTCGAGCAGGCCTGGGCGCGGGCCGCCGTGAACCAGAAGAACAAGGGCGGGTTCGCCGCTAATGCCTGCCTTCAGATGATCGAGCTGAAGAAGCAGTTCCGTCTCTATTCCCGCTGAGTTTCCAGGTTCAACATGCCCCCCCGCAAGAAGACCACCGCCCCGGTCGCCGCTACCGAGCCGGCGCCCAAGATCAAGCCCACCGGGTCCGCCAAGGCCCGGCGTTCGGCTGCCCGTCTGGCGGCCGTGCAGGGCCTGTACCAGATCGATCTGGCCGGTGCGTCCAGCGATACGGTGATCCACGAATTCGCCCGCCACCGCATCGGGCAGGAACAGGATGGGGAAGAGTTCGTGACCGCCGACCCGACCCTGTTCGCCGACATCGTGCGCGGTGTGCAGGGGCGTCTGGCCGAGGTGGATCAGCATCTGGGCGGTCTGCTGGACCGGCAATGGTCGCTGGAACGCATGGAAATGCTGCTGCGCGCCATCCTGCGCGCCGGGGCCTGGGAGCTGCTGGCCAATATCGCCGTGGCCCCGCACATCATCATCAATGACTATATCGATGTCGCCCACGCCTTCTTTGCCGGGCGCGAGCCCGGCATGGTCAATGGCGTGCTGGACAAGCTGGCCCGCACCCTGCGCACTGCGGAGATGGATGCCAAGGCCAAGGGTGGCGCGTCGTGACATCCCTCGCGGTGGCAACCGCCGGTTTGGGTGAATTCGGCCGGATCGAACGTTTCTTCCGGCCCCTGGCCGTGGGCGTGCCCGGCGCCTTCGACCTGACCGACGATGCCGCCGTGCTGGACGTGCCCTATGACCAGCAGCTGGTGGTGACCACCGACGCCATGGTCGGCGGCGTGCATTTCCTGCCCCAGGACAATCCCGCCGATCTGGGCCACAAGATCCTGGCCGTCAACATGTCGGACCTGGCGGCCAAGGGTGCCGAACCCCTGGCCTATTCCCTGACCACCTGCCTGCCCAAAAGCATCGGCGATGATTGGGTGGAAGCCTTTGCCAGGGGGCTGGGCGAGGCGCAGCGGGAGTTCAAGGTCAACCTGGCCGGCGGCGACAGCGTCTCCACCTCCGGTCCCGTGTCGCTGACCATCACCGCCTTGGGCCTGGTACCGCGCAACCGCATGATCCGCCGCAAGGGTGCGAAGCTGGGCGATGCCCTGTTCGTCACCGGCTGCATCGGCGATGCGGCCCTGGGGCTGAAGCTGGCATTGGGGGCGCCGACCCAGCCGATCAGCGATGCCGACCGCGCCTATCTGCTGTCGCGCCTGCGCCGGCCCACGCCGCGCCTGGATCTTGTCGCCTCGCTGCGGGTGTTCGGCACGGCGGCCCTGGATGTGTCCGACGGGCTGGTCGCCGATCTGCGCCATCTGGCGCTGGCCAGCAAGGTGCGTTTGCAGCTGGACACCCAGGCCGTGCCCATGTCGGGTGCCGCCCTGCGCCTGCTGCTGAACGCGCCCGCCCTGCGCAGTGCGGTGCTGACCGGTGGCGATGATTACGAGATCGCCTTCACAGCACCGGCCGACAAGGCGGAGGACATCGCCGCCGCCGCCATCAATGCCGGCATCAAGGTGACCCGCATCGGCAAGGTAATTGAGGGCGAGCCCGGCCTGGACATACTGGGCCTGGAAGGGGCCGAGGCCGAACTGGGTGCCGGCGGCTGGCGGCACTTCTAAGATCTTTTCAAATCTAAAGCGCCGCTTTCAGCTCCACATTATTGCCCTCCGGGTCGGTCAGATAAATCGACAACCCCTCGCCGCGCGCACCATTGCGCATGCCCGTGGTGCCGATCTCCACCCCATGCGCCGCCAGATGCGCGCGGATGGTGCCATCGTCGAAGGGCGACACTTCCAGGCAGAAATGCTCCAGATTGCGGCCCTCCGTCCCCGGACCGGCGCCGCCCATCCGGCCCAGCTTGCCGTCCAACGGCACCAGATCGATCAGCTGCCGGCCTGCGCGCAGCTGGTAAAGCCCGATCTCCGCCTGGATCTTTTCCAACGAACAACCCAGAACCTCCTGGTAGAAGCCCATCATCCGTTCGATATCGCGCACCCGCAGCACGATATGGTCCAGGCCCAGCAAGGTGAACGGAACGGTCATTTCTCTTGCCTCCACCCGCCATTCCGGCGGCTTGGCTTGCGCGCACATCAGTGCGCGGGCCGGCGGTCGGTTTCGGTCAGCGGTATTGTATATTAAGGGCGGGCTACCCCGCCAGTTCCCCGCACTCCCCCTCGCCCAGTAACCGGGCGCTGATCAGGCCGTCGGCGTCGGCGGTATCCCGTTTGCCGGGCGGCGGATCGAACACGCGGACCATGCCCATCACCTGCGTCGGCGGTGCTGCCGGTTCCACCGATACCGGCAGCAGCAGCCGGTTGAACCCGCGCCAGCCGCGCCCGGCCGGCACCAGATAGCCGCGATAGAACATCGGCAGGCCATTGTCCAAACTCTCATGGAACAGGGCGCTGCGGCCGGGGACCGAGGACGGGACCATCATCTGGTCCAGATACAGGCCGGTGCCGTCCACTCCGAACATCTCGCGCATCCGGGTGCCCGACAGGCGGCAGCGCAGGCGATGGTCCGCGTCGCGTTCATAGATGAACATCAAGGGCAGGATGGATCGGGGCAGGGCGCCCGGGTCCATCTGCCGGCGGGTGGGCAGGATCACCCCGCCATTGGCCTGTTTCAGCCGCCACCAGAACAGCAGCAGCGCCAGCATGCCGCGATCCTGCACCAGGATCATCCGGTCCGTCGCCCAGCCGCTGTCTTCCGCCTGCATACATGCCCCTTCTTGAATGAGGGCAGCATAGTGGAGCGGCGGCATGATCGTGAACTATCTTTCTTTCGCGTCGCCCGTGACGGTCGATGGCGCCGTGATAAGATGATTGAGCTGCATTACACCCGAGGGATATCCATGATCCGCCGCCTGCCGTCCGCCTGCCTGGTCCTGTCGCTGCTGGTCGCATTGCCGGGCTGTCTGACGCCGCGCTGGGCCCAGCCGGTCAATCCCTTCATGAATGATGACAATGACCGGGGCAAGGCGGCGCTGAAGGCCAAGGATCATGTCATGGCCCTGGAATTCTATGGGCGCCTGGCGGCCGAGGACCCGGAGAACATGCAGGCCCGCTATCAGCTGGCCCTGATCAACCACGAACTGGGCCGCTATGACGAGGCCTATGGGCTTTACCGTATCGTCTATGTCTCGGCCAGCGAGGAGGGCGCACCCCGTGCCGACGGGTCGATCAGCGACGAGCCGCTCTATGCCGCCGCCGACCGCAATCTCAACCTGCTGAGCGCCCGGCTGGCCAAGAACGATCCTGATCTGAAGATGATCAAGGAAGATCGCGCCCGCAAGATCGCGGAGGCGCAGGCCAAGCTGAAGGCGGAAGCCGAAGCCGAGAAGGTGGAGGAAGCGGCCCGGCTGGAAGCGCGCAAGGCCATGCGGGAGGAGCTGAAGAAGGGCCCCTGCAACCCCACCAATCTGAAGGGCTGTTAGTGTTTTTCTGGGGGGCGAGTAGAAGCGAATTCATCGGCATCCCGGCGAAAGCCGGGAGACGAGGGATAAGGAATGGAAGCAATCTCACTCCGCCGCGATGGCGGGGGACAGGCCGGCGCAGGTGCCGGTATTGGCGGCCTCACCCACCATCTCGCGGATGGTGGTGAAGCAGCGACCGCATTGGGGGGTCTTGCCGCATGCCTTGAACACGCTGGCAATGCTGCCGGCGCCATTGTTCACGCTGTGACGCACTGTCTTGCAGTTGATGGCGTTGCAGATGCAGACATACATGATCGGACAGCGAACCCCGGTCAGCGATGATGCAGCATGGATACTGCAAATCAGTCGCATGCGCCAGGGTGAAAATGCGAATCCATCGCAAGGTTCCCATGCTGTATCGACGGGGCGATATATCGGGCCCGCTTGATCCCCGATCCCTGCTATAAGCGAAAACGGATCAAGGGGGGACCGGATGACGATCAAGGATGACATCGTGGTGCGCATGGCCCAACGCCGGGACGTGCCCGAGATGGTGGCGCTGCTGGTGGATGACATGCTGGGGCAGGGGCGGGAGGACACCACCGACCTGGAACCCTATTACGAGGCCTGGGACGAGATCATGCTGGACCCCAGCGCCGAGATCCTGGTCCTGGACCTGGATGGCCGGGTGGTCGGCATGGCCCAGCTGAACTATGCGCGCGGGCTGGGGCGCAAGGGCCTGCGCCGCTGCACCATTGAGGCGGTGCGGATCGCGGCGAACCTGCGATCCAAGGGTCTGGGCGCCATCCTGATGGAAAATTGCCTGGACATGGCGCGGGCGCGCGGTTGCGGACTGGTGCAACTGACCACGGACAAGCAGCGGACCGATGCGCACAGGTTCTACCAGCGCCTAGGCTTTGCTGCTTCGCATGAGGGCATGAAGCTGTATTTGTAACGGACGGGTGCGATGGTATCGCCCCATCCGTTGATGCCAGGAGCTTGCAGCACATGACCGCCTCTGCCGCCACCCCCCCCGTCCGCGTCGCCATTCTGGGCGCTTCCGGCTATACGGGCGCGGAACTGATGCGATTGCTGCTGCGCCATCCCCATGTGCGCATCACGGCATTGACGGGGGAGCGCGCGGCCGGCAAGCCGGTGGCCGAGGTGTTTCCGCACCTGGCCCCCTATGATCTGCCGGTCCTGACCAAGATCGCCGATGTGAACTGGGACGATGTCGATTTCGTGTTCTGCGGCCTGCCACACGGCACGACGCAGGAGGTGATCGCCGGCTTGCCCGACCATGTCCGCATCTGCGACCTGTCGGCCGATTTCCGGCTGTTCGACGTGGACACCTATGCCGAATGGTATGGCCATGCCCACAAGGCCACCGACCTGCAGCAAACGGCCGTTTATGGCTTGGCGGAGGTGGCGCGCGAACAGGTGGCCAATGCCCGGCTGGTCGCCAATCCCGGCTGTTATCCCACCGCCTCTCTGCTGCCGCTGCTGCCGCTGCTGCAGGGCGGGCTGATCAGCGCCGACGATATCATCATCGATGCCAAGTCGGGCGTATCCGGTGCCGGCCGCGATGCCAAGCAGGGCAGCCTTTATTGCGAGGTGGCGGAAGGCATGCATGCCTATGGCATCGCATCGCACCGCCACGCGCCGGAGATTGAACAGAGCCTGGGCTGGGCGGCGGAGCGTGCCGATGTGCGCATCGCCTTTACCCCGCACCTGATCCCGATGAATCGCGGCATGATGGCCACCACCTATGTCCGACTGCGCGACGGGGTGACCGCCGCCGACCTGCGCGCCAGCCTGGAAAAGGCCTATGCGGGTGAGGCGTTCGTGAAGCTGCTGCCCCCCGGCGTCGGGCCGCAGACCCGGCATGTGGCCGGTTCCAACCTCTGCCTGCTGAACGTCTTTCCAGACCGTATTCCCGGCCGCGCCATTCTGGTCTCCGTCATCGACAATCTGATGAAGGGTGCCTCGGGCCAGGCCGTCCAGAATTTCAACATCATGCAGGGCTTTGCCGAAACGCTGGGCCTGGATGTGGTGCCGGTGTTCCCATGATCCATAACCGCCCCATCCCCACCATCCTGCCCTTCAAGGGCAAGCTGCCGGTGATCGACCCCACGGTGTTCCTGGCCAATGCCACGATCATCGGCGATGTCGAGATCGGGGCGGGCAGCAATATCTGGTTCGGCGTCACCATCCGCGGCGATGTGCATTCCATCCGCATCGGCAAGAACACCAACATCCAGGATGGCAGTGTCGTCCATTGCACCCGCAACCGCTTCAGCACGACCATCGGCGACAATGTCACGGTGGGCCATCTGGCCCTGCTGCATGGTTGCGTGGTGGAGGATGGGGCCTTCATCGGCATGAAGGCCTGCATCATGGATGGGGTGGTGGTGGAGAAGGGCGCCATGGTCGCTGCCGGTGCCCTGGTCACGCCGGGCAAGCGGGTGAAGGCCGGCGAACTGTGGGGCGGGGCGCCTGCGAAATTCCTGCGCCTGCTGACCGAGGACGACATCAAATCCCAGATGTCCATCGCCCCGCATTATGCAGAAATGGCCAAGGTCTATCTGGAAGAGGTAGGTGGCGGGCCGGGGTGAGACGCGCCATGTCGGGTGAGATACACCGATAACGCTCTCTCATCGCCTTTCAATCCTGCCGCCTTCAATTTTATCGCCTTCCCGGCGAAGGCCGGGAAGGCGATAGAGAAGATATTGTCTGAACCTGACAGGATCTAAAAACCCTCACGCCACCACCGCCATCTCCATCAGGAATTCCCGCTCGAACCGCTCCGCCGGCATCGGCTTGGCCAGCAGATAGCCCTGGGCCAGGTTGCAGCCCTCCAGGCGCAGCCATTCCTTCTGCCGTTCGGTTTCCACCCCTTCGGCGATGGTGGTCAGGCCCAGGCGCTTGCCCAGGGCGATCACCGTGGCGGCGATGGCCGGATCTTCCGGCAGGTCGTTCACGAAGCTGCGGTCGATCTTCAGCATGGTGACCGGCAGCTGCTTCAGATAGGAGAGCGAGGAGTACCCGGTCCCGAAATCATCCACCGCCACCCCGAACCCGAATCCGCGAAGCGCGTTCAGCACGGCCATCTGGCGGGCCACGTCGCGCATCACCACGGTCTCGGTGATCTCCAGGATGAAATTGCGGGGCAGCATTCCGGCTTCCGACACGATGCGCACGGCGCGCTCGGGAAAATCCGGTTCCGCCAACTGCCGGGCCGATACATTGACCGCCACGGTGACCGGCCCGCGCAGATGGCGCCAGCGGGCCGAATCGCGGCTGGCGCGGCGTAGCACCCATTCGCCCAGCTCCACGATCAGGCCCGTCTCCTCCGCCACCGGAATGAATTCGGCCGGGGAGATCATGCGGTCGCCATGCGGCCAACGCACCAGCGCCTCCACCCCCGCCAGTGCGCCCGTGGCCAGGTCGATCTTGGGCTGGTAATGCACTTCCAGCCGGTCGCCGGCCAGCGCGTCGCGCAAGGACGCCTCGGTGCGCAGCATGACCAGGGCGCGTTCCGTCATGGCCTTGTCAAAGAATTTGAAGGCCCCGCCGCCCACCGCCTTGGCCGCATACATGGCCACGTCGGCATGGCGCATCAGGGTGACGGCGTCGGGCCCGTCCTGGGGATGCATGGCGATGCCGATGCTGGCCCCGGCATGCACCGTCTGCCCGCCCACGCCGAACGGCCGTGACAGGGCCGACAGCAGGCGGGCGGCCGATTGCGCCACCTCCTCCACCGTGCCGACATTTTCCAGCACCACCAGGAACTCGTCCCCGCCCAGGCGCCCCACGACATGGGCCTGGCGCAGGGCACCGCGCAGCCGTCCGCCTACCTCGCGCAGCAACTCGTCGCCCGCCCCATGGCCCAGACTGTCATTGACATGCTTGAACCGGTCCAGGTCCAGGAACAGCACGGCCAGCTGCGTGTCCTCGCTGCCCGCCCGACCCAGGGCGACGTTCAGCGTCTCCGTCATCAGCACGCGGTTGGGCAGGTCGGTCAGCGGGTCGCGCGTGGCCAGCCGCCGCAGCTCCGTCTGTGACCGGTGCAGCTGCGCCAACAGTTCGTTGATGCGCGACGCGACATAGCCCAGCTCGTCATTGCGGTGGCCCCTGGGCACCCGGATCGGGTTGGCCAGCGGCTCCGCCGGGCGCACCCGGATCAGGTCGCGGCCCAGCGCGATCAGCGGCCGGGTCAGGAACAGGTGGAAGATCACCGATAGAAGCGCGCCCAGGATCAGGTTGCGCAGCAGCCCGCCAACCAGCGAGCCCAGCACATAGGTGTGCAGATCATCGCCGATAGCGATCGGATCGATATGCAGCACCAGACTGCCGATGGTCTTGCGCCCGCCATCCTGGGCGATGATCACCAGCGGCCGCTGCGCCTGCAAAAGATCGTCGAAGATGAAGCCCGTCCAGCCGCCCGCTGTCCGGGCCGTGCCATCGGCCGCGAACACCGCGCCCTGGCTGTCGCGGATCTCGATTCGGTCCACCAGATCCAGGCTCAGCACCGGCGCGAACAGGTTGCGGGCCAGGCTGTCGTCGAAATTCCACAGGGCCGTGGCGGCAGGCCCGGCGATCAGGTTGGTGATCTGGTCGATGCGGCGCTCGGCCTTGTCCCGCTCCCGCCCGATGGCGAACCCGCCCTCGGCCAGCGTCAGGACAAGCCCGACCAGCAGCGCGCCGGTCAGGGTCACCAGCGCCTGCCGCCAGGTCAGGCTTCTCAATGTGCCACGGGCCACTTGTCACCAGTCCGTCCAGAACCGGCCGACTATCGCACCGCAACCGTGACGCTGTGATGACACACCCTACCGCGGCCGCATACCCTGAAACAGGATGCCGATCGACGTGTCGATCCAGCGGTCCACTGGCGTGAAGTTGCCGGCCCCCTTGGTGATGATCAGCGACACGATGCCGTGGCCCATGGCCCAGACGCTGTCGGCGAAACCTTCCGGGTCGTCGGCGCGCAACAGGCCGGCCGCGGCCAGCTGGGTGATGCCGGACTGCAGGATGCCGAAGGATTGCATGGCCTTGGCGTGCTTGCGGTCGGTCGGATTCTCCGCCCCGGTTTCCGCAAACGGGCAATTGCGGTGGCCCAGCATGGGGATGAAGCGCGACAGGGTGGTCATGAACACCAACCGGTATTCATTGGGATGCTCCAGCCCGTAGCGGACATAATTGACCATCAGCTGGCGCAG
Organism: Niveispirillum sp. GW835-FHT14G11; assembly: GCF_058793615.1. Classification (NCBI taxonomy): domain Bacteria; kingdom Pseudomonadati; phylum Pseudomonadota; class Alphaproteobacteria; order Rhodospirillales; family Azospirillaceae; genus Niveispirillum; species Niveispirillum sp. GW835-FHT14G11. Next base: position 170,917 of record NZ_JBXAFZ010000006.1, read on the forward strand.
GCTGTTCAGCGGATCGGCCGCATCCACCGGCACATCCATGGCCGCCACCAGCCCGTCGAAGAATTCCTCGGCAATGGCGGTCAGCAGCGCCTCCTTGTCGGCGAAATGATCATAGATGGCGGTGGGTGTGATGCCGGCCGCATCGGCAATGCGCCGCATGCTGGCATGTTCGATCCCCTGGCTGACGAACAGGTCGCGCGCCACGGCCAGAATCTGTGCCCGCCGCTCCGCCGCCGGCAGGCGGGTGCGCTTTCCCGGTTTGGCTGCACGCGTGCCTATTTCGTCCGTCATCTGCCCTGCCTTCGGAATCCCTATTGACGTATAACGCGGCCGGCGTAAACCTAACAGTGTAAACTTATCGGCGTTAGGTTGGATCGACCATGCTGCGCACGCCCCTCCCGCTTCTCCTCCTCCTGGTCCTGGCCGGCTGCGGCAAGCCCACGCCCGACGCGGCGCAGGCCGCACCGACGGCCGCACCCGTGCCCGTGTCGGTCAGTGCCGCCCGGCCGGCACCGGAGGCGCGGATGGTCAAGGCCACCGGCGCGGTCGCCTTCAAGCGCGAAATCCCGCTCTCCTTCAAGGTGGCGGGCAAGGTGGAGGGGTTCCAGGTCGACATCGCCGATCCGGTGAGCCGCGGCCAGCGCCTGGCCCGCATCCAGGGGACGGAGGTCGATGCCCAGCTGCGCGCCGCCGATGCCCGCGTCACCAAGGCCCGCCAGGACCTCGACCGGCTGTTGCCGCTGGTCGCCAATGGCTATGTGGAGAAGGCGCGGGTGGATGCCGCCCGCTCGGCGCTGGACACGGCCCAGGCCGACCGCGACGCCATGGCCTTCAACCGGGGCCTGTCGGAGATCATGGCGCCGGCCGACGGCGTCGTCCTGGCCCGGCCGCTGGAGCCCGGCCAGATCGTGCAGCCTGGCACCACCGCCCTGGTCATCGGTGATCGCGAAAGCGGGGTGATCGTCCGCGCCGGCCTGTCCGACCGCGACGTGGCCCGTATCGCCACCGGCAATGACGTCACCCTGGATCTGCCGGAGGGCCGGCTGACCGGCAAGGTCACCCGCATCGCCGCCAAGAGTGCGATCGGCACCGGCGTGTTCGATGTGGAGGTGACGCTACCCGATGCACCCCTGTATCTCTCCAGCGGCCGCATCGTCACCCTGTATATCGCCCCCCGGCCGGGCGGGGAGAAGCCACCGCTGGCTGTGCCGGCGTCGAGCATCATCGAAGCTTTCGGCGATCTGGCCACGCTGTATGTGGTGAGGCCGGATGGCAAGTCGGTGGAGCGCCGCCAGGTGAAGGTGGCCGGTCTGCGCGGGCCCGACCTGCTGGTGGCCGGGGGATTGGCGGAGGGGGAGCGGGTGGTATCGGCCGGCGGCGCCTATCTGCGCCCCGACAGCGCCATCGCCATCGCCCGGCCGGGGGCCTGAACCATGGGCAACATTGCCGCCTTCTCGGTCCGCCAGTGGCAATTCACCCTGGTGCTGTTCGCCATGCTGGCCGCCATGGGCGTCAGCTCGCTGACGTCCATTCCGCGCGCCGAAGATCCCAGCTTTCCCATCCCCACCGTGCTGGTGGTGGCCGTGCTGCCCGGCGCGGACCCGGTGGACCTGGAAAAGCAGGTCACCGACCCGCTGGAAGACGCCATCGACAGTTTGGATGACATCACCAAGCTGACCTCGCGCACCCGTGACGGCATCGCCGTCATCACGGTGGAGTTCGACTGGTCCAGCGACGCGGAGCGCAAATACGATCAGGTGGTGCGGGAGGTGAATGCCATCCGCCCGACCCTGCCGGCCGGATTGGTCCGGCTGGAGGTGAAGAAGTTCAACACCGCCCTGACCAATTTCATGCAGGTGGCGCTGATCGGCGACGGCGCCTCGGCCCTGGAACTGCGCAAGCGCGCCGACGATCTGCGCGACATCATCGACCGCGTCCCCGGTGTCTGGGAAAGCGATATCTGGGGGGAGGAGCGGACGGAGGTCCGTGTCGCCATCGATGCCGGTCGCTTGGCCGAACTGCGCCTGCCCGTGACAGCCGTGGCAGACGCGCTGAAGGCCGAAGGGGCGGCCGTGCCGCTGGGCGCCCTGCATGCCGGCGACCGCCGCTTCACGGTGAAGACAGAGGGCGATTTCGACACGCTGGACGACATCGCCGACACCGTCGTCCGCGCCACCGATGGCCGTGTGGTGCGGGTCAGGGATGTGGCGGAGGTGACCTGGGCGGCGGATGAGCCAAACCATATCGCCCGCTTCAACGGCAAGCGCGCCGTGTTCATCACCGCCAACCAGAAGCCCGGGCAGAACATCTTCGACCTGAAGAAAAACACCTATGCCGCACTTGATGAATTCGAGCGGACCCTGCCGCCCGGCATCACCCTGGAACGCGGCTTCGACCAGTCGGAAAATGTGTCGCGCCGCCTGTCCGCCCTGTTCCGCGACTTCGCCATCGCGCTGGGCCTGGTGCTGGTCACGCTGATCCCGCTGGGTCTGCGCGCCTCGCTGGTGGTGATGCTGGCCATCCCGCTGTCGCTGGCCATCGGCGTCACGGTGCTGCACTATACCGGCTTCACCTTGAACCAGCTGTCCATTGCCGGCTTCGTCCTGTCGCTGGGCTTGCTGGTCGATGACAGCATCGTGGTGACCGAAAACATCGCCCGCCATCTGCGCATGGGCAAAAGCCGGGAGGAGGCGGCGATCGAGGGCACGCGCCAGATTGCCGTCGCCGTCCTGGGCTGTACCGCCACCTTGCTGCTGGCCTTCCTGCCGCTGATGTTCCTGCCGGAAGGGTCGGGCAAGTTCATCAAGTCGCTGCCCGTGGCCGTGCTGTCGACGGTCGCCGCCTCGCTGTTCGTGGCGCTGACCATGATCCCGTTCCTGGCCGCCCGTCTGTTGAGCCGGCATGAGGATCCCGAAGGCAACAGGGTGTTGCAGCTGGTCATGGGCGCCATCCATGCCACCTACCGCCCCGTGCTGCACCGGGCGCTCGATCGGCCCGGCCTGACCGTGCTGATCGCCACTTTGCTGTTCGTCGGGTCCGTGGCCCTGGTGCCGCGCATCGGGTTCAGCCTGTTTCCATCCGCCGACATCCCGCAATTCATGGTGGAGATCGACCTGCCCGACGGCGCGCCTTTGGCCGAAACCGACAAGGCGGTGCGTTTCGTGGAAGCCGAGCTGAAGGCGCTGCCCGACCTGCGCTTCGTCATGGCCAATGCCGGCCACGGCAATCCCCGCATCTATTACAACATCACCCCGCGGGAGGATGACCCCACCCACGGCGCCATCTTCGTGGGCCTGACGGAATGGAAGGGGGAGAAAAGCACGGCGGAGCTGGACAAGCTGCGCAGCCGGCTGGCCGCATATCCCGGCGCCCAGATCATCGTGCGGGTGTTCGAGAACGGCCCGCCGATCGAAGCACCCATCGCCGTGCGCATCCTGGGTCCCGAACTGCCCGTGCTGAAGGAACTGGCCGCCAAGGTCGCCGATATCATTGAGCGTACACCGGGCAGCCGCGACGTGGTCAACCCGCTGCGCCTGGACCGCACCGACCTGGATCTGGGCATCGATCTGGACAAGGCGGGGGTGCTGGGCGTGCCGGCCGGTGCCGTGGACCGCGCCGTGCGCCTGTCTTTGTCGGGCGAAGCAGTCGCCACCTTCCGGGAAAGCGATGGCGACGATTACCCCGTCACAATGCGCCTGCCCATGGATGGCCGGCATGAGCTGGCGGTGCTGGGCGACATCCGTGTGCCCGGTGCGGCGGGTGCGGTGCCGCTATCGGCCGTCAGCGACCCGCATTTCGTCACCGCCCCCGGCCGCATCGACCGGTTCAACCGCGAGCGTGCGGTGACCATCACTGCCTTCACTGCCACCGGCCATAATACCGATCGCGTGACCCGCGCCATCGGCGACCAGCTGTCGGCCCTGGCCCTGCCGCCCGGGTACCGCCTGATGACGGGGGGCGAGGCAGAGACGCGGTCGAAAAGCTTCGCCGGCCTGTCGGGTGCCATCCTGGTGGCCCTGTTCGGCATCCTGGCGGTGCTGATCCTGGAATTCCGCAGCTTCGCCACCACAGCGGTGGTGGCCGGCGTCATCCCGCTGGGGGTGATCGGCGGCATGGTGGCCCTGTTCCTGACCGGCTATACCTTGTCCTTCACCTCGGTCATCGGCTTCGTGGCCCTGATCGGCATCGAGATCAAGAATTCCATCCTGCTGGTGGATTTCACCACCCAGCTGCGCCGCGCCGGCGCGCCGCTGAAGGCCGCGATCGAGGAGGCGGGCGAGGTCCGCTTCCTGCCCGTCCTGCTGACCTCGGTCACCGCCATCGGCGGGCTGATGCCCCTGGCGCTGGGCGGATCAGGGCTCTATTCGCCGCTGGCGGTGGTGATCATCGGCGGGTTGGTCTCCTCCACCGTGCTGTCGCGCCTGGTAACGCCGGCCATGTATCTGCTGCTGGCGCCCAAGGAGGTGGAGTGAAGAGGGAGGAATCGTAGGTCAGGTCGAGCCGAAGGCGAGCCCTGACATCATTGCTCTAAGCGTTTTCTGTCAGGGCTCGGCTTACGCCTCGACCTGACCTACAGTTATAGGGATGAACCCTACCGCCGGAACTTGTCCGACAGCACCAGCGATGACATGGTGCGCTCCACGCCTTGCACCTGGCCCAGCAGGTCCAGCACCCGGTCGATATCCTGCACCGACGGGGCGGCGATCACGGCCATCATGTCATAGGTGCCGGCGATGGCCGACAGGCTCTCCACCTCGGGGATGCGCTTGACCTCGGCCACGATGCGCGCCAGCAGCTTGGGATTGGTAGACAGCAGCACATAGGCGCGGACCAGCCGGCTGCTGCCCGGGTCCTGGCGCAACGTATAGCCCTGGATGATGCCCAGCCGCTCCAGCCGCGCGATGCGCGCCTGCACCGATGACCTTGCCAGCCCCAATTTACGCGCCAGCGACGCCGCCGGCTCCCGCGCATTGGCCTTCAGCAGGGTCAGAAGTGCGGTATCGACGGCATCCTGTTGGGTGTCGGCGGGTTCCATGGGGGTCCTTAGAGATACGTCCGAACAGATTTCAACCGTTAGAGTCTGTCAGTTAAGATGGAACCTTCTTTTCCGCCTTTTAACCTTACTTGCCTTCCCGGCGAAGGCCGGGACCCAGGGGCCAAACGCCCAACCTATCGGCAGCTTTGATGGACGCTGCATGAAGGTTTGAGCCTGTGGCCCCTGGGTCCCGGCCTTCGCCGGGAAGGCGGATAAAGGGGCGCTTCTATTTAAATCTGACAGACTCCAACACCTTCACAGCTCCGGAAACTCGATCCCCTGCGCCAGCGGCAGCGAGGTGCCGTAATTGATGGCCGAAGTCTGGCGGCGCATATATTGCCGCCAGCTGTCCGACCCGCTCTCACGTCCGCCGCCGGTTTCCTTCTCGCCGCCAAACGCGCCGCCGATCTCGGCCCCGCTGGGACCCATATTGACATTGGCGATGCCGCAATCGGACCCGTCGGGCGCCAGGAAACGCTCGGCCTCCAGCAGGTCACGGGTGACGATGCTGGATGACAGGCCCTGGGGCACGCCGTTCTGCAGGGCGATGGCGTCGTCGAATTCCGCATAGCGCAGGACATAGAGGATGGGCCCGAACGTCTCGTGCCGCACGATCTCGCTCTGCGCCGGCATCTCGACCAGCGCCGGATAAGTGTAATACGCATCCGGGAACGTCTCGACCAGGGCGCGGCCGCCGCCATGCACGGTGCCGCCCTGCGCCTTGGCACTCTCCAGCGCCCGGGTCACGGCATCGAACGCCGCCTTGTCGATCAGCGGGCCCATCAGGGTGCCCGTTTCGCGCGGGTCGGCCGGCTGGATGGCGGCGAAGGCATTCTTCACGGCGCCCACCACCTTGTCATAGCAATCATTGTGGACGATCAGGCGGCGCAGGGTGGTGCAGCGTTGGCCGGCCGTGCCCACGGCGGCGAACAGGATGGCGCGCACGGCCAGCTTCAGATCGGCCGACGGGGTGACGATCATGGCATTGTTGCCGCCCAGCTCCAGGATCGACCGGCCGAAACGCGCGGCGACCACCGGGGCGACCTCGCGGCCCATGCGGGTGGAACCCGTGGCGCTGACCAGCGGCACGCGGACATCGGCTGCGATCTGCTCTCCCACCTCTTTCAGGCCGAACAGCAGCTGCGACAGGCCGGCGGGCGCATCGCCGAACCGGGCCAGCGCCTTGTCGAACAGGGCCTGGGTGGCGACGGCGGTCAGCGGCGTCTTCTCCGACGGCTTCCAGATCACCGGGTCGCCGCAGACGACGGCCAGAGCCGCGTTCCAGGCCCAGACGGCGACGGGGAAGTTGAAGGCGGTGATGATGGCCACGGGTCCCAGCGGCTGCCAATTCTCCACCATGTGATGGCGCGGCCGCTCCGACGCGATGGTCAGGCCATGCAGCTGGCGCGACAGCCCGACCGCGAAGTCGCAGATATCGATCATCTCCTGCACCTCGCCCAGGCCCTCCTGGACGATCTTGCCAGCTTCCAGTGTCACCAGGGCGCCCAGATCGGCCTTGTGCTCGCGCAGCACCTCGCCGAACAGGCGGATCAGCTCACCCCGGCGCGGGGCCGGCACGGTGCGCCATTCCTTGAAGGCGGCGGCCGACCGGGCCAGGGCGGCATCAACCTCGGCCGCGCCGTGGGCCTTCACCGCGCCCAGGCGCGCACCATCGATGGGGGAGCGGGAGACGATGTCACCCTCCGCGACAAGATGGGCGATGCCCAGGCGATCCAGAAGGGCGGTGGTAGCGGACATGGGGTGAACTCCGGGTGTTGGATGGCTGGGTGGTTTTTTGCGGTTGGGGCCGTGTCGCTTCCGCCCTCTCTACCGTCACCCCGGCGAAGGCCGGGGCCCAGTATCGTAGGGTGAGGCGCCTGTGGCCCCTGGACCCCGGCCTTCGCCGGGGTGACGGTTGGAGGAAGGCGTTGATGTTACGGCACAACGCCCCCCTCAAACCTCACGCATAAACCTTCCCGAAGCGGTTGGAAAGGAACAGGTCCAGCGGCATCTGCTCCTGGCGGACGAAGCCCTTGGCCGGCAAGTGGCCGGCGGCCTGCAGGTCCAGCATGGCGCAGATGCCGGCAGCCGTGCTCATCTGGATGGCGGACAGGAACTGGCCCTCCACCTCTTCGCCATGAATGTGGCGGACGATGCTTTCCTGTTCCAGGCGACCATGGCGCTTGCCGGAAACCGTGCAGAACACCAGCACCACATCCTGCATGGTGATGGGCAGCGCTTCTTCCAGCACTTCCTTCAGCAGGTCGCGGCGGCGGCCCAAGCGCAGGTCTTCGACCAGCAGCTTGATGATGGCGCAATGGCCGGGATAGCGCACCGACTTGTAGGTCAGGTTCTCCACCTTGCCGGCCAGCGTCTCGGTCAGCGACCCCAGGCCGCCAGAGGTGTTGAACGCCTCATAGGCAACACCTTCCAGCACGAATTCCTCCAGGTCCTCCAGCGGCGGCAGCTCGACATTGCGGCCGTCCTGCACCGCCTCGCACGGGTTCAGATATTCGTTGATCAGGCCGTCGGTGGACCAGGTCAGGTTATATTTCAGGGCATTGGTGGGATAGCGGGGCAGGGCGCCGACGCGCAGCTGTACATCGCGCAGGCTGTCGAAGCCGGACGCCAGACCATGGGCGGCGATGGAGACGAAGCCCGGCGCCAGGCCGCACTGGGGCACGAAGGCGCTGTTGGCCTTGGCCGCCACTTCCTTGACGACGCGGGTGCTGGCCACATCCTCGGTCAGGTCGAAATAATGGATGCCGGCATCATAGGCGCCATAGGCGACGGTGGCTGTCGTATGGAAGGGCAGGGCGTTCAGCACGGCATACTGGCCGGACATGGCCTTGCGCAGGGACGGGCCGTCATTGATGTCCAGCTGCAGCGTATCCACGCCCAGGGCCGTGAAGCGCTTCAGCGCATCGGCACTGTGGTCGGCGACGGTGACCTTGTACTCACCGGTGCGGCGCAGCAGCAGGGTGATGGCGATCCCGATCTTACCGGCGCCCAGCAGCAGGATGTTCTTCATATCGTTCCCCGTTTCCCCTAATTGGCATGGGGAATGGTGCCGCCCGCCGCCGCCGATCGGAAGGCGGCGATGTGTCGATATGCAGGGCAAATCCCGTCATATCGACAGGATTTCTGGCGAATCGACGGTGGCATTCTAGCAACCGTGGGTCAGGTCGAGCGAAGCGAGCCCTGACGGAAACGGCATCAAGCGATGCAGTCAGGGCTCGGGCTGCGCCCTCGACCTGACCTACGAAGCCGCCATCTGCTCCAGGGTGGCCATCAGGGCGTTGATGCTGGTCGGCTTGGTCAGCATCCGGGCGCCGGGCGGCAGGCGGGAATTGTCGGCGCGGTCGACATAGCCGGTCAGGAACAGGATCTTCAGGTGCGGCCAGCGCGCATGGGCCTGTTCGGCCAGGTGCCAGCCATTGGTGCCGGGCAGGCCGACATCGGTCACCAGGAACCCGATATCCGGGGTGGCTTCCAGGATGGTCAGCGCCTCGTCGGCGGTGCCGGCCTGATGGGTGGTGTGGCCCATATCGCCCAGCGCCTCGGCCAGGACCAGGCGGATCAGCACCTCGTCTTCCACCAGCAGCACATTGTAAGGCGACGGGGCGGCCTGCGCCGCCTGCTCGGACGGGGGGGATTCGGCGGCGCCCGTTTCGGGCCCGCGATGGCGGGGCAGGTGCAAGCTGACCATGGTTCCATGTCCTTCCCGGCTGTCCAATGTCAGGAACCCTCCCGACTGGCGCGCGAATCCGTAAAGCTGGCTGAGGCCCAGGCCCGTGCCGTGGCCGACGGGCTTGGTGGTGAAGAAAGGTTCGACGGCGCGAGCCAGTACGTCGGGCGACATGCCGATGCCGGTGTCGCGGACCGTCAGGCAGGCATAGTCGCCGGGCTCCACCTCATGCAGGGCGGCGGCGGCCGGCTCCAGCAGGGTCATGCCGGTCGCGATGGTCAGGGTGCCGCCATCGGGCATGGCGTCGCGGGCATTCACCGCCAGGTTCAGCAGGCCGCTTTCCACCTGATGCGGGTCGGCCCAGGCCGGCCATAGCCCGTTGGTCAGGTCCAGCCGCAGCACCACATCCTCCCCCACCGACCGGCGCACCAGATCGGCCATGCTGGTGGCCAGCCGGTTCAGGTCGACCGGTTCCGGCCGCAGGGGCTGGCGCCTTGCGAAGGCCAGCAGGCGCTGGGTCACCGCCCGTGCCGTTTCCAGGGCGGCGCGCGCCGTGGCCAGATGGCGATGGCTGTCGGGCTGGCCCGGCGCCAGGCGGGCGGCCAGCATTTCCAGGCTGTTGCCGATCACCTGCAGAAGATTGTTGAAATCATGGGCCACGCTGCCGGTCAGCCGGCCCACCGTCTCCAGCTTCTGCGCCTGGAACAGGGCCTCGCGTGCCTCTTCCAGCGCCTGCTGGGACTGGCGGCGCTCGGTGATGTCGCGGGTGACCTTGGCGAAGCCGATCAGGCCGCCATCATCGTCGCGGATGGGCTCGACCACGACATTGGCCCAGAACCGCCCGCCATCCTGGCGCACGCGCCACCCCTCCGCCTCGAACCGCCCCTCGGCCAGGGCCGTGGCCAGGATGCGGGCGGGCAGGCCGTCACGCACATCGTCTTCGGTAAAGAAACGGGAGAAATGCTGGCCGATGATCTCCGCCGCGCGATAGCCCTTGAAGCGCTGGGCGCCGCTGTTCCAGCTGCTGACGATCCCGTCGGGGTCCAGCATATAGATGGCATAATCATGCACGCTGTCGATCAGAACGCGCAGGTGCCGTTCCCCCACCTGGGTGTCCCGGACGAGGGTGGCGAGCGTATGGTTCAAGTGGATATCTTCCCGGACAGGAGGAAGCCGGCAATGTCGGACTTATGGCTTTTGTCGTCAATCCGGCCGATGGTTCTAGACATCGGTGCAGATAGGCATAATAGATCGCATTCAAAGCAATAATGCGCGTCGAATGTGGACGCCTTTGACAATGTCACAGCCGCCCGACATGCGTTTTCAGGTAGTCGACCAGCCGCGAGACCTTGGGCGACAAGTGTCGACGATGGGGATAGACCGCCCATATACCCTCATCGGGCGGCCGCTTCTCCTCCAGAAGGCTGATCAGCGCGCCGCTATCCAGATCGTTTCCCACATAGAAATCCGGCAGCTGGCAGATGCCCAGCCCCTGGCGTGCCGCGTCCAGCACGGCGAAGCCGCTGTTGCAGCGCCAGGTGCCGGATGGCCGGAATTCCACCGGCCGCCCCTCGTCGCTGAAATGCCAGAGGTCGGCCGTGCCGGTCAGGCAATCATGCATCGGCAGCGCCTCCAGGCTGGGCGGCACGCCGCGTTGGGCCAGATAGGCCGGGGCCGCGCACAGATACCGCCGCCGTGACGCCAGCCGCACGGCGATCAGCCGGCTGTCATCCAGGCTGGTGCCCGTGCGCACCGCCAGATCGAACCCTTCGCCCACCAGATCGACGATGCGGTTGGTCAGGTCGATGCTGACGGACAGCTGCGGATGGGCCAGCAGGAAGCGGTTGACCAGCGGCACAATGAACCGCTCCCCATAGGCGATGGAGCAGGTCAGGCGCAGATGGCCGCGCGCCGCCCCGTCGCTCTCGCTGACCGTGGCGAAGGCTTCCTCGCGCTCCTCCACCAGCCGGCGGCAGCGTTCCAGGAACACCCGGCCGGCATCGGTGACGCTGACGCGCCGCGTGGTGCGGTAGAGCAGCCGCACCTGCAGCCGGTCCTCCAGCCGCGCCACCTCCCGGCTGACATGGGAGGTGGAAACACCCAGCCGCAATGCTGCGGCGGAGAAGCTTTCCGCCTCGCAGACCGCGATGAAAGCGTCGATCCCGTCCCAGGAACCCATGTGATTGTTCCCCCACGGCAATAATCATTTGTCAAAATGCATGATCGTTGCCGCCGCTTTCAAGCTATAGTCGGCACCCTTATTGATCGACCCTGACCGGAACGAAACCGCCATGAAGACCCGCGCCGCCGTCGCTTTCGAGGCCAAGAAGCCGCTGGAAATCGTCGAACTGGACCTGGAAGGCCCCAAGGCGGGCGAGGTGCTGGTGGAGATCATGGCCACCGGCATCTGCCATACCGATGCCTACACCCTGGACGGTTTCGACAGCGAAGGCATCTTCCCCTCCATCCTGGGGCATGAAGGGGCGGGCATCGTGCGCGAGGTCGGGGCCGGCGTCACCAGCCTGAAGCCGGGCGACCATGTCATCCCGCTCTACACCCCGGAATGCCGCCAGTGCAAAAGCTGCCTGTCGCGCAAGACCAACCTGTGCACATCGATCCGCGCCACCCAAGGCAAGGGTCTGATGCCCGACGGCACCTCGCGCTTTTCCTATAAGGGCACGCCGGTCTTCCATTACATGGGCTGTTCCACCTTCTCCAACTTCACCGTCCTGCCGGAGATCGCGCTGGCCAAGATCCGTGAGGACGCGCCGTTCCAGTCCGCCTGCTATATCGGCTGCGGCGTGACCACGGGCGTGGGGGCGGTGACCAACACCGCCAAGGTGGAGCCTGGTTCCAACGTCGTGATCTTCGGCTTGGGCGGCATCGGCCTGAACGTCATCCAGGCGGCCCGTATGGTGGGTGCCGACAAGATCATCGGCGTCGATATCAATGACCGCAAGGAAGAGTGGGGGCGCCGCTTCGGCATGACCCATTTCGTCAACCCGAAGAAGGTCGAGGGCGATATCGTCCAGCATCTGGTGGCGCTGACCGAGGGCGGGGCCGATTATACCTTCGACTGCACCGGCAATACGCTGGTGATGCGCCAGGCGCTGGAGGCCTGCCATCGCGGCTGGGGCGTGTCGGTGGTCATCGGCGTGGCCGAGGCCGGCAAGGAGATTTCCACGCGGCCCTTCCAGCTGGTCACCGGCCGCGTCTGGAAAGGTTCGGCCTTCGGCGGGGCGCGGGGCCGCACCGATGTGCCGAAGATCGTGGACTGGTACATGCAGGGCAAGATCGAGATCGACCCGATGATCACCCATGTCCTGACCCTGGAGGAGATCAACAAGGGTTTCGACCTGATGCATGCCGGCGAGAGCATCCGTTCCGTCGTGGTGTTCTGACCCATGACCCTGGAAACGATCTCCACCACCCGTTCCCATGGCGGGGTGCAGGGCGTGTACCGCCACAGTTCCACCGCCACGGGCACGCCTATGGTGTTCAGCGTCTTCACCCCGCCCCAGGCGGCCGATGGCACGAAATTCCCGGTGGTCTGGTATCTGTCGGGCCTGACCTGCACCCATGCCAATGTCACGGAGAAGGGGGAGTTCCGGCGCTGGGCGGCGGAACTGGGCCTGATCATCGTCTGTCCCGATACCAGCCCGCGCGGCGAGGGCGTGGCCGATGATGCCGGCTGGGACCTGGGCCAGGGTGCCGGCTTCTATGTGGACGCGACGCAAGCGCCCTGGGCCCCGCATTTCCGCATGTGGTCCTATGTGACCCAGGAATTGCCGGCGCTGGTGGCGGCGCATTTCCCTGTGGACATGGACCGCCAGGGCATCACCGGCCATTCCATGGGCGGCCATGGCGCCCTGACGGTGGCCCTGCGCCATCCCGGCCGCTTCAAATCCGTCTCCGCCTTCGCCCCCATTGTGGCGCCGAGCCAGGTGCCCTGGGGACAGAAGGCGTTTCCCGCCTATCTGGGCGATGACGAAAGCCTGTGGCGCCAGCATGACGCGGTAGCCCTGATCGGGGCCGGTGCCCGCGTCCCCGACCTGCTGGTCGATCAGGGGGCGGCCGACGGGTTCCTGGAAAACCAGCTGCGCCCGCAGCTGCTGGCCGATGCCTGCGCTGCGGCCGGCATTCCGCTGACTCTGCGGATGCAGGATGGCTACGACCATTCCTACTATTTCATCTCCAGCTTCATGGAAGACCATCTGCGCTGGCATGCGGCGCGGCTGGGGAACTGAGCACTCCACACTTCCCTATCTCTTCCCGTCATCCCGGCGCAAGCCGGGACCCAGGGGTCAAGCGCCCGACCGTTCGGCAGCGTTGATCGACGCCGCGTAGAGGGTAGTTCTTGTGGCCCCTGGGTCCCGGCTTTCGCCGGGATGACGAGGAAGCAGCGTCTATCACCCCCCACATTCCCCCGCCAGCCACGCCGAAAACGCCGTCAGCGCCGGCCCCGGCAGCCGCGATTTCGGCCAGACCAGCCAGTAGCGCCCGGTGACGATGGTGGGTGTGAATGGCTGCACCAGCCGCCCCGCCGTCACTTCCCGGGCGAACATCATCACCGGCGCGATGGCCACCCCATGGCCCTGCAGCGCTGCCTCGACCATGATCCAGGAACTGTCGAACACCGGCCCGCGCAGCGGCGGACACGCTGCCCCCGCCGCCGCGAGCCAGCGCGGCCATTCATCGGCGCGGTAGGAGCGCAGCAGCCGCTCCCCCGCCAGATCGCTTGGCCCTTGCAGCCGCGCCGCCATCCCTGGCGTGCAAAGCGGCGCCATGGGTGCTTCCAGCAGCGGCTGCACATCCATGCCGTGCCAGGCGCCGTCCCCGAACTTGATGGCCGCGTCCAAACCTTCTGCCTGGATATCGACGCGGTTATTGTTGGTGGACAGGCGCAGATCGATGAAGGGATAGGCTGTCAGGAACGCATCGATGCGCGGCAGCAGCCAGCCCGCCGCGAACGTCCCCACCACCCCCACCGACAGAACCTCCGTCACCGGCCCGCCATCGAACCGGTGCAGCAGTCGGGCGATCTGGTCGAAACTGTCGCGCACACCGGGCAGCAGCGCCATGCCCTCATCCGTCAGCACCAGCCCGCGCGGCAGGCGGCGGAACAGGCTGGCCCCCAGCCGTGCCTCCAGCCCCTTCACCTGATGGCTGACGGCGGCCTGGGTCACGCACAGCTCGATCGCCGCCTTGGTGAAGGACAGGTGCCGGGCCGACGCCTCGAAGGCACGCAAAGCGTTGAGGGGCAGGTGCGGGCGGGTCATGATGGCCTAGTTTTTCTAAGGATAAACCCGATTTATCACAGTTTGCCGATGGGTGTCAGCCTGGATAGCGTGGCCGGGCAATCAGGGAGACAGATGATGCTGACGCGACGCCAGTTGATTGGAAATACGGTGATTTTCTCCGCCCTCGCCGGTATTGGCCTAGGCGCGCCCAGGCCTGTGACCGCCAGCACCAAGCCACTGTCCGGCATGAAGGAAGCTATTGGCGCGCTGGAAAAGGCGCGGGGCGGAAGGCTGGGTGTGGCCCTGCTGGACACCAGCACCGGCACCGCCGCCGACTGGCGCGGGGACGAGCGGTTCGGCATGTGCAGCACCTTCAAATTCCTGCTGGCCGCCTATATTCTGTCGCGTGTCGATGCCGGGCAGGAGCGGCTGGACCGTATCGCCCCCTTCACCAAGGCCGATCTGGTGCAATGGTCCCCGCTGACCGAGCCGCATGCCGGCCAGGGGATGAGCGTGGAGGCGCTGTGCGAGGCCATCATCATCCAGTCCGACAATACCGGCGCCAATGTCCTGATGCGCGACAGCGGCGGGCCGGCGGCCCTGACCCAGTTCCTGCGCCGCATCGGTGATGAGGTCACCCGCATCGACCGGATCGAGCCGGAGATGAACAAGGTTCCGCCGGGTGAGCAGCGGGACACGACCACGCCCCTCTCCATGCTGGGCCTGATGCGCACGCTGCTGCTGGGCGACGTGCTGACGCCCGAATCCCGCCAGCGCCTGACCGCCTGGTTGATCGACAACCGTACCGGTGGTGCCCGCCTGCGTGCCGGCCTGCCCGGCACCTGGCGAGTGGGTGACAAGACCGGCTCCTACAGTCCGATGGCCCACGACATCGCCATCCTCTGGCCCCCGGCCGGCGGCCCGCTGCTGCTGACCAGCTATTACTGGAACCCGGCTGTCACGGCCGACCAGCGCAACGCCGTGCATGCAGACCTGGCCACCCTGGTGGCGCGCTTCTACATGACGGCATGACGGGGGCAGGGAAATCGGTTACCAAGGAGGCAATGAACAAGGCCACCGGGGAGGGCCGCCCATGATGATCGCCAGACGGCTGTTGCTGGCAGCATCCCTGCTGCTGGCCGCACCTGGGGTGCGGGCGCAGGAACAGGTGCATCTGCGCATGTCCTGGTGGGGCGGCAGCGACGTCCACCGGGCGCAGTTGCGCGCGCTGGAGGCGTTCGAGGCACGGTACCCCCATATCAAGGTCACGGCCGAATATACCGGCTGGGTCGGGCATCTGGAACGGCTGACCACCCAGATCGCCGGCGACACCGCGCCCGATGTGATGATGGTCAACTGGAACTGGCTGAAGCTGTTCTCCCGCGATGGCGACGGCTTCCTGAACCTGCATTCCATGGCTGACATCATCGATCTGGGGCAGTTCGACCATGACGCGCTGTCCATGTCGTCGGTGCGCGGCAAGCTGAACGGCCTGCCGCCCAACATGACGGCGCGGCTGTTCTGGTTCAACGAGACCACCTTCCGCAAGGCGGGCCTGAAAGTGCCCGACAGCTGGGAGGCGCTGATGGCAGCCGGCCCGATCTTCCGCCAGCGGCTGGGCCCGGACTATTACCCGCTGGACATGAATTTCCAGGACACGCTGGCCCTGCTGTACAGCTGGATGAGCCAGCGCAGCCAGGCGGCCTTCATCGATGAGGAGGGGCGCCGCCTGCTGCCCGACCGCGACCTGCTGACTGCGGCGGCCCGGCTCTACCAGCAGCTGGTCGATAATCACGTCGTGCCCTCGGCGCGCGAACGCGCCAGTTTCGGGCATGTGCAGTTGCAGGAGACACGACCCTGGATCACGGGCCGCTATGCCGGGGCGTATCAATGGACCAGCGCCATCGGCAAATATGTCGAAACGCTGGAGCCGGGGCAGAAGATGGTGCTGGCCCCCTATCCCCTGCTGCCCGGCGCCACCGATCCCGGCCTCTTGTACAAGCCGGCCATGATGTACGCCATCAACCGCGATACCAGGCACCCGCGCGAATCCGCCTTGCTGCTGCAATTCCTGCTGAATGATCCGGAGGGGGTGCGCATCCTGGGCGCCCGGCGCGGGGTGCCGGCCAGTGCGGCGGCGCGGCGCACGCTGGAGGAGGATGGGCAACTGACCGGCCTGGCCCTGGAAGGCCAGCGCCAGATCGAAAGCCTGCCACGCTCCATCGTGCTGTCCGGCTATTACGAGCATGCCCGCGTGCGCGACGGCTTCAACGACATATTGGAGAAACAGGGCTATGGCATGCTGACCCCGGAAGAGGCCGGCACCGCCATGGAGCGGGAAATCAACGGCATCCTGCGCAGGGTGATCAGGTGAGGATGCGATTGATGACACCGGTTTCCGGTTCGGTTAGAAAGAAGGACCGCCCCTGGCTCTCCCGCCCCTGGTGCCGACCCCATCATGCATGATTTCCGCCGTTTCGGACCCTCGGTCCTGCCGTTCCTGCGTCATTACCTGGCGGAATGGGATTTCTTCAAGCCGACCTGGAATTATGAGGATGGCTGCGTCTTCAAGGGCTGCCTGGATCTGGCCGACGCCACCGGTCGTTCCGAATTCTCGGATTTCGTTCACGACAAGGTCGGCGCCCGGGTGGATGAGGATGGCGGGATCGAGGGGTTCGATCCGGCCGAGTACAATATCGACAATGTGAAGCCGGGGAAGCTGTTCTTCCCGCTCTATGACCGCACGGGGGAGGAACGGTTCCGCCGCGCCATTGACACCCAGATCGCCCAGTTGCGGACCCATCCGCGCACGAAATCGGGCAATTACTGGCACAAGCAGATCTATCCCTGGCAGGTCTGGCTGGATGGGCTATACATGGCCCAGCCGCTGGTCACCGCCCAGGCCGTCGCCGATGGCGACCGCGCCGCGTGGGAGGATGTGGTCCATCAGTTCATCGAGGTGCGCGACCGGCTGCGCGATGCCCGCACCGGCCTCTACTATCATGGCTGGGACGAAAGCCGGCAGGAACGCTGGGCCGATCCGGTCACCGGCTGTTCAGCCTGCTTCTGGGGCCGGGCCATGGGCTGGTTCATGATGGCCATGGTCGATTGCATCGAACTGGCCGCCGCCTTCGACGGTCCCGGCCGCGCCGCCCTGATCGCCATGTTCCAGGATACCTCCATCGCCCTGATGCAGGTGCGCAGCGCACGGGGCCTGTGGTGGCAGGTGCTGGATCGCGGCGAGGATGAGGGCAATTACGAGGAAACCTCGGCCAGTCTGATGATCGGCTATGCCATGATGGCCGGTGCCCGCCTGGGCCTGCTGCCGGCGGATCACGGACGGGCGGGGGAGCAGGCCCTGCGGGTGGTCATCCGTGACTTCCTGACGGAAACGGAACTGGGCGGCATCTGCGGCGTCGCGGGGTTGGGCAACGACCCGTACCGCGACGGCAGCTACGAATATTACCTGTCGGAACCGGTGGTGCCCAACGACCCCAAGGGCGTGGGGGCGCTGATGATGGCGCTGGCGGAAGGGTTGAGAAGGTAGAGTTTGTCTGGGTTAAGTATAATCACTACTTTATTCGCCTTCCCGGCGAAGGCCGGGACCCAGGGGCCACGGGATCAACCTCTACGCAGCGTCTATCAAAGCTGCCGAAAGGTCGGGCATTTGGCCCCTGGGTCCCGGCCTTCGCCGGGAAGGCGGGAGAGGTGATCCCATCCAATTCGGATAGACACCAATACCCCTTTACACAATCCTGCCGCGGTTGCGGCGATAGGCGTTGAACAGCATCAGGCAGACGATGGCGAAGCCCAGAAAGCCGCCGGCGATGGCGGCGCCCGCCAGGGTCAGCAGCCGGCGCGGCGAGGCCGGCTTCTCGCCGGCATGCAGGCTCTCGATCATGCGGAAGCTGAACGGCTCGTTGGTCTGGCTGGTCATCAGCTCATGCTCGACCTCCAGCAGGTTCTTCACCAGGGCGTCGCGCTGATAGGAATTGGTGGTCTGGTCCAGGGAGCGCAGCAGCACCTCGCGCTGGGCGGTCTTCGACTCGCGGACCTGGCGGCGGATGATCTCGTCCGACAAGGCGAAGATGCGGGCCAACACCTTCTGGGCAAAAGCCGGGTCCGCATGCAGAAGGGTGATCTCCGTGAAGGTCGTGTCTTCCAGCGGCGCGTTGCGCAGCTTGTTGACCGCCATGATGCCCTTCAGCGTGTCGGCCATCATCCCGGCCGTCACCGTCACGCCCTCCTTGGGATCGACGATGCGCTTGGCCATCTCCTTGTCCGCCGCCAGCAAGGCCGCGATGTCATAGGAATTGACCGTCTGCAGGAACTGCTTATGCAGAGTGGAGCTGCCGCCATCCCCCAGCGCCGCGCCCAAACCGAACGGCAAGGCCAGATTGCTGCCCTTGGATGAATTGGCCGACGAGGTGGAAGGACCGACCGTGGCCGAAGCCTTGTACAGCGGCGTGGTGACGAACAGGTACAGGACCGCGATGCCCACGGCGACGATGCCGGCCGCCACGAACACCAGCCAGCGGCGCAGGAAGAAGAAGACGATGTCGCCGATATAGATGGTGTCCGCGTCCGCCTGGGGGCTGATCTGGGCCTGCATCGTCACTTGTTTCCTCCGGTCCTTAATGGACGCGACCCTACGATCATTGATGGCGGCTGTCCATCACCCCAGCAGGGCGTAGAGCGAAGCCGTTTCCGCCGCACAGCGGTCCCAGCCGAAATCCCCGACCCGCGCCCGCCCGCTTGCCATCAGCCCATCGCGCAAGCCGGCATCATCCAGCAGGCTTTCCAACAGATGCGCCGTGGCCGCCGGGTCGTCGGCGTCATAGGTCAAGGCCGCACCGCCCGCCACCTCGACCAGGGCCGCATCCTCCGCCGCGATGGCGACGGGGCAGCCTACGGCCATGGCCTCCAGCACCGGCAGCCCGAATCCCTCGCACCGCGACGGATAGACGAACAGCGCGGCGTCGCGATAGGCCCGCATCATGGTCTCGTCATCGCCACCCAGCCAGGTGACGTGGGTGCCCATGCCGGTTTCCGCCAGCAGCGCATGATCGGCCGGTCCGAAATCGCCGCCGCCAAAGCACAGCAGGGACACGCCCCGGCCGGGCAGCGCGCTTTGCGCATAGCCCCTCAGGAAATTGGCGAAATTCTTGTATCCGCCACGCCGCCCCACGAACAGTACATAGGGCCGCCCGTCCAGCAGGTGGCTTCCATCATCGGGCGGCGGGGAAGGGGCCGTGAAGCCGTGATTGACCACATGCACACGGGTCTCGGGCACGGACCAGAGGCGGCACAGGTCGCGCTTGGTGGCTTGCGTCGGCGCGATGATCAGGTCGGCCCTGTCCACGGCCTTGCGCTTGAGGCCGCTGTTGATGGCGAAGGACCGCGCCTCCCCCGCAAACAGCTCCCAGACCATGTCATGGACCGTGGTCACCAGGGGCCGGCGGCCGCCCATCAGATCCAGCAGCGGGTAATAGGTGCGGTGGAGGATGCCGCGCGGAGGGGTGGATGCCGCCGCCCAGGCCTCGTTGCGCAGCCGCAGCAGCTGTGCCGGCAGCTTTGTCGGCGCCTCGTACCGGCCTTTGATCCAGGGGGGGGCGTCGGATTGCAGGGCGCGCAGATGCTGGTTGCGGTGCCTCCCGGCAACGATCTCCACCTCGTCCCCCCTGGCCGCCAGGGCCAGTGCCAGTTCCACGAAATAGCGGGAGATGCCGCCCACGGTTTGGGAGGTGAAGATATCGTGGCTGAAGGTGATGGGCAGGGACACGGATTCTCAGCCCGCTGCCAGCAGCGCATCGACGGCCCGGTCCAGCGACGGGCGCCAGTCGGGCAGCACCGCACCGGGCAGGGCCAGATACCGGTTGCAGGACAGGACGGAATTGGCCGGACGCCGGGCCGGGGTCGGATAATCTGCCGTTGTGATCGGGTGCACCTGGGGCACGGGCCGGCCATGGCGGGCGGCACTGGCGAACACCGCCTGGGCAAATTCATGCCAGGTGGTGGGCTCCGCCCCCCCGAAATGGAAGATGCCCCGGGCCGTGCCATCGGCCACGAACGGCGCCATCAGCAGGATGGCGTCGGCAATGTCATGCGCCGCCGTGGGCCGGCCGCGCTGGTCGGCCACCACGCGCAGTTCCGGCCGGTCGGCGCCCAGGCGCAGCATGGTCCGCACGAAATTGGCGCCATAGGGGCTGAACACCCAGGAGGTGCGCAGGATGGCGTTGCGGGCCGGCCCCAGCGCCGCGATGGCCTGCTCGCCAGCCAGTTTGGATGCGCCATAGGTGCCCAGCGGGGCCGTCGCATCATCCTCACGCCAGGGCCGCTCGCCCATACCGTCGAAGACATAGTCGGTGGAGACATGAATGAAAGGAATGTCCCCATCCCTGGCTGCCGCGGCGATATGGCGGGTGCCATCGCGGTTGACGGCAAACGCCTCCTCCCCCTCGCTCTCCGCCCTGTCCACCGCCGTATAGGCGGCGGCATTGACGATCAGGTCGGGGGCATGGGACCGCACGGCCACCGCGACGGCTTCACCGTCGGCGATGGACAGGCTCTCGCGGCCAAGGCAGGTGACCATATGGCCGGCAGCCTCGCCTTGGTCGCGCAGCGCCAGGGCCAATTGGCCGCCACGGCCGAAAACCAGGACCTTCATGGATGGCTTCCCTTGTTGGGACGGGCGCTCAGGCGCCCGCCTCGCTCAGGATCTTCAGCAGATACTGGCCGTATTCGTTCTTCAGCAGCGGCTTGGCCAGCTTTTCCACCTGTTCGGCGGTGATCAGGCCGCGGCGGAAGGCGATCTCTTCCGGACAGGCGATCTTCAGGCCCTGACGGCGTTCCACGGTCTGCACGAAATGCGTGGCTTCCACCAGGCTGTCATGGGTGCCGGTGTCCAGCCAGGCATAGCCACGGCCCATGCGCTCCACCCGCAGTTTGCCCTGCTGGAGATAGACATTGTTGACGTCGGTGATCTCCAGCTCCCCACGCGGGGACGGCTTGATGGAAGCGGCGATATCCAGCACCGAATTGTCGTAGAAATAGAGGCCGGTGACGGCATAGTTCGATTTCGGCGCCTTGGGCTTCTCCTCGATGGTCAGGGCATTGCCCTCGCCATCGAAGCTGACCACGCCATAGCGCTCGGGATCATTGACGTGATAGGCGAAGACGGTGGCGCCCGCGTCCCGGCTGTGGGCGTTGCCGAGCAGCTTCTCGAACCCGTCGCCATAGAAGATGTTGTCGCCCAGCACCAGCGCCGCCGGATCATTGCCGACAAAGCCGCGGCCGATGATGAAGGCCTGGGCCAGCCCGTCCGGACTGGGCTGGATGGCATAGGACAGGTTCACGCCCCATTGCGAGCCATCACCCAGCAGATGGCTGAACTGCGGCATGTCATGGGGGGTGGAGATGACCAGGATCTCCGTGATGCCGGCCTGCATCAGCGCCGACAGCGGATAATAGATCATTGGCTTGTCATAGACCGGCAGCAGCTGCTTCGACACGCCCATGGTGATGGGATAGAGGCGCGTGCCCGAGCCGCCGGCCAGGATGATGCCCTTGCGGTTAGCCATTATTTCTTGCCCTCTCCACGGCGCTTATGGGCTTCTTCCCGCAGGGGGCCCCACCACCATTCATTTTCCAGATACCAGCGCACGGTGCGCTCCAGCCCGGTCTCGAAGCTTTCCTGCGGCTCCCAGCCTAACTCACGCCGGATCTTGGCGGCGTCGATGGCGTAGCGATGGTCGTGGCCGGGCCGGTCCTTGACGAAGGTGATCAGCTCCCGCCGCGGCCCGCCATCGGGGCGCAGGGCGTCCAGGATATCGCAGATGCGCTCCACGACCTCCAGGTTGGTCTTCTCGTTATTGCCGCCGATATTGAACCGCTCGCCCACCGGGCCGCGGGTCAGCACCTGCCACAGGGCGCGAGCATGATCCTCGACATAGAGCCAGTCACGCACATTGTCGCCCTTGCCATAGACGGGCAGGGGCCGGCGCTCCAGCGCGTTCAGGATGACCAGCGGGATCAGCTTTTCCGGGAAATGGAACGGGCCGTAATTGTTGGAGCAATTGGTCAGGACGACCGGCAGCCCATAGGTGTGATGCCAGGCATCGACCAGATGGTCTGATGACGCCTTGGACGCGGAATAGGGCGAGCGCGGGGCATAGGGCGTGGTCTCGGTAAAGAAGCCTTCCTCGCCCAAGGACCCGAACACCTCGTCCGTGGAGACATGGTGGAAGCGGAAATCCGCCTTCTTCTGTCCGTCCAGCCCCTGCCAGTAATCGCGCGCCGCCGACAGCAGCACGCCCGTGCCCACCACATTGGTCTGGATGAAGGCGTCGGGTCCATCGATGGACCGGTCGACATGGCTTTCGGCGGCCAGATGCACGATGGCGTCCGGCTGGTAGTTGGCGAAGATCGCGTCGATGGCCGGGCGGTCGCAGATGTCCGCCTGCTCGAAATGATAGAGCGGACTGTCCTGCACCGACCGGACATTCTCCAGGTTGGCGGCATAGGTCAGCTTGTCGATATTGACGACGGCGCAGCCCTTCTCGCCCACCGCATGGCGGATGAAGGCGGAACCGATGAAGCCGGCGCCCCCGGTGACGAGGATCAGTTTGGGGGAAAGCATGGTCATGCCTGGGCTCTTTCGAAGGACGGCAGATCAGAAAATCGGCGGCAGGTCGGACAGGCGCGGCAGCTTCATGTCCTTGTCGGACAGGGTCAGCTGATCGGCCGGGAAGGGCCACTGAATGCCCAGGTCGGGATCGTTCCAGAGGACGCCGCCATCATCGGCCGGGCTGTAATAGTCGGTGACCTTGTAGACGAATTCCGTGTCCGGCAGCAGCGTGCAGAAGGCATGCGCGAAGCCGGCGGGAATCCACAGTTGCTCACCATTCTCGGCGGAAAGCTCGACCGCCACATGCCGGCCGAAAGTGGGGGAGGCCCGGCGCAGATCGACAGCCACGTCCAGGACGGCACCTCGCACCACGCGCACCAGCTTGCCCTGCGCCGTGGGCGGGCGCTGGAAATGCAGGCCGCGCAGCGTGCCGACATCACGGGACAGCGAGTGATTGTCCTGCACGAAATCTACATCGATACCCACGGCTTCCTGGAAGCGGCGGCGGCTGTAGGTTTCGGCGAAATAGCCGCGATGGTCGCCGAAGCGGGCCGGCTTCAGCAGGGCGAGGCCGTCAATGTCATATCTGGTCACGTGCATGCGGATCTATCCGGCGAAGGGAAGGGACAGGAAACCAATTCTGGCCGCCCGCGACCGCCCCCTCGCCCCAGGGCACGGATCGGGACTGGCGGCTTTATGCACTTTTCAGGCAGGGCAGGCAACAAGGGCTCAACCCCTGGACTTGCGCACATCCTCGAACCGGATGCTGGGAAAGCGCCAGAGGATGCGCCACAGCATGGGCAGGCGGTCGGCCTGACCCCGGCGCAGGCGGTTCAGCGCCGTCACGCACAGCCCGGCCAGGATGGTGGGCATGGCATAGGGGAAATGCCGCCAGGTGACGCGCAGCCGGTTGCGCAGATTGTAGAAATCGGCCAGCCAGCTGATCTGGTCGCGGTGCCCGCCGGTGGTGCCGCCTTCCTTGTGCAGGACGATGCTGGCCGGTGCATAGCCCAGGTCGAACAGGGTGCGGCCGCGCCGGCAATAATCAATCTCCTCGAAATAGAGGAAATAGCTGTCATCCATCAGCCCCACCTGTTCCAGCCAGGCACGGCGGATGAACATGGCGGCTCCGACCACGTAATCCATCGGGCTATCGGCGAAGCTCTCCGCCTCCACGCGCGGCCGGTTCCAGCCCAGATGGTGGCTGAGGCCCGTCCAGCGATTGTACCGAGCCCCCCCGGCTGCCTGAATCAGATCGGGATTGGCGGCATAGAGCAGGGTGGAGCCGATCATGCCCTGGCGCGGATATGCCGCCGCATGGGCCAGCAGCGCCGACAGGGCCCCCGGATCGGGCACCGTGTCATTGTTCAAGATCCAGGTGAAATCCATGTCCGGGTCGCGCAGCGCCAGCCGCACCCCGACATTGTTGCCGCCGGCATAGCCGTGGTTGCCGGCATTGCGGATCAGATAGATATCACGGTCGGGCATGGTCGTTGCCACTTCCGTCTCGGCCAGTTCGGCGAAACGGTCACCGAACCGTTCTGCCAGGGCCGCACGCAGGTGGGGCAGCGAATCGTCGGCCGACGCATTGTCGCAGATCGCCAGCCGCCAGCGCCGCCCGACCTGGGAGCGCACCCCATCGATGCAGCCGATCGTATCTTCCGCACCGTTCCAGTTCAGGACGATGATCCAGGTCAGGGGCGATCGGTCGGCAGGGGGCAGGGTGGACATCAGGCCGTTTGCGCGGGTGGAAAGGGCGCCCGCCTGAAGACGGGCGCCATCACTCTATCCGACGCCGGGGTACTGGATGCAAAGCTTAAAAGCGCGTGGGGCGTCAGGCGTGCCCGTGCCGGGCGTTCCAGGCTGCCTCCACTTCCGGCGGGCGCTGCAGGATCAGCCCGTACCAGCCCAGGCCCTTATAGGTCTCGTAACCCGGGGTCAGGGCGAAGGCCACCAGGGTCCCATCCTCGGCGGCGTAATAGCCCATGTCACGGCCGCCGGTCTGCAACGGGTAGCGGCCCATCAGCAGATAGCGTTCGTCACTGGCGGCCATGACGCGGAAATTGCTGTCCACGATCAGGCACTTGGTGCGGCTTTCCAGCTTCTCCTCATCCGTCAGCCGCACGGATTTGACCACGGTACCGGCCTGTGGAGCCCAGTCAAAGAAGATGCCCAGCACGCCCAGCGCCTTGCCATTCTCCGCCCCGCCTTCGCGGATGGCGGTGGAATAGATGGCCACGGGCTGGCTGTTCAACCCCTCATGCGGGGCGACGTCGGCCACGGCGAATTCATTGCCGTCGCGCGTCGCCATGGCATCCTTGAACCAGCTTTCATTGGCGACCGACCGGCCGGCCACCCGGTACTTGTCGGGGCGACCGCTGGCCAGGACGCGGCCCTGGGCATCCGCCACCCAGATGTCCAGATAGACCGTATAGGATTTCAGGATGACGCCCAGCCGGCGGCAGGCATGATCCGTGCTGTGTGCGTCCGGCTTTTCCAGAAGATCGACCACGGCGCTGTCGGTGGCCCACCACCTTACATCGCAGGACCGTTCGTAGAGGTTGCGATCGATGATGTCGATCATGTTCAAGGCGAGATCGGCCAAGCGCTGCCCGCGCATGGATCCGACCAGCCCTTGCCCGAGTTGATGCAGGCGGTTGGCGCTGCCCACGATCTCGTCCCGCATCTGGCTGGCGGCTTGATCGATCTCTGATGAGATGGTCTGTACCTCCGCCGCGACGACGCCGAACCCGGCCCCGTGGATGCCGGCGCGTGCCGCCTCGATCTTGGCGTTCAGCGCCAGGATCTTGGTGCGCCGCGTGATGTCGCCGATGGCGCTGGTGCGCTGGGCCGACACCTCGGCCACCGCGCGGGCCAGTTCGATGATCGTTTCAGGCGAGGCTTCCTGATCAGCGCCCGCCCTCTGATTTGCGGAATAATCCGCCATGAAGTCTTTCGGCATGTGAACCACGGTTCTTGATTCGGGATTGCGATTTCTTGGGATACGTTGGGTTCCCTGCGTCACGCCTTCTGGCGCGATGGGGTGGCTTGACACCATCTACATGGATATAAATTATCAATTGCTTAAAAAGCATCCAAGCCAGAATATTGATTAAAATATGTGCAAATTAAACTTTCATACAGACTTCAGCTGATCTGTATGGCGATTGGGTGTCCAAACCAATTTCACTTAAGTGCAGTGCCGCGACATATCTGCCCACGAATGGGCCAAAACCCCACCATGCCGCAGACCCCCTTTTCAGCGGGCGCGGCTTGCGCTACCTCCCCAGGATAGGGCCCGCCGTTGGCAGGGCGTCTGACTTTCAGGGAACCCCGATCATGGCCACCATCTTCGTCGCCCGCAGCGCCAATCTCAGCCAGTGGGGCTCTGACGTGGGACTGGGCAAGAACCTGTTCAAGGTCGGTGTCAGCGAAGAGGACCCGGCCGCGCTGCTGGCCGATGGTTTCGCGGGCGAGAAGGACTGGGCCCTGATCAAGCAGCAGGCCGATGTCGCGGTGACGCAGGACGAGGTGCTGGAGCGCCTGGCCAAGCGGATGAAGCGCGTCGATCCCACCTATTATCCCCGCATCAAGGGAGAGATGGGCTTGTTTAAGGTGCTGGAGAACGACGTTACGCGCCATATCGTGCTGGCCCGCGCCATGGAGGGGGAAAGCGAGCGTGCCGCGATCAAGCTGAAGGTGGCGGATTATGCCACCTATCTGATCAATAACGCACTGCGTTGAGGTCACCCGCCGCGGCGGAATGACAAGCCCGGCCCTGTTCAAAGAGTGGCCGTCTTGGGAATTCATTGATTCAGGCACTTCGCCAACGGTACTACTGCATCCATGGCAATCCTTCGGGAGAAGAAGCGGTGCAGAAGTCGGGCGTCAATCAGAAGGTGCTGGCGGAACTGAATGCCGCCAAGCAGATGCATGTGGCCGGCAACGTCGCCGAGGCGGAAGCGCGCTACCGCGCCCTGCTGACCCGCAATCCCGGACTGAGCGAGGCTTTCCACCCGCTGGGCATCGCCCTGCAGCAGCTTGGCCGCCATGCCGAGGCGGAGGCGATCATCGCCCGCTGGCTGGCCGTGTCGCCGCGTGACCATGACGCGCTGATCAACCATGCCAACTCGCTGGTCGCCCTGGGGCGCATCGCCGACGGTGCCGCAGCTTATCAGAAGGCCCTGTCCGTTCGCCCGCAATCGGCCGATGCCCGCTGTTTCCTGGCCAACGCCCAGTACGTGATGGGCGATTATACAAGGGCGGAGGAGAATTACCGGCAGGTCCTGAAGGACGTGCCCGCGCAGGTGAACGCCATGTTCAATCTGGCCAACCTGCTGTGCGATACCGGCCGCCCGGACGAGGGCATGAAATATTACGAGGAGGTGCTGCGCCTCAATCCCGACATGGTCGAGGCCATGGTCAACCTGGGCAACCAATGGTCCCGGCGTGGCGAGGGGGAGAAGGCGGTGGCCATGCTGGAGGAGGCGGTGCGCAGGCGGCCGGCCATGCCGGAGGCGCTGGCCAATCTGGGCAGTGCGCTCTACGATCACCGGGGCGACATAGAAGGAGCGCAACGCTGCTTCCTGGAGACGGTGCGGGTGGCCCCGACCTATCGCGAGGGCCTGAACAACCTGGCCAACATCTACATGAACCAGGGACTGATGGCGGAGGCGGAGGAGGTCATCCGCCGGATGCTGGCGCTGTTCCCCGACAACCCCATGGTCCATGGCACGGCTGCGGGCCTGTTCCTGGTGGCCGGCAAGATGGAGCAGGGCTGGGCTCATTTCGAATGGCGGTGGCTGCGACCCAACTTGCCGGTGCCGCTGCGCGACTTCGGCAAGCCGGAATGGCAGGGAGAGGATATTTCGACCAAGACCATCCTGCTGCATCATGAGCAGGGGCTGGGCGACAGCATCCAGTTCGTGCGCTTCGCCGCCGATATCGCGGCCCGCGCCCACCATGTGATCCTGGAAGTTCCGCACAACCTGCGGGCGCTTTATGCCTGCCTCAAGAATGTAACGCTGGTCACCTTCCGGGAGCCGATGCCGCCCTTCGATGTGCATCTGCCGATCATGAGTGTGCCCTTCGTCCTGGGCTATGCCATCGACACGATCCCGGCACCCATCCCCTATCTGTTCGCCGATCCGGACCGGGTGGAGAAATGGCGCGACCGGCTGCCCAAGGGCGGGTTCCGTATCGGCATCGTCTGGCAGGGCAAGGCCGGGGTCAGTGTCGACAAGGGCCGTTCCTATTCGCTGGCCCATCTGGCGCCCATCGCCCGTATCCCGGGTGTCATCCTGATCAGCCTGCAGAAAGGGTACGGCCTGGATCAGCTGGAAAACCTGCCCGAAGGCATGCGGGTGGAGACGCTGGGCGACGATTTCGATGAGGGCAAGGACGCCTTTCTCGACACGGCCGCCGTCATGCAGCACATGGACCTGATCATCTCTTCCGACACGTCGGTGGCGCATCTGGCGGGCGCGCTGGGGCGGCCGGTCTGGGTGCCGCTGAAATTCGCGCCCGACTGGCGCTGGCTGATGTGGCGGGAGGACAGCCCCTGGTACCCCACCAACATGCGCCTGTTCCGGCAGCGCACGCACAACGGCTGGACCGAGGTGTTCGAGCGGCTGGCCGCCGCCGTGACGGCCCTGAAGGGGGGCGACCTCTCGCAGCTGACGCCGCCGGCCCCGCCGCCGCGCGCGCCGTTGGAACCGTTCGAGCCCATCCCGCGCCCGCCGCTGCCCGCCATCCGCCCGCCCATCATGCTTCAGTTGCCGGAAGCGTCGTTCCTGAGCGTGTCGGACAATGTGCGTGAGGCTGTCACGCGCTATGGCACCCTGCGCTATCCCGCCGGCGACCCGGTCGTGGGCCGTAGCCTGGAAGCCTATGGCGAATGGATGGAGGCCGAGCTGGCCGCCTGCCTGAGCCTGGTGTCCAGCGGCGACGTGGTTGTGGAGGCCGGCGCCCATGTCGGTATGCATGCCGTGCCGTTGGCGGCGCATTCCCAGTTACATCTGTTCGAGGGCAATCCGCTGCTGCGTGAATTGCTGGTCTGGAATCTCGCCCACAATACCAACGGTTCCGCCCGGCTGCATGATGGCGACGGGTTTGCCATCGACGCCCTGAACCTGCCGCGCGTGCGGTTGATCAAGGCGGCGATGGAGGGGGAGGAACTGGCGCTGCTGCGGGGGGCCGCGGCCACCATCCAGCGCTGCCGCCCCTATCTCTATCTGCGCAGCGACCGGCCCGAGCGGGAGCCGGAGTTGGTCGCCCAGCTGCGTTCCATGGGCTATCGGATGTGGTCGCACCGGCCGCGCCTGTTCCATCCTGGTAATTTCCGGGGCGAGAGCCAGGATTTCTTCCCCGAGATCGGTACCCTGAACCTGCTTTGCGCGCCGCGGGAGAAGGATTGCGTGGTGGTGGGTATGCCGCAATTGCCCGACGCCTGATGGGGGCCAAGCCGGGTCGGTGATGTCCGACCCGGCTTGTGACGTCAGATCTTGGCGATGCGCAGGTTGTTGGTGCTGCCGGCCTGGCCGAAGGGGATGCCGGCGACGATGACGATGCGATCACCCGGCCGTACGAATTCCTCCTTCACGGCGAGCGTGCGGGCGCGGTCCACCATTTCCTCATAGGTGCCGACATCGCCGGAATGGATGGCGTGCGCGCCCCAGACCAGGGCCAGACGGCGGGCCACGCCGGCATGCGGGGTGGCGGCCAGCACCGGCACGTCCGGCCGCTTGCGGGCGATGCGGGCCACGGTGTTGCCGCTGGCCGTATAGGCGAAGATGGCCGCCGCATCGATCGTGCCGGCCAGGTCGGCCGCCACACCGGCCACGGCGTGCGACGGCGTGTGGTCCACCTCCGGCTCCAGCGCGGTGATGATGGGGCGGTAGGTGGGGTGATGCTCGGTCGAGGTGATGATGCGGCTCATCATCGACACGGCTTCCACCGGATACTGGCCGGACGCACTTTCGGCGGACAGCATCACGGCGTCGGCGCCGTCATAGACGGCGGTGGCGACGTCCGACGCCTCGGCGCGGGTCGGGGTCGGGCTGGATACCATGCTGTCCAGCATCTGGGTGGCGACGATCACCGGCTTGGCGGCCAACCGCGCCGCGCGGACCAGTTCCTTCTGCCGGCCGGGCACATCCTCATGCGGGATTTCCACGCCCAGGTCGCCGCGTGCCACCATGATGGCATCCGACAGGCGGATGATATCCTCAATCTTCTCCAGCGCCTGCGGCTTTTCGATCTTCGACACCAGACCGGCCTTGTCGCCGATCAGGGCCTTGGCCTCGATCACGTCGGACGGGCGCTGCACGAAGGACAGGGCCACCCAGTCCATGCCCAGCGACAGGCCGAAGGCCAGATCGGCGCGGTCCTTCTCCGTCAGGGGTGACAGGTCCAACGCCGTGCCGGGCAGGTTCACGCCCTTGCGGTTGGAGATCACGCCGCCCACGATCACCTCGGCATCGATCCGGTCGTCGGTCAGGCCGCGCACGCGCACCCGGACACGGCCATCATCGATCAGCAGATCCTGGCCCGGCATGATGGCCTTGAAGATCTCCGGATGCGGCAGGGGGATCGACTGCTTGTCCCCCGGCTCCCGCCCCAGCAGGAACCGCACCCGCTCCCCCGTCACCAGCTCTTCCTTGCCGGCGGAGAGCGTGCCGATGCGGATCTTGGGGCCCTGAAGGTCCTGCAGGATGGAGATGGGGCGGCCCACCTCCTTCTCCAGGTCGCGGATGGCGGCATGGACCTTGGCATGGTCCTCATGCGTGCCATGGCTGAAATTCAGGCGGAACACATCGACACCGGCCAGGAACAGCTCCTTCAACCGCTCCGGCGTATTGCTGGCGGGGCCGACGGTGGCGACGATCTTGGCGTGGCGGTGGCGGCGCATGGGGGCGTTCCTTGGGCTCTGGTGGTGCGGTCAATTGTGTCGCGGGCGCTGTCGCCCGTCCATTGTCGGCACCATAGCATGGTTCGCCTGGGATTTGATCCCCCCAGTTACAAAATACCGCTCATATCCGGTAATTCAGTTACCAGTTCGTACCAGCGGGTCCGGCTGGGGGCCGCCTGCGCAACATTGTGCGACGGAATGGCGGGGACGTTTCGGAGCGGGCGGGGTGATGGCTCCGAATGGGAGCGGCGCCGTGCACCTGAGTGAAACACAAAAGCGCGATGTTTCAGAGCGGGGAGGGAGCCCGCTCCGAATGCTGGGCGCGGAAATGGCGCGACGGGGCGGAGTATAGCAGGCCGGCGAGGGAAAGTCAGCGTTTGGGCGCGGCGACCAGCCCGAACAGTTTGCGCGTCGACTTTCTGCTATGGCGCTGTCTCATCCATCGGCTGAATGGAAAGTTGCCGGATTCCCACCTGAAAGCCGCCCGACGCGACAAGGCGGACTTCCACCTCGCCAGCGCGACCATCTAGTGTAAATTCACCGGAAATTCTACCTTCCAACAAATCGGATGGCAGCAATTCCTGCAAATAGACGACATGTCCCCCTCCGGTGTGACATACGTCAATGGTCATCGTCTCTGCTGGCCGCACCTCTCCGTCAAGAAGGAAATCAAATCTGTATTTTCCTTTTGAAAGCTGCAGATAGGGGCCGAAAACCACATGCGTGGGGCCTGTGCCTTCAGGAACATCAATGTGCAGGACGCTATTTTTAATAGTTCCGCAGTTGAACAGCATCCGGCCTTCGGAGGGCGAAATGATGATCGGGTCGTATTTTCGCGCTGCAAACCAGAAGTGAGCGTCAACGCAGGTGCCCCGCCATCCGGTCCGGAGCAGCAACTCCTCAAAAAAATCATCATGAAAACCAAGTTCCATCCAGCCATTGCGGCGGACAACGAACAGCGCCTCTCCATCAAGGCGCACGCCCCAGGGCATCGGGAATTCCGTATTGATAGGCTCCCCGCCAAAATAAATCTTTCCACCTGGATTTATCACCCTGTGTAAAGATAGCAGAAGGCGTTCAAACTCCCAACAATGATGAAAAGATTCAAAAAAACAAACGGCCTGATACGTTTCTTCTGTTTTCTCAACCCACATATAATCAGAGTTTACAACGTTGATCTCAACTTGATTGATTTTTGCTCTGCGCCTTATTACTTCACAATAAGCATCGGCGATATCCAGTGCAGTAACATTGCACCCAAGCATCGCCAATGCCATCGTGGTGTTTCCAAAACCAACACCGCATTCCAGAACGGAATCGCCTGCCTTGACATCCATCATTCCCAAAAACTTACCAATCAAAGAATAATGTTGAGCAGTAAGCTTCACGCTTCCCGTAAAAAAGGGAAATGGCCGAATAGTAAATTCATCAATATCAAAATCTGCAACTTCATTACTAACGTAATAATGTTCCTTGTTGGAAATTACCTTGTAAATCTCCATGACTCTATCAGCGTATTCACTGGAAAAAGGATCGGCTGGCATATCGTCTGGCGGACTAATCCTGACCTCGGAAAATCTCCTGTATGCCTCATCTTGAGACGTTTCGTACCCTTCTTCAAAATATTTCATCAGTTCGTTAATTTCATTAAATGGAGCATATCGCATAATTATCCCCTTCAATCAATTTAACACCATGAACGATCTTGACTCCAACGTCAAGTATGTTCATCGTTTAATTTTCCAGGTAGTTTCCAGTAAACTTCAAATAAAAATCATACATACTATAAATTTTCTAGTATTGATTTTAAGTATAATTGACATATGTAACGTAAGTTTGCGAATTATATTGTCAGAACCTACATCCGTGTGCTTGGCGACGCGACACATGCCGTGCGGGCGCCAAGCGCCTGAGCGAACACGAAATCCGCCTTGATCGGTCACGAGCAAGGCGGATTGGTATTACAGGAAGGTCTGGGTTTCTTCAAATCGGAAACCTGAACATCTGCGGAAAGCGCCGATTTCTGGTTGATGTGGCGTAGGGCCTGTAGCGGGATTGGTTATTTCAGGACGCGTCCGCGTGACGCCAAAGCCGCCATGACGGCACCTTGCCGCCCAAATTCCGCACCGGCATCACCGTCGCGAACGGTTACCGGAGGTATCAATCTTCGGCTGTGGCCCCTGCGTCCCGCCCCTCGCCGGGGAGGCGACAAGGGCGGGTCCGCAAAGGCATCACGGGACCGTTACCCGCGCGCCGGACGGCGCAGGAACTCCGGTGTCCAGTCGCCGCCGCCAGCCTCGGTGACGTCACGTGCCGGGCGCTGGCCCTGCGGGCGGTTGCCGGGCTTGGCCGGGGCCTTCTGGCCCTGGGGGCGGTCGCCACCGCCCTGCGGCTTGTTGTTGCCGGCGGGGCGGGAATGCTGTTGCGGCTTGCCCTGCTGCGGGGGGCGCTGGCCCTGGGGGCGGGGCTGCTGCGGACGCGCCTGCTGGGTGGTCGCGACCAAAGCCTCACCGGTGCGGGCCGGCTGTTCGCCGCGCGGGGCGTCGGGACGCGGACCCTCGGCCCGGCGCTGGCCCTGCGGCTGGCGGTCGCGGTCCGGACGGGGCGGGCGGTTGCCCTGCTGCGGCTGACCACCGGCACCGGCCGGCTTGGGCCGGGCGCGCTTGGGCTGGGGCTGCGGCGGGCGGTCCGGCTTCAACTGCGGCAGCAGGGCGGCGGCGGCCGGCTCCATCGGGTGGCGCGGGATCGACTGGCGCGTCACCTTCTCGATCTGCTTCAGCAGCGGCCGGTCGGCCGGGGTGACCAGGGACACGGCGGTGCCGGAACGTCCCGCACGGCCGGTGCGGCCGATGCGGTGGACATAGGCCTCTGCCACTTCCGGCAGGTCGAAATTGAAGACATGGGTGATCAGATCGACATCGATGCCGCGCGCCGCGATGTCGGTGGCGACCAGGGCGCGGGTCTTGCCGGCGCGGAAGGCGTCCAGCGCCCGCTCACGCGCGTTCTGCGACTTGTTGGCGTGATAGGCGTCGGCGCCCAGGCCGGCCCCCGCCAACTGGGCGGCCAGCTTGTTGGCGCCATGCTTGGTGCGGGTGAAGATGATGGCGGTTTCCACGGCCGGATCGGACAGCAGCTTGACCAGGGTCGGCGCCTTCTGGGCCATGTCCAGATAGATCACCGACTGGTCGATGCGCTCCACCGTCGTGGCCTGCGGCGTCACTTCCACCCGCACATGATTGTGCAGCAGGCTGACGGCCAGGCCCGACACCTCGTTGGGCATGGTGGCGGAGAAGAACATGGTCTGGCGGCCGGTCTTGGGCAGCTTGGCCACCAGCTTCTTCACGGCCGGCAGGAAGCCCATGTCCAGCATGCGGTCCGCCTCGTCCAGGACGAACAGGCCGACATTGTCCAGCTTGCACTTGCCCTGGTCCATCAGGTCGATCAGGCGGCCCGGCGTGGCGATCAGGATATCGACGCCGGCGGCCAGCGCCTTGATCTGCGGGTTCAGCGAGACGCCGCCATGCACCACGGTATTGGTGAAGGGCAGTTGCACACCCAGCAGGTCGAACACCGTGCCGACCTGCAAGGCCAGCTCACGCGTCGGCAGCACGATCAGGGCGCGGGGATGGCCCGGCCGGGCGCGCTTGTCGGCCTTGGCCAGCGATTGCAGCACGGGCAGGGCAAAGGCCGCCGTCTTGCCGGTACCGGTCTGGGCCAGACCCAGCACGTCGCGACCCTCCAGGGCCGCCGGCAGCGCCTGGGCCTGGATGGGCGTGGGAACCGTGTAACCCGCCGTCAACAGACCGGCGGACAACGGGGGCAGCAGGCCGAAGCCATTGAAATCTTGCATATCTTGAAACGTAACCCTGGAACGGGCCCGGCGCAGGATGCAGCCAGGCGTCATAAGCACCGCCGGAACGGTGGCGGCCCGTTGGGGCGGCGGTTCCAGAATGTAGCTTTATGGAGGACTTATCGCATGGGTTTGTGCGCTGCGACAATCGCGGATGTCGGGGGGCAGGGGTGCAAGGGCGGGGGTGGGGGGCTTGGATCGGTCTATTCTTGACGGAAAACGCCCCTTTCCCGTCATCCCGGCGACAAGCCGGGACCCAGGGACCACGCGCCCGACCTATCGGCAGCTTTGAAGAAAGCTGCGTAGAGGTTTGCGCCTGTGGCCCCTGGGTCCCGGCTTGTCGCCGGGAAGGCGGCCAGGGGGGCGTCGTTACTTCATCCGGAACCGGTTACGCAGGCCGAGGCCGATCAGGAACAGGAGGATCAGGCCCAGAACCATCTGCGCCCCGCTTAAAAAGCGCAGCCAGCGGGACAGTTCCGGCAGGGCCCCCGGTTCAATCAGTTCCTTGCGCAGCCCCAGCGGCCCCAGCGTGTTCGCCGTGCTGACCCCCAGCGACAGCAGGAAATCCCACCCCAGCACCGGCCAGAACTGCACCGCCCCGACCAGGATCAGGGCCAGAAGCCAGCCGAGCGGCCGCAGATAGCTTTGTCCGTAGTGGCATAGGACACCATAAATCCCAATCGGCAGACCCCTGAACTGTCCTGCCGCCACCCGGCGGCATTCCAGTTCCTTGGAGAAGAACATGAGTTCATCCTCATGCTTCTTCAGCCGGTCCATCTCCAGCTTCAGGCGTTCGTATGCGTCGGTGAAAGCACCGGCTTCGCCAGGGTCCACCGGCGGTCGGGGCCAGGATACCTCACGCCAGACCGTTCCCTCATGCAGCTTGGCGCCGGGGAACATTGGGGGACGCCCTTCAAAACGACATCCCTCGAAATAGGTAGGCGCCTTCATTTCGGCATTGGTGAAAACCACCTTATGGCCGAATGCGGCGCTGCTGAAATCGGCATACCCGGAGATTGTGGCGCTGCTGAAATCGACGTCCCCGGAGAATGTGGCGCTGTTGAAATCGGCATACTCGGGGAATGTGGCGCTGCTGAAATCGACGTCCCCGGAGAATGTGGCGCTGCTGAAATCGGCATACCCGGAGAATGTGGCGTTGCTGAAATCGGCGTCCCTGGAGAATGTGGCGCTGCTAAAATCAACGCTCACAAAAGCATATCCGTTAAAACACACAGCATCATTGAAATGACATGAGCGAAAGCCGATCGCCAAATCAGGCGCAGGCATGTTGATCGACCATTCCCCCGCCCGATCGACAAATTTCTGCCGAAGTTGCGCCAGTTCCTGTTCATCAAAGGGCCTAAGCTCTTCCCCCGTAACCCGGTCCTTCAACCGCTCACGTTCTTCCGCTGTCCATTGGGACGCATGGTAACGATTCCATGCAACACGGTTCTGGGCCTGACGCTCGTCATCAATCCAACCCGGCACACCAACGTCCGGCACCCCATACAAAGTCGCCAGCAGATACCACGGGTTATCCTCGGCGGGCGTCAATCCGCTCTGTGCTTCAGCGATAGGCATCGGCATTGCCTGCTTGCGGTTGTGCAGTTGCAGGATGGTACCGTAGCCTTCGAGTGAAAGACAGAGATGCGGGCGGCATTTGCGTTTCTCCCTCAGAGTATCAGCGCCGAAGTGCCGATGGATCATCCACGCTCGCCTGACCGCCGCCGCCGATAGGTCGGGCGCGTGGCCCCTGGGTCCCGGCCTTCGCCGGGAAGGCGAAAAAGGGGTGCCGCTCCGTCATCCGCAACCGGCGTCAGCCGTTGAACGAGTCGTATCGGCGCTGATCGCGCCTTGCGCTGGGCCCCGGCTTTCGCCGGGGTGACGGTGGAGAGAGCGGGAAACGGCGGCGCCACTGGGTCCCGGCCTTCGCCGGGGAGGCGGCAAGGGGGTGGCCGCTCCGTCATCCGCTACCGGCGTCGGCCGTTGAACGAGTCATATCGGCGCTGATCCCGCCTTGCGCTGGGCCCCGGCTTTTGCCGGGGTGACGGTGGAGACAGCGGGAAACGGCGGTGCCACTTCGCGCACGTCTTTCCGAAATCCCGCACAAACCCCACTACCTCTGTCCGGCATTCCAGACAAACCACCCGTCCGCCCCCCGCCAAACCCTTGATTCACCGTCAACCCAGCCCCTGGCACGGCGCATGCCTATAGGCCCCCGAAAGCGGGACGGGGCCGGGTGGCTCCCAACCCGATCGTGATATCGATCTTGGGAGAAGCGACATGGCCCAGAGTGCCAGCATCGCCGCCAGCCCGGCGGCGCCGAAGAAGTTTTATCAAAGCCTTTATGTGCAGGTGCTGGCGGCCATCGCCATCGGTATCGCGCTGGGCCATTTCTACCCCCATGTCGGCGAGAGCATGAAGCCGCTGGGCGATGCCTTCATCAAGCTGATCAAGATGCTGATCGCGCCGATCATCTTCTTCACCGTCGTGCATGGCATTGCCGGCATGGAGGATATGAAGAAGGTGGGCCGCGTCGGCTTCAAGGCCATCATCTATTTCGAGGTGCTGACCACCATCGCCCTGGTGCTGGGCATGGTCATCGTCAATGTCTGGCAGCCCGGTGCCGGCATGAATGTCGATCCGGCCACGCTGGACACCAAATCGATCGCATCCTATGCCGCCAAGGCGCAGGAGCAGGGCACCGTTGCCTTTCTGATGCATATCATCCCCGCCACGGTGGTCGGCGCCTTTGCCGAAGGCGAGATCCTGCAGGTGCTGTTCATCGCCATCCTGTTCGCCTTCGGCCTGCACAGCCTGGGTGACAAGGGGCGGCCGATCCTGAACCTGATCGACCAGATGTCGGGCGTGTTCTTCAAGATCGTCGCCATCCTGATGAAGGCCGCCCCCATCGGCGCCTTCGGGGCCATGGCCTTCACCATCGGCAAATACGGGGTGGAGACGCTGGTGTCGCTGGGGCAGCTGATGGCCGCCTTCTATGCCACCTGCCTGATCTTCATCTTCGGCGTGCTGGGCGTGGTGGCGCGGGTCTGCGGTTTCTCCATCACCCGCTTCATCCGCTATATCCGTGAAGAGCTGCTGATCGTGCTGGGTACGTCCTCGTCGGAAAGCGCCCTGCCGCGCCTGATGGCCAAGCTGAACAAGCTGGGCGTGGAAAGGTCGGTGGTGGGTCTGGTCGTGCCGACGGGTTATTCGTTCAATCTGGACGGCACCTGCATCTATCTGACCATGGCCGCCATCTTCCTGGCCCAGGCCACCAATACCGACCTGACCATCTGGCAGGAGCTGGGCATCCTGGCCGTGCTGCTGCTGACCTCGAAGGGGGCGGCCGGTGTCACGGGTTCCGGCTTCATCGTGCTGGCGGCGACGCTGGCCAGTGTGGGCCATATCCCCGTCGCCTCCATCGCCCTGATCCTGGGTGTGGACCGGTTCATGTCGGAAGCGCGCGCCCTGACCAACCTGATCGGCAATGGCGTGGCCACGCTGGTGGTCGCCAAGTGGGAAGGGGCCTTGGACATGGACAAGCTGCAGGCCGAGCTGGCCAACCCGACCAGCATCGAGGAGGCGGAGCAGCGCCCCCGCGTGGCGATGGCGCCGGCGGAGTAAGCCCTTCCGCAAAACCTGTTTCATCCTCTATCCTTTGCCGCCATGACCTCCCCCCTTTCCATGCGCGGCCGCAACAGGGTGAAGACCGGCCTGATCGGGCTGGTCTTCGCCCTGTTGGCGTTCCTGCTGGCCTGGGCCGGGGGGGAGCTGGCGTCGGGCATGGCGCGGCAGTCGCTGCTGGATCAGGCGGGGCCGCGCCGGGCGCTGCTGATCGCCGGGCTGCGCAGCGAGCTGACGCGGCATGAGACGACGCCGGCCATCCTGGGCCTGTCGCGCACGCTGCGCAGCGCCCTGCAAAGCCCGGACGATGCGGCCGCCATCCAGGCCGCCAATCTCTATATGGAACAGATTGCCGACCGCACCGGCGCGGCGGCGCTGTACCTGATGGACACGGGCGGCACGACGCTGGCGGCCAGCAACTGGCGCCAGACGGACAGTTTCGTGGGGCGCAACTTTGCCTATCGCCCCTATTTCCGCGAGGCGCTGGCCGGCGGGTCCGGCCGTTTCTATGGCATCGGCACCACCAGCCGGGAGCCGGGCCATTATTTCGCCCGCGCGCTGGAGGAGGGGGGGCTGACGCTGGGCATTACTGTGGTCAAGGTGTCGCTGGCGCCGGTGGAGAAAAGCTGGGCCGGGCTGTCGGACCGCATCCTGGTGGTGGATGGCAATGGCGTCGTCATCCTGTCATCCGTACCCGACTGGACCTTCCGCACCCTGTCGCCCCTGTCGGACGCGGAGAAGGTGCGGCTGGCCGATACAAGGCAATATGAGAGCGTGAGCCTGCGGGCCCTGGACTGGCGGCCGGGGGTGGATGGGACGGTGGCGCTGGTGGGCGGGCCCACACGCTATCTGGCCAGCGACAGCGTGGTGGAAGGCACGAACTGGCGGCTCTACCTGCTGTCCAGCCTGGACGGCGTGGTCTTGGCGCGCGACGTGGGGCGGGTCGGCGGGGTCGGTGTGGCGGCGCTGTGCCTGCTGGGCTGGCTTTATTGGCGGCAGCGGCGGCGGACAAGGCTGGCCTGGAAACGGTCGGCCGACGCGCTGGAGCGGGAGGTGGCGGCGCGCACGGCGCAGCTGGTGGCCGCCAATGACGATCTTCGCCGGGCCCAGGATGATCTGGTGCAGGCGGCCAAGCTGGCGGCGCTGGGGCAATTATCGGCCGGTATCACGCATGAGCTGAACCAGCCGCTGGCAGCACTGCGCACCTTTTCCGACAATGCCGCCGCCTTTCTGGGGCGCGGCAAGCTGGACCGGGTGGCGGAGAACCTGGGCCATATCGCGGCGCTGACCGAGCGCATGGCGCGGATCACCGGGCAGCTGCGCACCTTCGCCCGGCGGTCGGAGAACCGGCCGGAGGATGTGGCCGTGGGCCGCGCCATCGACAATGCCCTGACCATCCTGGCCGAAAAGGTGCGGCGGGTGGGCGCGGATGTGGAGATATCCGTGCCGGCGGGCCTGTGCGTGCGGTGTGATGCGCTGAGGTTGGAACAGGTGCTGGTCAACCTGATCGGCAATGCCCTGGACGCGGTGGCGGGGCGGGAGGTGCGGGTTGTGCGGGTGACGGGGGAGGGCGCTGAGGGGCGCGTACTGCTGCGCGTGGCGGATAGCGGACCGGGCATCGCGGACGCGCATATGCCGCATTTGTTCGAGCCGTTCTTCACCACCAAGCCGCCGGGCCTGGGTCTTGGCCTGGGGCTGGTGATTTCGGCCGGCATCATCCGCGACCATGATGGTACGCTCACCGCCGGCAACGGGCCGGAGGGGGGAGCGGTGTTCGCCATCGACCTGCCGGCGGGGGAAGGGGAGTGAGCATCATGGGGGCCATCCTGCTGGTGGAGGATGATGATGCCGTCCGCCTGGGCGTGGAACAGGCGCTGGAACTGGCCGACCTGCCCGCCACCTGCTTCGCGGCCGCCGAACCGGCCCTGGACGCGCTGAAGCGGGGCGGGGTCGACCTGCTGGTCACCGATGTGCGGTTGCCGGGGATGGATGGTCTGGCGCTGCTGAAGGCCGCACTGGCGGTCGATGCGGGGCTGCCGGTGATCCTGATGACCGGGCATGGCGACATCGCCATGGCGGTGGGGGCCATGCGTGACGGCGCCTATGATTTCATCGAGAAGCCATTTGCGTCCGACCGGCTGGTCGCCACCGTGACGCGGGCGCTGGAGAAGCGGCGCCTGTCGGCGGAGGTGGGGGCACTGCGCCAGGAACTGGCGCGTCAGGATGGGCTGGACGCCGCGCTGCTGGGGCGGTCGGCGGGCATGATGGCGGTGAAGAAGCTGATCCGCCAGGTGGCGGATACCGGCGCCGACGTCCTGATCCTGGGGGAGACGGGCAGCGGCAAGGAGATGGTGGCCCGTGCCCTGCACCAGTTCTCATCCCGCGCGGCCAAGCCGTTTGTCGCCATCAATTGCGGCGCTATCCCCGACAGCATGGTGGAAAGCGAGCTGTTCGGGCATGAGGCCGGCGCCTTCACGGGTGCCGCCAAGACCCGCATCGGCAAGCTGGAATTCGCCGATGGCGGCACCGTGTTCCTGGACGAGATCGAGAGCATGCCGCTGGCCGCCCAGGTCAAGCTGCTGCGGGTGCTGCAGGACCGGCGGGTGGAGCGGCTGGGGTCCAACCGGTCCATCGCCCTGGATATCCGCTTCGTGGCGGCCACCAAGGAGGATCTGGGGGCGCTGTCGCGGCAGGGGCGGTTCCGTGAGGATCTGTACTTTCGCCTGAATGTCGTGCCGCTGTCGCTGCCGCCGCTGCGCGACCGGCGCGAGGATGTGGGCATGCTGCTGGACCATTTCCTGCTGGCCGCCAGCGACCGGCTGGGCCGGGCGCCGGTGCCCGTGCCGGCAGCGGATCGCCAGGCGTTGCTGGCCCATCGCTGGCCGGGCAATGTCCGCGAGCTGCGCAATGTCGCCGACCGCCTGGCCCTGGGTCTGCCGGCCCTGCTGGGCGGTGCCCCGGCGGAGGTGGGGCTGGCGGCACAGGTGGAAGCGTTCGAGCGGCAATTGATCAATGCCGCGCTGGCCGACCATAAGGGCGATGTCGGGGCGGCGGCGGAGACCCTGGCCGTGCCCCGGAAAACGCTATACGACAAGCTGAAACGTTTCGGGATCGAAATAGATAAATTCCGGTGATCGTTATCATTTCTGTTTCGAAACAATATTCCGGTTTCGACCATTCACAACCCCGCGTTGACGGATAGAGCATATGCTCATATAAACCTAAACGATAATATGTTTGGGGAGAGCATCATGCTGCAAAGTGTAGCACCGTCGCGTCGTCATTTCCTGGTGGGATTGGGAAAGTTCGCGGCGGTGGCGCCGCTGGTCCCATCGCTGCCTTGGGCTGTGGCGGCCAATGCCGCGACGCCGCGCGATGCCTGTCCGCCGCCATCGGCCTGGAAGGATCTGGCCGCCCAGGTCAGCGGCGGGGTGCTGACGCCGCTGGACCCGTTCTTCGCCGATGTCTGCCGGCCCAATAATCTGCGCTATGGCACCCTGCCTATGGGCATCGCCCGCTGTCTGAAGACCGAGGACGTGCAGGCCGCCATCCGCTGGGTGCGGCAGCAGGGGCTGCCGTTCCGGGTGCGGTCGGGCGGGCATAATTATGCCGGATATTCGGCCACCAACGGCCTGCTGATCGACATGTCGCTGATGGCCGGGGTGGAGGTGGTGGACAAGAAGGCCGGCATCGTCCGGGTCAAGGGCGGCACCGGCAACGCCCTGGTCTATAAGGAGCTGGAGCGGCTGGGCCGTACCATCACCCATGGCCGCTGCGACGCGGTGGGGGCGGCGGGCTTCCTGCTGGGCGGCGGCATCGGCTTCAACATGCGCCATTACGGGGTGGCATCGGACCTGCTGCGGGCCACGTCGCTGGTCACCGCCGACGGGGAACGCCACGAGGCCAATGACAAGGACGATAGTGGCCTGTTCTGGGCCTGCCGCGGCGGGGCCGGGGGCAATTTCGGCATCAATACCGAGTTCACCTTGCAGACCTATGCCGTGGACAATGTGTCGGTCTGCCAGCTGACCTGGACCAAGGATCAGGCCGATGTGCTGTACCGGCTGCTGCGCGACCTGCCCAACGCCCCCAACAGCTTCGGCAGCAAGGTGAACGTCACCCTGCCCAGCATCCAGCAGCGCTGCCAGGGCACCGGCAGCAATGTGTCCATCCTGGCGCAGCTGCACAATACCAGGGGCACCAGCCTGGAGAAGATCTTCGGTGATCTATGGGAACGCGCCGACAAGCGCGTCGTGCACACGAACATCCCTTATTGGGTGGCGCAGGATTTCCTGTCGGAGACGACCTTCCCCTATTATTACCAGGAGAAGTCCAACTACATGCATGCCGCCGCCATCACGCGGGAGGCGGTGGATGCCATGTTCGAAGCGGCCCGGGCCCAGCCCGGCACCTCCATGCCCGTGGCCTTCAAGTTCTTCCAGGCGGGCGGGGCCATCAATAATGTGCAGGCCGACGCCACCGCCTATGTCCATCGCGGCTATGACTGGCTGTTCTCGGTCGAAATGAACTGGTGGCAGCCGTCGGACCCGCAGGGGCTGATCGACGAGAACCTGGCCTGGCAGAAGGATTTCTACGCCCTGGCCAACAAGAGCTGTTCGGCCGTCGGCGCCTATCAGAATTTCCCCGACCCGACGCTGGACGATTGGGCGACCGCCTATTATGGCGCGAACTATGCCCGCCTGCGGGAAGTGAAGAAGCAGGTCGATCCGGCCAGTTTCTTCAATTACGGGCAGGGTATCCGGCCGATCTAAGCGCTCCCTCAGTCGCCGGGCGCCGCCTCCGGCGGCTTGGCTGCGCGCACACGAGTGCGCGGGCGCTCAACGCGCCAACCAACCTGTGGCGAGCCAAGCTCGCCACAGGTTGGTATTGGAATGACGTCAACCCGCGCGCATCTGGGCCACGAAGCCGCCAATCTCCCGGTCGGCGGCGCCGGCGCTGTCGCGGACCCTGGCGGCATTGTCCAGGGCCGTCACCGCGGCCTCGGTCACGGCCAGCACCTTGTCGGCGATGCCCTGGATGGCGCGCGAGGCGTCGTCCGTGCCAAGAGCAGCCTCGTTCACGTTGCGGGCGATCTCCTGCGTAGCGGCGGTCTGTTCCTCCACCGCCCCGGCGATGGCCGTCGTCGTCTCGCTGATGGTGCGGATGGTGGTGACGATGCCGACCATGGCCTTGGCGGCTTCGGCCGATGAGGTGCGGATGGAGCCCACCAGTTCGGCAATCTCCTCCGTCGCCTTGGCGGTTTGGGTGGCCAGGTTCTTCACCTCCGACGCCACCACGGCGAAGCCCTTGCCGGCCTCTCCCGCCCGCGCCGCCTCGATCGTCGCATTCAGGGCCAGCAGGTTGGTCTGACTGGCAATGTCGCTGATCAACTGCACGACGGCGCCGATGCGCTCGGCATTCTGCGTCAGGGCATCCACCGTGCCGGTGGCATTGCCCGCCTCCTCCTCGGCGCGCGACGCCACGGTGGCCGACATCTGCACCTGGTTCCCGATCTCCGCGATCGAGGCGCGCAGCTGTTCGGCGGCCGACGCCACGGTCTGTACATTGCTGGCCGCCTCCGTCACCGCCGATGCCCCCAGGGCCGTGCTCTGTTGTGTATCGGCGCAGTCGGTGGACATCAGCTGTGCCACCCCCACCATCTGTTCCGCACTGTCGGAGACGCCGCGCAGCAGGGCCCCCACCTCGCGCTCGAACCGGTCGGCCAGGGCCAGACGGTCGGCCTTCAGCTTGGCATCAGCCTCGGCATCCTTGCGATCCGCCTCCATGCGCAGACGCTCGGCCTGCGCCAGCCCGTCGCGGAATTCGACCACGGCTTCCGCCATATGCCCGATCTCATCCACCCGGTCGGTGCCGGGGATGGCGGATGTCAGGTCGCCGCGCCGCACGCGGGCCATGGCGTCGGTCAGGGCCAGGATGGGCCGGGCCAGGCTGTTGCCCATCAGCACGAACAGGCCGGCAGCCAGCGCGACCATCACGATGGCGATGATGGACAGGGTGGTGACGGACCGGGTCAGGGCCGCGTCGATCACGCGGGTCGGAACCGTGGTGACCAGCACCCAGCGTTCCTGAACGTCCTTGAAGCGCAAGGGCACGGCGGTGACCAGCCGTTCCTCCCCCTCCAGCCGGATGCTGGCCTGGATGGCATGGTCTTCCTGCTGGGCCTGGGCCACCAGATCGGCCAGGGGGCCCTTTTCCATTGGCTTGTTCAACTGCTCGGCCGTCGGATGCACCACCCAGTGGCCGTTCTGGGCCAGCAGGCGCACATCGCCCTGTTCCAGCGGGCGGAAGGCGGCGAACTGCTTCTGCAGGGCGGTCAGGGCCATGTCGGTGGTGGTGATGCCCACGGGCTTGCCGTCACGCCGGATCGGTGTGCTGACGGTGACCATCAGCACATCCTTGCCTTCCACCGGATAGATATAGGGAGCGGTCAGCATGGTACGGTTGGCGGCCAGCGGGTCCAGGTACCATTCCTTGATCCCGGCCTCCAGGGTCATCACCAGCGGTTCAACCCCTACCGTCCCGTCGGACTTGCGGAAGAAATAGGGCACGAAGCGGCCCGATGCATCAGCACCCTCCAGACCCTTGCCGGCCGTGTCGTCCCCGTCGAAACCACCGGGCTCGAACGCCACGGTTACGCCGACAATGTCGGGGTTGGCGGCCACGGCAGCGGTGGTCTGGCCCGCCAGCAGTTGCCGCGTGAAACCCCCTGTCCGCAGCCCGCCTTCGGCCTGAGCGTTGACAATGCGGACATTGTCGATGGCGTTTTCCACCAGATCGGACGCGATCAGGGTGAAGCCCGTCGTCGCCTCCGCCAGGGCCTGTCGTACCTGCCCGCCGGTGGTACGCTGCGACTGGACGGCGGCACCGATGGTCAGCGCGATGCCCAGAC
Source organism: Niveispirillum sp. GW835-FHT14G11 (assembly GCF_058793615.1). Classification (NCBI taxonomy): domain Bacteria; kingdom Pseudomonadati; phylum Pseudomonadota; class Alphaproteobacteria; order Rhodospirillales; family Azospirillaceae; genus Niveispirillum; species Niveispirillum sp. GW835-FHT14G11. The sequence continues at coordinate 215,802 of NZ_JBXAFZ010000006.1, forward strand.
CCAGGCAAAGCCCGACGCCGGACAGGACGAGACGTGTCTTCAGGGAGGAACGGAGCGACCGGATCATGGGCATTTTCCCTTGGGGGCTTCGGGGGAATGGCTGCGCCCGCGTGCTTGCCGGATCCTTTCCCACCGCAGGGTGAGAATAGCGGCGCTTTGTTCAAGCTTTTTGACGGTGGTGCCGATTTTCGCCCGAGGCGGCGCATTGTTGTCCCCATGCCACATGGACGGGGGTGACATGCCGGGGCGGCTCCAAGGGTTTCCTTGCGCCCCCTTCGCGGGCGCGGTAAGACCCGTGCATCGATGGTTCCCCCGGCAACGGGGGTGAAAAGGGAATGCGGTTAAATTCCGCAGCTGCCCCCGCAACTGTAAGCGGCGAGCGAAGCCCGACATGGCCACTGGGAAACTGGGAAGGCCGGGCTGATGCTGTGACCCGTGAGCCAGGAGACCTGCCGTCGGCAATGCGTCGCGCGGCCATTGGGCGGGGTGCCCCGATGGGACGGTTTACCGTTTCGCGCCGGCGCTTCCGAAGGAGTGCGCGGGTGGAACGTTTGTTTGGAAAGGGGCCCGTGGCGGCCATCATCAGGTCCAGCATATCGGTGTGAAGGCAGAGGTTCCGCCATGGCGGAGCGCTGTCGATGCCGACCGCACGCACATCCCTCCGGATTCGTCAGAAAAGAACGGATCGGAGCCTTAGAAGTGAGCCACATTACCCATTTGCGCGCCACCCTGCTGGGTGCCGCCGCCATTCTGACCGCCATGCCGGCATGGGCCGACCCGACCCAGGTCGCCGAAATCATCGTCACCGCCAACAAGGTGCCGACCGCGCAGGCCCGCGTGGGCAGCACGGTCAATGTCATCGACGCCGCCGAGATCGAGCGCCGGCAGCAGGTGCAGGCCATCGATCTGCTGAAGCGCCTGCCGGGCGTGTCCATCTCCCGCAATGGCGGGCTGGGCAGCACCTCCACCGTCCGCCTGCGCGGGTCGGAAAGCGGCATGGTCAAGGTGCTGATCGACGGCGTGGAAGTGAACGACGCGTCGGGTGCCAACAACGAATTCGACTTCAACAGCCTGATGACCGGCGATATCGAGAAGATTGAGGTGCTGAAGGGTCCGCAAAGCGCGCTTTACGGCAATGACGCCATGGCCGGCGTGATCAATGTCATCACCCGGCGCGGCGAAGGCGAGACCCGGATCCGCGGCACGATCGAGGGCGGTTCCTATGGCACCTTCCGCCAGCAGGCCTCGCTGACTGGCGGCACCGAACAGGCTGATTACGCCCTGTCGGCCGCCAACCTGTCCACCGACGGTTTTTCCCGCACCTTCGTGGGCGACGAGAAGGATGGCACCGATGCCCGCTCCGTCAGCGGCCGGGTCGGTTTCCAGGCCAGCGAGATACTGCGCTTCGACCTGAATGCCGGCTGGTCCTGGCTGGACACCGAATTCGATCCGTTCGGCGGCGATGGCCCGTCGGACCAGGAGAAGGAGACGTGGCAGGTCCGCGGTGCGGCCAGCCTGTCACTGCTGGATGGCAAGTTCGAGAACAGCCTGGCGGCATCCTATGCCGGCACCGACCGCGATTTCGACGAACCCACGGGCTTCTATCGCTTCTCCACCTTCGACAGCCGGCGCAAGGCGCTGGATTATCAGGGCAATCTGCATCTGCGCGACAAGGATGTGGCCACCATCGGCCTGTCGGTGGATGAGGAGGATGCCAAGACCACCAACACGGTGGGCACCACCACCACCACCGGCCTGGATGACAAGGTCACCACCAAGTCGGCCTTTGCCCAGTATCAGGCGGCCCTGACCGATGACCTGACCGTCACCCTGGGCGGGCGCGTCGATGATCATGAGCAGTTCGGGACGGAAGGCACCTGGCGCGCCACCGGTGCGTATGAGGTGCCGACCACGGGCACCATCCTGCGCGCCAGCTATGGCACTGCCAACAAGGCGCCGACGCTGTATCAGCTGTACGACCCGTTCTATGGCAATGCCAGCCTGAAGGCCGAAGAGGGCAAAGGCGTGGATGCCGGGTTCGAGCAGCCGTTGCTGGATGGGCGTGTCAGCTTCGGCGCCAGCCTGTTCCGCAATGTTTATGACAACATGATCGCGTTTTCCAACGGCTATATCAATGTCGCCAAGGCGCGGACCAAGGGTGTGGAACTGACCTTCCAGGCGCAGCCGGTGGAAAGCGTGCTGATCCAGGCCAACTATACCTATCTGGAAGCCAAGGACCGCCGTACGGGCCGCGACCTGCCGCGCCGGCCGCAGGACACGATCAACGCGTCGGTGGACTGGACCGTCGCCCAGGGCATCGATCTGGGGGCCGCCCTGCGCTATGCCGGCAAGCAGCGCGACACGGCGTCCGCCACCGCGCCCATCCTGGATGATTACACCGTCGTGGACTTCACGGCCCGCTGGGCGGTGCTGGACAATGTCAGCCTGTTCGGCCGGGTGGAGAACCTGTTCGATGAGGATTACCAGGAGGTTCGCACCTATCGCGCGCCGGGCCGGTCGGCCTATGGCGGCGTGACGGTGACGTTCTGATGCGGATCGGCGTCGCCCTGCTTCTGGCAGCCCTGACGGCCACCCCGGTAGGGGCGGCGCCGAACCCACATCCCGCTGGGCGTGTGGTTTCGCTGTCGCTTTGCGCTGACCAGTTCCTGCTGGCGCTGGGCGTGCCGAGCCAGATCGCCGGGCTGACGCGGCTGGCGGGGGACGACCATCTGTCGCCCTATGCCGCGCAGGCCGCCGGGATGGTGACGCATGACGGGACGGCGGAAGCCGTGCTGATGCTGAAGCCCGATCTGGTGGTGGCCGGTGGATACGCCAGGGCCCAGACGGTGGGCATGCTGGAACGGCTGGGCGTGCCGGTGCTGAAGCTGAAATCGGCGCAGCGGCTGGACGAGATCCCGGCGCAGATCGAACAGGTGGCCAAGGCCCTGGGCAGGGATGCCGAGGGCCAGCGCCTTGCCGACGATCTGCGGGCCCGCCTGGCCGGCCCCGGACCGGGCCCACGGCCCACGGCGGCACTCTACCGGCCGGGGAGTGAGGTGCCGGGCACGCGCGGCATCGTCAATGACATGATGAATGCCGCCGGGCTGGAGAATATCGGTGGGCGGATGACGGGCCGGCCCAATGGAAGGGTGGCGGTGGAAACGCTGCTGCTGAACCCGCCCGACCTGCTGGTGGTGGACAGCCTGCGCCCCGACCGGCCGGGCATCGGGCAATCGGTGCTGGACCACCCGGCCCTGACACGGACGCGGGGCGGGATGGCGGTGGCGGGCTTTCCCATCGCCTATTGGCTGTGCGCCACGCCAGCCTCGATCGAGGGGGTGGCGTTGCTGGAGAAGGTGGCGGGGGAAGCGTTGGGGGATCAGGAATGAACGTCGCCATCACTATCGCCTCCCCGGCGAAGGCCGGGGCCCAGGGGCCAAAGGGTCAAACATTCCCGCATGCCCCGATCCACGCTGCCGACGGGTCGGGCTTGCGGCCCCTGGGCCCCGGCCTTCGCCGGGGAGGCGAAGAGAGTGCGGATATGGGAGGTGCCACATGACTGCCGTCACGCAGCCGGTGTCCACATCGACCTTCCCCATCCTCCCGGTCCTCCTGATCCTGTTCCCCATCCTGCTGGTCGCGTCCTTCCTGGTCGGCCCGGCGGACGTGCCGGCCGGGGATCTGCTGTCGGGCCTGTTCTCCGACCAGGCCAGCCCCGCCGCCCTGATCGCGCGGGAAATAAGGCTGCCGCGGGCATTGCTGGGGGCGCTGGTCGGGGCCGGGCTGGGCATGGCGGGGGCGGCTTTGCAGGGGTATCTGCGTAACCCGCTGGCCGAACCATCGCTGATCGGGGCGTCGTCATCAGCCTCGCTGGGGGCGGTGCTGGCCATTTATTTCGGGCTGTCGGCGACGGCACCGCTGGCCCTGCCGCTGGCGGGGATGGCGGGGGCGGCGCTGGCCATGGCGCTGATCCAGGGGCTGGCGGGGCGCGATGCGTCGGTGCTGATGCTGATCCTGGCCGGGCTGGCGGTGCAGACGCTGGCCGGGTCGCTGACCTCCCTGGCGCTCAACCTGGCGCCCAATCCGCATGCGGCACTGGAAATCGCCTTCTGGCTGCTGGGCAGTCTGACCGACCGCACCAACGACCATCTGCTGGTCTCCGCCCCCTTCATCCTGGCCGGTATTCTGGTGCTGGGGGGCAGCGGCCGGGCGCTGGATGCGCTGGGGCTGGGCGAACGCACGGCGGCCAGCATGGGCGTGGACCTGAACCGGCTGCGCTGGCGCGTCATTGCCGGCACGGTGCTGGCGGTGGGGGCGGCGGTGGCGGTGACGGGCAGCATCGGCTTTGTCGGGCTGGTGGTGCCGCACCTGCTGCGCCGGGTCACGGGCAACCAGCCGTCCAAGCTTTTGTGGCCGTCGGCGCTGGCCGGGGCCTGCCTGCTGATCGCGGCGGATATCATGGTGCGGCTGCTGCCCACCAATGACGAATTGAAATTGGGCGTCGTTACGGGCTTGATCGGCGCGCCCTTCTTCTTCCATCTGTTGCTGCAAACCAGGGAGCGGATGCGATGAGCCTGCTGTCGGTCCGGAATATCAGCGTGGCGCGCGGCGGTCGGCCGGTGCTGGACAGGGTGGACCTGTCGGTGGGTGCCGGGGAATGCGTGGGCCTGATCGGGCCGAACGGGGCGGGCAAATCCACGCTGCTATCGGTGATGGCCGGGCTGCTGCCGGCCCAGGGCGCGGTGGCGCTGGACGGCAAGGCGCTGGCCGACTGGCCCAGGGCGGAGCGGGCGCGGCGCATCGGGTTTCTGGAGCAGGGGGCGACCTGCCACTGGCCGCTAACGGTGGAGCGGGTGGTGACCTTGGGCCGCCTGCCGCATGCCAGCCCCTGGGGTGGGGAGCAGGCGTCCGACCGGGCCGCCATCGACCGTGCCATGGCGCAGTGCGACGTCACACAGTTCGCCACCCGCAATGTCACCACCCTGTCGGGCGGGGAGCGGGCGCGGGTCATGCTGGCCCGCGCGCTGGCCGGCGATCCGGCCGTGCTGCTGGCCGATGAGCCGGCCGCCGGTTTGGACCCGTATCACCAGTTGCAGGTGATGGAACTGCTGGCCGAGCTGGCGGCGGGCGGCATGGCGGTGGTCGTGGTGCTGCACGACCTGACGCTGGCCCTGCGCCATTGCACGCGGCTGTGCCTGCTGGACGAGGCCGGGCGAGTGGCGGGCGATACCGGGCCGGAGGCGCTGCTGGACAGCGGGGCGCTGGGCCGGGTCTATGGGATCGAGCTGGTGCGCGGCGGGCATGAGGGGGCGCCGTTCGCGCTGCCCTGGCGGAGGTTGCGGGTGGAGGCGCGGGCATGAACGCGGCGCTGACCCTGGTGCTGGGCGGGGCGCGGTCGGGCAAGAGCCGGATGGCGGAAAGCCTGGTCACGGCCCGGCCCGGCCCCTGGACCTATATCGCCACAGCGCAGGCGTTTGACGAGGAGATGCGCGAGCGTATCCGCCATCATCGCGGCGACCGGGGCGAGGGCTGGGTGACCATCGAGGAGCCGATGGATCTGGTCGGCGCCCTGATCCGCGCCAATGCTGCCGGCCGCCCCGTGCTGGTCGACTGCCTGACCCTGTGGCTGACCAACATCATGCTGGAGGGGCGTGACGTGACGACGGAAAGCGCGCGGCTGCTGGACCTGCTGCCCCGGCTGGCGGTGCCCGCTGTGATGGTCGGCAATGAGGTCGGGCTGGGCATCGTGCCCGACAACCGCTTGTCGCGCCTGTTCCGTGACCATGCCGGCCGCCTGCACCAGGATATCGCCCGCATTGCGGACAAGGTGCTGTTCATGGCCGCCGGCCTGCCCATGCATTTGAAATAAGGAGCAACCCATGGACCCGATCATCACGCCGGAGGAGGCGGAGCGCCACAAGGCCAAGATGCAGAAGCGCAAGGCCCTGATGGATCGCCGCATCGCGGAGCGGAGCCATGAGAAGGGCCTGCTGATGGTCCATACCGGGCCCGGCAAGGGCAAATCCACGGCGGCCATCGGCCTGATGGTGCGCGCCGCCGGCCATGGGTTCCGGGTCGGTTTCATCCAGTTCATCAAGGGCGCCTGGGCCACGGGCGAGCAGGTGGCGCTGGAGCGGTTCGAGGATCTGATCGAACATCACGCCATGGGGGAGGGTTTCACCTGGGAAACCCAGGACAAGGAGCGCGACATCCAGGCGGCGCGCCGCGCCTGGGACAAGGCGTGCCAGATGATGGCCGACCCGCGCTATCGCCTGGTGGTGCTGGACGAGATGAACATCGCGCTGCGCTACGGGTATCTGCCGGTCGATGAAGTGGTGGCCACACTGGTATCCCGCCGGCCCGACCTGCATGTGCTGGTTACCGGCCGCAACGCCAACCCGGCGCTGATGGAGGCGGCCGATCTGGTGACGGAGTTCCAGGCGGTGAAGCATCCGTTCAGCGCCGGGATCAAGTCCCAGGCGGGGATCGAGTTCTGATGCGCACCCGGCCGCGCGCCCTGATGATCCAGGGGACGGGATCGGATGTGGGCAAGTCGCTGCTGGTGGCAGCACTGGCCCGCGCCTTTGCCAATCGCGGCCTGTCCGTGCGACCCTTCAAGCCGCAGAACATGTCCAACAATGCCGCCGTAACGGCCGATGGCGGGGAGATCGGACGGGCCCAGGCGCTGCAGGCACGCGCCGCACGGGTGGAACCGTCGGTGCATATGAACCCCGTGCTGCTGAAGCCGCAGAGCGATGTCGGCGCGCAGGTGGTGGTGCAGGGCCGTATGCTGGGCACCGCCAGGGCGGCGGAATATCAGGCACGCAAGGGTGAGCTGCTGTCCGCCGTGCTGGACAGTTTCGCGCGCGTGGGCGAGGGCGCCGATCTGGTGCTGGTGGAGGGGGCGGGCAGTCCGGCGGAGATCAATCTGCGCGCCCGCGACATCGCCAATATGGGCTTCGCGCTGGCGGCAGAGGTGCCGGTGGTGCTGGCGGGTGACATCGACAGGGGCGGAGTGATCGCCAGTCTGGTGGGCACGCATGCGGTGCTGGACGATGCCGACCGGGCCGCCATCAAGGGCTTCATCATCAACAAGTTCCGGGGCGATATCCGGCTGTTCGATGACGGGCTGGTGGAGATCGAGCGGCGCACGGGCTGGCGCGGCTACGGGGTGCTGCCGTTCCTGCCGGCTGCGGCAAGGCTGCCGGCGGAGGATGCGGTGGCGCTGGACCATTGGCGCGACGGGCCGGGCAAGGGGCTGCGGGTGGTGGTGCCGATGTTGTCCCGTATCGCCAATTTCGATGATTTCGATCCGCTGCGGCTGGAACCGTCGGTATCGGTGACCATGGTGCCGCCGGGACGGCCGCTGCCGCTGGATGCGGACCTGATCATCCTGCCGGGCAGCAAATCCACCATCGCCGATCTGGCCTTCCTGCGCGCCCAGGGCTGGGACGTGGATCTGCACGCCCATATCAGGCGCGGCGGGCGGGTGCTGGGCATCTGCGGCGGGTACCAGATGCTGGGCCGCACCATCGCCGATCCGGGTGGCATCGAAGGGCCGGCAGGCGCGGTCCAGGGGCTGGGCTGGCTGGATGTGGAGACGGTGCTGACCGGGTCCAAGGTGCTGAAGCCTGTCACCGGGATAGGGGCGGCGGGGGAGGGCGGTTTCGCCGGGTATGAGATGCATGTCGGCGTGACCGAGGGCGCAGGACGGGCCCGACCGATGCTGCTGCTGGACGGGTCCGGGCCGGAGGGGGCGCTGTCGGCCGATGGGCGCATCGCCGGCTGCTATATCCACGGGCTTTTCGGGGCCGACGGGTTCCGGGCGGGGTACCTGGCCGGGTTCGGGCAGGCGTCGGAGCTGTCTTATGAGACGTCGGTGGATGCGGCGCTGGATGAATGCGCCGCCGGGGTGGAAGCGGCGTTGGATTTGGATGGGCTGCTGGCCCTGGCGGGGTAGGTAATGGCGACGTGCGCCTTCTCCTTTCCGTCATCCCGGCGCAAGCCGGGACCCAGGGGGCACAAGCCCGACCGACTCGCCATATCGGTGAAAGCGGCTTCACCGTTCTTCATTTGGCCCCTGGATCCCGGCTTGCGCCGGGATGACGGGGAAGGGGTGACGGGCGCGTCAGAGCATTGCCCAACCCGCCGCCAGCACCCACATCAACCCCAGCGACCGGCGATAGAGCCGCAAGCCCGCCTCTATATCGCCCGCCGTGACATCGGCCCTGCCGTCACCCATCCAATGATCCTCGACGACTGTGCCCGCATAACGCCGGGGACCCGCCAGACGCAGGCCCAAGGCACCAGCCATCGCCGCTTCCGGCCAGCCGGCGTTGGGGCTGCGATGCTTGCCCGCATCGCGCTTCACCGCCCGCAAGGCCGCCCCCATCCGGGGGCCGGATGCCAGGGCCAGCAGCAGCGCCGTCAGGCGGGAGGCGGGCAGGTTGACCAGATCGTCCAGGCGGGCGGCCGCCCAGCCGAAGGCTTCGTGTCTTGGCGTGCGGTGGCCGATCATGCTGTCGGCGGTGTTGATCGCCTTATAGGCCAGGATGCCCGGCAGGCCGCCCACCGCCAGCCAGAAGGCGGGGGCGGTAATGCCGTCGGAGAAATTCTCCGCCAGGCTTTCAATGGCCGCGCGGGCCACACCCGCCTCATCCAGACTTTCCGGGTCGCGGCCGACGATATGGGCCACGGCGGTGCGGCCACCGGCCAGTCCGCCGGTCTGCAGGCCAACGGCGACGGCCTTGACGAAGCGGTAGAGGCTGCGCTGGGCCAGCAGGCTGGAGGCAAGCAGTGCCAGCAACAGCCAGCCATAGGGCAGGGACAGCAGCCACACGTGCAGCGCCGCGCCGATGGCGATGGCCCCGCCCACCAGGATCAGCACGGTGACCACACCGCCCAGCCGCCGCGCCGGGGCCGGACCCCGGTTCAAGCTGCGGTCCAGAGTGGAAATGATCGCGCCGATCCAGGTCACGGGGTGACGGATGGAGCGGTAAAGCGCGTCCGGGTAGGACAGCAGCGCTTCCAGCATCAGGGCGCACAAGAGCAGGGGTGGGAAAATCTCCATGATGGAACAAGGTGATAGCATGGATGATGCCGGCGCGCAGCCCCATGGCGGCGATCTGGGCACGATGGCGGCCCTGTTCCCCGACGCCCCCCGCCCCTGGGTGGACCTGTCCACCGGCATCAATCCCTGGCCCTATAAGCTGCCCGCCCTGGACCCGGCGCTGTGGACGCGGCTGCCGTCGGCGGCGGACGAACGGGCGCTGAAGCACGCGGCCATGGGCGCCTATGGCGTGGCCGACCCGGACGCGATCCTGGCGGCACCGGGGTCGCAGGTGCTGATCAGCGGGTTGCCCTTCCTGCGCAAGCCGGGTGCGGATGTGGCCATCGTCGGCCCGACCTATGGGGAGCATGCGCCGGCCTGGGCGCGGGCGGGGCACAGGGTGCGGATGATCACCGACCTGCCCGATCCGGACGGGTCGTTGCCCGACGTGCTGCTGCTGGTCAATCCCAACAACCCGGACGGGCGGGTGCATGATCCGGCCCGGCTGCTGGGGCTGCTGACGGCAATGTCGCAGCGGGGCGGATGGTTGGTGGTGGACGAGGCGTTCTGCGACCTGCGCCCCGACCTGTCGCTGGCAGCATATGCCGGGCGGCCGGGGCTGATCGTGCTGCGATCTTTCGGCAAGTTCTATGGGCTGGGCGGATTGCGGCTGGGGTTCCTGCTGGGGCCGGCGGGGCTGCTGCGTGCGATGGCGGCGCGGCTGGGGCCCTGGGCGGTGGCGGGACCGGCGCTGGCGGTGGGGACTGTGGCACTGGCGGATGCCGCCTGGCGGGTGGCGACGCGTGAACGGCTGGCGGCTGCAACCGCAGCGTCGCTGGGCCTCTATGCAGGAGCAGGGGTTGAACGGGTTGGCGGCACCGATCTCTTCACCCTGATCCGCTGCGATCCGGCGCTTGATCTCTTCACCATCCTGGGGCGGGGCGGGCTGCTGGCACGGGCGTTTGGGAACCGTCCCGGTCTGTTAAGGCTGGGTCTTCCCCCTGACGCCGCCACTTTTGACAGGCTGTCGCGGGCGCTGGCGTGCCGATGATGCCTATCCCCAAAGCCCCACTTTGACCGTCGCGCATTCTCCCATTATATGATCGATCATATCGATAAATGGGAGGAAACACATGCGTGCGACGGGATTGAGGACCCTTCTGGCGGCAGCGCTGGTGATGGGCCTTTCGGCCTGCGCCTGGGGCGGAGCCGGGACGGACAAGGCAGCCTTGGTATGGCGGCCGGCCTGGGCGCTGGCGCCGCTGCCGCCGGGTGACGGGCCCACCTATGACAGGCAGACGGTGCGTCAGACCCTGGTGCTGGATGCCGGCGGACAGGCGCTGCGCCTGCGCTTCACCAATGAACTGGGCACGCAGCCGGTGGCTTTCGGGCCCGTGCGCCTGACGCCGCTGGATGAAAAGGGCCAGCCGGCGGGATCACCGGTCGCCGTCACCTTCGGCGGACAGCCGGGCGCCAGCCTGGCCGTGGCGGCACCATTGCTGAGCGACGTGGTGGCGCTGCCGGTGCGCAAGGGTCAGGGGCTGGCCCTGTCCATCCATTATCCAGGCTCCACCATCATCGCCGGCCATCGGCCGCAGGTGGAGGTGGCGTCGGGCGACCAGACAAGCCTGCCGGGCGCGCTGCCGGGGGCGGAGGTGAAACGGTCGCCCAGCCCGCTGGCGAGCGTGGAGGTGCTGGGGGCGCCCGCGCGCGTGCTGGTGGCCATCGGCGACAGCATCACGGAGGGCGATGTCACCCATCAGGCGCCGGGTGGTACCTATCCACGCCGGCTGTCGGCGCATCTGGCGGCGCGCGGGGCCGCAGCGGCGTCGACCATCGTCCTGAACCAGGGCATATCGGGCAACCGGCTGCTGCGCCCCAATGCCGGGGCCAACATGCTGGCCCGTTTCGACCGCGACGCCCTGGCCCAGAACGGCGCCACCGATATCGTGCTGCTGATCGGCATCAACGATATCGGCAACGGGTCCATCAAGCCGGGCGAGGCAGTGACGGCGGAACAGGTTATCCAGGGTCTGGCGCAGCTGCGCGACCGGGCCCAGGCGAAAGGTCTGCGCATCCATGCCGGCACCCTGCTGCCCTATGAAGGGGCGAAATATTTCCGGCCCGATGGCGAAGCGCTGCGCCAGGCGGTGAACGCATGGATACGGTCACAAGAGGCGCAGTTCGACGGGGTGGTGGATTTCGACAAGGGCATGCAGGACCCGGCACGCCCCACCCGCCTGCTGCCGGCCTATGATATTGGCGACAATCTGCATCCCAGCGAGGCGGGGTACGAGGCGATGGCGGTACTGGTGGAAAAGGCATTGTTCGGACGCTGAACTTCCGCCATGCCGGAATAGCGGGCACAGGGAGCGGCGTGCTATGGGTTCGCGCACCAGAACAGGGCCGGTGAACGGCCCATTGCGATCCATAGACACGGCCCCAGGGATGGCACGCCAGAAATGACCGTCAGCGTATTCGACCTGTTCAAGATCGGCGTCGGGCCCAGTTCGTCGCACACGATGGGGCCGATGACCGCCGCCTTCCGCTTCGGTGAACGGGTGGGGGCGGCGGGGCTGCTATCCCGCGTGGCCCGCGTCACCGTCACGCTCTATGCCTCGCTGGCGCTGACCGGCAAGGGCCATGCCACCGACCGCGCCGCCATCGTCGGTTTGGCCGGGTTCCAGCCGGCCACCGTCGATCCCGATGACAGCGACCGGCTGGTGGCGGGGATCGAAGCCGGGGACAAGCTGCTGTTCGCGGGCCGGCAGCCCGTGGATTTCGTCCCGGCCCGCGATATCCTCTGGCGCGGCGGGGAACGGCTGACCTTCCATCCCAACGGCATCCTGTTCGCGGCCTTGGACGCGGATGGCAATGAGCTGGCCAGCCGCACCTATTTCTCGGTTGGCGGCGGGTTCGTGGTGGATGAGGATGAGGCGCGGTCCAACCAGCCGGCCGAGGCCGGGCCGGGCATGCCCCACCAGTACCGCACGGCGGATGAGCTGATCCGGCTGGCCGATGGGCGCGGCATGACGATTGCCCAATTGGTGATGGAGAATGAATGCGCCTTGCTGCCGGAAGCCGGGGTGCGTGACGGGCTGGACCGGATTTGGGCCGCCATGGATGCCTGCATCGACCGCGGCATGCGCCAGGGCGGCACCCTGCCGGGCGGGCTGAATGTCCGCCGTCGGGCGGCAAAGCAGTATGAGGAATTGCTGGCCAAGCGCGAACGCATGCTGACCGACCCGCTGTCGGCGCTGGACTGGATCAACCTCTGGGCACTGGCGGTGAATGAGGAGAATGCCGCCGGCGGCAAGGTGGTGACCAGCCCCACCAACGGGGCGGCCGGCATCGTGCCGGCCGTGCTGCGCTATTACGACAGGCTCTGCCAGGGCACGGTGACCGGGCGGCACAATTTCCTGCTGACCGCCGCCGCCATCGGCGGGCTGTACAAGCGCAATGCCAGCATCTCCGCCGCCGAGGTGGGGTGCCAGGGGGAGGTGGGGGTGGCCTGCTCCATGGCGGCCGGCGGGCTGGTCGCGGCCCAGGGCGGCACCAACGCCCAGATCGAGAACGCGGCGGAGATCGGCATGGAGCATAATCTGGGCCTGACCTGCGACCCGATCGGCGGGCTGGTGCAGATCCCCTGCATCGAACGCAACGCCATGGGCGCCATCAAGGCCATCGACGCCGCCCGCCTGGCCCTGATGGGCGACGGCACCCACCATGTCTCGCTGGACCGGGTGATCGAGACCATGCGGCGCACGGGCGCCGACATGTCGGAGCGGTATAAGGAAACATCGCTGGGCGGGCTGGCGGTGAACCTGCCGGAATGCTGATCAGCGCTGGTCGCGGTCCTTGCGGCGGCTCTTGCGCTGCAGGAAGACGAACAGGGTGAACAGCAGGCCCGCCCCGATGAAGGCGGCGAACACGGCGCCGCGCCCGGCCGTGGGCAACGGCGCCAGCATCTCCGTCGTGCGGAAGGTGGCATATGTCAGGGCACCCAGGCCCAGGGCGGCACCCACCAGCACCAGCAGAAAGGGGCGCACGTCCGGTCTCCATCCATCATCGGTCATGAGGCGCGTGCAGAATATCCCCTTTATGGAAGCGTTCAATGGTGGATCGGACGACGCTGCTATCCAGATGGACCATCAGGCCGGCAGATAGAAGGCTGTGGCTATGACGTCAGCACCAGACGCAGGGCGCGGTCGGGGCCGCGCCCGTGGGGCTGCCACTGGCGGGGATAACCCAGCGACACTTCCTCGAACCGCACGCCGTCGCGCCAATGGGTGCCGGGCACGTGCAGATGGCCGTGGATGCAGGCGAGGGCGCGAAAGCGCAGGTGCCAGTCGGTGGTGGCGCTGGTTCCGCACCAGGGGCTGAAGCGCGGGATGCGGCGCAGGGTCACCAGATCGGCGCGCAAGGGATAGTGGTTGATCAGGATGCTGCCCATGCCGGATGGCAGTTCCGCCTGCAGCCGACCTTCCGTCCAGGCGACGCGGGCGGCACACCAATCCTGGCGGGTGGGATAGGGTGCCGGCGACAGGCGCCGTTCATCGGCGCTGCGCAGCCGCTTCTCCCACGCCCAGTCCAACACCCTTTCCAGTGGCACGTCGTCGGGTCGGAAGCTGTAATCGTAGCCCAGGAACAAGGGTGCCAGCAGCACGGGCCCGCCCGGCCCCTGCCAGATGGGATAGGGGTCTTCGGGCGTCACCACGCCCCAGGCGCGGGCGATTTCCACCAATGCCCGGTACTTGGCATCCCCGCCCAGGGGGCCGTCGGGCAGGTCGGTTGTCCATAGTTCATGATTGCCGGGCACCCATAGCAGGCGCCTGAACCGGCGGGACAGGGTGTCGAAGGCGCGGGTCAGGTCGTCGGGCCGTTCGGCCACGTCGCCAGCCAGGATCAGCCAGTCATCGCCATGGTCGGGCAGTTGTTCCAGTGCTTCCCGATTGGCCGACAGTGACAAATGCAAATCACTGATCGCCCATAGACGCGGCGCGCGGTTACCGCACCCGTTCGCAACCTGCAGCCGCATGGTGAATTCCACCTGGAAATGCTAAACTTGGCCCCAGTTTGAGGCGGAGGGAAGGTTTGGGCAACGCGGTTGGGCCAACATACGTCTGGATGGCGGCCATGCGTCGGCCCTTCCGGCATGCATTGGCGTTATTCTGCGCGCTGCTGGGCCTTTTCACCCTGGCGACTGTCGCGCAGGGAGAGGAAGACCCAGCCGCCGCCTATTGGAACGCGCGGGCCGAGGTTCTGTTTGAACGGATCGGCCGCGCGGCCGGCATGCCCAGCGACATTATCACCGCCATCGTCCAGGACCGGGCCGGCTTCATCTGGGTCGGTACCCCGGTGGGCCTGACCCGCTTCGACGGCTACCGGTTCCGGGTGTTCCAGCCGGACAGCCGCGACCCGTCCTCCCTGCCTGACGGTTATATCAATGCCCTGCATGTCGACCGGCGCGGGCGGCTGTGGGTGGGCACCAACAATGGCGGCGTGGCCCGTTTCATTCCGGAGACGGAAAGTTTCGCCCGTTATCCCGCCGGGCCCGGCGGCCTGGCGCATCCCACCGCCTACCGATTCGAGGAAGATGCGCGCGGTGACATCTGGGTGGCGCTGCGCTCGGGTCTGGCGCGGCTGGATGCCGAAACCGGGGCGGCAGAGAATTTCCGCACCCAGGATCCCCGCAATGACGGTTTGCCCGGCAATGTGGTGATGGATTTGCTGTTCGATGCGGCCGGCATGCTTTGGGTGGCAACCGACCAGGGGCTGGCCGTCCGCCGGCCGGGCCATAGCGGGTTTGAGCCGGTGTCGCAGGTGGTGTCGCTGCCGTCGCTGGCGCCCGGTAGCGCTGTCTCCACCCTGTTCCTCGACGGTCAGGGGCGCATCTGGATCGGCACGCGCGGCGGCATCGTCATCTGCCACGACCCGGCCACGGGCGTCGCCCGGTCCTTCGACATGGCCCGCGCCGAAGGCCGTATCGCCGACCGGCCGCACGTCCGCGCCTTTCAGGATCTGCGGGCCGATGGTGACCCGCGCGACCGCATCTGGGTGGCGACCGACCCCGGCGGGCTGGTGGAGCTGGATGTGGAGAGCGGGGCGGTGCGCTCCATCCATCATGACCCGTCCGTCCTGGCCAGCGTCAGCAGCGATGCGGTGCGCAGCCTGTTGCGCGACCGGTCGGGCCTGATCTGGGTGGCCACCTGGGGCGGGGGACTGAATGTCCACAACCCTGCCAACCAGGGCATCCTCTCCATCTTCTCCTCCCCTTCGCAGCCTGACAGCCCCAGCGAGCCGCAGGTGCGCTCCGTCCTGGCGGCACGCGACGGCAAGGTCTGGCTGGGGTTCGAGACCAAGGGCATCGACATCATCGATCCCGTGGCCGGCACACGGGAGCGGTTGGTACCGGGCCAGGGGCCGGCCCAAGGTCTGCCCCGCGCCAATGTCCTGGCCCTGGCGGAGGATGGCGCCGACAATGTCTGGATCGGCACGCAACTGGGCCTGTCGCGCTACAGCCGTGCCACGGGGCAGGTGCGGCCGGTCGATCTGCCGGGATCGGTGGCGGGCCAGCCCATCCATGCCATCCTGGTGCGGGACGGCGAATTGTGGCTGGCCAGCGAAGGGCTGGTGCGGTTCGATCCGCGCACCGGTGCCGTCACCCAGTTCCGCCACGACCCCGACGATGCCACGACGCTGGCCGACGATCGGGTACGGGTGCTGGCCGCCACCGGGGACGGCCGCATCTGGGTGGGCACCCATCGCGGACTGCATCTGGTTGATCCGGCCACAGGCCATGTCCGGCGGGTACAGAGCCGGTCCTGGGACTGGTCGTCGCTGGCCCATAATTACGTCACCGGCCTGATCCATGACCGGCAGGGCCGCCTGTGGGTGGGCACGCTGGGCGGTGGGGTCAGTATCCTGGCCAGTGACGTGACCGATGAGCGCTACCGCTTCACCACCCTCTCGCAGCGCCATGGCCTGCCCGGCGACAGCGTGCAGGCCATGGTCATGGATGATACCGGCCAGATCTGGGTCAGCACGGAGGATGGGCTGGCCCGCATCGACCCGCAGACCCGCGCCATCAGTGCCATCGGCTGGGACGACGGCTTGGGCGTGCGCGGCACCTGGGTCGGGTCGGCGACGCGGCTGGCCGGCGGGGAACTGCTGTTCGGTGGGCGGGAGGGGCTGACCCTGGTGCGGCCCGATGCGTTGCGCCAATGGCGGTTCCAGCCGCCGCTGGTGCTGACCGATATCCGCATCGACAATGAACCGGTGCCTGCCGCCGCCCTGAACCTGGCGCCCCTGCCCACGGAAACGACAGCGGGTGGGGCGGCCAAGGCGCGGACGGCCACGCCATCCGCCGTCATCATGCCGGCCGGGGCAAGGACCCTGACCGTTGGCTTTGCGGCGCTGGATTACGCGGGGCCGGCCAACCTGCGCTACAGCTACAGCCTGGAGGGGTTCGACAAGGGCTGGGTGGAGGTCGACGCGCTGGAGCGGCTGGCAACCTATACCAATCTGCCGCCCGGCACCTATACGCTGCGCCTGCGTGCCACCAATAAGGAGGGGGTGTGGGGGATGGCCGACCGGCTGGTCACGGTCGATGTCTTTCCCGCCTGGTACCAGACGGGGTTGGCCCGGGTGGGCGCGGTGCTGGCTGTGCTGGCCATTCTGGGACTGGTCATCCAGGCCCGAACGGCGGCCCTGCGCCGGCAGCGGCGCTGGCTGGAACAGCTGGTGGCCCAGCGCACGGAGGATCTGGTCAATGCCAATGCCGAGCTGGCGCGGCTGGCCAGCACCGATGGCCTGACCGGCCTGTTGAACCGTCGCCGATTCGAGGAGATGGGCCTGGCCGAGATCGACCGCGCCCAGCGTTATGGCCGCCCCTTCTCCCTGCTGCTGGTCGATCTGGACCATTTCAAGCAGGTAAATGACAATCACGGCCACAATGCCGGCGACGCCGTCCTGCGTGCCGCCGCGCAGCGCGTGCTCACCGCCGTGCGCACCACGGATGTCGTCGCCCGCTATGGCGGGGAGGAACTGGCCGTGCTTCTGCCGGAGACGGAAGAGGGGGAGGCCCGGGTGGTGGCCGAGCGTATCCGCCAGTCCATCGGCGGCCGGCCCATCGATTTCGAGGGCATGCCCATCGCGCTGACCGCCAGCGTCGGCGGTGCGCAATACGGTGCCGGGGATGACAGCCTGGCCATCCTGGTGGGCCGCAGCGATGCCGCGCTCTACCGTGCCAAGCAGGGCGGGCGCAACCGGGTGCAGTTCAGCGAACGCGGCGGCACCATCGGCCGCACCCCGCCACAGACCGTGGCACCCTGATGATTGTTGCCCGCGATGCGGGGTGCCAGCTTGCGACGGCCATGGGCGATACCCAGCGCGCTGAACTTGCGGCGCTCCGATTCTCCTCTGTCCCCCTTTCGAAAAGGGCTTGCCTTTGTGGGTGGCGAGGGGGTGTCCTGGCTGGATGGTGGCGGTTTCGCTGATTAATATGATAATAATAGAATTTGGTTGAAGCCCATGCTATTCCCAGAAGAGCCGGGGCCGCCACGTGGGCGGGGTCCGGAGGTTCTCAGGGAGACGCGTGATGGCCAAGGATCAGGTCGTGCAGGGTGCCGCACCCCGCCGCCTGCGGTCGCAGGAATGGTTCAACAACCCCGCCAACGCCGACATGACGGCGCTATATCTGGAGCGGTATCTGAATTTCGGGTTGAGCCGCGAGGAATTGCAGTCGGGACAGCCGATCATCGGCATCGCCCAGACCGGGTCCGACCTGTCGCCTTGCAACCGCCACCACATTGTCCTGGCCGAGCGCATCCGTGAGGGTATCCGCACGGCCGGCGGCATCGCCATCGAATTCCCCGTCCATCCCATCCAGGAGACAGGCAAGCGCCCGACGGCCGGGCTGGACCGCAACCTGGCCTATCTGGGTCTAGTGGAACTGCTCTACGGCTATCCGCTGGACGGGGTGGTGCTGACCATCGGATGCGACAAGACCACGCCGGCCATGCTGATGGCTGCCGCCACGGTCAATATCCCCGCCATCGCCCTGTCGGTGGGCCCCATGCTGAATGGCTGGCACAAGGGGGAACGCACCGGTTCCGGCACCATCGTGTGGAAGGCGCGCCAGATGATGGCGGCCGGCGAGATTGACTATAAGGGCTTCATCGACCTGGTGGCGTCTTCCGCCCCGTCGACCGGCTATTGCAACACCATGGGCACGGCCACGACGATGAATTCGCTGGCCGAAGCCCTGGGCATGCAGCTGCCCGGCTCCGCCGCCATCCCGGCACCATACCGGGAGCGCCAGCAGGTGGCGTACGAGACGGGCAAGCGCATCGTCGGCATGGTGCAGGAGGATCTGAAGCCGTCGGACATCATGACGCGCGACGCCTTCCTGAACGCCATCGTCGTCAATTCCGCCATCGGCGGCTCCACCAATGCCCCCATCCATCTGGCCGCCATCGCCCGGCATATGGGCGTGGAACTGTCGCTGGACGACTGGCAGAACTATGGTCACAAGATCCCGCTGCTGGTGAACCTGCAGCCCGCCGGCGACTATCTGGGCGAGGATTACCATCATGCCGGCGGCGTGCCGGCCGTGGTCAATCAGCTGATGGAACAGGGCCTGATCCGCGAGGGCGCGATGACCGCCAATGGCCGCACCATTGGTGAGAATTGCCGGGGCAAGGCGATCGAGATGCCCGAGGTGATCCGCACCTTCGACAATCCCTTGAAGAAGGATGCCGGCTTCATCGTTCTGCGCGGCAGCCTGTTCGACAATGCCATCGTCAAGACCAGCGTCATCAGCCAGGAATTCCGGGACCGGTACCTGTCCAACCCGGCTGATCCGGAAGCATTCGAAGGCAAGGCCTTCGTCTTCGACGGGCCGGAGGATTACCATCACCGCATCGATGATCCCGCCCTGGACATATGCGCGGACGACATCCTGGTGATGCGCGGCACCGGCCCCATCGGCTATCCGGGGGCGGCGGAGGTGGTGAACATGCGTCCGCCCGCCTATCTGATCAAGCAGGGCGTCAGCGTTCTGCCCTGCATCGGCGATGGCCGGCAGTCGGGCACGTCGGGATCGCCCTCGATCCTGAACGCCTCGCCGGAGGCGGCGGCCGGCGGCAATCTGGCCATCCTGCGCACCGGCGACCGGGTCCGCATCGACCTGACGAGTGGTACGGCCGACATCCTGATCCCGGCCGAAGAGATCGCGGAGCGGCGCCGGGTTCTGGAAGCGGCCGGCGGCTATGTCTATCCGGCATCGCAAACCCCCTGGCAGGAAATCCAGCGCCGCATGGTGGGGCAACTGGGCGATGGCGCGGTGCTGGAGCCCGCCGTGCAGTTCCAGCGCATCGCCGAGACGTATGGCGTGCCCAGGGATAACCATTGAGAATACCTTTCCTGCCTTCCCGGCCTTCGCCGGGAAGGCAGGAACTGACCATGAATTCGGTGTTTTTCTTGACAGACCGGATGGGTGTGAACGATGTTCACACCCATCCGGTCATACCTGCCCGCCTCCCGGCAATTGGCCCTGATGACCGCGGACCCGAGGTGCTATGATGGTGCCAGCGGTTGAAAGGCGCCTGTTCCCATGAAGAAGATCATCCTGCTTATCCTGGCTTTGCTGGTGCTGATCGGTGCCGGCGTGGGCGGCTATGTCATGTTCGGCCCCAAGCCCCACAAGGAGGGTGAGGAACATGTCGAGGAGAAGTCCAAGAAGAAGGAGCGCACCGGCCCGCCCGTCTTTGTGCAGGTCGGCCCGATGATCGTGCCGGTGCTGGGCGCCAAGACCGTTGAACAGAACATCATGGTCACCGTCAGCCTGGAAGTGGATGACGATGTCACCCGCGATCTGGTGCGCGTGCAGAGCCCGCGTCTGGTCGATGCCTATGTCCAGGCACTCTATGGCGGCATCGACAAGGGCCAGGTGATCGATGGCCAGGTGCTGAACATCCCGGCCCTGAAGACCAAACTGATGGAAACCACCGAGAAGGTGCTGGGCCCCGACGTCGTGCATGACGTGCTGATCCAGTCGGTCAGCCAGCGGCCCGTCTATTGACAAGGGCGTTGCATACCCCGTTGTGGCGCATCGCGACGCCGCTAAACGCTTTTCCATGCCCATTATTCATTGGCGGCGTATTGCCGCATCCAAAAACGCATGGCATGCTTGCGCCCGTCTAATGCCGCCGGCCGTCCGGTCATCAAAACAGAAGCGGCATCTTCAACAGGGTAAGGAAACGACATGACCACGCAAGTGTTGTACTTCGTGCTGGCATGCGGGGTGCTGGCCATCCTTTACGGGCTGGTGACGGCGCGTGCCGTGCTCTCCGCCAGTCCGGGCAATGCCCGCATGCAGGAAATCGCCCAGGCCATCCAGATCGGCGCCAATGCCTATCTGAACCGCCAATACACCACCATCGCCATTGTCGGCGTGGTGATCGCCGTGCTGGTGGGTTTTCTGCTGGGCATCCACGTCGCCATCGGCTTCATCATCGGCGCGGTACTGTCCGCCGCCGCCGGCTATATCGGCATGAACATCTCCGTCCGTGCCAATGTGCGCACGGCCGAAGCCTCGCGCCAGGGGCTGGCGCAGGGCTTGTCGCTGGCCTTCCGCGCCGGTGCCGTCACGGGCATGCTGGTGGCGGGTCTGGCCCTGCTGGGGGTCGCGGGCTATTACTTCGTGCTGAGCGGCATGGGCATCACCGGCCGGACGCTGATCGACGCGCTGGTGGCGCTGGGCTTCGGCGCCTCGCTGATCTCCATCTTCGCGCGCCTGGGCGGCGGCATCTTCACCAAGGGTGCAGATGTGGGCGCTGATCTGGTGGGCAAGGTCGAAGCCGGCATCCCGGAAGATGACCCGCGCAACCCGGCCGTGATCGCCGACAATGTCGGCGACAATGTCGGCGACTGCGCCGGCATGGCCGCCGACCTGTTCGAAACCTATGCGGTGACGGTGGTGGCCACCATGGTGCTGGCCAGCATCTTCTTCGCCGGCCAGGATGTGCTGTCCTCCGCCCTGGTCTATCCGCTGGCCATCGGCGGGTCCTGCATCATCACCTCGATCATCGGCACCTTCTTTGTGAAGCTGGGATCGTCCAACAACATCATGGGCGCCCTTTACAAGGGCTTCATCGCCTGCGGCGTGCTGTCGCTGGGCGCCATCGCGGCGGTCACGCACTGGGTGCTGCCGCAGGGCTTCGACACGGCCTTCACCACGGGTGCGGGCGTGGCCTTCACGGCCCGCGACCTTTACCATTGTGCCGTCGTCGGGCAGGTGGTGACGGGTCTGATCGTCTGGATCACCGAATATTATACCGGCACCAATTACCGCCCGGTGAAGTCGGTGGCGCAATCCAGCACGACCGGCCACGGCACCAACGTCATCCAGGGTCTGGCCGTGTCGATGGAGGCCACGGCCCTGCCGGCCCTGGTGATCTGCGTCGCCATCATCGTCTGCTTCCTGTTCGCGGGCCTGTTCGGCATCGCCATCGCCGTGACCAGCATGCTGGCGGTCGCCGGCATGGTCGTGGCGCTGGATGCCTATGGCCCGGTCACCGACAATGGCGGCGGCATCGCCGAAATGGCGGACCTGCCCAAGGAAGTGCGCGTCACCACCGACGCGCTGGACGCCGTGGGCAACACCACCAAGGCCGTCACCAAGGGCTATGCCATCGGCTCGGCCGGTCTGGGCGCCCTGGTGCTGTTCGCGGCCTATAACGAGGATCTGAAGTTCTTCATCGCCAATGCCGCGACATATCCCTATTTCGAGGGGGTGACGGTGGATTTCAGCCTGGCCAACCCCTATGTCGTCGTCGGTCTGATCCTGGGCGGCCTGCTGCCCTATCTGTTCGGCGCCATGGGCATGACGGCCGTGGGCCGGGCCGCCGGCTCCGTCGTGGAGGAGGTGCGCCGCCAGTTCCGCGAGGATAGCGGCATCATGGCCGGTACGTCCAAGCCCGATTATGGCCGCGCCGTCGACATGCTGACCAAGGCCGCGATCAAGGAGATGATCATCCCCTCGCTGCTGCCGGTGCTGGCGCCGGTGGTGCTGTATTTCGTGGTCGCCGCCATCGCGGGCAAGGGGGCGGCGTTCAGCGCCGTCGGCGCCATGCTGCTGGGCGTCATTGTCACCGGCCTGTTCGTCGCCATTTCCATGACGTCGGGCGGCGGCGCCTGGGACAATGCCAAGAAATATATCGAGGAGGGGCACCATGGCGGCAAGGGCTCGGACGCGCACAAGGCGGCCGTGACCGGTGATACCGTGGGCGACCCCTACAAGGACACGGCCGGTCCCGCCGTGAACCCGATGATCAAGATCACCAACATCGTGGCGCTGCTGCTGCTGGCCATCCTGGCCCACGGCTGAGGAAGATGTAGGTCAGGTCGAGCGGAGCGAGCCCTGACAGAAAAGGCCAAATGCCTGTTCTGTCAGGGCTCGGCTGACGCCTCGACCTGACCTACGGTTCACGTCAGAACCCCGCCTCTGCCCCCAGCAGCGCAGACAATTTGGGGGTCACGCCCCATTCCCGGACCAGCGTCTGGTACTCCTCCACCGCCTTGCGGTCCGCCGCCGCCCCGGTCTTCACGGCCCGCAGCAGCGTGTTGCGCGGGGTATGTTCGGATGGCACGAATTCGATGATCTCCGTCCGGTACCCGGCCTGACGCATCAGGCTGGCGCGCAGCGCGTCGGTCAGCATGTCGGCGAAGCGTTCGCGCAGGATGCCGTGGCGGGTCAGCAGGCCATAGGCGGCCGGCGCCTCTTTGCTGCGCAGCTGCCTTTGCAGATCATGATGGCAGCAGGGTGCGGCCAGCACATATTTCGCGCCCCAGGACACGGCGCGGGCCAGGGCGTCGTCGGTGGCGGTGTCGCAGGCATGCAGGGCCAGCACGATATCGGCGCCCTCCACCGGGGCCTCGGCGATGGTGCCCTCGATGAAATGCAGCCCGTCCCAGCCAAGGCTGGCGGCCAGTTCGGTGTTGCGCTCCCGCGCCTGACGCTTGGTATCGACGCCGGTGAAATCGACGTCCAGCCCGCGCACATGGGAGAGGAACCGATAGGCGGCGAAGGTGAGATAGGCGTTGCCGCAACCCAGATCGACCACGCGCAGCTTCCGGTCCTCGGGAAACTCCGCGCCCTTCAGCACGGCGTCGAGCGCGCGGATGAATTCCTCCACCTGCCGGTACTTGTCCTGGCGGGTGGGCTTGATGCGGCCTTCCGGGTCGGCAATGCCCACCGCCCGCCAGAAGGGATCGGCCGGGTCCAGCAGGCGCGGTTTGGCCCGGTCATGGTCGAGCGCGCGTTCCTTCGGGGCGGACGCCGCCGTGCGGCTGATCATCGCCTCGCCCTTCTTGGTGACGCGCAGCTGCACCGTGGCGTCCAGGGTCTCCACATGCCAGGTGCCCAGACCCAGGGTCAGCAGATCGTCCACCGCCTTCTCCGCGGCGGGGCCGAAGGCGGCGTTGCTGGTATGGGCCTGACGGTCATCATAGGCGACGACCTGCAGATGCGGGCCCGACTTCAGGGCGACGGGCCGCAGTTCCACCCGCCGCCAGGGCGGGTCCATGGTGCGCATCCGCCCGCCGGCCACGGCACGCACCAGCCGGTCCCCGTCCAGCAGCAGGGCGCGGATATCGGCAAGGGCGGGGGCGAGGGGGGAGGCCATGGATGATCATCTCGGGGGCTGTGCTTGTGCCCACAAAACTTAGTGATGGGTGCCGTGCTGGGAAAGACGTCAAATCGCGGTACAGGGTTTCAGGACGCGACGACCCGGTTGCGCCCGCCGCGCTTGGCCGCATAAAGCGCCTGATCGGCGCGCGCCAGCAGCCGGTCCAGGCTTTCCGGCCGATCGCTCCGGATGGCCAGACCGATGCTGGCCGTCAGAGTGATGGCACGGCCGCCATAGTGGAATATGGCCCCGGCAATGGATGCGCGCACACGTTCCAGCATGATCATGGCGCCGGCCAGATCGGTCTCCGGCAGCAGCAGCACGAACTCCTCCCCGCCGAAGCGGGCCACCAGGTCGCTGCCCCGGCACTGCGCCGACAACAGCCGCGCCACCAGCACCAGCGCCTCGTCCCCCGCCTGGTGGCCATGCCGGTCGTTGATCTGCTTGAAATGGTCCAGATCCAGCATGGCGACCGCCAGGGAACGGCCGCTGCGCGATGCCCGGGCCAATTCCGCCGACGCCATCTCCATGAAGCGGCGGCGGTTCATCACCTCCGTCAGCGGGTCGATGCCGGCCAAGCGCTCCAGGGCCGCCAGGGCATGGCGCAGCTCGGATGTCCGCTTCTCCACCAGCTTGTTGAGGAGATGGCGCTGGCGTTCAAGGTAGAGGGTGTGCAGGCGCAGGATGGCGCCCATGATCCCGGCCCCCATCAGCAGGGCGGCCAGGATCATCACCCCGTCCAGCCAGGTCACTGGGGTTCCCGCAGACCGTAGCGGGCCATGATCCGCTTCAGTTCACCCGAGGCGCGCAGCTGCCGGACCTTGGCATCAACCAGGGCGGCATAGATGCGGGCATCCGGGTCGGCGGGGGAGAAGCCGATGGAGACGGAGGAAGGCTTGCCGATCGGCGCATAATCGAAAATGCCCTGATAGCCCTTGGTTTCCGCCTGATAATCGATGACGTTCACATCCTCGATGATGGCATCGACCTTGCCGTCCACCAGCAGCCGGATCAGATCCTCCGTCAGATTGTCGCCGCCCACCGCCACCAGGCGCGGTTCCTTCTTGTGGGCATCGAGATAGGCGTTGACGCTCTCCTCATAGAAATAGTCGGCGCCGAAGCCGATGCGCAGCCCGTCCAGGCTTTTCAAGCCCGTGGCATGGACGCCGTGGCCCTTCAGCGTGACCAGGATGGTCTGGGTAATGCCCAGGCTTTCGCGCGGGAAGACCAGGGACGGCGCCTCCGTGGCGCTGGCGCCCACGGCCGCCGTGAAGCGCCCGGCTTGCACCTGGGCCAGCGCCTCGCTCCATGCGATCAGCTTGTAATCGACCTTGTGGCCGGCCTCACCCAAGGCCATGCCGGCGATTTCCACCAGATATCCCGGCGCCTTGCCCGGCTCGCAATTATAGGGGCACCAGGCATCGGCGCGCAAACTCAGCTCCTTGGCGCTGGTGGCGACGGGCAGGGCGGCGAACAGCATTGCGGCCAGCAGGCTGGCGGTGTGGATCTTCTTCATGATGGTCTTCCAGGGATATGAGTGGTCAATGACCGGAACGGCGGATGACATTGTGGGCGGCCAATGCCGCGATCATGCGCGACTTGATGTCGGCCAGGGACACGGGCTTCACCAGATATCCCGAGGCCTTGTGCCGGCGGGCGGCCAGGACCAAGTCGCTTTGCGCGTGGCTGGTGACCATCACTACAGGCAGGTTGATGGTCACCGGGTTCTCGCGGATGCGGCGCAGCACCTCGATCCCGTCGATGGGCTTCATCTCGATGTCGCAAAGCACGATGTCGGGCTTGAAATGCTCGATGATGGGCACGGCCATGTCGGGCGTGCCGATATCCTCGACCGTCATGTTCCCGAATTGCTGCACGATCCGGCGCAGCAGGCCGCGATAGAAACTGTCATCGTCGATGATGAGCACTTTCAGCCCACCCAATATTCGGTCCTGCATGGACAAGGCTCCTCACGACCGGAACCGGGGTCGGGTCCAGCCTGGCTGATTTCAGCGCGTGGGGTCGCCGCTGTTTTCAGGGGCGACGGGTGGGTTTCGTCAGGTTTTCAAAAGCACGGGGGGCATGGGCACGGGTTTCCTGTCGCGTTTCCGGTTCTTATGGCTGCGACGCAGGAGGACATAGCCCCACCCGACTTTGGATGAGGGTCCCGGTACGTGCCGGCCTGGTTGTGATGGGAACGAAACCAGCATCGCCGCCCCCCGGATCATGGATTGGGCGTCATGTATGGTATCGATGTCATCTGTTAAAAGGAATTAACCGAGACGCCGCCCGCTGTCAATTTTCATCGAATTTTATATAAATGAACACTGATATGCCGGACCGACATAGTTGACGTTAAGGGAAGATGGCACGCTTCTTGTTACCGTTAACGTCGCTGAAAATGGCGGAAATCCGGCCATGATAGCGATGTCATTGGTCTGGCTGTCGAAAATGCCTTTCAGCGCTTCCAATCGGGATCATAGGCTGGCCGGTCCATCTGCAAGGTTTCCCCGTTGCGCACATACCAGCCCCGGCCATGGGTGCGGCCGATCAGCTTCATGGCGGGCGTGTCGAGATGGTGGCTGGCGGCGTCCAGCACGAAACGGTCGGCCACATGTGCCGCCAGCACCTCCCCCAGCACCAGGGTCTGGCGGGGGCCGGTCTCGATCACCATATGGCGGCGACATTCGAAGCTGACGGGGGCGCTGGCGATCAGCGGCGGGCGGATCAGGCTGGACGGCGCCGTTTCGATCCCGGCATAGGCCAGTTCGTCCACGTCCGGCGGCGCGTCGGCGGAACAGCGGTTCATGCGCTGGGCGTCGGCCTCCGACACCAGGTTCACGGTGAATTCGCCCGTCGCCAGGATATTGGCCGCCGTATCCTTCAGCCGCCCGTCCGGCCGGTGCATCAGGCCCAGCGCCAGCAGCGGCGGATCATCGCCCACCATGTTGAAAAAACTGAATGGGGCGGCGTTGCGTACGCGGTCGGCCGAAATACTGGTCACCCAGGCGATGGGGCGTGGGGTGATGGCCGACGTCATGATCTTGTATCGCGCCGCGGGCGGCAACTCGCGCAGGTCGAAGCGCATGGGATGATCCTTGGGATGCCGGAAACCGGACAGCAGTTAGGACCCGGCGGCAGGGTCGGGGCAAGCGGGCAGCGTGCAACCCAGGAAACTACCAAGAAGGGGGAAAGGGCACGCCCCGCACGGACGCGCCCCATCCATCACCCCGCCGGCAGCCTGTCCCCGATCAGGGCCAGGTTCTGATAGGCCGCCAAGCCCCATTGCGAGACACTGTTGGTGGACATGTTCGCCGCCTCGTCCACCGGGTTCAGGACGGCGTTGCCGGCGATGCGGGTGACGGATCCTGCGATCTGTTCGCCCCTGTCGGTGAATTCCTTCCAGGCGCGGTCGGCCAGGGCCGGGTCTTTCAGATGGTGGGCGGCATAGGCGGTCAGGCGGGAATGGGCCAGGCGCAGGCCGCGGCCCTTCACGTCCAGCCCGTATCTGGCTTTGAATTCCGCCGGGGGCGCATTGTAGACGGTGCAATATTCCAGCCAGGCGGCCCGGTATTCCGGCTCGTCCAGCAAAGCCAGCAGCTCGGCATGCACCTCCACCGCGCCGAACACGGCCGACAGGTGGGAAATGCCGATCTTGTCACCGGGGCTGGAGAATTTGCCGGTCTTGACGTCATAGGGCGCGCCGCCGGCCAGCCAGCGATATTTCAAGGCGGCGATGGTGCGCATGCCATTAACGATGCGGTCGCGCCAACGCTTGTCGCCCGTGCGCTCCCACTCCGTCAGCCAGGCGGCGATCAGGGAGGACCAGCTGGTGCCGAAGCCGCATTCGATGACGCCGGCCGGTGCCGGGTTCTCCAGCTTGCGGCTGATATCGACATTGGCCAGCGTCTGGTCGCTGTCGATCAGGTCATGCATCAGGTCGCCCACCCGCTCATCCGCCGTCAGGTAATAATAGATGCGGCGATAGGCGGCGTTCGACACGCGGGGCTGCTTGGAACTGTCGGCCCAATGCTGCACGCCGTGGCGGGTGCCGAAGCCCTTGTACGGGCCCAGATGACAGACATCGACCTCGCCGGTGTGCCGGGTCATGGCTTCGGCCAGCCGGAACACATCCGCCCGGCCCGTACGCAGGAAACTGTACCAGAGCCAGAGGTCGGGGGAGAGTTCGGAATTGGCCCAAGCATAGCCACCGATGTCGTATCGCCATTCATGGCGGTCCACATCATAGGAATGCATGACGTCGCCATAATGCCAGAACCCGTACCAGCGGCGCTGTTCCACCTGATCACGGTAGAGGTTCAGCAGGAAGTCCGCCTGATCTTCGATCTTCGCGCGCGCCGGGGTCGCGCGGCTGACCAGGTCCCAGTCGCCGAAGATCGCCACCGCGCGCAGGCGGGCCGGCGGCACCATCAGGCGCGGCGGGGTGGTCAGCGCCCCGGCCACCTCCGTGAACCAGTCGCGCGCCGGGGTGGCCGGCAGGGACCAGAGATGCAGTTCGCTGGTGCGGGCGATGCCATAGGGCCGGCCCCAGCCTTCCTCATAATCCTCATAGGTGATTTCCAGGGCCTCACGCTCCTGTGGGTGGGTCTTGATGCCCAGCCCGTCATGGTAGAAGCGCAGATCCATGGCGGGCGCGTCCGGCGACCAGAGCCAGGCGGTCAGTTCCGCGCTGTCGGTCGCGGCGTTGCGGATATCCAGGCGCGCCGGGTGGCGCTTCCAGAAATCCCCCATGGCCAGGGCCGCCCCCCCGGCGGCCCCGCCGACATAGGCCAGGCCACCGGCGCGGCGGCCGGCCTGGGCGTCGATCCAGCCATGGCCGGGTTTGGTGCGCTTGCGGATGGCGAAGCCGTCGGCATTGGGCTGGGTCAGGGTGAAATCGCCCCAGGTGGGGATCAGGTCCAGCCGCTTGGACACGGTGGGCGCCATGGCATCCAGCGCCGGGACGGCGCGGCCGTCGATCTGGGCCTGGCGATAATCCTTGCCGGGATCGCGGCGCAGGCCGGTCAGGGGGCGGATGGCTTCGGCCCACAAGCCTTCGCCTTCGCCGGTGAAGCGGACATGGCGGTCATGGGGGGCGTCGGACAGGGGGACCGACGCCGTGACGCCCAGGCCGCGGATGAAATCCTTGTTCTCATCCCCGTCGAAGATGAAGCTGTGCAGAATGCGCACCGACTCCGCCCCGGCATGGAAATAAAGCCGGATGGTGAAGGGCAGCCAGGAACGCTCGCCATCGCGGTGGGCACCGTCCAGGCGGACCAGGGCGCGCACGGGGCCCTTCTGTTCCACGGTTACCGAGTTCACCATGCCGATGGAGCGGCGCTGGCTGACCGTTTCAGCCTCCGTCAGGTCGGGCTGATCCTGCGACAGGCAGAGCAGGCGCAGGTCGCGGAAGGCGGGTTTGCCATTGACGGTCGCCCGGTCGATCAGCGTGTCCCCGGATCGCGGAATGCGCCATTGCCGGGAACCGGATGTCACGGTGATGGCGTCGGCACCTTCGGTTACCGTCACGGGCAGGGCGGGGTCCTTGGCCTTGCCGGCCGACAGTTCCAGACCCGACAGGTCGGCGCGGTCGGCCCCGATGCTGTGCGCCGACCATTTCAGCGACCCGTCCGGCCAGGTGGCGATGGGCCAGCTCTGCACCGGCACCTCCGCGCCCGCCCCGTCGGTCAGTCGGAAGCGCTGGGCGGGCTTGTACAGGCCCTGGGGCCAGGGGGTGCCCCAGGTCTGGCCCAGCTGGCGGGCAGGGGGCTTGCCGTCGATCCAGCCGACGGGGGTGGCCGGTGCCTTGGGCTTGGCCGCCGCCTTCCCCCCGATCGTTGCCACGGTGCCCGAGGCCAAGGCCGTCAGGGCGGTGGCCTGCATGAAATGCCGCCGGTTGAAGCCTGGTGTGCCCATCGCTGTTTCCTTCCCGTTGGTTTGCTTTTGCCGTGGGTCAGGTCGAGGCGCCAGCCGAGCCCTGACGCACAGTGGCGTCGTCGTCTATCAGGGCTTGCCTGCGGCTCGACCTGACCTACGGACATTTATGATTTCCACAATGTGGTATTCAATCCTTAATATTGGAATTCTATTATCATATGAATATGGGTAAGGTAAGGCAAAACCGGATCAGGGAGGAAACATGACAACCCGGAAATGGCTGGCCACCGTCCTATTATGCGGCGTGGCCATGGTACCCGCGCAGGCGCGACAGATGGAGACGCTGGACCGCGGCGTCGTGGCGGTGACGGCGGAGGATGGTGTGCTGGTCGGCTGGCGCCTGCTGGCGAATGACCCGGTGGGTGCCGGGTTCGACCTTTACCGTGACGGCCGGAAACTGAACGCCCGGCCGCTGACCCGGGCCACCAGCTTCCTGGACAAGGGCGCCGATGGCTCCGCACGCTATGAGGTGCGGCGGACAGGCGCAGCGATGGGTGCCAGTGCCACTGTCTGGCGTGACGGGTACCTGTCGATCCCGTTGCAGCCGCCGGCCGATGGCGTGACCCCGGCGGGGGAGGCCTATAGCTACAATGCCAATGATGCCAGTATCGGCGATCTGGATGGCGACGGGCAATATGAGATCATCCTGAAATGGGATCCCACCAATTCCAAGGACAATGCCTTTGGCGGCTATACCGGCCCGGTGATCCTGGATGCCTATAAGCTGGATGGCACGCGGTTGTGGCGCATCGATCTGGGAAAGAACATCCGGGCCGGTGCCCATTACACCCAGTTCCTGGTCTTCGATTTCGATGGCGATGGTAAGGCGGAACTGGCCATGCGCACCAGTGACGGCACCGTGGATGGCACGGGTGCTGTGCTGGGTGACGCCAATGCCGATTGGCGTGCCGATGGTGGGGAGGTGCCGCAGGCCGACCGTACCGGTGCCACCACCACGCCCGACGGGCGCAAGGTGGCTCGCATCCAGGGTCGCATCCTGAAGGGCCCGGAATATCTGACGGTCTTCCAGGGCGCCACCGGCAAGGCCCTGGCCAGCGCGCCCTATTGGCCAGCGCGCCATCCCGACACCAGCGACCCGACGCCGGAGCAGATGCAGGCGGTGTGGGGCGACGGCTATGCCAACCGGTCGGACCGGTTCCTGGCCGGCGTGGCTTGGCTGGATGGCAAGCTGCCCAGCATCGTCATGGCGCGCGGATATTATGCCCGCACCACCCTGGCGGCCTGGGACTGGCGCGATGGCCAGCTGACGCCGCGCTGGCAGTTTGACAGCGCCACACCGGGGAACGAGGCGTTCGGCGGGCAGGGCAACCATCAGCTTTCCGCAGCCGATGTCGATGGCGACGGCAAGGACGAGATCATCTATGGCTCCATGGCCCTGGATGATGATGGTACCGGCCTGTGGTCGGCGGGGCTGCTGCATGGCGATACCATGCATGTGTCGGACCTGGACCCGCTGCGCCCCGGTCTGGAGAAGTTTGGCGTGCATGAAGTGCCGTCGCGCAATGGCGGCATCGGCGCCGCCATGCTGGACGCCGCCACCGGCAAGGTTCTGTGGTCCACGCCCACCGACAAGGATACCGGCCGCGGCGTGGCGATCGATATTGACCCGCGGTCGCCGGGGGCCGAGGCCTGGGCCAGCAACAGCCCCTATCTCTACAGCGCGCAAGGGGCGGTGATCGCCGCCACCCATCCCAAACAGGTGAATTTCGGTATCTGGTGGGATGGCGACCTGTCGCGCGAACTGCTGGACAAGGAACAGATTTCCAAGTGGGATTGGCAGAAGGGGGAGGCAGTGCCGCTGCTGTCGCCATCCGACGTGTCGTCCAACAACGGCACCAAGGCGACGCCGACTTTGTCGGCCGACATTATCGGCGACTGGCGGGAAGAGGTGATCTGGCGGGCCAAGGACAATAGCAGCTTGCGCATCTACACCACGCCGTTCCCCACGGAGCACCGGCTGGTGACCTTGATGCAGGACCCGGTCTACCGGCTGGGTGTCGCCTGGCAGAATGTCGCCTACAACCAGCCGCCGCATACCAGCTACTTCCTGGGTACGGGCATGAAGCTGCCGGGGACCGGTGACACACGCTGATGACGTCCCCCTTTCAGCCGCCTTGATCAAGGCAGCGTATAGGTTTGATCCTATGGCCCCTGGGTCCCGGCTTGCGCCGGGATGACGCGAACAGGGCGTGTCCAGTCAGAGGTAAACCGATCTAACGAACAATCTGCCACTCCCCGAAATAGAAAAGGCCGGCGGATCGCTTCGCCGGCCTTTCCCTTGTAAACAAGCCCGATCAGTACTTGTAGGACGCACCGGCATAGTAGCGCTTGCCGGAATAGGCCAGCTCGCCCAGGCGGATATCGTCGCCGGAGGTGGTGCGCTCGGCCTCGCCCGTCAGGTTCTTGCCTTCGATGAAGAAGGAGATGCCCGTGTCGTTCAGGCGGTAGGTGGCCTTGGCATCCAGATAGCCGGTGCCATCGCGGAACACCGGGTTGCCCGAGCGTTCGGCGGCAGCCTGCAGCCACTTGGTCCGGCCGTTATAGGCGACGCGGACATTGATGTTGTCCTTGTCGTAATAGCCGATCAGGTTGTAGCTGTGCTTCGACAGGCCGGGGAAGGGCAGTTCCGTGCCATCCAGCGAGTTGAACAGGCCCACATCCTTGGCGCGGGAGTAGGTGTAGTTCACCGACGCGCCGAACCCGTCAAACGGCGACGGCAGGAAGGTGAAGGCCGTCTGGGCCGACAGTTCCAGGCCGTCCAGCTTGGCGCCGCCGCCATTAATCGGCATGGTCACGTCGAACAGCGAACCGTCATTGAACAGATCGACATTGCGGACCAGCGTGCGCGACAGGATGAAGCTCTTCACGTCCTTATAGAAATAAGAGGCGTTCAGCAGCGTGTCGGCATTGACGTACCAGCCGACATTGACGTCGTACTGGTCGGCGCGGTACGGGTCGAGCGCCGGGTTGCCGGACGTGCAGGTATCCAGCAGATTGTCGGCCTTGCCGGCTTCCGTCAGGTCATAGAGGCAGTTGGCGGCGGGCACCAGATCGGTGGGCTTGGGGCGCGCCATCACCTTGGCCCAGCCCAGACGCACGATCACCTCGTCCGGGACCACACCGAAGCTGATATTGAAGGCCGGCAACGTGTCGGAATATTTCTCCGCGATGGCGACTTCCGTCACGCCCACCGTCACGATCGAGGTGATGGGCGAGCCCGTGCTGGTCGTGCCGGTCTGGCGGTTCTCGCGGCGGGTCAGGGCGCCGGTGGCGGTGATGTCGGTTTCCACATAGCGGACGCCGAAATTGCCGCTGACCGGGATGTCGCCGATATCGAACTCGAAATTGGCCTTGGCATAGCCAGCGGACACTTCCTCGCTGATGTCATGCGCGGGGACCTGCTTATAGCCGTTAGCTTCGCGGATCAGGTTGTGGTTGAAGCCGGACGTATCGAACCAGTCGCCGATCAAGGAGACGTCGGACGCCATCCAGCCGCGCGGGACGTTGCCGATATTGCCCTTATAGCCCTTGTAGAAATTCTGCGGTGTCAGGTGCGCCGTGGCGCGCACGAAGTCCACCAGCTTCTGCGGGGTCCAGATCAGGCCGTTATTGGTGGCACCCAGCGCCACGTTGGAGGTGACGTTGGCTGACGGGACGACAGTGCCGTCCAGCGCCGTATAGCCGCCGCCGGCATAACGCAGCGAACCGGTCTTGCGCCACTGACCGCCGACCTCCAGCGTGGTCAGGGCCCAGCGATCCAGGTCGTAGTCCAGATCCAGCTTGGCCGAATCCTCGCTGGTCTCCACCTCTTCCGGCCGGTATTGCACGGCGGCACCGCCATTGCGGTAGGTTTCCGGGTTCGTCGGATCGAAGGCAGTGGGGAAGGTGAAGCTGGGGATGCCGCTGTCCGACAAGGTCACGCCGACGCCGGGCACGGTGGCGCTGATGGCGACGGAGTTGGTTTCGCTGGACATCGTGGATTCGGAGGTTGAATAGAACCCCGAAGCCGACAGACGGTCGCCGGCCCAGTTGAAACCGCCCGTATAATATTTGGACTCCAGCGTGTAGTCGAAACCACGCATCTGCGAGCCGAAGATGTTGCCGGCACCGGTGGTGCTGCTGGGCGCCGTCGCGGCCGTCGTCAGGGCGATGACATTGTGGTTGTCATCCACCGTCACGCCGGCCGGGTTGATGCGGGCAGCAGCCGTCAGATCAATGGAATAGTTGTAATCGGTCAGGAACTGGTCGCGCTTGTTCCAGTTGATGTCGGCATAGACATCCAGCTCGTCCGTGACGCGGTACTGGATCGTGGTCATGGCCGACATGCGCTTGTCGTTGCGGTACCACATGCCATAGCGCGGAATGCGCGGCGACAGGTCGTACCATTGCGATTCGCAGCTGGTGCGGTTGGCGGCCGTGCTCTGGCTGGCGCAGGCAGCCTTGGTAGCGACACTCTCGTAGCCCGCGACATTGCGCGTCTTCTCGGCCGAATTGTCGTAATCGGCCAGCGCCACCCATTCGGTGTTGCGCAGGAAGTCGCCGCGCGTATCGACATCATCATAGGTGACGTTGACCAGCACGCCGAGGCGATCATCCAGGAACTTGTCGCCGTAGGTCAGGTTGCCGCGCGGTGTGACCTTCTTCTGCAGGTCCAGATACTGGCCGGCGGCGGAGACGGAGAACAGCATCTCCCGCAATTCCAGCGGCCGGCGGGTCTGCACCGATACGGTGCCACCGACGCCGCCTTCGGTCATGTCGGCGGTGAAGCCCTTGAACACGTCGATGGACTTGATCAGTTCCGACGCCATGTCGCGCAGGTCCGCACCGCGGCTGCCAGTGCCGGCACCACCCAGGACGGACACGCCGTTGATTTCCACGCGGTTCAGATCGGGTTCGACGCCGCGGATGGAGACCGATTCACCCTCGCCGAAGGCGCGGGAGAGCTGGACGCCGGTGATGCGCTGCAAAGCCTCGCCGACATTCTTGTCGGGGAAGGAGGCCACGTCTTCGGCCACCAGGCTGTCGACGACGGTATTGGCCCTCTTCTTGCGGTCGATGGCCGATTGCAGCGAGGCGCGGGTGCCGACGACGATGATCTCTTCCAGTTCCACGCCGCCGCCGCTGGCGGCCGGGGCGTCCTGCGCCTGGGCCGTCATGGTAACCGCTGTCAGGGCGAGACCGATGCTGGCGCCAGCCAGCAGTTTTCCAGACCGCGCCGCGCGGCCCTTTGCATACATCATCTCTCAACTCCTCCCCAGGTCGGACGCCACGGACGGGCGGCCAGGGTGTTTTTGTTGCGTCAGCCACCGGTGATCGTTCGTCCCGGTGCTTCTCTCAGGATATGGAAGCTCATCCCATAAATAATATAATACCAAAATATGATGCGTGAAAGCGTATTGTGGGATACGTGTTCAGAAATTTGTCAAACTGTTGCAAATCCCCCCTTCGGAAAAAATCCCCCGGTCGGGCAGCACCCGACCGGGGAGGCATAGGAGGGAAGCAAGGTGAAATATCACCTGCGTATCCGGGGGTCCGACAGGTTCGGAACAGCCCGGATACCGGCGGTGGGGGGCCACCGGCCGGTCCTGTAGCCGGCGCCTTTGCTCATCCCCGTCATGGGCGGGAGAAGAGAGGGGGCCGGAATGGCGTGGGCGATACTGACGGACCCTGTCCCATCATGCAAGTACATTTTTCATATTTCAGAATTATAAACCATAATATGGGATTAGTTATCATTGCTCACAAGGCCGCCGCCCGGATCCCCGCAAAATCCGCCATGCGCCGAAATCTCATATTGTGTGATGCATATCCACATTGTATGACTTAATTGTATGACATATGCAGGCCCCAAAGAAGGGCCAGACCGTAAAACCTGGGAGTGGATCCATGACGCCGATTGCGTTCCGCATGAAACTGAAGCCTGGCCACGTCGCGGAATATAAACGCCGCCATGACGTGCTGTGGCCGGACCTGGGCGACGCGCTGCGCGACGCCGGCATCTATGATTACTCCATCTTCCTGGATGAAGAGAGTCTATCGCTGTTCGCTGTGCTGCGGCTGACGCCGGACAACAAGGCCGACGCGCTGCCCACCCTGCCGGTGATGCGCCGTTGGTGGGATTATATGGCCGACATCATGGATGTGAATCCGGACAACAGCCCCGTGCAGGTGCCGTTGCCCAGCATGTTCCATTTCCCCTGATCCAGGCGGCGATACCGATGCAATTCATCCGGAAGAACGCGCGCCGCCTGGCGCTTGCCCTGTTGCTGGCCCCGCTGCCGCTGCTGCCGGCCGTGGCGGCGGATGCGCCCGGCTACATCCTGACCGCCTTCACCAATGGCGACGCCAAGTCGATGTCGGTCTACCGCTCTACCGATGCGGTAAATTTCACGCTGGACAAGGCCGAGGCATTCAAGCCGCCATCGGGCCTGCTGCGCGACCCCAGCATCATCCGGCACAAGGATGGCTGGTACTATGTCACCTATACGACCGACTGGAACAACGACCAGATCGGTTTCGCCCGGTCCAAGGACCTTAAGGAATGGACCTTCCTGGGCAATCATAAGATCACCATTCCCGGCACGACCAATTCCTGGGCACCGGAATGGTTCATGGATGAGGATGGCAGCGTCCATATCATCCTGGCCGTCTCGACCAACGGGCCGAACGGACAGTTCAAGACCTGGCGCCTGACCGCCATCGATGACAGCCTGTCCAATTGGACGGAACCGTCGATGATGCACGGACTGGGCCCCAACCATATCGACGCCAAGATCATTCAGGAGAACGGGCGTTATTACGCCTTCATCAAGAACGAGACGACGAAATTCATCGAGCTGGCGACCGCCCCCAAGCTGGATGGCCCCTGGGTGTTCACCCGCACGGGCGACTGGGCTGGCTGGGGTAATTTCGTGGAAGGCCCGTCGCTGGTGAAGCGTCCGGACGGCGGCTGGCGCCTCTATTTCGACCAGTATATCGAAAAGCGCTACTGGTACTCCGACAGCATCGGCCCCGGCTTCACCGGCCAATGGGCGCCCAAGGTGGAGCTGCCGGGCGGCCTGTCGGGCAAGGCCCGGCACTTCACCGTCCTGCGCGACGGCGGGGATGACAAGAAGGCCGTGGTCCCGGCCCCGACGACAACCGTCACCTGGGATCGCTATTCGCTGAAGGTCGGCGGGGAGCGGATTTTCAGCTGGGGCGGGGAGATGCACCCGTTCCGCCTGCCCAGCCCCGACCTGTGGCGCGACGTGTTCCAGAAGATGAAGGCGTCGGGTTACAACACCGTCGCCATCTATTTCGGCTGGGGCTACCACTCCCCCAAGCCCGGCGTGTACGACTTCACCGGCGTGCGCGACATGGACCGCGTGCTGACCATGGCCAGGGAGGCGGGGCTTTACGTCATCGTCCGGCCCGGCCCCTATATGAATGCCGAGGTGACGCGCGGTGGTTTCCCGTCCTGGCTGGTCAAGCAGCAGGCCAAGGCCCGCACCGACCATCCGGAATATCTGGCGGCATCGGATGAATGGCTGACGGCAATCAACGGCATTCTGAAGAAGCACCAGATCACCGATGGCGGCGGCAGCGTCATCGCCTATCAGATCGAAAACGAACTGGACGTGACGCAGCCCACGCAAGCGCGTTACATGCAGCACCTGTATGACAAGGCGCGCGCCGACGGCATCAATGTGCCGATCTTCCACAATGACAAGGGCCGCAACGGCAATTGGGTGCCCAAGGGCAGCAATGTGCCGGGCACGGTGGAAGGGCCCAACGACCTGTACGCCTTTGACGGCTATCCGGGTGGTTCCTGCGACGTCGACGCCACGGTGGGCAAGCCGAACCTGGCGCCGGACTGGGGCCTTTACGGTCCCGGCGGGGCGTCGGGCGGGGCCAGCGCGTCGCCCAATACACCAGGCTTCGCAGCCGAATATGGTGGCGGCTGGTTCGATTACTGGGGCAGCAACGGTGCCTATGGCTGCAACGCGCAGCGGCTGGGGTCGGCCTATCAGCGGGTGTTCTATGGCACCAACATCGCCAACGGCCTGACCATCCAGAGCTTCTACATGACCTATGGCGGGACGAGCTGGGGCTGGATGCCGGCCCCTGTGGTCTACACCTCCTATGATTACGGCTCCGCCATCGACGAGGCGCGGGGACTGCGGGAGAAGGCGCGCGGCATCAAGCTGATGGGCCATTTCCTCCAGACCGTGAAGGATCTGGCGCAGATGGACCGGGCCACGGGCCTGACGCCCAGCAGCCCCAATGTCCGGCTCTATCACAATGTGAACCCTGAGACGGGCACGCGCCTGCTGGTCGCCGCGCATGCGCCCAACAATGCGCAGACCGACGATGTGTTCAATTTCAAGGCCACGCTGCCGGACGGGGAATATACGATCCCGCAGGCCGGCACGCTGCGCCTGAACGGCCATGACGCCAAGCTGTGGTTGGCGGGCTATAATCTGGAACGCCAGCGGCTGGTCTATTCCACCTCTGAACTGTTCACCCATCTACGCTTTGGTGCGGGCGACCTCGCCCTGTTCTATGGCCGCAAGGGGGAGGATGGGGAGACGGTGCTGCGCTACGCTTCCGCCCCGACCGTCACATTGCTGGACGGCAAGGTCGACAGCGTGTTCGACGCGGCCAAGGGCGATTTGCGCCTGAATTACAGCCATCAGGGTCTGGCCCGGGTGCGGATCAGCGGCGGCGGCAGGCCCGACCTGACCCTGCTGATCGCTGACCTCCCCACCGCCGAGACGTTCTGGCGGCAGGAGACCAAGGATGGCGTGCTGTTGCAGCGCGGGCCGACCCTGGTGCGCACGGCAGAAATCAAGGGCAAGACCCTGGACCTGACCGGCGATACGGAGACGCAAAGCCCGCTGGAAGTGTGGGCGCCGGCCGGTGTCACCGCCGTGCGCTGGAACGGGTCTTCCGTGTCGATGGACAAGGGTGCCGGCGGCAGTCTGGTGGCGAGGAAGGAACTGGCGGGACCGGTGTCGGTGACGCTGCCCGACCTGACCCAGGCCGAGTGGCGCTTCCAGGCCGGATCGCCGGAGGCCGCCAAGGAGTTCGACGATAGCAGTTGGGCAAGCGCCAAGCCGGGCCGCACCGCCAGCTTCGTGAAGCCGCCGGGTGGTCAGCCGCTGCTGAACATGGATGATTACAATTTCCACCATGGCGATGTCTGGTATCGCGGCCGCTATACGGCCCAGGCCGGCGTGTCGAAGCTGGAGCTGCATTACGGGGCCGGCGGTGCGGGCATGCTGCAGGTCTGGCTGGACGGGCGCTATATCGGCCAGCATGTGCTGCCCACCGGCCTGCCGCGCCCGCCGGGCCAGGGCCTTGCGACCTTCACCATCCCGGAGGATATGCAGGCACCGGGCGAGCGTGTCCTGTCGGTGATGGTGCGCAACAATTCCCACCATTGGGACCTGGACGTCGACGATCTGCACAAGGAGGCGCGCGGCCTGATCTCCGCGTCGCTGTCCAGCCCGACGGGCAAGAGCTTCGCCCTGCCCATCGCCTGGAAGATCCAGGGCAATCTGGGGGGCGAGGATATTGCCGATCCGGTGCGCGGTGTCTTCAACAATGGCGGCCAGTATGGCGAACGCCTGGGCTGGCACCTGCCGGGCTTTGATGACAAGGGCTGGACCAAGGCGGCGGTTCCGGCCACCAGCGCCCAGCCGGGCACCGTCTGGTACCGCACGGAATTCATGCTCGACCTGCCCAAGGGTCAGGACAGCGCCGTGGGCCTGTCGTTCGGGGATGCGTCCGTGCCGCGCTCGACCGGTGCCTATCGCGTCCTGATCTTCCTGAATGGCTGGAACATGGGCCAGTTCATCGCCGATGTCGGGCCGCAACGCACCTTCGTGCTGCCCACCGGTATCCTGAACCCCAATGGCAGGAATACGCTGGCCCTGGCCGTGACGTCGGACGGCAAGCCCGGCGACGCGCTGGAGGTCGTGAAGCTGGTAAGCCTGCGCAACGCCCGCTCGCCGCTGAAGGTCGGCACGGTCCCGGCGCCGGGGTATAAGGAGGTGGTGAAGTGAAGGACAAACATCCCCGCCTTCCCGGCGAAAGCCGGGACCCAGGGGCCGCATGCCCGACCTTTCAGCCATCCTTCATCCGCATAAACCAATCCGTAGCCCCTCTGGCCCCTGGGTCCCGGCTTTCGCCGGGAAAGCGGGGGAGGGGGCGGAAACCCAGAAGCAACCTTTCGACCGATTTCGTACCCAGGAAAGACCATCCCCATGCCCAACCTCGCCCATGGCCTGCAGGCCGCAGACATCACCCGGACCATCGACCTGCTGATCAGCAATCTGGTCGAT
This sequence comes from Niveispirillum sp. GW835-FHT14G11, assembly GCF_058793615.1. Taxonomy (NCBI): domain Bacteria; kingdom Pseudomonadati; phylum Pseudomonadota; class Alphaproteobacteria; order Rhodospirillales; family Azospirillaceae; genus Niveispirillum; species Niveispirillum sp. GW835-FHT14G11. The sequence continues at coordinate 255,824 of NZ_JBXAFZ010000006.1, forward strand.
ATCAAGGATCAGACCGGTGAATTCCTGCTGCGGCTGGATGATGGCCGCGTCATCGACACCAAAGGCTGGAACGATTGGGAATGGACCCACGGCATCGGCCTGTACGGCATGTGGAAATATTACGAGCAGACGAACAACGAGCGCGCCTTCCAGATCATGCTGGACTGGTTCCGCGACCGTTTCGCCGCCGGCACGCCGACCAAGAACATCAACACCGTCAGCCCGTTCCTGACGCTGGCCTATCTCTATGAGAAGACGGGCAACCAGACCTATATCCCGTACCTGGACACCTGGGCCGAATGGGTCATGCATGGCTTGCCCAAGACGGAAGAGGGCGGGTTCCAGCATATCGTGTTCAATTCGGAGAACCCGCAGCAGCTGTGGGACGACACGCTGATGATGAGCGTGCTGCCGCTGGCCAAGATCGGCCTGCTGCTGGGCCGCCCGGAATATGTGGAGGAGGCCAAGCGCCAGTTCCTCATCCATATCAAGTATCTGTTCGACACCAAGACCGGCCTGTGGTTCCACGGCTGGACCTTCGATGGCCGCCACAACTTCGCCAACGCGCTGTGGGCGCGCGGCAATTGCTGGGTCACCATCGCCATTCCGGAATTCATCGAACTGCTGGACCTGAAGCCGGGCGACCCGCTGCGCACCTTCCTGATCGATACGCTGGAAAACCAGGTCAAGGCGTTGGCCAAGTACCAGACCGACGATGGCCGCTGGCACACGCTGATCAACGACCCGACCTCGTATCTGGAAAGCTCGGCCGCCGCCGGTTTCGCCTATGGCATCATGAAGGCGGTGCGCAAGCGCTATATCAGTGCGGAATATGAGCCGATGGCCATCAAGGCCGTGCATGCCGTGCTGGGCAAGATCGCGCCGGATGGCGAGTTGCAGGAAGTGTCGTTCGGCACGGCGCTGGGCAGCGACCTGCAATATTACCGCGACGTCAAGATCACCTCCATGCCCTATGGCCAGTCGCTGGCCATCGTTTGCCTGACGGAGATGCTGCGTCGGTTCATTTGACGCGACTTTCTTTTCGCCTTCCAGGCCTTCGCCGGGAAGGCGATGAAGGAATTGCAATATAAACAAATAACCCCAGGGAAACGTCCATGAGCCAGCGTAGCGTCAAACCCATCAACTACCTGGCCTATGGCGCCAACGACATCCTGGGCGCGGGATCGATGGCCGTGATCAGCGGCTGGATCCTGTTCTTCTATACGACCTTCTGCGGGCTGTCGGCGACGCAGGCCGCGGCGATCTTCGCCATCGCCCGCCTGCTGGATGCCATTGTCAGCCCCATCGTCGGCCACCTGTCCGACAATTTCTACCGCACGCGTCTAGGCCGCCGCTTCGGCCGGCGCCGCTTCTTCCTGATGATCTGCATCCCGCTGGTGCCGTCATTTGCCCTGATGTGGGTCAGCGGGCAGGGGTTCTGGTATTATCTGGCCACATACGTGCTGTTCGAGACGGTCTATGCCATCGTCCTGATCCCGTACGAGACCTTGGCCGCTGAAATGACCAAGGATTACAAGATCAAGGCCAAGCTGGCCGGCATCCGCATCCTGTTCGCGCAAAGCTCCGCCATCGCCGCCGGTTTCCTGCCCGCCGCCATCGTCGGCTGGGTGGGTGGCAAGGACAGTGCGGAAACTTTCTTCATCATGGGCGTGATCTTCGCGGTGGCGTTCGCCATCGTGCTGGCCTTCACCTGGGCCTTCACCTATGAGCGGTCAGTGGAGGAAGTGGAGCAGCTGCGCGCCGGCGAGCCGGAAATGAGCCTGGGCGACAGTTTCAGGAAGCTCTACGCCAACCTGTTCTCCACCCTGAAGATCCGGGCCTTCCGCCTGCATCTGGGCATGTATCTGGGCGGTTATATCAGCCAGGACGTGTTCAACGCCGTCTTTACCTATTTCATCGTCTTCGTGCTGATGGGATCGGTGGCGGAAGCGTCGAGCCTGCTGGGCAGCATGTATATCGCCCAGCTGTTCTCCGTGGCCCTGTTCATCCAGCTCTGCCTGCGCTTCCACCCCGCGCCCTCATACCGGCTGGCCGTGTGCTTCTATATTCTGGGCGTGGTCGGTTTCCTGTCGATCCATTTCTTCCGGCCCGACAATCTGCATCTGTGGCTGTTCGTGCCCATCATCCTGTCGGGCCTGGGCCGGGGCGGTTTGAACTACATCCCCTGGAACACCTATAATTACATGGCCGATGTGGACGAGGTGGTGACGGCCAAGCGGCGCGAGGGCATTTTCGCCGGCGTCATGACCTTCATCCGCAAGGCCACGCAGGCGGCAGCCGTCATGGGCGTCGGCCTGATCCTGGAGGCCGGCGGCTTCCTGCCCAAGGCCCCGGTGCAGAGCGAGCAGGCCATCACCACCATCCTGGCCGTGATGGGCATCGGCACCATCGGCGTGCTGCTGGCCGGCTTCGCCGTGTCCCGCCGTTTTCGCCTGGACGGCCCGCGCCACGTGATCCTGATGGAGGAGATCGCCCGCTTCAAGGAGGGCCAGCATGAGACGACGCCGGAGCGCCGCGCCATCCTGGAGGACCTGACAGGCTGGAAGTATGAGCGGCTTTGGGGGCGGTGAATTCTACTCCCCCGTCATCCCGGCGAAAGCCGGGACCCAGGGGCCAAGCGCCCGACCCGTCGGCAGCATTGAGTGAAGCAGCGTAAAGGTTTTCCTTGTGGCCCCTGGGTCCCGGCTTTCGCCGGGATGACGAAGAGGCAGCGGGAACGGTAAGCCAAAGAACCGCATTCCGGGAGACGTCCATGACCAGCCTGCCCATCGTCGATCCCCACATGCATCTGTGGGATTTCACCCGCCAGCATTATTCCTGGCTGATGGACCGGCCGCTGCCGGCCAATGCCGCTGGCAATGTCGAGCCCATCGCCAAGCCCTATGGCCTGTCGGACTATCTGGCCGACACGGAAGGCTATGATGTGCGTGGCGTGGTGCATGTGGAGGCCGGGGCCAGCACCGCCCATTCGCTGGCGGAGACGCAATGGCTGCAGGGCGTGGCGGATGAGGGGCGGCTGCCCATGGCGCTGGTCGCCTTCGCTGCCCTGAACGATCCGGATGTGGAAAGGCTGCTGGCGGACCATGCTGCACACGGCGCGGTGCGCGGCATCCGCCATATCATCAACTGGCACAGCGATCCGGCCAGGACATATTCCGCCCGCGATGTGATCGGCGATGCGGACTGGCAGAAGGGCTATGCGCTGCTGGCCAAGTATGGCCTGTCCTTCGATTTGCAGATCTACCCCTCGCAGATGGCGGTCGCGGCCGACTTGGCGGCGCGGCATCCGGATATCCCGGTCATCTTGAACCATGCCGGCATGCCGACGGATCAGGATGCCGATGGCCTGGCCCTGTGGCGCCGGGGTCTGGCGCTGCTGGCAGCGCAGCCCAACGTGTTCATCAAAATCTCCGGCTTGGCGATGATCGACCGGCAATGGACATTGGACAGTTTGCGGCCCTTCGTGCGGCGCGCCATCGACGCGTTCGGCACCGACCGCGCCATGTTCGCCAGCAACTTCCCCGTCGACAAGCTGTATGGCGGGTTCGCGGTGCATTACGCGGCCTATGACGCCATTACGGCCGATCTCACCGATGGGGAGCGCCGCGCCCTCTTCGCCGGCAATGCCGCCCGGGTCTATCGCCTGGCGGTGACCCTGTGAAGGGTCTGACGCGGCGGGAACTGGGGCTTACCGCGCTAGCGGCCGGGGCGTGGTTCGCCATGCCGGCCGGTGCGGCGGTGGGGCCGGAACGGAAGGGCGATTTCATCCTGGGTGCCGACATCTCCTGGATCCCGGAGGATGAGGCGGCGGGGGCGGAATATTGGCTGGACGGCAAGCGGCAGGACATCTTCACGATCCTGACCGGGGCCGGGTTCAACTGGGTTCGCCTGCGCCTGTTCGTGAACCCGGAGAACGGGTACTCGGCGGGCAAGAAGGATGATCCCTGGTGCGGGCTGGTACAGACCATCCGCCTTGCCAAGCGGGTGAAGGCGGCGGGGATGAAGATCGCCCTGACCTTCCATTATTCCGACACCTGGGCCGACCCGCAGCATCAGGACAAGCCCGCCGCCTGGAAGGACCTGTCCTTCCCCGATCTGGTGAAGGCGGTGGAGGCCCATACGCGCGACAGCCTCACCGCCATGAAGGCGGCCGGCGTGGCGCCCGACATGGTGCATGTCGGCAACGAAGTGACGTTCGGCATGCTGTGGCCCGACGGCCGCGTGGCCCTGCGGGTGGGCACCGGCAACCCCGCCACCGATGCGGTGCATCTGAAGCCCGAAGGTATCGGCGGCTATGACCAGTTCGCCACCTTGCTGAAGGCCGGGATCAAGGCCACGCGCGCGGTGCTGCCCGATGCCAGCATCATGCTGCACAATCATCTGGGCCGGCATTGGGTGATCGTGCGGGAATGGACCGACGCGCTGCTGGCGCGCGGGGTGGAATTCGATCTGGTCGGTTTCTCCTGCTATCAGCAACTGGCGGAGGGCGATTGGGAGCGGACCTTTACAGAGTTTGTGAAGCGCTATCCCAGGTTGGGCTTCTGCGCCGTCGAATATTCCGGCCGCAAGGAATATCTGAACGATCTGGTGTTCCATGCGCCGGGCAAGCGCGGCTGGGGCACCTTCATCTGGGAACCGACGCGCCATCAGGAGGCTGTGTTCGACCTGGATGGTAGGAATGCCGGCGGCGGGGCCAAGCCCAACCTGCTGTCGCAGGGCGTCAATTCGGCTGAAGCGCCGGGCGCCGTGCAGCCCGGCATGGCAGCGCCGCCGCCGGGGCCTAAGCGCCATGGCAAGGGCGGGCGGTATGAGGCGAATGGGTTGCTGGAGACCTATCGCGGCCTGTCACGGCGCTATGGGGGGAAATGATGGGGGAATATTCTCAACCCGCCTTCCCGGCGAAAGCCGGGACCCAGGGGCCGCAGGATCAAATCTCGCGGCTGTCGGGATCGACGCGGCGGAAGGGTCGGGCGCGTGGCCCCTGGGTCCCGGCTTTCGCCGGGAAGGCGTTGGGAGTGTTCATTCTGATGTTCGCTTTATCAGCCATCGCCATGCCCGCCCATGCCGAACGCTGGGATTTCCGCTTCACCGGCAAGGGGGAAGGCGTCCCCGTCGCCGCCGATCAGACCTATGACCCCGCCCGGGGATACGGGTTCGAACCGGGCTATCTGCCGGACGGGGACAAGCCGTTCCTGTTTTCGCTGAAGGTACCGGAGGGCAATTACCGGGTCACGGTGACCTTGGGCGATGCCAAGCAAAAGTCGCGCACCAGCGTGAAGGCAGAAAGCCGGCGGCTGATGCTGCAGGGGATCGAGACACGTAAGGGCCGGTTTGAGACGCGGTCCTTCATCGTCAATGTCCGCGACACGTCCCTGCCGCCGCCGCGCCAGCACGCGCCGGGCGGCACGTCCGTGCGCATCAATGAGCGCGAGCAGGGCACGCTGCACTGGGATGACAAACTGACCCTGGAATTTGGTGACAAGGCCCCGCGTCTGGCCGCGCTGTCGGTGGAAAGCGTGGATGTGCCCACGATCTATCTGGCCGGTGACAGTACGGTGACCGACCAGCCGTCGGAGCCGGGTGCTAGCTGGGGCCAGATGTTCACCAGTTTTCTGACGCCCGACATCGCCGTGGCCAACCATGCGGAGTCCGGCGAGACGATGAAGAGCTTCATCACCGGGCTGCGGCTGGACAAGGTGTTGAGCCGGATGAAGGCGGGCGACACTCTGTTCATCCAGTTTGGCCATAATGACAGCAAGATCGCCTGGCCGCAGACCTATGTCGATGCGGCGACGACATATCCCGCCTATCTGCGCGTGTTCATTGCCGAGGCGCGGCGGCGGGGGGCCACGCCGGTGCTGGTGACCTCACCCCATCGCCGCACCTTCGATGCGGCCGGGTGCATCACCAACAGCCATGGCGATTATCCCGACGCCGTGCGCCGGGTGGCGGCGGAGGATGGCGTGGCGCTGGTCGATCTGAACGTCCTGTCCAAGGATATCTATGAGGCGCTGGGACCGGAAATCAGCCCGCGTGCCTTCAGCAATGACGGCAAGGATGCCACCCACCACAATAATTACGGCGCCTGGCTGATGGCCCGCGCCGTGGTGGCCGGGATCGCCGCGACCGACCTGGCGCTGAAATCTCATATCATTGCCGGCCTGGCGCCGTTCGATCCCAAGCATCCGCCGGGGCCGGATGCGCTGGTGCTGCCGGAAAGCCCAATGCGGTCGGATGTGACGCCGCGGGGAAATTGAACAGAAAACACCACAGGGAGTGACCATGGACCGCCGTCAGCTTTTCACCGCCGCCGCCGCGACCGCCCTGGTGGCGGGTGTGGCCACCGGTGCCCGCGCCGCCGACGTGGCGGGACACGTCCTGCCGCTCTGGCCGGGCAAGCCGCCGGGCGGGGACAAGGTGACGGTCACCCAGTCGGAGATCGTACGGTCGGACGATCCGCGCTTCAAGGATGTGGCGATCCTGAATGTCACCCAGCCCAACCTGACCCTGTTCCGCCCGGAAAAGCCCAATGGTGCGGCCATGCTGATCATCCCCGGCGGCGGGTATCAGCGGGTGGTGGTGGGCAAGGAAGGGTATGACATCGCGCAATGGCTGGCCGGGGCAGGTGTCACCGTCTATGTGCTGCTGTACCGGCTGCCGGCCGATGGATGGGCGGCGGGACCGGATGCCCCCCTGCAGGATGCGCAGCGCGCCATCCGGGTGATCCGGTCGCAGGCCGGGCGTTATGGTTTCGATGCCAACCGGGTGGGGGTGATGGGGTTCTCCGCCGGCGGGCATCTGGCGGCCATGGCAGCCACGCGGTATGGCAAGCAGACCTATCAACCGGTGGATACGGCGGACCAGCTGTCGGCCCGGCCGGATATCGCGGCCCTGGGCTATCCCGTCATCACCATGAAGCCCGGCCTGACCCATGGCGGGTCAGCCAAGCAGATGCTGGGGGAGAACCCGAGCGAGGCCCGCATCGCGGAGTTTTCGGCGGAGATCGGCGTGCCCGCCGACGCCCCACCCACCTTCATCACCCATGCCGCCGATGATGGGGCCGTGCCGGTGGAGAATGCCCTGCTGATCTATGCGGCCTTGCGGGCGCAGAAGGCCAAGGTGGCCATGCACCTGTTCGAGGTCGGTGGCCATGGCTTCGGCCTGCGCAGCGCCAAGGCCGCCCCCGTGGCAGCCTGGCCCACCCTGTTCATCGAATGGAGCCGCACCCATGGCTTTGCGTAGGCTGTTCGCCGCCGCCCTGCTGGCGGCGTCCCTCATGCTGCCGGCCCTGGCCGACGCGCCCAAGCCGCTGTTCCGCGACCCGGTTTTCGACGGGGCGGCCGATGCCTCCCTGGTCTATGACCCGTCAGGTCAGCAATGGGTGATGTTCTATACCAACCGCCGCGCCAGCATGCAGGGTGCCGAGGGCGTGGAATGGGTGCATGGCACCCGCATCGGCCGGGCGGTGTCCAAGGATGGCGGCAATACATGGACCTATGACGGCATCGCTGACATCCGCTATGGCCAGGGCGACGACATCACCTATTGGGCGCCGAACGTCGAGTATATCGATGGGCAATGGCACATGTTCCTGACCATCGTGCCAGGCGTGTTCAAGGATTGGAACGCAGCCCGAGAGATCGTGCGCCTGACCAGCCGCGACCTGAAGGTCTGGGATTTCGCCGGCAAGGTCGATCTGGGATCGGACCGGGTGATCGATGCCGCGGTGCATCCGCTGCCGGGCGGCGGCTGGCGCCTCTGGTACAAGGATGAACGTGACGGGTCCGCGACCCATTATGCCGACAGCCAGGACCTGAAGACCTGGACCCATGGCGGTGTGGCGGTGAAGACGCGGGGCGAAGGGCCACAGATCATCGAATGGCAGGGCTGGTACTGGCTGATCATGGATGCCTGGGACGGGTTGGGCGTCTATCGTTCCAGGGACCTGACCCGCTGGGAGCATCAGCCCTATAATTTGCTGAAGGAGCCGGGTACAGCGCTGACCGACCGGGCCAAGGGCGGGCATCCCGATGTCGTGGTCAGCGGCGGCCGCGCCTTCCTGTTCTATTTCGTGCAGCAGGGCGGGGAGCCGGAAGCCAAGAATGATCCCACCTGGCAGCGCCGGTCGGTGATCCAGGTGGCGGAACTGGGCGTCAAGGATGGCTGGCTGACGGCCGACCGGGAATCGCGCGTCGATGTGAAGCTGGTGGCGCCGTGACCGATGGGTTTGACATCCGCGCCTTCGGGGCGGTCGGCGATGGCGTGACCATCGACAGCCCCGCCATCAACCGCGCCATCCTGGCGGCGGCAGCGGCGGGCGGCGGCACGGTGATCGTGCCGGACGGCGTGTGGCTGTGCTTCACCATCCGGCTGGCGTCGCATGTCCGCCTGCATCTGGCGGCGGGGGCGATGATCCGGGCGGCGGTGCCGGGGGTGCTGGGCGCCTATGATCTGCCCGACGCCAACCCGCACGACATCTATCAGGATTTCGGCCATTCGCATTGGCGCAACAGCCTGATCTGGGGCGATGGGCTGAGCGATATTGCCATCACCGGGCCGGGTCTGATCGATGGCCACGGGCTGACGTCCAAGGGGCCCGGTGCGAAATGGGCCCAGCGCAAGGGCTATTTCCCCGAAAGCATGGCGGGGATGAGTGCGGCGGAACTGGCGGCGGAGGACCCGGCGGAGGTCGCCATGCAGGGGCAGGGCAACAAGGCCATCGGCCTGAAGAACTGCACCCGCGTCAGCCTCAGCGACTTCACCATCGCCAGGGGCGGGCATTTCGCCATCCTGGCCACCGGCGTCGATCATCTGGACATACAGCGCCTGCGCATCGATACCGACCGCGACGGCATCGACCTGGATTGCGTGCGCCATGCCACGGTCGGCCATTGCCGCATCAACACGCCCAATGACGATGCCATCGTGCTGAAAGCCTCGCTGGCCTTGGGTGAGGTGCGGCATACCGAGCATGTGCGCATCCATGATTGCCATGTCAGCGGCTTCGATCCCGGCACGATGCTGGACGGAAGCTTTGGGCGGACACAGGAGAAGGCGCCTGACCAGGACGGCATGACGGGCCGCATCAAGCTGGGTACAGAGAGCAACGGCGATTTCCGGGATATCGAGATCACCGACTGCCTGTTCGAACGCTCGCGCGGGCTGGCGCTGGAAACCGTGGATGGCGGGATGCTGGAGGATGTGCGCATCAGCGACATCACCATGCGGGAGGTCACCACGGCCGCTCTGTTCATCTATGCCGGCGCGCGCATGCGGGCGCCGGAAGGCGCGAAACCCAGCCGCGTGAAGGGCGTGCGCATCCACCGGGTCACCGCCATCGATGTGGACCCGCGCTTTGCCAGCATCATCGCCGGGCAGCCGGGATCGCCGGTGGAGGATGTGGAACTGTCGGACATCGACATCACCTATCGCGGTGGGTTGCCGGCGCTGGAGGGGCCGGTGCCGTTGAAGGCCGATGCCTATCCGGAGCCCAGCATGTTCGGCCCGCTGCCGGCCTGGGGCCTGTTTGTGCGCCATGCGGCGGATGTGCGGGTGGAACGGGTGCTTCTGTCGGCGGCGCTGCCCGACGGGCGGCCGGCCATCCGGCTGGAGCATGTCGATGGTGTGCATTTCAGCCAGGTTGAAACGAAGAATGCGGCCGGCACCCAGGCCCTGGTCTGCCAGGGTGTGACCGGCCTGACGGGGGAGGTTCTGTGATGATCGGACGTCTGGGTCTTCTGGCGCTGGCGCTGCTGGCCGGGCTGTCGGTATCGGCGGCAGAGGCACCGCGCGAATGGGTGGACAAGGATACAGGCCACCGTGTCGTCCGCCTGTCCACGCAAGCCGGCACGCGCAGCCTGTATTTCCACCAGAACGGCTATACGCCCGATGGGAAGAAACTAATCGTCACCCATCCCGATGGCATCGACACAATCGAACTGGCCACGCGCAAGCAGACGCGGCTGGTATCGGGGGCCGACCTGAACCTGCTGTTCACAGGGCCGAAGACCGGCCGCGTATTCTTCACGCGAAAGCCGCAGGTGGCGGAAGAAGACGGGGTGGATGTCTTCGCCGCCGACCCGGCCAATGGCAAGGTGACCAAGGTCGCCAGTGTGAAGAAGGGCCAGATCGGCAGCATCAATGCCGATGAAACCCTGCTGCTGGGCGTGCTGGCGGAACGGAAGTTCGAGTTGCAGCCGGGGGCAGCCGATCCCAAGAACACCCGGTTTGACAACCACTATGAGCATCTGGGCCCCGACGGCAAGCCGATGACCTATGCCGACGCCAAGGAGGTCCGGCTGTATAACCGGCTGGAGGCGCGGGTGCCGATGGAGATATTCACCATCGACCTGAAGACCGGGGCCCAGCGCAGCGTCCACAAGGCCACCGACTGGCTGAACCATCTGCAATTCTCCCCCACCGATCCCGGCCTGATCATGTTCTGCCATGAGGGGCCGTGGCATCGGGTGGACCGGATCTGGACTATCCGTACCGATGGCACCGGCCTGACCAAGGTCCATACCCGCACCATGAACATGGAAATCGCGGGACATGAATTCTTCAGCGCCGACGGTAAGACCATCTGGTACGACCTGCAAACCCCGCGCGGGGAGGATTTCTGGCTGGCCGGCTATGAGATTGCCACGGGCAAGCGCACCTGGTTCCACCTGACCCGTGACGAATGGTCGGTGCATTTCAACGTCGCGCGCGATGGCACGCTGTTCGCGGGCGATGGCGGCGACGCGGAGATGGTGGCCAGGGCCAAGGACGGCAAATGGATATACCTGTTCCGGCCCGAAGGCATCCCCGACGTGGCCGGCATCCATGCCCCCGATGCCGACGCACTGATCCGGCCGGGTGTGCTGCGATCGGAGAAACTGGTCAACATGAAGGATCATGATTACCGGCTGGAGCCCAACATCACCTTCACGCCCGACGGTAAATGGATTGTCTTCCGCTCCAACATGCATGGCGACGTGCATGTCTATGCGGTGGAACTGGCAAAGCCGTGATGGAAAGGGGGATTTGAAACGACATCCCTCTAAGTTCCTTGTTTTCCACAGATTTCCAACCCGCTCCGACAGCGTTGACATGTCCCGTACCTTGCCGTTTCGGCTTGATTATGGGATGTTGTTCCGCAAAATGAGAGAGTGACACGAGCAGATGAGCAGCCCTACCGCCGACCATGAAGACGAGGCCACGCCCAAGGCCACCCCCAGCGGCAGCCAGACGCTGCTGCGCGGGCTGGACGTGCTGGAGGCGGTTGCCGATGGGCCGATCAGTCTGGCCAAGCTGGCCCAGCGCCTGGACCTGACGCGCAGCACCACCCATCGGCTGGCCGCGGCCCTGGTGGAGCGTGATTTCCTGATCTTGACTCCGCGCGAGGGGTACCAGTTGGGCCCGAAGCTGCTGGAGCTGGGCTATCTGGCGCAGCGGCAGATGGACATTCCCCGTGTCGCCCGCCCGCATATCGAGGATCTGGCCGCCGCCACCGACGATACGGTGCATCTGGGTATCCTGGACGGGGACGAGGCGCTGTACCTGGACAAGATCCCCGGCCGCCGGCGGATCGAGATCGGGTCGCGGGTGGGCGAGCGCCATCCCATCGCGTCGACCGGTCTGGGCAAAGCCCTGATCCTGGACGAGGCGGAGGCGCGCTGGCGCAGCTTCCACGACAAGCGCTACGCCGAGAGCGACTGGCCCGTCTGGGTGCAACGCATGCGCAATTACGCCAATGGCGGCTATGCCTTCGACCTGGAGGAGAATGAGGACCGCATCCGCTGTGTCGCGGCACCCATCCGGGGTGCCAACGGCAAGATCATCGCCGCCATCAGCCTGTCCAGCGCCGCCCAGTATATGAGCGACGACCGCATGCAGGACCTCATCTCCACCGTCAAGGACACCGCCCGCGCCATCAGCCGGGGCATGGGCTGGAGCGGGGCCACGGGCCGGCGGTAGGGCAAGTTCTGCGCACACTCGCGGCAGCCTTCTCTACCGTCACCCCGGCTTTCGCCGGGGTGACGGTGGGATATAGCGATGCGGGGGAGATTTCCCCGCATCCCCCTTACTGCAAATTCACGAACGCGCCGCCATCGACCAGCAGGGCGGCTCCGGTGACATAGCGTGCCAGGTCAGAGGCCAGGAACACCACCGGCCCGCCCATATCCTCCGGCTGGCCCAGGCGGCCCAGCGGGATGCGGCCTTCCATATAGGTGCGCTTGGCGGTATCGGCCAGGTCATCCTTGTTGATGTCGGTCAGGATGGTGCCCGGCAGCAGCGAGTTGCAGCGGATGCCATAGGGGCCCAGCGCGATGGCGCAGCTCTGCATCAGCGAATGCACACCGGCTTTGGTGGGCGTGTAATGGGTCTGCATGCCGCCGCCGACGAGAGCGGAGATCGACGAGATGGCGATGATCGCACCGCCGCGGCCCTGATCCTTCATGCGGTTGGCCGCCGCCTGGGTCATGTAGTAGGCGCCGTTCAGGTTCACCTTGATGGTGCGGTCCACGACATCGACCGGCATGTCCAGGAAGGAATGGAACGGGCAGATGCCGGCGTTGGAGACGAACACGTCCACGCCGCCGAAGGCGTCCACGGCGGCCTTCACGAATTCCGGTGCGGCCGTATGGTCGGACACATCACCCTTCACGGCGATGGCCTTCTGTCCCAAAGCTTCGATCTGCGCCACCACGTCCTCGGCCGATGCAGGGGAGGAGGCGTAGTTGATGGCGACATTGGCGCCGTGACGGGCGCATTCAACGGCCACAGCCGCACCGATGCCGCGCGACGCGCCGGTGATCAGAACGGTCTTGCCCTCTAGCAAACGCATGGCTTTCCTCCAAATCTCATATTGCGGAATGGTGTCTCATAAACCAAAATGGATGGCAAGCCTGATCCAACCTGGGGACAAGGCCGCTGCTGTTGACAGTGCTTGTCCCATTTTATAAAACTGTGTCCCACAATTGAGAACATGGCGGGTGCCTCAGCGCCTCTGCGCCGTGCCCCTTCAGGGAGTGTGAAAACACCATGGCTTTCCCCGTTATCCGCGATGTCCGCGCCTATGTGGTGCGCGGCGGTGGTGCCGATTATCACGACCAGGGCGACGGCCACTGGATCGACGACCATATCGCCACGCCTATGTCCCGCTATCCCGAATACCGGCAAAGCCGGCAGAGCTTCGGCATCAACGTGCTGGGCACGCTGGTGGTGGAGATCGAGGCGGCGGACGGCACCATCGGCTTCGCGGTCACCACGGGCGGCGAGCCCGCCTGCTATCTGGTGGAAAAGCATTTCTCCCGCTTCCTGATCGGCCGCTCGCCGGTCGAGGTGGAGAAGATCTGGGACCAGATGTATTTCGGCTCCCAATATTACGGCCGCAAGGGCCTTGTGGTGAACGCCATCTCCGGCGTTGACCTGGCGCTGTGGGACCTGCTGGGCAAGCTGCGTCAGGAGCCTGTCTATCACCTGCTGGGCGGTGCTGTCCGCGACGAGCTGACCTTCTACGCCACCGGCGCGCGCCCGGATCTGGCCAAGCAGATGGGCTTCATCGGCGGCAAGATGCCCCTGCATCATGGCCCGGCCGAGGGCGAGGAAGGCCTGCGCAAGAATATCGAGGAACTGGCCACCATGCGCGAGCGGGTGGGCGACGATTTCTGGCTGATGTATGATTGCTGGATGTCGCTGGACCTGAACTACGCCACCAAGCTGGCCCACAAGGCGCATGAATATGGCCTGAAATGGATCGAAGAGGCGCTGTCGCCCGACGATTACTGGGGCTATGCCGAGCTGAAGAAGAAGGCCCCCACCGGCATGCTGGTGACGACGGGCGAGCATGAGGCCACCCGCTGGGGCTTCCGCATGCTGATGGAGATGGATTGCTGCGACATCATCCAGCCGGACGTGGGCTGGTGCGGCGGCGTGACCGAGCTTACCAAGATCGCCAACATGGCCGACAGCCGTGGCATCATGGTCATCCCGCACGGGTCGTCCGTGTACTCGTACCATTTCGTCATCACCCGGCATAACAGCCCGTTTGCCGAATTCCTGATGATGGCGCCCAAGGCCGACAAGGTCGTGCCGATGTTCCATCCCCAACTGCTGGGTGAGCCGGTGCCCGTCAATGGCAAGCTGAAACTGTCCGACAAGCCGGGCTTCGGCGTGGAGCTGAACCGCGAGGTCGCCCTGCACCGTCCTTATGTCGGTGCGGGTAAGTAATCTCCCAATCATTTCCGATCACGAAAGCCACAAATCATGAAGCTGCTGCGCTATGGCCCCAAGGGCCAGGAAAAGCCGGGCCTGATGGATGCCACGGGCACCATCCGCGACCTGTCCGCCCATATCAGTGACATCACCCCGGACGTGCTGGGTCCGGCCGGTCTGGCCAGGATCGCCGCCATCGATCCGGCCAGCCTGCCGGCGGTCGAGGGTTCGCCCCGCTACGGCGTGCCGATCAACGGCGTGCGCAAGTTCATCGCCGTCGGCCTGAACTTCGCCGACCATGCGGCGGAGTCCAACCTGCCGATCCCGGCGGAACCGGTGCTGTTCACCAAGGCCGTCTCTTGCCTGACCGGCCCCAACGACCCGGTGATGATCCCCAAGGGTTCGGTGAAGACCGACTGGGAAGTGGAGCTGGGCATCGTCATCGGTAGCCGCGCCCGCTATGTGTCGGAAGAGAACGCGCTGGACCATGTCGCAGGCTATGTCCTGATCAACGACGTGTCGGAGCGTGAGTTCCAGACGGAACGCGGCGGCACCTGGGACAAGGGCAAGGGCTGCGACACGTTCGGCCCGGTCGGCCCCTGGGTCGTGACCTCCGACGAGGTTGGCGATGCCCAGGCCCTGGATATGTGGCTGGAGGTCAATGGCCACCGCTACCAGAACGGCAATAGCAAGACGATGATCTTCACCTGCCGTCAGCTGGTCGCCTATATCAGCCAGTTCATCACCCTGGAGCCGGGCGACCTGATCACCACCGGCACCCCGCCGGGCGTGGGCCTGGGCCAGAAGCCGGAGCCCAAGTACCTGAAGGCCGGCGATACCATCCGTCTGGGCATCGAGAAGCTGGGCGTGCAGCAGCAGAACGTCATCGCCTGGACCCAGGAAGGTGTTGCATGACCGTCTATGCAGATCGCTTCAAGGGCCAGGTCGCCGTGATCACCGGTGGCGCGTCGGGCGTGGGCCGCGAGGTTGCGGCCCGCCTGACGCAGGAAGGCGCCAAGGTCGTCCTCTGGGACATGAACGAAGCCGCCCTGGCCGAGGCCAAGGCCGACACCGGTGCTGTGGATGCCATCGCGCTGGACGTGACGGATGCTGACGCGGTGACCGCGGCAGCGGCGTCCGTTGCGGAAAAGTTCGGCCGCATCGATGTGCTGGTGGCCAGTGCCGGCATCACGGGTGCGACCGTCCCCGTGCATGAATTCCCGCTGGACAGCTGGCGCCGGGTCATCGACATCAACCTGAACGGCCTGTTCTATTGCTGCCGTGCGGTCGTCCCGCACATGCTGAAGAATGATTACGGCCGCATTGTCAATGTCTCCTCGGTGGCCGGCAAGGAAGGTAACCCCAATGCGTCGGCCTATTCGGCGTCAAAGGCCGGCGTGATCGGCCTGACCAAGTCGCTGGGCAAGGAACTGGCCAAGACCGGCATCCGCGTCAACGCCCTGACGCCGGCCACCTTCAAGAGCCCGATCCTGGAGCAGCTGCCGCAGAGCCAGGTCGACTACATGCTGTCCAAGATCCCCGCCGGGCGCCTGGGCGAGGTGCATGAGGTTGCGGCCATGATCAGCTGGATGGCCAGCGCCGAATGCAGCTTCACCACCGCATCGACCTTCGACATTTCCGGTGGCCGTACGACGTACTGAGTTTTCAGTGGGTTGAGATTGGGAAGGGCCGGTCCGGTGGGGCCGGCCTTTTTCATTGCGCGGTGCCCAGCGGGCTTTGGTCCATCGTCACGATCCGGCGGCCCAGGTCGAGAATACGGATGCCGCCGGGAACGCGGCAAGATGCGGAGAGATAGCGGATGACGCGTCCGCCGCTGATCGGCCGGTCCCAGGCGAAGATGGGGCAGGGGCCGTCGGGGCCGGGATGGGTCTGGCCCGTCTCATAATTCTCGTAATTGCCGAACTGGCTGCCGGAACCGCCGCCGATGCTGACGGGTGGGACAGGCGGAGTTGCCGGTAGCGGCGGATTGCTGGCGCAGGCAGACAGA
Organism: Niveispirillum sp. GW835-FHT14G11; assembly: GCF_058793615.1. Taxonomy (NCBI): domain Bacteria; kingdom Pseudomonadati; phylum Pseudomonadota; class Alphaproteobacteria; order Rhodospirillales; family Azospirillaceae; genus Niveispirillum; species Niveispirillum sp. GW835-FHT14G11. The sequence continues at coordinate 272,052 of NZ_JBXAFZ010000006.1, forward strand.
AGCAGCGCACCGGTGATCGGTGCGAGACGACGCCGTAATCCCAAGATGTCCCCCGTTCTCCCTAACGTCCCTATGGTTGGACGGGGGAAATTGACCGAGGAATTGGGGCTTTTTGTGGGTGATTCCACCGTAGAGGGAAGCAACTGACAATCCCTCCCCCGTCATCCCGGCGAAAGCCGGGACCCAGGGGCAGCGAGCCCGACCTGTCGGCCAGCGTTGATCGACGCGGCTTAACCGTCGCTCTTGTGGCCCCTGGGTCCCGGCTTTCGCCGGGATGACGGTAATGGGCGGGATGCCCCCTACCGCTTGCCCTTCGCCTTGGCCGCCGCGAAGGCTGCCGCAAACGCGTTGTCCTCCGCCGCCGGGGCTGGCTTCTTGGGCGGCGGGTTATTTTGCTGCGGCGGGCGCTGCCCCTGCTGCTGCCGGTTCGGTGGCGGGCCGCGGCGGTCGTCGCGACGGTCACTACCCGGTGCCGCCGGCCGGGCGGGGGCGGGGCGTTCGTCCAGTTTCATGGTCAGGGCCACGCGCTTGCGCTTCAAATCCACTTCCATGACCTTGACCTTGACGATGTCGCCGGCCTTCACTACCGCATGCGGGTCCTTCACGAAGCTATGGGACAGCTGGCTGATATGCACCAGGCCGTCCTGATGCACGCCGACATCGACGAAGGCGCCGAAGGCGGTGACGTTGGTCACTACGCCTTCCAGCACCATGCCGAGCTGCAAATCCTTCAGCTCCTCCACCCCTTCCTTGAAGGCGGCGGTCTTGAATTCCGGGCGGGGGTCGCGGCCGGGCTTTTCCAGTTCCTTCAGGATGTCGGTAACGGTGGGGATGCCGAACTTCTCATCGGTGAAATCGGCGGGGTCGAGTGATTGCAGGAAGGCCACGTCGCCGATCAGCTTGGCCAAGGGACGCCCGGTCTTCTTCAGGATGCGTTCGACGACCGGATAGGCTTCCGGGTGGACCGAGGAGCCATCCAGCGGGTTCTCCCCATCACGGATGCGCAGGAAGCCCGCCGCCTGCTCAAACGCCTTAGGCCCCAGGCGCGGCACGTCCAGCAATTGCCGGCGCGAGCGGAAGGCGCCCTTTTCATCGCGAAAGGCGATGACATTCTTGGCCACGGTTTCAGACAGGCCGGAGACGCGGGCCAGCAGGGGGACGGAGGCGGTGTTCAGGTCCACGCCGACGCCGTTCACGCAATCCTCGACCACCGCATCCAGGGCGCGCGACAGCTTGGCGGGGCTGACATCATGCTGGTACTGGCCGACGCCGATGGATTTCGGATCGATCTTCACCAGTTCGGCCAGCGGGTCCTGCAAACGCCGGGCGATGGAGATGGCCCCGCGCAGGGTCACGTCCAGCTTGGGGAACTCCAGGGCGGCGACTTCCGAGGCGGAATAGACCGATGCGCCGGCCTCCGACACCATCACCTTGGTGAGGCGCTGATCGCCCAGCAGCGCGATCAGGTCGGCGGCCAGCTTGTCGGTCTCCCGGCTGGCGGTGCCATTGCCGATGGCGATCAGGTCGACGTCATGGCGCTTGACCAAGGCCGCCAGCGTGGCCAGCGATCCCTGCCAATCCTTGCGCGGTTCATGCGGATAGATGACGCCGGTATCCAGCAGCTTGCCGGTGGCATCGACCACCGCCACCTTCACGCCGGTGCGGATGCCAGGGTCCAGGCCCAGGGTGGCGCGCTGGCCGGCGGGCGGGGCCAGCAGCAGATCCTTCAGGTTGCGGCCGAAGACATGGATGGCCTCATCCTCCGCCTTCTCGCGCAGGACATTCATCAGGTCCAGTTCGATATGCAGGGCGATCTTGGTCTTCCAGGCCCAGCGGCAGCATTCGGCCAGCCAGCGGTCGGTCGGTCGGCCCCTTTCCTGGATGTGGAAGGCAGCGGCGATCAGCCCTTCGGCCGGATGCGGGCTGCCCGGCGGCGGCTCGTCCCCCACGGCCAGCTTCAGATCCAGCACCCCGGCCGCACGGCCGCGAAACAGGGCCAGGGCGCGGTGCGACGGCATCTTGCCCAGCGGCTCGCTGAAATCGAAATAGTCGCTGAACTTCGCCCCTTCTTCCGCCTTGCCATCGACAAGACCCGACACGACACGCCCCTGGGATTGGGCGAAGTCGCGCAGGCGGCCGACCAGGGTGGCATCCTCGCCCATCCGTTCCACCAGGATCGACCGCGCGCCCTCCAACGCGGCCTTCATATCGGCCACGCCCTTGTCGGCAGAGACGAAGCCGGCAGCCTCGGTTTCCGGTGACAGGGTGGGGGTGGAGAGCAGGCGGTCGGCCAGCGGCTCCAGCCCCGCCTCACGCGCGATCATCGCCTTGGTGCGGCGCTTGGGGCGGTAGGGGAGGTAGAGATCTTCCAGCCGCGTCTTGGTGTCGGCTTGCATGATCTGCTTTTGCAGTTCGGGCGTCATCTTGCCCTGTTCGGTGATGCTGGCGACGATGGTGGCCCGCCGCTCCTCCATCTCCCGCAGGTAGCGCAGCCGTTCTTCCAGATTGCGCAGCTGGGTATCGTCCAGGCCGCCCGTCACCTCCTTGCGGTAGCGGGCGATGAAGGGGACCGTGGAACCCTCATCCAGCAGGCCCACCGCCGCCTCCACCTGGGCGGGGCGGACGGAGAGTTCGCTTGCGATCTTCTGGGCGATGGACAGCATGGAAGGCGACCTTGGATGCGGGATCTGGGGTGGCGGTGATAGCGCATCGGACAGGGTGGGGGAAGATGGGGCGGGGACCTATCCATAAGCGCAGTGCAGATGCGCAACAAAGAGGCAGGCGATTAACCAATCCATAACTCCTTCGCCTCTATAACTGCCTTCAGCAACATCTTCTGTTGTTTCCCTCCCAGAAGTTCCCACCTGAACAACCCCGTCACCCCTGGTGACGGGGTTCTTTTTTGCCTGAGTCAGCCCCATCTTCGGTGCGTGACCAGCAATGGGGGGTGGGCGTGAATATCGGTGAGGCGGCGGCGGCCACGGGCGTGTCGGCCAAGATGATCCGGCATTATGAAAGCATCGGCCTGATCCAGCCCGCCCTGCGGACGGCGGCCGGGTACCGCGTCTATCAGGACGCGGACATCCATACCCTGCGGTTCATCCGGCATGCCCGCGACCTGGGCTTCTCGCTGGATGACCTGGACGCGCTGCTGCTTCTATGGGCCGACCGGGGCCGGTCATCGTGCGAGGTGAAGAAGCTGGCCCTGGCCCATATCGCTGCGCTGGACCGCAAGATCGTTGAATTGCAGGCCATGCGCGCCACCCTGACCGATCTGGCCGACCGTTGCCACGGCGACGAGCGCCCGCATTGTCCGATTCTGGAGGGGTTGGCCGGCTGAGGCAGCCTGGGACGATCTATCGGCCGGCAATATCGGCCCGATTGCCGCCGTTTAAGACTTTTTTAAGGGGTCGGAAGAAAATGGCTTGACCCAGGGCGCGATTTGAAAGAAATAGTCTTCCACCGGGCAGGAACGCTTCACTTGTTTCAACAAGGGTCGCTTCCGCGCTTACCGAGCGGCCAAAAAGAAAGGCCGCTACATGAGCGGCCTGAGTTTAGGGAGGAAACGCCCGATAAGGGCAAGCAGCACAACGTGCTGCGATGCACAATATGGCGCGGACGGCTTGCCAAGGCAAGCACAAAACAGCCCTCATAGCGGGGCTGTTGCCGTTTCCGGTGCCACCGGTGGACAGTGTGCGGCCACCCTTGAAAAGCCCAAGCGGTCTGCGCCATCGCGACGTCCCGCAGATAAACCCTTCCAAATGAATATGAATTATCATTCATCCACAGGATGGCCGCTGTCGATCCGTGTTGCGGCGCAACATCAGTCATGCGCGGATGTTCATGGCGACCTGCAATGTCCGCATGACTACGTTGTCTTGGTGCCCTTCGTCCCTGGACTGAAGGCGCTAATGACATTAGCCGAAATTAAATACATATTCGATCTAATCCAGAACATGAATTGGGTAAACGGCGGGGACATGTCCTGATCCACATGCCCATGAATATGGCTATTGCTTAAAGCCTATGCGGCGATGTCACGGCCCAATTCTGTCCATTTCATGGCTTGTTTACTGGCATAGGCCGAAAGTATTCACAAAATACTGCGTTAGAGGGGTGTTGAACGCCAACGGAGAGGGATAAAGTCTATATGGACTGAAGATGCCGGTGCTTCTCGCCTTCCATCGCTATCCGCAAGGATTGGGGGGCGCCATCCACCGGCCGGGTAGGAGCGAACGCCATGAGCATACGGACCGTGATTTTGATCGACGCGAACAAGCTGTTTCGGGAAGGGCTGAGCCGCCTGCTGCTCGACGTGCCGTTCCAGGTAACGGCCGAGTATGCCAGCGTGGATGAAGCGATGGCCGACAGCTCGGTACCGGCCGAACTGCTTCTGGTCGACCCGGGCGAGGATATGGGGGCGCTGGCGCGTGTCAGCCAGTTGCGCCAGCAGCGGCCGGATGCCCCCATCGTTATCCTGACGGGCGGACTGGATGCGCGGCGTCTGACCCAGGCGCTGGAGGCCGGGGTCTCCGGCTATCTGATGAAAGACATGTCGGCCGATGCGCTGGCTCAGTCTCTGCGCCTGGTGATGATGGGGGAGAAGGTGTTTCCCACCCATCTGGCCGAACTGCTGGTCACCGGTCAGGTACAGCCCCAGCACGCCACGGAGATAACGGCCCTGCGCAAGGGTCTGTCCCAACGCGAGACACAAATCCTTCGCTGCCTGATCGACGGCGACAGCAACAAGATCATCGCAGGCTCTCTGGGCATCACAGAGGCCACCGTGAAGGTCCACCTGAAAAGCCTGTTGCGTAAAATCAATGCCGTGAACCGGACCCAGGCCGCCATCTGGGCCATGAATAATGGCCTCGGCCATAATGAAGGTGCTTCGGCCGCGAACAGCGACACCCCCGAAGCGGCCGGCGCCGCTTCGGCTTGAACCGGAACCGCCTGACTGCGGCATGAGCGCTGCCCTGGGCCCGCCAGGGCGGCGTTCTTCTTATGTGCATATGACAAGCGCAATCGAACCGCGATTGCATATAGAAGTATGTTTATGGCACAAAAACCTTTAACCATACCCGCTCTTATGCGGTGGGCACGGGGGTGCTCCATCGCTATCCGGAGGGATAGCGCGTTACATCGGTATTACATTTTTAGAAATTTGATATAAGTTGAGTATCGTACGTGGGCACTTAGGGAAATGTTAATAACTTCCTAATTTTTGACGGGAAGTTGTTGTAGCGCGACGGATCGGGTGGAAGCTCGATTTAAGTGCTTGATCAGTAAGTATCGGCGCCGTCTTTTCGGCACAGGCTCGCCACACCATATTGGTAGTGGTATGGATTATGTCCTGGAAGCCTGCCGCTGCTTGAGGGTCGACAGGGATTTCCCGCCTTCATGCAATTTTTCGCAGCGGTTGCTGCATAAAATTGTAGGAAGCAGAGAATTCATGTACGGTAGGGAAATTCTGCACCCAAACACCCATGACAGGTTGCGGGAAAGCGTAGAGGCCGTGGAAAATGCGTCTGATACTGATCGATCATGAAGCCGCTTTTGTAACCCGTGTGCGGCAGCTGGTGCGCCGCGCCGGGCTGGACGATCCGGTTGATGAGGTTGCCGATCTGGCCGATCTGGCACGGCTGGCCGAACGCTACCCCCAGGAGATGCTGGTCGGCATGGTGTCCACCACCATGGCAGTACGCGGTGCCATCAAGGAATTCGTGCAGCGCTGCCCGTCGGTGCCGTTGATCGCCGTGGGTGGCAATGATCCCGACCGGATGCGTGCGGCCCTGGGAGAGGGTGCCCGCGCCTATGTCCGCCGCGGCGACGTGGGGGAGGAGTTGCCCAGCGCGCTGGAGGTCGTACGCGATGGCGGCGTCTTCGTGCCGCCCGTGGTGGCCATGCGGCCTGGCGGGGAACCGCTGATGACGGTGGCCGGCCCCGTGCCGGCCGGCTTCTTCCGCGAGGATGCGGGCAAGCAGCTGACCCCGCGCCAGCGAGAGATCCTCGCCATGATCCGCAATGGCCGGAACAACCAGGAAATCGCCGACATGTTGGACCTGACGGTCGGCACGGTAAAGATCCATATCACCGCGATCTTCAAGGCGCTGGGCGTGCGCAACCGCACCCAGGCCATGGTGGCGGCCGACTGGCTGGATCTGCCCGCGGTGGAAGTGGTGACGACGGCGTGATGGTCTTCCCCATGTCGGGCGCCAGCGGCGTGAGTCGGAAACGCACGCTGTTGGCATGACCGTTCCAGCATATCGGTTTCCAGGGTGTATGGGGGGCGGCTTCGTGCCGCCCCCAGCTTTTTGCCCCGCAATTGCCAGAAAGCAGCGTATTGTGTCGTGGCGACCACCGCTTGTTCCGCCCCTGCCGGGCGTGCAAGGGGGGGAACAGCGGGGGCAGCCGCCTTGCCGGAACGGGGCCGTCCGCCTTGACCCGGAACGGGGGGTCTGCTATCGCCGCCCTTTATTCATTCGGTTCGGCGAACAGCCGAGGGTGATGCATGTCCGATATCTTTCGTGAAGTTGACGAGGATCTGCGCCGCGACCAGATCATGACGTTCTGGAAGCGGTATGGCGGCCTGGTCATCGCGGCCGCTGTCCTGGTGGTGGCGGCCACGGCCGGCAATGTCGGCTGGAAGCATTGGCGCACCACCCGCATGGAGGAGCGCACGGCCGTCCTGTCCGACGCGCTGGCCAAGCTGCGCCCCGCCGACGAGAACACGCAGCCCGACACCAGGGCCGCTGCCGACGCGCTGGCCGCCGCTTCCGCCAAGCTGGGCGAGGGGCATGCCGACCTTGCCCGCTTGTACGAGGCGGGGCTGCGCGCCCGCGACGGGCAGCGTGACGAAGGCGTGAAACTGTATGATCAGGTGGCCGGTAATGGCGCCGCCGATCCGATGTTGCGTGACCTGGCCACCCTGCTGTCGGTGCAGCTGCAGCTGGATACGGGCGATGCCGCGGCGCTGCGCGGCCGGCTGGACCCGTTGCTGAAGCCGGGCAGTGCCTGGAAGGCATCGGCGACCGAGGCGTCGGGCCTGTTGGCCGCGCGCGCCGGTGACAATGCCGGTGCTGCCGCCTTGTTCAAGGAACTGTCAGACGACACCACCGCCCCGCAGGGCCTGCGTGCCCGCGCCACCGAATTGGCCGCGCTCTACGCGGCGACGAAATAAGTCCGGGATCAAGGATAAGATGGTCGACACCACCCGTTTCGCCGCCGCTGCAATCCGCCGCCCCGGCACCACCCCCTCCCGGACCCGTTACCGCATGGCTGCGCAGATCGCAGCGCCGCTGCTGGCCTGCCTGCTGCTGTCGGGCTGCGGCATCACCGACTGGTTCGACAGCGAGGATGATGGCCCCAAGCTGGGCGGCAACCGCATCTCCGTCCTTCAGCTTCAGCAGCAGCTGGAAGTGGACCCGCAGGTGACGGCGTCCGAGGTGACACTGCCCGAAGCGGTCGTCAACCCCAACTGGTCCCAGGCCGGCAGCAACCCGGCCCATTATCCGGGCCATGTCGCGCTGGGCAGCAGCCTGCGCAAGGTCTGGAGCACGTCGATCTCCGGTTCCGACAGCAGCGTGCGCCTGCTGGCCGGCCCCGTCATCTCCGGTGGCCGGCTGTTCGTGCTGGATACCGAGTATGACCTGCATGCCTTCGACGCCCAGTCCGGCAAGCGCATCTGGACGCAGAACATCCTGCGCGAGAAGCAGGATGGCGAGGCGTTCGGCGGCGGTGTGGCTGTGCATGACAACCGCATCTACACCACCAATGGCTTCGGCGAAGCCGTGGCGCTGGATTACGACAATGGCAGCGTCATCTGGCGCCGCCGCATCGCCGGCCCGATTCGCTCCGCCCCCACCGTGTTGGACGGCCGCGTCTTCGTTTCCACGGTCGATAACCAGATGATCACCCTGTCGGCGGAAAACGGCGCGCTGCAATGGTATCACACGGGCTTCCTGGAGCCTGCGGCCCTGCTGGGCGGTTCCGCCCCCGCCGTGGAAGGCGACACGGCCATCGTTCCCTATTCGTCGGGCGAGCTGTTCGCGCTGCGCGTGGAGAATGGAAGGCAATCCTGGCAGGACAGCCTGGCGTCGGTGCGTCGTGGCGAGAACCTGACGGGCCTGGCCGACATTCGCGGCCTGCCGGTCATTGCCGACGGCATCGCCTATGCCATCAGCCATTCCGGCCGCATGGCGGCGGTGGATATCCGCTCCGGCCAGCGCGTTTGGGAGCAGGATATCGGCGGTATCACCACGCCGGCCGTCATCGGCGACTGGATTTTCGTCACCACCAATGACGGCCAGGTCGTGGCGCTGACCAAAAAGGACGGCCGCGTCCGCTGGATCTCCCAGCTTCAGCAGTGGGAGGATGAGGAGGACAAGGAGGACCCGGTCCTGTGGACGGGCCCGCTGGTGGCCGGTGGCCGCCTGCTCCTGACCAACAACCAGGGCGAACTGGTGGAAATGTCGGTTGCCGACGGCAAGGTGCTGAAGACCACCGACCTGTCCGGCCCCACCCTGCAGGCCCCTGTCGTGGCCGGCGAAACGCTTTACCTTTTGACGGAAGATGGCGACCTGGTCGCCTATCGGTAATACGGAGTTTTAAGTGATCAAGGCCACGCACCGACTGACGGTCGCCATTATCGGGCGGCCGAATGTCGGCAAGTCCACCCTGTTCAACCGGCTGGTCGGCAAGAAGATCGCCCTGGTTGACGACCAGCCCGGCGTGACGCGCGACTGGCGCGCCGCCGACGGGCGCGTCGGCGGGCTGGAATTCACCGTGGTCGATACGGCCGGCCTGGAGGATGTGTTCGACGACAGTCTGGAGTCGCGGATGCGCCGCCAGACGGAGCGGGCGGTGGAACGGGCCGACGTGGCCCTGTTCCTGATCGATGCCCGCGCCGGCGTCACGGCCATGGACAAGCATTTCGCGACATGGCTGCGCAAGGCCGGCAAGCCCACCATCCTGGTCGCCAACAAGTGTGAGGGGGCGGCCAGCCGCCCCGGCCTGATCGAGGCGTTCGAACTGGGCCTGGGCGAGCCGGTCCCCTTGTCGGCCGAGCATGGCGAGGGCATGGCCGACCTGGTGGAGGCGCTTGAACCTTTCATGCCCAAGGACGACGAGCCCGAGGAGGAGGAGGCGTTCGACGAGGAAGCCGCCGAGGCCAGCGTGCGTGAGGTTGCGGCCGACGGCGAGGAGTTCGTCGAGGAGGAAGAGCCCAAGGCGCTGCAGCTGGCCATTGTCGGCCGGCCAAACGTGGGCAAGTCCACCCTGCTGAACGCCCTGGTGCGCGAAGAACGCGTGCTGACCGGCCCGGAGGCGGGGATGACGCGCGACGCCATCGCCGTGGAATGGGAATGGAAGGGCCGTCCCATCCGTCTGGTCGATACCGCCGGCCTGCGCAAGCGGGCGCGGGTGGAGGCCAAGCTGGAGAAGATGGCGAACCAGGACACGCTGCGCGTCATCCGCATGGCGCATGTCGTGGTGCTGGTGCTGGATGCCGACGGTATCCTGGACAAGCAGGACCTGACCATCGCCCGGCTGGTGGTGGAGGAGGGCCGCGCCCTGGTCATCGCGCTGAACAAGTGGGATGCGGTCCAGGACAAGAATGCCGCGCTCCGCCGCATGGCCGACCGGTTGCAGACCTCCTTGCCGCAGGTCAAGGGCATTCCCACCGTCGCCATTTCCGCCCTGAAGAACCAGAGGCTGGTCGATCTGCTCGACGCGGTGGTCACCACCTATGGCGTCTGGAACCGCCGCATCCCGACATCGGCGCTGAACCGCTGGCTGGCGAGCATGACGGAGAGCCATCCGCCGCCCCTGGTCGATGGCCGCCGCCTGAAGATCCGCTACATGACCCAGGTGAAGAGCCGGCCGCCGACCTTCGCCCTGTTCGTCAGCAAGCCCGTGGACCTGCCGGACCATTATTCCCGCTATCTGGTCAACGGCATGCGCGAACATCTGGACCTGCCCGGCGTGCCCATCCGCCTGCTGCTGCGCAAAGGCAGCACGAATCCCTACGATTGAGTTTTTGCTGTTCAGGCGCCGGGTGCCCGCATCCGCGGGCTTGGCGCACGCCGCATGGGCGGCGGGCCGGCGGTCATGAGAATGACCGTCGGGCAGTCTCTGCAAATAGAGAAAAGCGCGTCCGGTCATGCATGACCGTTTTCCTTCCACGCCTACAGGATAGTTGCCAAATCACCCCTATCCATTAGACTAAGACTAATCGGATAGGGTTGGAGCGGTATGATTTTCGGTGTCAGCTTCTGGAACAAGAAGAAGACTTTCGAAGTCTTCCTGAAAAAGGAAGACCGCTGGCAGCTGCATGTCTTGTGCGATGAGGAAAAGGACGCCATCAACGAGGCGCAGCTGCTGTTGCGTCTGGGCAAGTCCCAGGCCGTGAAAGTGGTGCGCCACCGCATGCTGTCCAGTTCCGCCACGTCGGAGATGGTGGTCTATGAGGCCACGGCCAATCCGCCCAAGGAAAAGCCTATCGTCATTTCCACCCCGGTTGGCGAGCTGGCGGTCTGCAAGGTGGTGGATGATCTGTTCACCGCCGACGGGCGCCGCACCATCGGGCAGGTGATGCGCGACTATCTTCAGCGCGCCAATATCTGCACCACCGAACTGCTGCACAGTTTCAGCCATATCCGCAAATTGCAGGATGCGCAGGGACTGGTGAATGCCGGGCTGCACCGCGTCGGCTCCGCCCAGGCGGCGGCCATGGGTGTGTCCGTGAAGGAACGGATGCAGTTGCTGGATACACTGGTCGCCCAGGCCCAGCAGAAGGCGCGTGCCTTTGCCGCCGAACGCGGTAGCTTCCCGGAATTCAAGGGCAAGGATCTGGGAGTCCTGTCCAACGCCGTCGGGCAGAAGGTGGGGCTGGAGCATCATGACTATGTGCTGAATGCCCTGATCTGCATCTGGCTGTTCGAATGCCGGTCGCTGTTGTCCAAAGTGGACGCGCTGACCCGGCTGGCCCAGGATAATGTGGAGAACGGGCTGGTGCGGCAGGTGGATGCAATCCTTTCCGACACCATGATCTTCGCCGAAGTGGTGCAGGAATTGTTTGCGCCGCAGCCCAATCTGGGGACTGCCCTGCGCCAGATGGGCGCCGTGGTCCTGTGCCGCAAGGGCATCGCCGACCAGGTGGCCAACCCGACCTTGAAGATCATTGCCGGCATGATCCAGCAGGGCCATTTGCCCCAGACCCAGGCGGCGCTGGCCGACCGGCTGCTACGCGAGATCAATACCGACCGTCCGCTGGACCAGCGGGCACCGGATCGGGAAGGCGCCTTGCTGGACGAGCTGGTGCTCTCCCTGACGGGGGAGGACGGCACCATCCTGGGTGGGGAGCGCACACGCCAGTCGGTAGACCGCCGTCGCCTGCGCCAACGTCAGGAAATCCTGCGTGCCCAGGGCCTGCACAGCGTCGCGGACAATCTGCGCTGAAATACCTGTAATTCCGGCCTATTCCTCGCGGCGGCGATAGTCCTGCAGGCGGGTGACGCGCAGGGCCTGGACGCCATGACGATCGATCATTTCCTGCCAGGATGCGAATTCCTCGGCCGACAGGCCGTAGCGGGCGCAGGCTTCCTCAACGGACAACAGACCGGCGCGCACGCCGGCCACAACTTCCGCCTTGCGCCGCATGACCCAGCGACGGGTATCGGCTGGGGGAAGATCGTCCAGCGTCAGACGGCCGCTGCCATCGGCGATACCCTGGGTATCGGCTTCCGATTCCGCGCGAAGGCGAGAGGTTGCGGCTTGGTTGAGCTGTTTCATGATGGGTGTCGCCTTCAATCCAGTACACCCTGGTATCGATAGCGCCCGCCCCTTAACAAACGGTGAACCGGGGAGCAAATCCTGGCAATCAAATTCGGTAATCGCCAGGATCAATCCTTGATCGACAGGACATTGGTCATGGTGATCGGCAGGGTTCCGAGCATCAGGTAAGGTTCCGTGGCCGTCAGATCAATGCCTGTGACACGTCCGAAGCTCATCACCTGGGCCTCCACGGCCTTGCCGTCGGCTCCGGTTATTTTAGCCACACCCTTGTAGGTACCGTCCTCCACCGGCTCACCGCTGCTGTCCAGCCCGTCCCAATCGACATCCTGGGTGCCGGCGAACTTGGACAGTTCGATGGTGCGGATCAGTTCGCCGGTTTTGGCGTCGCTGATCTCGAACACGGCACTGGAGGCCGGCGTGTCGGTGGACACGGTCAGGTGGGCCTTGCCATCCTGGAGCGCGATGCCGTTCGACTGGATCTCCACGGTCTTGCCCATATAACCCAGCGCCTGGTTGGGCTGGCCGTTATTGATGGCACTGATGACGTTGTCCAGCTTGTCGTTGGTTTTGATCGACTGTTCGACTTGCGAATATTGCACCAGCTGCTTGGTGAATTCTGCGGTGTCGGTCGGCTGCAACGGGTCCTGATTCTGAAGCTGCGAGGTCAGCAGCGTCAGGAAAGTCTCGTAATTGTCCGACAGATCCCCCAGCGCCGATTTCTGCGTCGTGGAGGAGTTGCTGGTACCGGTCGAATTGGAGACGCCGGAAATGGACATGGCTCAATCCTTCCCCATCAGGGTCGTGGGTCAGACCCGGACATCCACCCGCCCCAGTTCCATGATCTGGGCCTGGGCGATAATTGCCGGGTCTTCCTGCTCGACATCATCAGAAGCAATCCCTGTGCCATGTCCCTGCTGCTCCCGCTGCTCCTGGCGTTCGCGGGCCTGGTCGCCGCTATCCTGAAGCGAGAAGGACAGGCTGTTCTGGTCGGTCTGCAGGCCGGCATCCTGAAGTGCTTTTTCCAGGTGCTTGGAGTCCTTCTGGAGCATCTCCAGGGTCTGCGGGTTCTCCACCATCACCTTGGCCCGCAGCTTGCCTTCCGCCCCGATTTCCAACTGTACGTCGATACGGCCCAGTTCCTGGGGATTAAGGCGGATGGACAGACGGTCATTGCCGTCCTGGACGGCGCGCTGGACATGGAAGGCCATCTGCTGCGTGGGCGGCATATAGGCGCCCGGACGGTGCGGGGCGGTGGTCTGGCGCAGCGATTGCGTGAAATCCGTGCCCTGCGCCTTGCCCGGCTCGCCCGTTTGGGCGCTGCCGGTCACACCATCCACGGTATCGGCCGGGGTGCCGGTATCGGGATTGCTGGCGGCATTCTCGTCACCGGCGGTCTTGCTCTCGCTGCCCTTGCCGGCGGCGGTGACGGCGCGGGCCAACAGGTTATCCTCCCGCTCGCCATTGACGGTGGGGGGGGCCGTATCACGGATACCGGTCTGGTTCTGCCCGGCAGATTGTGCCTGCCCGGCAATCCCGTCCTGCATCTCCGTCTGGGCCTCCGCACCCACATGGCGGGGGGCCAGCATGCGATTGTTGGTCGCCTCCTCTTCCTGCACCGGGGCGTCGGCCAGGTCAGCCTCCGCCTCAGGCGCGGGCTGACCGGCGGCGGCCTGGACATGGGCCGGCGACGCCGCTGCCGGACGTACAGGGGCGGCAGCCGGACGGGCAGGACCGGTGGTCGGGGCGGCCGTTGCCACCTGGAATGCCGTCTGGGTTGCCGGTTCGTCCGTTGCCATGTCAGGCATTTCGACCGGGGCGTCCGCCACCGGTTCGGCCGGCAATGCCGCCAGTTCCACCGGATTGGCCTTCGCAGCCTCCAGTCTGGGCGCTGGCGCCGCGACAGGCTGGGCTTGCGGTTGGGGAGCGGCATTGGTCGTCGATGCCGCCGCCGGCGTCGGCGCGACTGGGGTGGCAGAGACAGCCTCATCGGCATCCACCGCCATCTCCGCCGCCGCCTTCGCTTCCGTCTGTGCCGTCACTTCCGCCGTCATGACGAGGGTCGCCGGGGCAGGGGTGTCTGTCACGGGCGTTGCCGGAAGGGGTTGGGCAATCGGGGCGGCGGCGGGCCGTGCCGCCGACTGCGCGACCGGTGTGACCACCGGTGCGGTGTTCTCAGCCGGCTTGGCGGCTTCCGCCAGCTTCGCAACCATGGCGGCCGGGATCGGCGTCTCATCCGTCTGGGCCGTGGCCGCCAGCTCGGCCGGCAGAGCGATGGCGGCCACGCGCTGACCGACGACCGGCTTGGCGGCCGGGATGGCAACATTGGTTGCGGTGGCAATGGGGGGGACCGCTGCGGCGGCCGGCGTGTCGGCGGACGGCACCACGGGCGCGGCCACCAGCGGTTCAGCTGCTTCAACCGTTGCCGCAGCCTCTGCGGTCGTTGCCACAGGGACCGGCCCCGGGGCCACCGGGGCCGTGGGCGCAGCCGCCATGAACGGTGCCTTGGGCGCAACCGGGGCCGTTGCCAGACGGGGAATGATCGGGGCCGCCGCCGGGGCGGTCGTCTCCTCCGATGCCGGTACGCTGGGCAGGGCTTGCAGGCCGGTACCCGCCACGGTCAGCGTCATACCCAGCGAGCCGGGCGTCTGCTGCACAGTGTCGCGCGGAATGACACTGGGGGTGATCACAACCGACAGCGCGGCATTGAGAATGGGCAGGGGCTGGGCGGGCGCCTCACCCTCCGCCAACAGCAGGGTCTCAGCCTCCGCCTCGTCCTCGCCGACCGATTTCACGGCCAGATCCAGGGAGATTTCCCCCTCCATCGGCACGCCTTCGGCCGTGATGGCGGTCGACAGGTCGTTCAGAAAGGCCACGACCTCCTGGTTCAGTTCCTGCCCTGCCAGCGCGCTGCCGGCCAGGAGGTTGAGGCCCGACTGGGCCCAGCGCCCTTCCAGGGCCTTGCCGCCCTGCAGGCCGGTGCCGGCCATTGCCGTTGTCAGGTTCAACCCCTGGAACAGACCTGTCGTCCCCTGCGGCAGGGACGGGTTTGCAGCACCGTCGGTCGCGACAGGCATCAGCCCGTCGGTCGCCGTGGCACCCTCCGGCGCCATTCCGCCCGTCAGAGCCAGGAAATTGCCCAGCAGCTGGTTGAAACTGTCCAGACCCTCCCCCGCTTCACCCGGTGCGGTGGCACCGCCCATGGCACCAAAGGAGAGGGCAGCCGTGGAGGCCGCTGTAGCTGGTGCCGTGAAGAGGGTCGAGACGTCCATGGCTTTGGTTCCTGCGCTTATCCGGTTGGGACCATGCACCTATCGTGCCAGCATGATTTGGCAGGTTCCAGCAGGGTCCAGGTCCTGGAGGACCCTGCCGGGCGGCAGAAGCTGCCGGCCCATGGGCAAGGCTTGCCGGGCGATGGCCGCAGGCAAGGGGGAGGCGTTGCGGCGAACCCGATGGGTGCCGCGGACATAAGACAAAAATCCTATATACCTGAACTGTCCCTCAGAACGACTTGTTGTAAGCCATCGAGGGGGCACCCTTGCGGGTATAGGCGGCCGGCGAGACCGTGCCACCGCGTCGCGTATACATGCCATCATCGGCGCGGGCCTTGTTGATGGCCCCGACCAGCGTGTTGATGGTGGATTGGGTCACCTGGGTGGCCGCGCGTACCAGGCGGGCATGTTCCAGGGTGGCATTGATGAAATCGTCCGACGCCTGCTTCAGCCGCGCCTTTGACGCGTCATCCATGCGTTGCAGCGTTTCGGTGTCCGCCTTCACGGAGCGCACGCAATCCTCATAGGTGCGGACCAGCAGGGGCTTCTTGTCGGCGATGGCGTTCAGGGCCGGGATGTTGCGTCGGCGGATGGCATCGTTCTCCAACTGGAACAGATCCGTCAGCCGCTGCATGGCCTCGATCAGCGCGTCCGCGCGGGTGTTTGCGGTCATTTCGGTCCTTTCTTGCCTTGTTCTTCTTCCTGCATGCGCAGCATGGCGGCCTTGACCTCGTCGGCCAGGCCGACACCGCCGGACTTGGCGATCTGCTTGCCATATTCCTCGATCATCATGCCGCGCCAGGTGTTCTCTGCCTCGCCGCCGCCGAAGGTTTCGTCCGCCGCCACGCCCTGCCACATCTGGCCCAGCATCTGGGAGAGGAACACCGCCTCGAACTCCTGCGCAGCCTTGCCGACATCCTTCATGCTGGGCGACTTGGCCTTGGCGTTGGTCTGTTGGGCCTGGGACAGGGCCTGCGGGTCGAAGCCGGGGGTGGAGAGTTTCATGCCGTCGGACATCACATCACCTCGATCTCGGCCTGGAGCGCGCCAGCCGCTTTGATGGATTGCAGGATCGAGATCATATCACGCGGCCCCACACCAAGCGCGTTCAGGTTCTGCACCAGTTCCTGGAGAGAGACACCGGCCGGCATCACGGCCAGCTTCTTGTCCGCACCATCATCGACCTGGATGTCGGTGCGCGGCACGACCGTGGTCTGGCCACCCTGGCTGAAGGGGGCGGGCTGCGACACCTGCGGCGTCTCGGTGATCTTGATGGTCAGGTTACCCTGGGCGATGGCCACCGTGGAAATGCGCACATTCTCGCCCATGACGATGACGCCCGACGCCTCGTCGATGACGACGCGGGCCACCTGGTCGGGCTGCACGCGCAACTGTTCCACCTCGCCCAGGAAGGCGACAAGGTCGGCGCGGCGCTGGGGCGGGACATTGATCATCACGCTGGTCGGGTCGGCGGCCTTGGCCGTCTGCTGACCCACGAACTGGTTGATGGCGTTGGCCACGCGCACGGCGGTGGTGAAATCCGGGTTGCGCAGCGACAGGCGCAGATAGGGCAGGTCGGAGAGGGCGAAATCGATCTCCCGCTCCACGATGGCGCCGCCGGCGATACGGCCGCTGGTCGGCACGCCGCGGGTGATGGAGGCGCCGGCCCCCTGGGCGGAGAAGCCGGAAATGGCCACCGCCCCCTGGGCCACGGCATAGACCTCGCCATCGGCACCCAGCAGCGGGGTCACCAGCAGGGTCCCGCCCTGAAGGTTCTTGGCGTCCGCCATGGCGGCGACGCTGATATCGATGCGCGCCCCTTGCGAGGTGAAGGGGGGAAGGGTGGCGGTGACCATGACGGCCGCGACATTCTTGGTGCGGATCGTGTCGCCGCGGACATTGACGCCCAACCGCTCCAGCATGCCGATCAGGCTCTGTTCGGTGAAGGGCGAGTTGTTGATCGTGTCGCCCGTGCCGTTCAGGCCGACCACCAGGCCGTACCCGATCAGCATGTTGTCGCGCACACCCTCCACATCAGCGATATCCTTGATTCGGCTCTGCGCATGCGCCATGTCGGGCGCCATCAGCGTCAGCGCCGTCACGATCGCGGCCAGCAGCTGGCCGATCCGGGTCTTGGCCGAGATTACTTGGGTGGAGATCACGGGCGTCGCCATGGCGGTCGTTCCGATTCTGTCGCTTGCCTTCGGTCCAGGGCTTTGTTTGCCCCTTTGTCGGCGGGACAGATGCCAGAACCATGCCAGTCCAGGCATTGCGCGCCTTCCAGGCCGGCCGGTCAAGCTTTGCCGGGTGCCTTGCGCCGGGCATCCGCCAGCCGGGGCAAAAAATGCCCTACCGGACCGGTCGCCGTGGGTGATACCTGTAGTTAAATCCGCGCGGCCGGCCTATATATTTGGTGTCGGAGCCGCCACCCAATAGCGAAAGCAGCCATCCGCGCCATGAAGATCGAGGGTCCTTCCTCCGCCCGTCCCGGCCAGGTGAAGAAAGCCACGCGCAGCGGCGGCGGCGAATTCTCACGCCATATCCAGGGCGGGGACGAGGATGAGGGCGTTACCCGGTCGTCAGGTCCACAATCGGCGGCCGGCATCAACCCGCTATTCGCGCTGCAAGAGGTGGACGACCCCACTTCCGGCAAGAAGCGCCGGGCCCGCGCGCGGGGCGAGGATATCCTGGACCGGCTGGACGAGCTGCGGCTGGGCCTGTTGACCGGCTCCATCCCGCTGGAAAAGCTGCATGAGCTGACCCGGGTTCTGCAGAACCAACGGGACAGCATCGATGATCCCCGCTTGCAGGAGATCCTGGACGAGATCGACCTGCGCGCGCAGGTGGAGATCGCCAAGCTGACGCCGCAGGGCTGAGGCCCCGCCGACGGACTGCATACGACTGAAGGCCAAGCGCTTTCAGCTTCCCAGGAAATTGTTTCAATTCAGCACATTAGAAGTTTTGCGCCGATGTTGCTCGGCTGTTGCGGGGCGCGCTCTGTCTCCCTATACTCCGCGCCGTTTCCAGGCCCAGGATCGGACCAGTCAGATGTCGTCATCGTTGCCTCTGCTTCCCCCCGATTACCGCCCGTCGGAAGACGAGGAATATATGAACCCGCTGATGCGGGCCTTCTTCCGGCACAAGCTGCTGCAATGGCGCGCGGAGCTGCTGCGCGAAAGCAGCGAGACGCTGAACAGCCTGCACGAGGATGGCGGGCTCCAGGAACCCGACATCGCCGACCGCGCCACGCTGGAGACGGATCGGGCCCTGGAGCTGCGTACCCGCGACCGGGAGCGCAAGCTGATCTCCAAGATCGATGCCGCCCTGCAGCGCATCCATGAGGGCGAGTACGGCTATTGCGAGGAGACGGGTGAGCCGATCGGCGTCCGCCGCCTGGAGGCCCGCCCCATTGCCACCCTGAGCCTGGAGGCCCAGGAACGCCACGAACGCATGGAACGCACCCACCGCGACGATTGAGGCGCGGTTCGGTCGCGAATGTGACGAAGGCCGGCGGGGTGATCCGCCGGCCTTTTTTCCGTCAAATCCCTTTCAACGCCGCCTGAACCCCGCCGTCCAGCAGCGTATAGGCCCGTTCCAGGGCCGCGCGGAAGACGGGGTTGCCGGTCAGGGCCGGCGGGAACACCTGTTCCAGGGCGAAGAAGCAGGAGACGTCGCGATGCGCGTCGCCTGTGGCCGTGCGGCCGATGGTCAGCAGCGCATCGGCCAGCGGGTCGGTCAGCTTGGTGCCGTCGCTGGCCTTCCTGCGCACGAAATGCATCCAGGCGGCCACGGGCAGGGCCAGATTGTCCACCGGCGCCCCGGCCGCCAGCCGTTCGGCGATGGTGCCGAACAGGCGGAAGGGCAGCTTGGCCGACCCGTCCCAGGCGATCTGCGACAGAAGATGGCGAATGCCGGGATTGGCGAAGCGGGCCAGGATGGCGTCGATATAGGCGGGATAATCGATGCCGGCATCTTGGTTCAGCGTGGGGCGGATATCGTCCAGCATCAACCGGCGCACGAAGCCGGCCAGATCGGTATCACCCATGGCGTCGGCCACCGATTCGTAACCGGCCAGGATGCCCAGATAGGCCAGGGTGGAATGCGGGCCGTTCAGCAGGCGCAGCTTGGCCCGGTCATAGGCGCTGACATCCGTGGTCAGGGTCACGCCGATGGACGCGAAGTCGGGGCGGATATTGCTGAACTTGTCCTCGATCACCCATTGCGTGAACCGCTCGCGCTGGATGGGCCAAGCATCCTGCACGCCGGTATCATGCGTCACGCGGGCGCGCAGGGCGTCGTCGGTGGCCGGCGTGATGCTGTCCACCATGGTGCGGGGGAAGGCGACATGCGCGCGAATCCAGGCGGCCAGGGCCGCATCCTGCCTTTCCGCCAGATCGGCGACGGCGCGGCCCAGCTTGTGGCCATTATCCACCAGATTGTCGCAGGAGATGACGGTGAAGGGGGTGGTGCCGGCGGCATGGCGGCGGCGCAGCCCTTCCACCAGATGACCGATCAGGCTGACCGGGTTCAGGGGTTCGGCCAAGTCATGGGCGATGTCGGGATGGTCGAAATCCAGGCTGCCATCGCCCTTCAGGCAATAGCCCTTCTCCGTCACCGTCATGGTGACGATGACCGTATCCGGGTTGGCCAGACGGTCCAGCAGGGCGGGGCGGTCGGCCGGGCCGGCCAGCGTCTCCTTGATCGCCCCGATCACGCGGTACCGCGTCTCCCGCTCCAGCTCCGCCAGGATGTAGAGATTATCCTGGGGGCGCAGCGCGTCGCGCACATCGGTGCTGCGCAAGGCGGCGGCGCAGATGGCCCAGTTGCCGCCCTGGGCCAAAGCCTCATCGAAGAAGAAGGCCTGGTGGGCGCGGAAGAAGGCGCCGGGGCCGAAATGGACGACGCCGATGCCGGCCGCGTCGCGGTCATAGGCGGGGCGGGCCACGTCGGCGCTGAGCAGGCCCAGATTGGCGGTGGAAAGCGACGGCATCAGAGGGTCACTCCATTCTTCCAGATGGCAATTTCGCGCTGACCATTCTTTTCGGCGCGTGTTTCCTGGCCCGATGCGGTGTCCAGGATCAGGGACCAGAGGGCATCCGCAGCCCCGTCCAGGCCGGCATGGGTCAGCGCCAGGCCGGCGTCGAAATCGATCCAGTTCGGCTTCTGCCGGGCCAGCACAGAGTTGGACGCGATCTTCAAGGTCGGGGCCGGGAAGCCCAGCGGCGTGCCCCGGCCCGTGGTGAACAGGATTACCGTCGCCCCCGCCGCCGTCAGGGCGGTGCTGGACACCCCGTCATTGCCCGGCGCTTCCAGCAGGGTCAGGCCCTTCTTGCGGCGCAGCTTGCCATAGGCGATGACATCGCAGAGCGGGGCGCGGCCGCCCTTCTGCACAGCCCCCAGCGACTTTTCCTCCAGCGTCGTGATACCGCCCGCGATATTGCCCGGCGACGGGTTCTCATAGACCGGCTGCTTGTGATCCAGGAAATATTGCTTGAAGCCATTGACCACATCGACGACGCCGTCGAACACCTGTTCGTCAACAGCCCGGCGCATCAGAAGTTCCTCCGCCCCGAAAATCTCCGGAATCTCGGTCAGGATGGCGCTGCCGCCGGCCACCGTCACCCGGTCGGCCATGCGGCCCACCAGGGGATTGGCGGTCAGGCCGCTGAACCCGTCCGACCCGCCGCATTTCAGGCCGATCACCAGGTCCGACGCAGGGCAGGGCTCGCGCTTGTCCTGGGCGGCGATCTCCACCAGTTCGGCCACGGCATTGATGCCGTCCTCCACCTCGTCGCTGGACGCCTGGGCCGTGAAGGCGCGCAGGCGGGAGCGGTCGATGCCGGGCGCATCGCGCAACAGCTTGTCCAGTTGGTTGCTCTCGCACCCCAGGCCCAGCAGCAGCACGCCGCCGGCATTGGGATGCTGTGCCAGGGCGGCGATGATCGACTTTGTATAGTTCAGATCGTCGCCCAGTTGCGAACAGCCGAACGGATGCGGCAGGGCCAGCACCCCGTCCACCTTGCCGGCGAAACGCTGGCCCGCCAGGGTGGCAATACGCTCCGCCGTGCGGCTGACACAGCCGACGGTACACAGGATCCAGATCTCGTTGCGCGTGCCCACGCGGCCATCGGCGCGGCGATAGCCCATGAAGGTCCGTTCGGACCGGGGCTGCGCTGCCCAGGCGGCATCGGTATCCGCCGGCTCGTACCGGTAGCTCAACGTGCCCGACAGGCCGGTGGCCAGATTATGGCTGTGGACATGGGCGCCAGCTTCAATGCCAGCGGTGGCAACGCCAATGGGCCAGCCATATTTGCGCACGGGCTCGCCCGCCTGGATGGCATGCAGGGCGAACTTGTGGCCGCGCGGAATGTCGGACAGCAGGGTGACGACCTGTCCCGCCAGTTCGATCCGTGTGCCCTGGTCCAACGCCTTCACGGCCACGGCGACATCGTCGGCCGGGTCGACAATATGGGCCGGGGGCAGTTCGTCCGGGGACAGGGCGGGAGGTTGCGCACAACTCATCTTGGCGTCATCCTTGGCATTCAGGGGCAGCGGACGCGCGTCAGGAGACCCCGGCGCGCGACACGTCTGGCTCATTGCAATTGACACCGGTTACCGGATAAAATCAAGAGAACAGGTGGCGTCCAAGACCATCGATTGCCGAAGAGGCGACCAACGATAAAAGCAGGGGGATGGGGGTTGGCCAAAGGTCGGGTGCAACTCAGCGGCGTGACGAAGAGCTTCGGCGCCGTCGATGTGATCAAGGGTGTGGACCTGGATATCCAGCCGGGGGAGTTGACCGTGTTCGTCGGCCCGTCCGGCTGCGGCAAGTCCACGCTGCTGCGCCTGGTGTCGGGCCTGGAACTGCCCACGGGTGGGTCGATCATGATCGGCGACCGCGACGTCACCCTGACCCACCCGTCCAGGCGCGGCATTGCCATGGTCTTCCAGTCCTATGCGCTGTACCCGCATATGAGCGTGGCGGAGAATATGGGATTCGGCCTGAAGATTGCCGGTGTGCCGAAACCGGAGATCAAGGCCAAGGTCGCCAAGGCGGCAGAGATCCTGCAACTGACCAACCTGCTGGACCGCAAGCCGCGTGCGCTGTCCGGCGGACAGCGCCAGCGGGTGGCCATCGGCCGCTGCATCGTGCGAGAGCCGGAAGTGTTCCTGTTCGACGAGCCCCTGTCCAACCTTGATGCGGCGCTGCGCGGCCAGATGCGGGTGGAGATCGCGCGCCTGCATACCAAGCTGGGCGCCACCATGATCTATGTGACCCATGATCAGGTGGAGGCCATGACGCTGGCCACCCGCATCGTGGTGCTGAATGCCGGCCGCATTGAACAGATCGGCGCACCGATCGAGCTGTACCGCAATCCCGCCAACCTGTTCGTTGCCGGCTTCATCGGCTCTCCGCAGATGAATTTCATGGGTGGCATCGTGGAGGGGGCGGAGGCGGAAAGCGTCAGTGTCCGCCTGAACGGCGCCAGCCTGCGCCTGCCCCGCCATCAAGCCGATGTGAGGCGGGGGGCCAAGGTCACCGTCGGCATCCGGCCCGAACATTTCCGGGTGGGGGAGGATGCCGACGCCCGCGACGAGCCGGGGATGGATTTCGATGCGGTCATCGATCTGGTGGAACGGCTGGGCGGGGAGACGCTGGCGCATCTGCGCATGCCGGCCCTGCTGGACGGGGTGCTGGTGGTGAAACTGTCGGGCGACGTGCCGCTGCGGATTGGTACGGGCCTGCGCGTCGGCGTGCGGCTGGCGCAATGCCACCTGTTCGATGCCGATGGCCGCGCCGTGGGCTGCCCCGCGGGGCGTGTCGCGGCCGTGGCGGCGGCGTAGGAGAGCAGCCCATGCATGACAACCGCCTGTCCGGCTATCTCTATATCGCGCCCTTCCTGATCGGGTTGGCGACCTTCACCCTGTTCCCGTTCCTGTCCTCCTTCCTGCTGTCCTTTTCGGATTATCAGCTGCAGGACCCGGTGGACCATGCCCACTTTCTGGGGTTGGGCAATTACACACAGATGGCGGGTGACGCGACCTTCCACAATTCGCTGGGCGTCACCTTCCTCTACGTGTTCATCACGGTGCCGCTGAAGCTGGCCTTCGCGCTGTTCATCGCGTTTGTGCTGAATTTCCGGCTGCGCGGCATCGGCTTCTTCCGCACCGCCTATTATGTGCCCTCCATCCTGGGCGGGTCGGTGGCCATCGCCGTGCTGTGGCGCTATGTGTTCGCGGGCGACGGGCTGATCAACCAGGTGCTGGTCTGGGCCGGCGGGGCGCCGCTGAACTGGCTGGGGGAGCCGGCCTATGCCCTGTTCACCGTCGTGCTGCTGCGCCTGTGGCAGTTCGGATCGGCCATGGTGGTGTTCCTGGCCGGATTGCAGAACATTCCCGGCGACCTGTACGAGGCGGCGACCATCGACGGGGCCGGCAAGGCCCGCATCTTCTTCACCATCACCCTGCCGCTGCTGACCCCGGTGATCTTCTTCAATTTCATCATGCAGATCGTGCAGGCGTTCCAGGAGTTCAACGGCCCCTACATCATCACCGGCGGCGGGCCGTTGAAATCCACCTATCTGCTGCCGCTGATGATCTATGAGGAGGCGTTCAAATATTTCAATGTCGGCTATGCCGCCGCCCTCTCTTGGGTGCTGTTCATCATTATCGCGCTGTTCACCATCATCGCCTTCGCGTCGGCCAAATATTGGGTATTCTACGGCAATGAGCGGGAGGAGGGAGAGTGAGCATCAGCCTGCCCACGCCCCGTCGTGACGTCGCCTGGATGGGGCGGTTGAGCGCAGGCCTGCGCTATGGCGTGCTGCTGGGGGTGGGGCTGGTCATGCTCTATCCGCTGTTCTGGATGGTGGCAGCCAGCTTCAAGCCCAATCACGAGATCTTCGGGTCCATCGGGCTGTGGCCGCAGGAGCCGACCCTGGACGGGGTGGTGAAGGGCTGGCGCACGGGCACGGAATACAGCTTCGCCACCTACCTCCTGAACAGCTTCGCCTTCATCATTCCCAAGGTGGTGTTGACCGTGGCGTCGTCGGTGTTGGTCGCCTATGGCTTCGCGCGGTTCAAGATGCCGGGCAAGCAGCTCTGGTTCGCGCTGATGGTGGCCACCATCCTGCTGCCCAAGAGCGTGCTGCTGATCCCGCAATATCTGATGTTCCGGGAATTCGGCTGGCTGGATACCTATCTGCCGCTCTATGTGCCCTGCGCCTTCGCCACCGACGGGTTCTTCGTCTTCATGGTGGTGCAGTTCCTGCGCGGCATTCCGCCGGACATGGAGGAAGCGGCGGTGATCGATGGCTGCAATTCGGTGCAGGTGCTGTGGCATGTCGTGGTGCCGGTGATCATGCCCGCCATCATCTCCGTGGCATTGTTCCAGTTCATGTGGAGCCTGAACGATTTCCTCTACCCGCTGATCTACCTGTCCTCGGTGGGGAAATATCCCGTGGCCCTGGCCCTGAAGATGGCCATCGACGTGACGGAGGCCACGGCCTGGAACCAGGTCCTGGCCATGTCCACCATCGCCCTGCTGCCCTCGCTGATCGTGTTCTTCCTGGCGCAGAAATATTTTGTCGAGGGGATCACATCGGGGTCGGTGAAGGGGTAGGGGGGCCGCAACGCCCCCCACTCACCCCGCCGGCTGCTGCTGGGTGATGCAATGGATGCCGCCGCCGCCACGCACGATGTCGAGCGCGGGCACGGGGATGATGGTGCGGTCGGGGAAAAGCTTGCCGAACAGGCTGACGGCTTCCCCGTCCATCGGGTCCTCGAACTGCGGCATGACGATGCCGCCATTGGCCATGTAGAAATTCGTGTAGGACAGGGTCAGGCGCACGCCATTCTGTTCCTGGCGGGCGGGGGTGCGCAGGGTCACCACCTCCAACTCCCGGCCGCTCGCATCACGCGCGCTGCGCAGGCGGGCGAGATTGTCCTGGAACACGGCATAGTTCGGGTCGGACGTGTCGTCCGTCACCATGGTCAGCACCACGCCCGGCTTCACGAAACAGGCGATCTCATCGATATGGCCATCGGTTTCATCCTCCTCATAGCCCTTGGCCAGCCAGATGAACTGCCGCACGCCCAGATGCGCCGCCAGTTCCGCCTCGATCTGGGCGCGTGACAGATGCGGGTTGCGGTTGGGGTTCAGCAAACATTCCTCGGTCGTCAGCAGCGTGCCCTCGCCATCGACATGGAAGGACCCGCCCTCCATCACCAAAGGGGCCGCGAAGCGCTTCAGCCCCTGGTTTTCCAGGATCAGGCGGCCCACCTGGGTGTCTGGCTGGAAATCCTCATAATTCCGGCCCCAGGCGTTGAAGCCCCAATGCACGCCGGCCACCTCGCCCTTGCCATTGACCACAAAGCTGGGTGCATTGTCGCGCAGCCAGCTGTCCGAACAGGGCAGGGGCAGGACGGACACACCGGCCCCGCAGGCGATGGAGACGTCCGCGATCTCGCCATCGGGGCAGAGCATGGTCACCGGTTCGAACTGGGCGATGGCCCTGGCCACCGCCGCATAAGCCTTGCGGGCGGCGGGCAGGCCGTTGGGGAAGGTCTCCGCCCGCACCGGCCAGGCCATCCAGCAGCGGGTGTGCGGGGCCCATTCGGCCGGCATGAAGAAACCTTCGGCGGCGGGAGTGGACATGGATGGTGATCCTTCCTGAAGGTCCGGCGAGGTGTGGACATGAAAAAGCCCCGGCGAGATTAATCACCGGGGCCATATCATGACAACCATGCCGGTCCAGAAACGGGGGCCAGCGATGAGTTGTCATCAGACTGAAAAATGGGAACTGCTTAAAGAAGCAGGCCTTTCCGCCTTAATAATGGCGGTTGGCCGGGGACTGCTCAACCGAAACGGCATATCGGGAAAAAGCACCGAGCCGCAGCATGTGAAGCAGAAAAAAGTACCGCATGATGTCTCTCCATCGTTGTTTTCGATGGACGTAATATAGTTGCGCGCGACGTTTTGCGCCAGCCGGGGGCAACGCCGGGGCAAGACTGCGCGGCGCGCATGGCTCCTTGGGGGTAGCTCCCACCCTTCTCGTCATCCCGGCGACAAGCCCGGGATGACAAGAAAAGGAAGCGGCAGCAAGCGCTTACCGCTTCACATCCAGCCCTTCCTCATTCACCAGGCTCATCACGTCGGCCACGCTGACCAGATTGGCGTCGCCGGGCACGGAATGCTTCAGGGCGGCGGCGGCGGCGGCGAAGTTGATGGCGGCGTCGGCGGCCCAGCCCTTGTCCAGACCGTGGATCAGGCCGGCGGCAAAGGCGTCGCCGCCGCCGATACGATCGACGATGCCGTTCAGCTTGTAGGTGCGGGAATAATGGACACGGTGGTCGCGGGCGGCCACGCGACCCGTCAGTTCCTGATGGTCGACGTCATGATGGGTGCGGATGGTCGAGGCCAGCCAGTTCAGCCCCGGCCAGGTCTTGAAGGCCAGTTCCGCCGCCGCCAGGAACCGTTCCGACAAAGGCAGGGCGTGGAAATCGGCGCCCAGGATCAGGGCGATGTCGCGCTCGTTGCCGAACATCAGGTCGGCGCAGGATGCCAGTTTGTCGAACACGCCCGGCGCGTCCCCGCCCCGGTCGGCCCACAGCTTGGCGCGATAGTTACAGTCGAAGGAGACCTTCACGCCGGCGGCCTTGGCGGCCTGGGCCGCCGCGATCACGGCATGTTCGGCCTGCTCACTGACGGCGGGGGTGATGCCGCCGACATGCAGCCATTGCGCCCCCGCCAGCAGCGCCGGCCAGTCATAGGCCGATGCCTCGGTGACCGCGAAGGCGGAGCCGGCGCGGTCATAGATGATTTCCGACGGGCGCTGCATGGCGCCGACGGTCAGGAAATACAGGCCCATGCGGCCATGGCGCATCTGGATGCCGCGCGTGTTGATGCCGTGCCGGCGCAGGTCACCGCGGCACGCCTCCCCGATGCCCTGGTCGGGCAGGGTGGAGACGACGGCCGCATCCCAGCCGAATCGGGCCAGCGACACGGCGACATTGGCTTCCGCCCCGCCGAAGCTGGTGTCCAGGCGGGGGCTTTGCAGCAACAGCTCCCGTCCCGGTGCCGTCAACCGCATCAGCAATTCCCCGAAACACACGATACGAGCGCTCATCGCGCCACTCCCTTTTCCGTCGCGAACCCGCCAGTGCGGGATTTGTGCCACATCTTGTGACGAACTTGGACAGTCGAATGCAAAAACGTATTGCCACCGGTGTCAGTTCGGGACATTAATGGCGCTGTCACCGGTGTCAACGCCAACCGGCAAACGGCAACGGCATAAGACCCAAATCGTTCGACCCGTCCTGATCCTCCTGCCCCCGGCAGTGGGCCGGGAAGGTGCGGCCAGAACGATAAAACCGAAGGGGAAGGAAGCAATGAAGAAGTTCGCGGGTACGCCCTGCATTCGCCGCCGTTTGGCCGGCGCGTCCGCCCTGGTCATGCTGGCCGGCCTCATCCCGGCCGCCGCCCAGGCCCAGGATGCCGCGCTTGAAGAGATCGTGGTCACCGGCTTCCGTGGCTCGCTGGCCAGCGCCATCAACAAGAAGCGCAACGAGAATGACATCGTTGATGTCATCAACGCCGAGGATATTGCCGACTTCCCGGACCTTAACCTGGCCGAATCGCTGCAGCGCATTCCCGGCGTCTCCATCGACCGCGATGGCGGCGAGGGCCGTTCCATCACCGTGCGTGGTCTTTCCTCCACCTTCACCCGCGTGCGGCTGAACGGACTGGAAGCGCTCGCCACCACCGGCGGCAAGGACGGGTCGGGCGGCGCCAACCGTGGCCGCGGCTTCGACTTCCAGATCTTCGCGTCCGAACTGTTCAACAGCTTGACGGTGCGCAAGTCCACCTCCGCGCAGACGGAAGAAGGCTCGCTGGGCGCCACGGTCGACCTGCAGACGGCGCGTCCCTTCGACTATAACAAGTTCGTTTTCGCCGCCGGTGGCCAGATCGGCTATAATGACCTTTCGAAATCCAAGGACCCGCGTGGCACGCTGCTGGTCGGCGATACGTTCGCCGACGGCAAGATCGGTATCCTGGCGTCGGTCGCCTATGCCAAGACCAACCGTCTGGAAGAGGGTTCGTCCACCGGACGCTGGGAAAACCCGTCGGTGGCCGGTAATTCCGCCGGCCGTTTTGAAGGCGGTGGCGCGCTTAACTCCGCCGCCAATGCCGCCCTGCCTGAGAACAATGCCTGGCACCCGCGCATTCCGCGTTATGGCCGTCTGGATTACGACCAGGAGCGCCTGGGCGTCACCACGGCCCTGCAGTTCCAGCCGTTCGAGACCACGCGCATCGACCTTGATCTGCTCTATGCCAACCTGAAGGGTACACGCCAGGAACAGTATCTGGAAATCATCTCCTTCAGCCGTAATGCCGCGGCCGGCGGCAACGGCCAGACGGACGTGGTCAGCGCCCAGTATGACGATGACGACAACCTGATCGCGGGCACCTTCAACGATGTGGATGTGCGCACCGAGCAGCGCCGTGATCGGCTGGAGACGGAGTTCCTGCAATATTCGGTAGGACTGGAACAGGATTTCTCCGAAAGCGTGCGTTTCAAGGGCACGGCCGGCTGGTCCTCCTCCTTCCAGGACAATCCGGAACAGACGACGCTGTCGCTGGAACGTTACAACAGCGACGGCTATTCCTACGATTTTGCCAAGATGAACCTGCCGGCATTCAATTACGGCTTTGATGTCAACAACCCGGCCAACTATGTCTTCAGCCCCTCCACCCGCGCGGCCACGGGCGGGGCAGTACTGGGAGACCAGTCGCTGATCCGCATGCGCCCCAACCGTACGGATAATGATTTCCGCACCTTCCGCGGCGAATTCGAATGGGATGCCCAGGATTGGGTGCAGTTGAAGGCCGGTGCGGTCCACAAGACCTATGAGTTCGACACCGAGGAAGAGCGCCGTTACACTACACGCGATCCCTTCAGCACAGCCAACCTGACGGAAGCTGCGGTGGCGCTGCCCGCCGGCACGACCATCGCCAGCATCTCCGACCTGGTGACGGGCTTCGGCCGCAATCTGGGCATGCCCAGTGGCACCCCGACCAGCTGGGTTGTCCCCAGCATCGACAAGGTGGCGGATATCCTTGGCATCTATTGCAACTGCGTGAACCAGTATGGTGATTTCCGCCTGGACATGGCCAACCAGCGTGGTGCCAACCGGTCCGCACGCGAGAAGAGCCTGAGTGCCTATATCCAGGCCGATTTCAACACCGAGATCGGGGACATGCCGCTGCGCGGCAATATCGGTGTGCGTCAGGTGAAGACGAAGCTGTCTTCCACCGGCTTTGTCGGCACCACGCTCGCCACGGTCGAGCGGGAGTATGACAATACCCTGCCGGCCCTGAACCTGACGCTGGAGCCGGTGGACGATGTCCTGGTGCGCTTTGGCGCCGCCAAGGTGATGTCCCGCCCCGACCTGCCGCAGCTGACGCCGGGCGGTTCCATCACCAACGCCTCGCAGACGCTCAGCATCGGCAATCCGTTCCTGGAACCGATCAAGGCCAATACGGTGGACCTGTCCTTCGAATGGTATCCGGAGCGTGAGACCCTGTTTACTGTTGGCCTGTTCTACAAGGACATCAAAACCTATATCCAGAACATCTCCGAGACGATTCCGTTCCGCGATACGGGGCTGCCGGAAAGCCTGCTGACCAATAACAATACCATGGATACGGTGTTCACCGTGACCCGTGCCGGTAATACCGAGGGCGGTCCGCTGAAAGGCTTCGAGATCAGTCTGCAGAAGCCGTTCAATTTTCTGCCGGCCCCGTTCGACAATTTTGGCGGCATCGTGAACTTTACCTACGTGACGTCGGACATCGACTATATCGTAGCTGGCCGCACCGTGACCGAGCCGCTGGTCGGCCTGTCGCCCAAGTCGTTCAATGCCACGCTTTACTATGAGGATGAAAAGTTCTCGGCCCGTGTCTCCGGCTCGTTCCGTGACGAATATCTGACACAGATCGCACCGGGTAATGGCAACGAAATCCGCGGGAAATCCTCCACCTTCAACCTGGACTTCTCGGCCAGCTACGAGGTGACAGATCAGATCACGGTATCGTTCGAGGCCATCAACCTAACCGACCAGTTCGACGAGCGCTGGGTTGGCACCAGCGACCGCAAGAACCTGGAAAGTTACGAGCATACCGGCCGCCAGTTCTTCCTGGGCGCACGTTACAAGTACTGAAGCCAATGATGGCGACCAGGACACCCTAAGTCCTTCCCACCCTGGCGCAGCGCCGGACGGTGTGGAAACCGGTGGCATTGTGCCCCTGCCTCCGGTATTTGCTTGACCTCCTGTTTCAAACTCACAACGGCCCCTCCGGACATGGCGGGGCCGTTTTCCTGTTGATTGGAGCTTTGACAAGTGAACATCCAGGCCTTCACCCTGCTGCTGAAACGCTCGCCCGTCATCCCCGTCCTGACCCTGGAAAGGGTCGAGGATGCGGCCCCGCTGGCAGAGGCGCTGAGTGCCGGCGGATTGTCGGTGGTGGAGGTGACGCTGCGCACGCCGGCGGCCCTGGATGCCATCACTGCCATGAAGCGCGCCGTACCGGGCTTGATCGTGGGTGCGGGCACCATCCTGAAGCCCGCCGACCTGGATGCGGCCATGTCGGCCGGGTCGGACTTCATCGTCACGCCCGCCACCACCCGCGCGCTGGTGGCGCCGCTGAAGGCCTGCGGCGTGCCGGTCATTCCCGGCGTGGCCACGCCCAGCGAGGTGCTGGAGCGTCTGGATGACGGGTTCGAGGTGCTGAAGCTGTTCCCGGCGGAGCAATATGGCGGTGCCGCCACCATCGCCGCCCTGGCCGCCCCCCTGGCCCATGCCCGATTCTGCCCCACCGGCGGCATCGGGCGCGACAAGGTGGCCTCATATCTGGCGCTGAAGAATGTGGTCGGTGTGGGCGGGTCCTGGATCGCCACCAACGCCCTGATATCCGCGGGCGACTGGGCCGGCATCACGGAGAATGCCCGCGCCGCGGCGGCCTTCGCCAAAGTCTGATCGGGTAAGGGCGGCTGGCCCAGAAGGGGTAAGCCTGGAACCGGCGGCAGCCTGGGCGTGTTTCAATGGCATCCGACTAACTTGGAGGAAGCCTACCATGAAAATGCTACTCGGCACCGCCGCTCTGGCCCTGGTCCTCACCACCCCGGCCATGGCCGCCAATTCCGATGGCGAGATCGCCGCGTTCCGTCAGGCCAGCGTCTCGCTGACCCAGGCCATCGCCCAGGCTGAAAAGCAGGGCAAGGGCAAGGCGGTCGATGTCGATTTCGACACCAAGGACAATGTCGGCCTGTATCAGATCGACATCGTGTCCGGCGAGACCGTGACCCGCTGGGACGTCGATGCCTCCAACGGCAAGATCGCCTCGGCCGACAAGCAGACGCTGGCCACCTGGGCGCAGAAGCTGGGGGCCGGTGTGGAGGCGGCGGAACTGACCACGTCGTCCACCAGCCTGGCGCAGGCCATCGGCATCGCCGAAGCCAAGGGCGGCGGCAAGGCCATCGAGGTCGATGTCGGCCACGACAATGACCGCCTGACCTATGAGGTCGAGGTTCTGAATGGCACCGCCACCAAGACCATCCGCGTCGATGGCGCCAGCGGTAAGGTGCTGGCCGACAAGAGCTGATGCTCACATCGGCCTGAAAGCCCCCGGTCCCGGCCTCCCTCCGGGGCCGGGGGCTTTTTTATGGTCGCAGCCCGTTCAGATACTCTTCCAGGTTCGTATAGCCATCGCCATTGGCGTCCTTGGCGCCATCGGCCGGGTCGGATGGGTTCAGGCCATGGGCCTTCTCCCAGGCGTCGGGCATGCCGTCGCCGTCGCCATCGGCCGGGGTGGGGGCCGTGGCCAGGGTGGGCCAGCCGCCGACATCATCCTGGCTGTCGATGATCCTGCCATCACCCTTTGCCAGGCCGGCGATCACCCGTTCATCCACCGCGTCCCGCACGGGGCCCGCCCCCGCCTTGGCCAGCACGGCGCGATAGGCCGCGTCGGCCGGCTCCGTCGTCACCGGCGCCATGGGGATGGCGGCAGGCTGGCGGTAACCTTCAGCCTGTTCGCCCGTGACCAGCGACCAGGGATCGGCTGGTTCGGCATGGTTCATCCAGTTGCCGGCGAAATAGCCCTTCGCCACCGGGCTTTTCTCATCGAAGGCCTTGGCGCCCTTCGAATTCGGCCCGGAGACATAGTAGTTGTTCACGAAATTATAGGCGGTCACCGCGTCGGTATCGGCGTTATAGCCGGACGCGCCCTGCTTGCCCGAGCCCTTCCAGTTGAAGAACACATTGTTGCGGAAATCCATGAAGGCGCCGGTGGGGTCCACCGACTGGCTTTCGAAATTGCCGGGGCGCGGCATGCGGGCCGTGTGGCTGGCCCAGAGATTGTGATGGAAGCTGTAACGCGCGCCGAACGAGCCGCGCGACAGGGTGCCATAGCCATGGTCGCCCTTGGCATGCACCGACTTGTTCAGGCTTTCGGCGATCACCGACCATTGGATGGTGACCTGGTCCAGCCCGATCAGACCGTCCTTGTATTTCTGCGAAACCGACAGGCTTTCATCGGTGGACCAGCTGGCCGACACATGGTCCAGGATGATGTGCTTGCCATCATAGACGGAGATGGCGTCCGCCTCCTGGCCCGAGGCGCTGCCCAGACGGGAGCGGACATGGCGGATGACGACATGGTTGGCGGCCACCACCAGCGGAAAATCGCGCAGGGTGATGCCACCGCCCGGCGCCGTCTGGCCGGCGATGGTGATGAAATCGTTCTTGATGTTCAGGTTGGATGTCAACCGGATGGTGCCCGACACGGCGAAAACGACCGTGCGCGGCCCCTTGGCCGTTACCGCCTCGCGCAGCGTGCCGGGGCCTGCATCCTCCAGGCTGGTGACGATGAAGACGCGGCCTGCCCGCCCCCCCATGGCATGGGCGCCAGCCCCCTCAGCACCCGGAAAGGCGGGAATGGCGGCGGGCACCACGTCACGCCCCACGGCCCCGGCGGGAGCGGGCGCCAGCATCAGCAGAGCCGCAAAGGCCGTCAGAAATTGATTACGCAGTAGCATGGCTATCCTCCCCTGGGGACGGGCGGCAGTTATAAGTGCCGTCTTTACAGCCCCGCTGACACCGGTTACCATCAAACGATCGATCCTGGCAAATGAAATGGCGGTGCCGGACCAGCCCTGATGTCCCGGACCAAAGCCGTTTAGGGGTTGCGCCCTGGCGCTGCCCGGTGCAGTAAGTCTATGGATTGTCCCCCAGGTGGACAATGAATGCCCTTGAACATCAAGACGATGGGACCGCGCCCTCCATGCCCCGTGCCCGCACTGCCGACGCCGAGACCGACGCGCCCGTCACCGACCAGCCGGAAACGGCCAAAACTTATGTCTGGGACCTGAAGCGCCGGCCCACCATCAATGACGTGGCCCGCCTGGCGGAAGTGTCGAAGAAGACGGTATCGCGCGTCATCAACCAGTCGCCGCTGGTCAATGATGAGACGCGGCAGAAGATCATGAAGGTGATCGACGATATCCGGTATGAGCCGGACCCCCAGGCCCGTGGTCTGGCCTCACAGCGATCGTTCCTGTTGGGCATCATCTATGACAATCCCAACAGCCAGTATGTGGTGAATGTCCAGGCCGGCATTCTGGAGGCCTGCCGCAAGAGCGGGTTCGAGCTGGTGGTGCATCCCTGCCTGCGCGGCAGTCCGACCTATATGAAGGAGATGCGGCAGTTCGTGGAGCGGCAGAAGCTGGATGGCGTCATCCTGCTGCCGCCCTTGTCGGAGGATGAGGCGCTGGCCGCCATGCTGGCGGAGATCGGTTGCCGTTTCATCCGTGTGGCCTGCGTGCCGCTGGACGTGGCCGCCCATCTGGTCGTGTATGAGGATTACAAGGGGGCGGCGGAGGTGGCCGACCATCTGGTCGAGCTGGGCCATCGCCGCATCGGCTTCATCGCCGGCACACCGCAATACAAGTCCGCCCAGGAGCGCCGCCGCGGTTTCGCCGATGGTCTGGCCCGGCATGGGCTGGCACTGGACCCCGAACTGTGCGTCCAGGGCGCCTACACGTTCGAGAGCGGGCAGGAATGTGCCGAAAAGCTGTTGACGATGGAGAACCCGCCTACGGCCATCTTCGCCTGCAATGACGAGATGGCGGTCGGCGTCCTGCGTGTCGCCTATCGCATGGGCATCCCCATCCCGCAGCAATTGACGCTGGTCGGCTTCGATGACAGCCCGCTGGCCCCGCGCGCCTGCCCGTCGCTGTCCACCGTCCGCTCCCCCATCCGCGATATCGGCCGCATGGCGGCGGAAAAGCTGATCCAGCGCATCGCCCAGCCGGACGCCAAGCTGCGCGAAACCATCGTGCAGCCGCATCTGGTGGTCCGTGAAAGCAGCGGGCCGGTGGCACGGTAAGCAGTTCCAGCGCGCTGAAGGTCGGCGCCCGGGAACATGAATATTGAATGGAAACCGGTGTCATCATAGGATGGCGCCCGCAAACCCCTTTTCAAATGCCCAGGAGCCTTCCGGTGTCCGCACCCCAGGAAATCGCCCAGCGTTTCGTCTCGTCCCGCCTTGCCGCCACGGCGCTGCCGGATTATCCCGGCACCATTCCGGACAACCTGACCACCTCCTATGACATCCAGGACGTGGCGCGGTCGCTGTGGCCCACGACGGTGCGCGGTTGGAAGATCGGCATGGTGCCGCCCGCCTTTCGGGAAAAGCTGGGCGCCATGCGGCTGGCCGGTCCGGTGTTCGACGGCAATGTCTGGGATTACAGCGCCGGTCAGGTGGTGGAACTGCCGATCATTCCCGGCGGCTTCGCCGCCGTGGAAGGCGAGTTCGTGGTCAAGCTGGGGGCTGACATGCCCGCCGATGGCCCGTCGGATGAGGCGGAGGCCCGGTCGCTGATCGGGTCCATCCATGCCGGGATCGAACTGGCGGGCAGCCCGCTGGCCACCATCAACAAGCTCGGCCCCACCGTGGTGGTCAGCGATTTTGGCAATAATGCCGGGCTGATCGTCGGGCCGGAACTGACCGGCTGGCAGGATGCGGCCCCGGAAAGCCTGACCGTGGAAACGCGGATCGAGGGGGAAGTGGTCGGCACCGGCAGCTTCGCCAGCATCCCCGGCACGCCGGTGCAGGCGGTGGCCTTCCTGTTGGCCCATTGCCGGGCGCGCGCCATCGCCCTGCCGGCCGGTACCCTGATCACCACCGGCGCCGTCACCGGCATCCATGACATCGCGCTGGGCCAATCCTCCACCGTCACCTTCGCCCCGGGCGGGGAGATCAAGGTGGTGACGGTGCAGGCGCTGCCGCGTTGATATTTACGCGCGCCCTCAAGCGCCGGGCGCCGCCATCCGGCGGCTTGGCTTACGGCGCATGTGCGCCGGGCCGGCGGTCGCCGGCCTTCAGCGGCACGAGCCCAAGGCTCATGCCGCTGAAGTGGTAACCCCGAACCGGTAGATGGAGACGTGGCGGTACACCTGCCCCGGCTCCAGCCGGGCGGAGGGGAAGGCGGGCTGGTTGGGGCTGTCGGGGAATTTCTGCGGCTCCAGGCACAGAGCGTCGCCCTGGCGATAGAGCCGCCCGCCCTTGCCCGGCAGATTGCCCGGCAGGAAATTACCGGAATAGAACTGCACGCCGGGTTCGGTCGTGGACAGTTCCAGCGTGCGGCCGGTGGCGGGGTCGGCCAGACGGGCCGCGAACGCGGGCTCCGTCCCGCCGCCGGCATCCAGCACGAAATTATGGTCATAGCCACGCGCCAGCACCAGCTGCGCCTCGCCCGCGTCGCGGATGCGGGTGCCGATGGGCTGGGCTGTGCGGAAATCGAACACGCTGCCGGCCACATCACGCAACTCCCCCGTGGGGATCAGGTTGGCGTCCACGGGTGTGTAGCGGCCGGCGGCCAGGGTCAGTTCATGGCCCATGATGTCGCCCCCTTCCACTGCCCCGCCCAGGTTGAAATAGGCGTGGTTGGTCAGGTTCACCACTGTCGGCGCATCGGTCACCGCCTCCAGCGTCACGGACAGGGCGTTGTCGTCGCCCAGGCTGTAGCGTGCGGTGATGTCCAGATTGCCGGGGAACCCCTCTTCCCCATCGGCGCTGCTGCAGGTAAAGACCGCTTCCTGCGCGCTGTGGCTGACCAGCGTCCAGGGCACCAGATCCAGCCCCTTCTTCCCGCCATGCAGACAGTTCGGCCCGTCATTACGGGCGGTCAGGAAGGCCTTGCCGTCCAGGTCGAACCGCCCGCCGGCGATGCGGTTGGCATAGCGGCCGACAATGGCACCCAGGAAGGTGCGGTTGGCCAGATATGTCGTCAGATCGTCATGGCCCAGCACGATATCGCCCAGCACACCGTCGCGGTCCGGCACCCAAAGCGATTGCAGGCTGGCCCCCAGCCCGATCAGCCGGGCGGCGACCCCATGCGCATTGACCAGCGACACCCATTCCACCGCCGTTCCGTCCGGCATGGTGCCGAACAGGCCGCGGCCGGGTGCGGTGGTGAGGGGAGCAGCGATGGGCATGGCATAGGTTCCTGCGGCGCGGATCGGGTGGGCAATGTTTAGGCCGAATAGTAAGACTATTCAAGCGGACGGCCCGGTCGGCGCTGGATTTATCATATAAAATGAGCTATCCAGACGCACCCTGTCCCCATGCCCTAAGGAACGCCCATGTCCCGCATCCGGATCGGTCTGGTTGGTGTCGGCAAGATTGCCCGCGACCAGCACCTGCCCGTCATCGCCGCCAGCCCGGATTATGAACTGGCCGCCGTGGCCAGCCGGCATGGGCGCGTCGATGGCGTGGCCAATTTCCAGACGCTGGATGCCCTGCTGGACGGGGCTGGCGACGTGGACGCCATCAGCCTGTGCACCCCGCCGCAGGCCCGCCACGCGCTTGCCCGCCGTGCGCTGGCGGCCGGCAAGCATGTGATGCTGGAAAAGCCGCCGGGCGCCACCCTGTCGGAAGTCTATGATCTGATCGATCTGGCGCGGGAGAAGGGCGTGGCCCTACTGGCCACCTGGCATTCCCGCTACGCCCCAGCTGTGGAGCCGGCCAAGGTCTGGCTGGAAGGCAAAGACCTGCGCCGCGTCCATGTCTCCTGGAAGGAGGATGTGCGCCACTGGCATCCCGGCCAGGAATGGATCTGGGAACCGGGTGGCCTGGGCGTCTTCGATCCCGGCATCAACGCCCTGTCGATCATCACCCATATCCTGCCGCACGCCCTGATCGTGAACGAGGCCACGCTGGAGGTGCCGGGCAATCGTCAGGCGCCGATCGCCGCCAGGCTGGAAATGCATGATCATCAGGGCTTGGCCGTGACAGCGGAATTCGACTGGCGCCAGACCGGTCCGCAGACCTGGGACATCGTGATGGAGACCGACCAGGGCACCCTGACCCTGTCGCGCGGCGGCGCGGTGCTCAGCATCGACGGCGTGGCGCAGCTGGAACAGAAGGAGCAGGAATATACCAACCTCTACGCCCTGTTCGCCAGGCTGGTGGCGGAGCGGAAGGTGGATGCCGACCTGGCGCCCCTGCGCATCGTCGCCGATGCCTTCCTGTGCGGGCGATGGCAGCGGGTTGAGGATTTTGTGGAGTAACTACACCCGATCATACCCTGACTGAATAACCTTGCGCATGGCGGCGGCGGCGCGGTCGCCGTCCCCGGCCTCGATCGCATCGACGATGGCAGCATGGTCGGCCACCACGCGGGCCTGAAGTTCCGGCCGGTCGGTGGGAGAGGTCAGCGAGAAGGAGGCCAGCAGCGCCACCTCGATCACCGCCGCGAAGGACCGCATCATCGGGTTGCCGGTGGCGCTGCCCACGGCCACGTGGAAATCCAGGTCGGCATGGGCGAAGCTGCGCTGGTCATGGGCCGGGTCGCCCATGGCGGTGATGCAGCGGCGCAGCTCCACCACATCCTCTTCCGTCCGGCGCAGGGCGGCCAGTGAGGCTGCCTGCGGTTCCAGCGCGGTTCGCACCTCCAGCAGGTGGCGGCGCAGGGTCTCGTCCAGACCCTGGCTGACCTTCCAGGACAGGACGTCGGCGTCGAAGAAGTTCCAATGGATCGGGTCCTGCACCTTGGTGCCCACCCGTGTCTTGGAAATCAGCAGCCCCTTGGCCGACAGGGTCTTCAACACCTCGCGCAGCGCCGTTCGGGAAATGCCGAAGCGGGACAGCAGAACCGGCTCCGGTGGCAGGTTGGCACCCGGTGCATGCACGCCGGTCAATATCTCCAGCCCCAGGGTCCGGACGATCTGTTCATGGTTGGACAATGGACGATCGATGACCCAGCGGGCGA
The DNA here is from genome assembly GCF_058793615.1 of Niveispirillum sp. GW835-FHT14G11. Lineage (NCBI taxonomy): Bacteria > Pseudomonadati > Pseudomonadota > Alphaproteobacteria > Rhodospirillales > Azospirillaceae > Niveispirillum > Niveispirillum sp. GW835-FHT14G11. The sequence goes on from NZ_JBXAFZ010000006.1 coordinate 310,444, forward strand.
TGGACATGTTCTACCCCGTGCGCCCGGTGGGGGCGGAGAATTGCAGGATCAGGCGTTGCAGTCCGATGAATATGAATAAAAGCAGGCCGATGGCAATCTTCGTCCACCAGGATGACAGGGTGCCGTCGAAGGTGATCCAGGTTAGGATCAGCCCCTGGATCAGCACGCCGATCAGCGATCCGGCCATGCCACCCACCCCGCCGGACAGCAGGGTGCCGCCGATCACCACCGCCGCGATGGCATCCAACTCCACCCCCACACCGGTCAGCGCATAGCCGGAGCGTGTGTAGAGCGAGAAGGTGATGCCGGCCAGGGCCGCCATCAGGCTGGAGAAACCATAGACCAGGATGGTGGTGCGGGCGGTATCGATGCCCATCAGGCCGGCGAAGCGGGCATTGCCGCCCAGCGCGTAAATCTTCACCCCGAAGCGGGTGAAATGCAGCAGCACCCCGCCGGCCAGGAAGGCCAGCAGCATGATGATGGCGATCAGCCCCAATCGCCCGCCGCCCGGCAGATCGATGGCCAGGCCCGACAGCGACTGGTAGAAGCCGTGGCGCACGGGAATGCTGTCGGTGGACAGCATGAGTGCGGCCCCGCGCGCCAGGAACATTGCCGTCAGGGTGACGATGAAGGGCGGGGCCTTCAGATAATGGATGGCCGCCCCCACGCCGCAGCCGAACAGGGCACCGCCAACCAGCACGATGGTGAAGGCGGCCAGCGGGTGCAGGCCCAGATTTTCCACCGTCACCGCCAGGGCCACGGTGGTGAAGCCCATGACCGCCCCCACCGACAGATCGATGCCGCCCGACAGGATGACGAAGGTCATGCCCACGGCCAGCACGCCCAGGAAGGCGTTGTCGGTCAGCAGATTGGCCATGACGCGCGTGCCCAGCATGGCGGGAAACTGTACCGCGCAGGCGGCATAGAGCAGGATGAAGACGAACAGGGTCGCCACGAAGGGCAGGGTACGGGCATTGATGCTCATGATGCCGCACTCCGGCCCTTCCCGGGGCGCTTCAGTCGGGCGGTGACACGCGCGATGGCCGGTTGGCAGGCTGGAGACTGCACCACCAGCACCAGGGCCACGACCAGGGCCATCAGCAGCAGGTTCAGTTCCGGCGGCAGACCGGAGCGCAGGATGCAGGTGCGCATGCCCTGCAGGATGACCGCACCCAGCACCGACAGACCGATGCTGAACCGCCCACCATACAGGCTGGTGCCGCCGATGACCACGGCCAGGATGGCGTCCAGCTCCAGCCACAGGCCGGCATTGTTGGCATCGGCGCCGCGGATGTCGGCCGTGGCGATCAGGCCGGCCAGGGCCGCCATCAGCCCCGACCAGACATAGACGGAGATCAGTACCGACGGGGCCGGCACGCCGGCCAGCCGGCTGGCGCGCGGGCTGGTGCCCACCGCTTCGATGAACAGGCCCAGGGCAGTGGCGCGGACCAGCAGGCCGGTGACGATGGCGGCCATCAGGGCCAGGACGATGGGCAGCGGCAGGCCCAGCAGCGTGCCGCTGCTGATGCCGGCCAGACCGTCATCGGTGAAGGTCAGGACGCGGCCTTCTGTAATCATCTGCGCGACGCCGCGCCCCGCCACCATCAGGATCAGGGTGGCGACGATGGGCTGCATGCGAAAGAAGGTGACCAGGATGCCGTTCCACAGCCCGCAGGCGAGACCCGTGCCCAGGGCGGCGATTACCGCCACCGGCCAGGCATGGCCCGCATTCACGGTCGCGGCGGCGACCGCCCCGGCGATGGCCATGACCGCCCCGACCGATAGGTCGATGCCGCGCGTGGCGATGACCGGCGCCATGCCCACGGCCAGCAGCATGACCGGCGCGCCGCGATTCAGGATGTCGATAATGCCGCCGAACAGGCGGCCATCGACCAGCCGCAGTTCCAGAAAGCCCGGCGCCACCACCATGTTGGCCAGCAATACCAGCGCCAGCAGGGCCAGGCGGGAGCGGGACGCGACGAACCAGGCCGGCACATTCATGCCGCCCGTCCCGACGGTTCCCCGTCCAAAGGCGTGACGATGGCGCCGATGATGGCGGCGGGCGTCACGTCATCGCCCGACAACAGGCCGGCCTGGGTGCGTTCGCGCATCACCATCACGCGGTCGGCATAGGCGGCCACCTCCTCCACCTCCGACGAGATGACATAGAGCGCCATGCCCTCATCACGCAGTTTCTCCAGCAGCACAATGATCTCCGCATGCGCGCCGACATCAATGCCGCGCGTCGGCTCGTCCAGGATCAGCAGGCGGGGTTTGGTGGCCAGCCAGCGGGCCAGCAGCGCCTTCTGCTGATTGCCGCCGGACAGCAGCTGGATGGGCTTTTCCGCGTCGGGCGTTCGGATGTTCAGCAGCTTTATGTACTCGTCGGCCAGTTCGCGCTGACGGGCCGGGGGCACGCGTTTCAGCCAGCCCTGGCGGGCCTGCAGGGCCAGCACGATATTTTCCCGGATCGACAGGTCGGGGATGATGCCGTCCAGCTTGCGATCCTCCGGGCAGAAGCCGAAACCCAGGTGGATGGCATCACGCGGGCCCCTCAGTGTGACCGGCTTGCCGTCTACCAGGATCTCACCGGTATCGGCACGCTCCGCCCCGAACAGCAGCAGCGCGGTTTCCGTGCGACCGGACCCCAGCAGCCCGGCCACGCCCAGCACTTCCCCCTGCATTATCTCGGCATTGAAGGGGGCGACAAGGTGGCGGCGGCCCAGGCCTTTGACCTGCACGAAGCTGGAACCGGTGCTGCGCGCCGCATGGCGCTGCAGATGGCTGTCGGCACTGGGCAGCTTGCCCAGCATCATCGCCACCAGATCCAGGCGGGGCAGCTCCGCCGTCATGCGTTCGCCCACCAGCCGGCCACCGCGCAGCACGGTGATCCGGTCGGAAATGGCGTAGACCTGATCCAGGAAATGGGTGACGAAGATGATACCCATGCCCGATGAAGCCAGTTCGCGCATCAGGCGGAATAAGACCGCCACCTCCGCACTGTCCAGGCTGGCCGTCGGCTCGTCCAGGATCAGGACACGGGCCGACATGTCCACGGCGCGGGCGATGGCGATCAGCTGCTGCACGGCGGTGGAGAAGCTGCCCAGCGGCAGGGACGGATCGATGGACAGGCCGAACCGGCGCAGCAGCACCGATGCGTCCTGGCGCATCCGGGCACGGTTGACTAGACCGAACCGCGTCGGCTCCCGACCCAGATAGATATTCTCCGCCACCGACAGGTTGGGCAGCAGGGTGATCTCCTGATAGACGGCGACGATGCCGGCAGCGGCGGCATCGGCCGGGCTTTTCGGCGATACGTCACGTCCGTCCAGGCGGATGGTGCCGCCATCGATCGGCTGTGCGCCGGTGGCCAAGTTGATCAGGGTGGATTTGCCGGCCCCGTTCTCCCCCAGCAGCGCATGGATTTCACCGGCGCGCAGCGTCAGGTCGACACCGTCCAGGGCCCGGACGCCGGGATAGACCCGCGTCAGGCCCCGTGCCTCCAACAAAACCGGCGCTTGGTCCATATCAATACAGGTCCTTGCGCCGATCATACTCGGCGGCGGCCGTGTCCGGCAGGTACAGGGTGGACGGGGTCTGCACCCATTTCGGCGGCACCGTGCCATCCTTCTTATAGGCCAGCAGCAGGTCATAGGCGGGGCCGGCCATGTCGGGTGTCAGCTCGACCGTCGCATTCGCCTCCCCATCGGCCATGGCCTTGAATATGTCGGGCACGGCGTCGATGGACACGGCCAGGATGTCGGTGCCGGGCTTCAAACCGGC
>NZ_JBXAFZ010000006.1:314325-377239 GCF_058793615.1 Niveispirillum sp. GW835-FHT14G11
ATCGGCCATGGCCTTGAATATGTCGGGCACGGCGTCGATGGACACGGCCAGGATGTCGGTGCCGGGCTTCAAACCGGCTTCCTTCATGGCCTGGATGGCGCCGATCATCATGTCGTCATTGTGGGCATAGACGGCGCAGATGCTGCCGGGTGCTTCGGCCTTGATGAAGCCCTCCATCACCTCCTTGCCCTTGGCGCGGGTGAATTCACCGGACTGGGTGCGGACCAGCTGGACATTGGCAGCGGTGGCAATGCCTTCCTCGAAGCCTTTCTTGCGGTTGGCGACCAGGGAGGCGCCGATGGTGCCCTGCAGCTCCACCACGCGGCAATCGCGGCCCGCCAGCGTCGAAACCAGCCAGCGCCCGGCGACGCGCCCTTCCTCCACCGTGTCGGACGTCACGGCGGACAAATACAGGTCGGCATCGGCGGTATCGATCTGGCGGTCCAGCAGCACCACGGGGATCTTGGCGGCCCTGGCCTCGCCCAGCACCTCATCCCAGCCCGACGAGATGACGGGTGCCAGCAGGATGGCGTCCACGCCCTGGGCGATGAAGGACCGGATGGCCTTGATCTGGTTGGCCTGCTGCTGCTGCGCGTCGGAAATCTTCAGGTTGATGCCGCGGGCTTCCGCGCCGCTGCGCGCCAGCTTGGTTTCCGCCGCGCGCCAGCCGGATTCCGACCCGATCTGGGAGAAACCGATGGTCAGGGCGCCGGCCTTGGCCGCGCCATCCGCCGCCTTGTCGGCATTGCCCTTGTCGCCGCAGCCGGTCATGGCGGCCAGCATCAGGGCCATGGCCCCGTATTTTGCGAAACCCTTCATCACGCCCTCTTCCTGGTCCATCCCTGGTGGCCCGGACTGACCTTGATGCAAGGCCGCCCCGCCAATTCTCCTTGGAAAAGATGATTAGTATTATAATATCATTTAGTCCAGCGCCAAAATGCCGGCGCGTTCCGGACCCGGAAGAACGATACAACGAAATCCCAAGGAGTGAGCCCGATGGTGTGGCGTCTGACCCAATATGTCGACAAGCAGGGCAAGCGGGCCGTGGCCCTGCGCCAGGACGAGGCGCCGGCGCGCCGCCTGCTGGGGGCGTCCACCACCTATGAACTGGCGCTTAAGGCCATCGTCGAGGGCGTGGAATTGCTGGCCCTGGCCCGTGCCAATGCTACGGGGGAGGAGGTCGACCTGGTCGAGGCGCTGGCTGAAGGACGGGTGCTGGCGCCGCTGGACCATCCCGACGATGCCCATCTGCTGGTGGCCGGCACCGGCCTGACGCATCTGGGTTCGGCCGAGGGCCGCGACAAGATGCACAAGGATCTGTCCGATCCGGCCAAGCAGACCGATTCGATGCGGATGTTCCGCATGGGCCTGGAGGGTGGCAAGCCGGCAGCGGGCGAGGTCGGCGTGCAGCCGGAATGGTTCTACAAGGGCGACGGGTCCATCCTGGCCCGGCCTGATGGCGATCTGGTTTCCCCGTTCTTCGCGCTGGATGGCGGGGAGGAGCCGGAGATCGCGGGCCTGTATATCGTGGGGCCGGACGGCACCGTGTTCCGCGTCGGCTATGCCCTGGGCAATGAATTCTCCGACCATGTGACGGAGCGGCAGAATTATCTCTATCTGGCCCATTCCAAGCTACGCGTCTGCGCCATCGGCCCGGAACTGCTGCTGGGCGAGCTACCGGCCGATATCCGCGGCGCCACCCGCATCCGACGCGACGGCAAGGTCGTGTGGGAAAAGCCCTTCCTGTCGGGAGAGGCGAACATGTCCCATACGCTGGCCAACCTGGAATATCACCACTTCAAGTATGATGGCTTCCGCCGGCCGGGCGACGTGCATGTGCATTATTTCGGCACGGCCACCCTGTCCTTCAGCGACGGATTCCAGACCCAGCCGGACGACGTGTTCGAGGTGGAGGCCGCTCCGTTCGGTCTGCCCTTGCGCAACCGCCTGGCGCAGGCGGAGGTGAAGCCGGTGGTGGTGAAGGGGCTGTAGAAGCGCTCCCCTTTCACGCAGATAAAGGGCCGCCCCGTCGCCGGAGCGGCCCTTTTCTCATCCCCCGTACCTCACTTTACCGTCAGCACAACCACCGACTTGGCAGGCAGGGTCACCGACAGGGTGGAGCCGTTCAGCGCCGCACCGGTGAACGAAGCCGGCTTCACCGCGTCCGGCTGGGCGAAGCTGTTATGGGCGTTCATCGTCGATGCGGTCAGCACGCGGCCCGTCACGCCGGCCGGCGTCACCCCATCCAGGCGGATGTCGGTGGTCACCGGCTTGTTGGGGTCGATATTGGTCAGCGCCACCAGGATGGTGCCGTCCTTGGCGCGGGCGGCGGATGCGCTGACCGACGGCAGGCTGCGTTCGGCCCATTCATAGCGGGCCCCGGTCACCGTGACCGGGAACTGCGTGGCGCCCTGGAAATCCTTGTACATGTCGAAGACATGATAGGTGGGGGTCAGCAGCATCTTCGGCCCGTCGGTCAGGATCAGGGCCTGGAGCACATTGACCATCTGCGCGATGTTGGTCATCCGCACGCGTTCGCCATGCTTGTGGAAGATGTTCAGGTTAATGGCGGTGGTCACCGCATCGCGCAGGGTATTCTGCTGTTCCAGGAAACCCGGATTGGTGCCCGGCGTCGGGTCGAACCAGTTGCCCCATTCATCGACGATCAGCGCCACCTTCTTCTGCGGATCGTACCTGTCCATGACCGCGCTGTGCTTGGTGATCAGGTCGTCCATCTGCCAGGCCGTCACCATCAACGCGAACCAGTCACTTTCGGTGAAGTCGGTGGCCGAGCCTTTGTCCTTCCAGGTGCCCCTTGTGGCGCGCCCGAACGACGGCAGGGCATAATGATGAAGGCTCAACGCATGCACATGCTTTGCCGCCCCGGCCATCACCGTTTCCGTCCATTTCAGATCGTCGGAATTGGCGCCGCTGGCGATGATCTTGGTGGGCTGGCCGGGGCCCGGCTTGATGAAGGTGCGGGTATGGCGCAGCAGGTCGGTGTAATATTCCGGCCGCATGCCGCCACCGCAGCCCCAGGTCTCGTTGCCGATGGCGAACCAGTCCAGGGTCCAGGGCTTGTCGCGGCCGTTCTTGCGGCGCTCCTCCGCCAGGGTGGATTTGGACGGGCTGGTCATATACTCGACCCATTCCGCCATCTCCCGTGCCGAACCGGTGCCGATATTGCCGTTCACATAGGTCTTGGCACCGACCAGTTCGGAGAAATCCATGAATTCATGGGTACCGAATTCATTGTGATCCTCCACCCCACCCCAGTTGGTATTAACCGACACGGGGCGCTTGTTGCGCGGGCCGATGCCTTCGCGCCACTTATATTCATCGGCGAAGCAGCCGCCGGGCCAGCGGATCAGCGGCACGCGGATGGCCTTCAGCGCTTCCACCACATCTTTGCGGAAGCCCTTGGTGTTGGGGATGGATGATTTCTCGCCGACCCAGATGCCCTCATAGATCAGACGGCCCAGATGTTCGGCGAACTGGCCCTGGATTTCCGGGGCCAGCACCGGGCCCGGCTGCGCGGCATTGACGGTGATGGTGGCGTCCTGGCCCCAGGCGGGTCCCCAGGCGGGTGTAGTGGCCATCAGGCCCAGGCACAGCGCCAGGCTACGATGCAAACCCTTCATGCTTATTTCCTCCCCAGCATGTTGGTCGTGATGCGACGGTGCGCATCCTAACCATAATCGGAGCGGAGATCAGCATATTAGTAAGATAATATGATAAAATGACTGCCGGGTGGCGAAGGGATTTCCGCCACCCTAGCGAGCGGCTTCCGGCTTATCGGAAGCCGCTTCGGCGGCGACTGCCGCCGCGCCGCACGTGCGGCGTAAGCCAAGCCGCCGGATGGCGGCGCCCGGCATCTGAGGGAACAGGAAAGCCCCTCAGGGCACGGCCGCCACCTGCGCCTGACGCGAACGGAACTCCCGCAATTCAGTATTGAAGCGGCTGATGGATTGTTCCAGTTGGTCCACCACCTGCTGGCGATGGGCGATGACGGTGCGGCGATACTGGGCCGAGGACATGTCGGCGGCGGATGCAGGATGGTCGTCCAGGCAGTTCAGATAAGTCATCAGGTTGCCCGTATACTGGCGCATGCCGGTGCCATAGGTCCGCATCGCCGTCTCATCGGCACTATCGCCCTTCACCACCGACGGGGTGGCGGGCAGACCGCCGCAGACGGCACTCAATGCCGCCATATCGGCCAAGGCGGGGCCAACACACAGCAGAGACAGGGTGGAAAGGATCAAAGCAGAAATGACATTCTTCATCGCGATCCTCACAAAGCCGGACGGCATATTCGACCGTCATGGTTGCCTTGTTCGCTCGCTTCCCCCAACAATGCCGCCGGTCCCGATGGGCCGGTGGTCTGTTTCTGGATAAAGCTTATGTCGGTAATTTCACTACGTACAGGCCTTTAGCCATGCGTCGAATAACGAAATCAATTTTATGAATTCACAATTTATCATGGCCGGCCGGGATCGCAGGGCGTGGTGCAGCCGGTACAGTTGTTGGCGGTAGCGCTTTCGGATGGGGTGGCCGGTGGTGGAGCGGTGAAGGACAGCAGCTGCGCCGCCACCGCCACCGCGATTTCGCCGGGATGCTTGCCGGACAGGCCGGGCAGACCGATGGGACAGGTGACGCGGGCGGGGTCCAGCCCGTCGGCGCGCAGGCGCGACGCGAAACGGGCGCGCTTGGTATCCGACCCGATGACGCCCACAAAGGGGATCGCAGGCAGGCCAAGGGCCTTTTTGACAATCCGGTAGTCCAGGGCATGGTCATGGGTCATGACCAGGACATGGCTATGGCCAGGGCTCAGCTTCGTTTCCGGCTCCTCCACCACCATCGCCGTCACATTGGCGGGCAGGGATGCCGGGAACTGGTCGGCCCGGTTGTCCACCCAGGTGACGCGGGCGGGCAGGGCGCCCAGGATGGCGACCAGCGCCTTGGCGACATGGCCGGCCCCGAACAAAAGGACACGCAGGGCGGGCGGGCGCACCGGTTCGAACAGCAGCGATACGCGCCCGCCGCAGCACTGGCCCAATGAAGGTCCCAAGGCATATGACTGTATGTGTAATTCCGTTACTTCGCCATCCAGCAGAGCGCGGGCCGTCTCGATGGCGGTGAACTCCAGCGCCCCGCCGCCGATCGTGCCGTGCAATGTGTCGGCGGTGACCACCATCTTGGTCCCCGCCGTGCGGGGGGCGGAGCCGGCAACCTCTGTCACCGTCACCAAGATGGCGGGCCGGCCATCGCGCACGCAATCGGCCAGGGCCTGGATCCATTCATGGCTCATGGCACCCGCCCCTGTCGGGCGCGCACGGCCATCAGCACCCGTTCCGGCGTGGCCGGCGCGTCCAGTCTCACCGCGCCCTTGCCACCGGCCGCCGCCACCGCATCCTTGATGGCGTGATAGGCGGAGATGGCCAGCATCAAGGGCGGCTCCCCCACCGCCTTGGACCGGTGGATGGTCTCCTCGCTGTTCGGCTGGTTGATCAGGTCGACCTTGAAATGCTCCGGCATGTCGCCGCAGCCGGGGATCTTGTAGGTGCTGGGGGCATGGGTGCGCAGCCGGCCGTCCGCATCGAACACCAGTTCCTCCATGGTCAGCCAGCCCATGCCCTGGATATAGCCACCTTCCACCTGTCCCTGGTCCAGCACCGGGTTCAGGGACGTGCCGCAATCATGCAGAATGTCCACGCCCAGCAGCTTGGTCTCCCCCGTTGCCGTGTCGATCACCACTTCGGAAACGGCAGCACCATAGGCGAAATAATAGAAGGGCCGACCGATCAGGGTCTCCTTGTCCACATCAATCTTCGGCGTGGCGTAGAAGCCGGTGGCGGACAGCGACACACGCGCCAGATAGGCCTGACGCGCCAGCTCTTCGAACCCGATGGCCCGCTCCCCGGCCGTGACGAAGCCGTTGGCGAAGGACAGATCCCCCGGTTCCACGCTCCAGCGCGCCGCCTGGAACGCCGCCAGCCGGTCGCGGATGGTGCGGGCGGCGTTGAACGCGGCCATGCCGTTCAGGTCGGCCCCGGCGGACGCAGCGGTGGCCGACGTGTTGGGCACCTTGTCGGTGCGCGTGGCGCTGATCCGCACCCGATCCAGCCCGATGCCGAAGACATCGGCCACCACCTGGGCGACTTTCGTGTAAAGCCCCTGGCCCATTTCCGTGCCGCCATGGTTCAGCAGCACCGACCCGTCGGTATAGAGATGCACGAGGGCGCCGGCCTGGTTCAGGAAGCTGGTGGTGAAGGAAATACCGAATTTCACCGGGGTCAGCGCGATGCCACGTTTCAGTACCGGGCTGGCGGCGTTGAACGCGGCGATGGCGGTCCGGCGCGCCTGATAGTGCGACGATGTTTCCAGCCGGTCGATCAGGCTGTCGGCGATGAAATCCGCCACCTTCATGCCATAGGGCGTCACGTCACGTCCCGGTCCGCCATAGAAATTCACGCGCCGGACGGCAAGCGGGTCCAGGCCCAGATGGCGGGCGATATCGTCCACCACCCCCTCGATGGCCAGCATGCCCTGGGGTCCGCCGAAACCGCGAAAGGCGGTGTTGGACACGGTATGCGTCTTATAGCGGTAGGAGGTGATGCGGACATTGGGCAGGTGATAGCAATTGTCGGCATGGAAGATGGCGCGGTCATTGATGGCGCCCGACAGGTCGGTGGACATGCCGCAACGGCTTTCCAGCACGATATCCAGCGCCAGGATGCGGCCTTCATCATCGAAGCCGGCTTTATACGCCACCTCGAAATCATGGCGCTTGCCGGTCATCACCATGTCGTCGTCACGGTCCAGGCGCAGCTTGGCCGGGCGGCCGGTGCGGTCGGCGAACAGGGCCGCGCAGGCGGCGAACAGGCTGGCCTGGGTTTCCTTGCCGCCGAAGCCGCCACCCATGCGCCGCACCTCCACCACCACATTATGGTCGGGGCGGCCCAGCGCACGCGCCACCAGATGCTGCACCTCCGACGGGTGCTGGGTGGAACAGAGGATGTGCATGTCGCCATCCTCCCCCGGCGTGGCCAGCGAAATCTGGCCCTCCAGGTAGAAATGATCCTGCCCGCCCATGGCGAGATGGCCGGACAGCGTGTGCGGGGCCGTCGCCAAGGTGCCGTCCGGATCACCGCGTTCCACCCGCTTGGGCGGCAGGATATGGCTGTCGGCGGCGCGGGCATCGGCGATACTGATGATCGCCGGCAATTCCGCATAGTCCACCCTGGCCAGCCGGGCGGCGGCGCGCGCCGCCAGCCTTGTCTCGGCGGCCACGGCGAACAGGCACTGGCCGACATATTCGACCAGGCTTTCCGCGAAGATCGGATCGTCGGCCACCACGGGGCCGACATCGTTCATGCCGGGAATGTCGGCGGCCGTCAGCACCGCGACGACACCGGGATAGGCCCGCACCGCCGACAGGTCCATGGACAGGATGCGGGCATGGGCCTTCGCACTCTGCCCCAGCGCCACATGCAGCAGGCCGGCCGCGTCCGGCACATCATCGACATAGCGGGCCGTGCCCGTCACATGCAGCGGCGCGCTGTCATGACGGATGTCGCGATGCACGGCGGGGAAGGGGATGGGTTTGGCGGCGCGGGGGGGACGCGGGCTCATGCCGGACCCCCAATCGTCTTGGCCACAACCTGCGTGAAGGTGGGGACGCGGGTGGCGGTCAGCGGCAGGCCCTGCTCCATCTGCCATTTCAGGATCAGGTTGCCGGCCACGGTCAGGCGGTAATCGGCACTGGCCCGCATGTCGCTCAAGGGCTGGAAATCCTGCGACAGGGCGGTTGCCGCCGCCTGGGCGGACGCGGCGTCGAAGGGGCGGCCGATCAGGGCGGCCTCGGCGGCGCCCGCCCGCTTGGGCGTACCGGCCATGCCGCCATAGGCCAGCCGCGCTTCCGTGACGATCCCGTCGCGGATGGTCAGGCCGAAGCCGGCCACGACGGCGGAGATATCCTGGTCGAAGCGCTTGGAAATCTTGTAGCAGGCGAAGATATGGTCCTCAGCCGGTTCCGGCACGCGGATGGCGGCCACGAACTCGGCCTGCTGCAGGGCGGTCTTGCGATAGGCCAGGAAGAAATCTTCCAGCGCCATCTCCCTGATGATGTTGCCTTGCCGCAGCACCAGCCGCGCGCCCAGCGCGATCAGGGCCGGCATGCTGTCGCCGATGGGGGAGCCATTGGCGATGTTGCCGCCCAGCGTCGCCGAATTGCGCACCTGTTCGGACCCGTAGCGACGGAACAACTCACCCAGATCAGGATACAGGGGCGCCAGGGCCGCCGCCGCGTCGGTCACAGTGGCCGCCGCCCCGATGGTCACGAACCCCTTGGTCTGGCTGATGCGGGCCAGATCGCGGACGCCGCCGATATGGATGATCGTGCCCAGGTCGCGCAAATGCTTGGTCACCCACAGGCCGACATCGGTACCACCGGCGACCAGGGTCGCGTTCGGGTGGGTCAGCAGCAGATCGGCCAATTGATCCGCCGTGGTGGGTGCAAAGGCCTTTCCGTCCGGATGGGCCAGCATCGTGCCGCGCTCCATGCTGCGCAGTAAAACCAGTGTTTCCGTCATCCTGACGGTGAAGGCGTCGGGCTCCCGGCCCATCTCGCGCGCCGCCTGCACGATGGGGCGATAGCCGGTGCAGCGGCACAGGTTGCCGGCCAAGGCGGCGTCGATGCGGGTGCGGTCGGGCGCCGCCTCCCCATGATAAAGCGCGAACAGCGACATGACGAAGCCGGGCGTGCAGAAGCCGCACTGGCTGCCATGATGGTCGACCATGGCCTGCTGGATGGGGTGCAGCGTGCCGTCGGGCCCGGCCAGATCCTCCACCGTCACCAGTTCCTTGCCGTCCAGCGCCGTGACGAACAGGATGCAGGCATTGACGGCGCGGTACTGGATGCTTTCCGCCTCCGGCATGCCCAGCACGCCGACCCGCGTGCCCAGCACGATGGTGCAGGCGCCGCAATCGCCCTCGTTGCAGCCTTCCTTGGTGCCGCGCGCCGCCCTGTCCTCGCGCAGGTAATCCAGCACGGTGCGGGTGGGCGGAACATCGGACAGGGTTACCACCTGACCCCGGTGCACGAAACGGACGCTGTCGCTCATCCCTGTTCCATTCGCTTCAAAAGAAAGCATGGCAGAACAGGAAACGCCCCCTGTCAAGTCGCTTTACAGAATATTGATGCGGTGCAACATTTTGTTCGGGGGGCGAAAAGAGCCCCGGCAACAACCAATCACCAACAGGGATTCCCCGCTTATGACCCATCCCAGCAACCGGCCCTTCGGTTCCATCGCAGCCTATGTCAGCCAGGAACGGCTGGCGCAACGGCTGGCCGATATGGCGAAGATCGGTGCGACGGAGAAGGGGGGCGTGAACCGTCAGGCGCTATCCCGCGAGGATGGCCAGGCCCGCGCGCTGCTGACATCCTGGGCCACGGCGCGCGGGTTTTCGGTTTCCACCGACCCGATCGGCAATCTCTATGTCCGGCGCGAAGGCGCCGACCCGACCCTGGCGCCCATCATGACCGGCAGCCATCTGGACAGCCAGCCCACGGGCGGGCGCTATGACGGCGTCTATGGCGTGCTGGCCGGGTTCGAGGTGCTGGAGGCGCTGGAGGATGCGGGGGCTGTGACAAAGCATCCGGTGGAGGTCGTGGCTTGGACCAATGAGGAAGGCTCGCGCTTCCAGCCCTATTGCATGGGATCGGCCCTGTTCGCCGGAAAGATGGACCTGGAGATGGTGCTGGCCTGCACCGACGCGAAGGGTATTGCTGTGCGCGACGCGCTGGCCGAAACCCTGTCGCTGGCGCCCGACATGCCGGTACGCGATTTCGGCTCTCCCGCCGCCGCCTATGTCGAGGCGCATATCGAGCAAGGCCCGCGGCTCGAAGCCGAGGACAAGATCATCGGCGTGGTGGAGGGCATCCAGGGCAGCCGTTGGTTCCAGGTGGAGGTGACGGGCCAGGAAGCGCATGCCGGCACTACGCCGCACGGGAGCCGCAAGGATGCGTTCCAGACGGCCCTGAAGATGGTCAATGCCCTGAACGAGTTGATGCATGACCCGGACGATGTGATCCGCTGCACCTTCGGCCGGTTCGAGGTGCTGCCCGGATCGCCCAACACCGTGCCGGGCAAGGTGATCTTCACCATCGATTTCCGCCATCCCGACGCAGACCTGGTGAAGGAGCGCGGGGACCAGGTGGCGCCGCTGCTGTACGGGCTGGCCGGGCCGTGTGCGGTGCTGGTCAAGGAGACATCCACCACGGCACCGGTGGATTTCGACCCGACGGTGATCAATGCCGTGCGTGACGCGGCGGTGGGCCTGGGCTATGCCAACCGCGACATGCCGTCCGGCGCCAACCACGACGCCAAGTTCATGGCGCCCCGCTGCCCCACCGGCATGATCTTCATCCCCTGCAAGGACGGGATCAGCCACAATGAAGTGGAATATGCCTCGCCGGAGCATTGCCATGCCGGTGCCGCCGTGCTGGCGGAAACGCTGGCGCGACTGGCGGGGTGAGGGACACAGTCCTCTTTCTTATTTCCACGCCTTCCCGGCGAAAGCCGGGACCCAGGGGGCATAGGATCAAACCTCTCCGCAGCTTTCAAAGCTGCCGAACGGTCGGGCATTTGGCCCCTGGGTCCCGGCGTCCGCCGGGAAGGCGATAATAGACAAGTTCGCAAGCAGGCCACCAATGACCCACCCCGTGCTTTCCATCCTGTCCGACCTGATCGCCATCCCCAGCACCTTTCCGCCGGGCGACACGGCCGCCATCTGCGCCTATGCCGCCGACCGGCTAGAGGAGGCGGGATACAGGGTGCAGATCCTGCACCGTGACCGGCCGCAGATCGCCAATGTCGTGGCGGAGTGGGACGGGGCCGCCCCCGGCCCCAGCCTGATGTTCAACGCCCATGCCGACACGGTGGGGATCGGAGAACGGGCGGCGTGGGAGACGGACCCGCTGGTGGCGACAGTCATTGACGGCCGCGTCCACGGGTTGGGGGCTGGCAATTGCAAAGGGTCCATGGCGGTCCAGCTCTGGTTGGCCGAACAGGTGGCGCGGCGCGGCGGGCCGGCGCGCGGGCGCATCATCTTCACCTTCTGCGGGGATGAGGAGAATCTGGGGCCGGACGGCGCCTATTACCTGCGCGAGATCGGGGCGGTGAAGCCCGACATGCTGGTCGTCGGCACCCAGACGGAGAACCAGTTGATCACGGCGGAACGCGGCGTGATGTGGGTGGAACTGACGGCGCGCGGTCTGTCGGCCCATGCCGGCAACCCGGCCGCCGGCGACAATGCCATCCTGCGGCTGATGCGGCTGGTCACCCATGTCGACGCGGTCATGACCGACCGGCTGCGCGACCGCAAGGTCGGGGAACAGCATTCGACCCTCAATGTCGGCATCTTCCGCGGTGGAGAGAACACCAATGTCGTGCCCAATCTGGCCCGCGTGGAGATCGACCGCCGCCTGCTGCCGGAAGAGAAGGTGGTGGATGCGTTCGCGGAGATCGAAGCCTTGGTGACGGCCCATCCCGAGGCCGAGCATCTGTCGTGCCGCCTGCTGACCGGCACCAACGGCTTCCGTGCCCCGCATGACGGGCCGCTGGTCACATCGTTGTGCGCCGCCATCGAAGCCGTGACGGGCTTGCCGGCCAAGTTCCTGAAGGACACCGGCGCCAGCGACGGCCGCTACTTCGCCGATGACGGCATCGAGATCGTGAATTTCGGGCCCGGCGCCGGTTGGCAGGGGCACAAGGCGAACGAATATGTGCCGCTGGACGAGTTGGTGGCGGCGACGGCGATTCTGGAGGGCGTGGTGGAAAGGGTGTTGGGATGAAGGATTTTACTTTATCGGGTAGACATAAGAGAGATATAGATAGAAAAATGCGATCGTAATGAAGAAAATTGTGAGACCAATAGCAGATGAATTTAACTCTAATCCAGACATAGATAATTTTGCTTTGTGTTCATTTTTATTGTTTTCTATTTTTTCTCCATCCGTATCTTTGGTTATTGGATTTTTATGACCATCGACAGGATATTCAAGTTTCCGAGAAATATTTTTTCTGACATCAATAAAAAAATGAACAGAAGAAAATAAAACTCCCACAATGCATAGAGAAATAACAAAGAAAAATATCAAGTCAGATTTTTCTCTGTGGCTTTTAAATACGGATTTGCTATGTTCAAAAACCCAGGCTTTGTATAAATTTTCTGCTGAATTAACATCTAAATTTTCACTTAATGACTTTTTGTTGATAATTAGCAATTCATCATAGGTAATTAATAGTTCTGATCTTTTTTTATCATAATGTAGTTCATTAATAATCGCGTTATCTAAAAGACCAAATAATTTCTGGCATGTAGTTTTTTTCTTTTCATTTTCACTTGCTACGTAGTCACATTCATCATCTAATATTGAGAATGCAGAAACTATATTATGTAAATTATTTATTCTGGATGAATTTAATTCATTTATAGAGATAATAATTTCATTTACTCCACCTCCTTTATTTTCCTTCCTGTCTCCTAAAAGAGCGTCTGTGCTGGATGGTAAGGTTTCCTGCCCAATTGCCGGGATCGTGAAAGCCAGGAAAGCTATAAGTAATGAGTAGATTCGATTATTGAGCATAGTCCTCTCCGATATCTATAAGATGTATATCTTGTTATCTGAGCGTAGACAATATTTAAGTGGAATGCCCTACGCCCCATCCCCCCAAACCCTTCACCCCATTTGCGAATACCCCGCCCGCCGTTTCGCTATTGCGAATAACTCGCAATCATGCTTCCTTGCGAGCCGCTATCAATTGCGGGTGAAGCGGGGACATGGCATCGGGCGTGGATCAGGGGAAGCGGGCCTTCTGGCTGAAGCATCTGCACCAATGGCATTGGGTCAGTTCGGCCCTGTGCCTGGTGGGCATGCTGCTGTTCGCCGTCACCGGCATCACGCTGAACAATGCCCGCATCGTGGAGGCCAAGCCCAAGACCGTGTCGGTGAAGGCGGTGCTGCCCGACGCTTTGCGCCCGGCGCTGGAAGTGGGCGAGGGACCGGTGCCGGCGGCGGTCGACGGCTGGTTCCGGGACGAATTGTCCATCGACGTGTCGGCCGGCGTGCCGGAATGGTCCGATGACGAGCTGTATATCGCCCTGCCGCGCCCGGGTGGCGATGGCTGGGCCACCATCGGCCGCCAGGATGGGGCCGTCCTGCATGAGGTGACGGATCGGGGCTGGGTCTCCTACCTGAACGACCTGCACAAGGGTCGGGGTACGGGCACGGTCTGGTCCTGGTTCCTGGATATCTTTGCGGTCGCCTGCCTGGTCTTCTGCATCACCGGTCTTTTTCTGCTGCATCTGCATGCCGGCAACCGGCCCACCACCTGGCCGCTGGTCGGGCTGGGGCTGGTGGCGCCTGTGCTGCTGCTGATCCTTCTCATCCACTGAAACTTTTCAGGACGAAACCCATGCGCACGCTTCTGTCGCTTTCCCTGACCGGCCTGGCCGTCACCCCGGCCCTGGCCGGCGAACTGGCCTTGACGGTGGAGATCCCCAAGCTGGAGGTGGCGGAATATCATCGCCCCTATGTCGCCGCCTGGATCGAGACGCCGGACCAGCAGTTCGTCGCCAACCTGACCGTCCGCTATGACGTGAAGATGCGCGACAATGAGGGGACCAAATGGCTGAAGGACATGCGCCAATGGTGGCGCCGGTCAGGCCGCGACCTGGCCATGCCGGTGGATGGCGTGTCGGCCCCGACCCTGCCGGTGGGCGAGAACCGCCTGTCCTGGGACAGCGCCAAGGCGCCGCTGAACAATCTGAAGCCCGGTACCTATGCGCTGGTGGTCGAGGCTGCGCGTGAGGTGGGCGGGCGCGAGTTGATCCGCGTGCCGTTCGACTGGAACGGTAAGCCCGCCACCACCGAAGCCAAGGGCGAGAGCGAGCTGGGCCGCATCGCCGTGGAAGTGAAGGGCTGAGCCCCGCCCAATCCCCTTATCAGATAACGACAGATAAAGCAGGAGCCCCCGATGAAGTCGCTTCTCACCCGCGCCACCCTGGCGCTGACCTTGGCAGCCGCGATCGCCACCCCCGCTGCCGCCCATCGGCAGTGGATGCTGCCGTCGGCCACGGTCCTGTCGGGCCAGGACCCGTGGATCACGGTGGACGCCGCCGTGTCCAACGACCTGTTCTATTTCGAGCATAATGCCATGCGCCTGGATGGCCTGACGGTGATCCAGCCCGACGGCAGCGCGGGTGCAGCCGAAAACCAGGCCCAGGGCAAGTACCGTTCCACCTTCGATGTGCATCTGACCCAGCCCGGCACCTATAAGGTGGCCGTGGCCAGTGGCGGCGTCATGGCCAGCTGGGAGGAGAATGGCCAGCGCAAGCGCTGGCGCGGCACGGCCGAGACCTTCGCCAAGGAAGTGCCGGCCAATGCCGAAAAGCTGCAGGTCACCGAAGGCGCCCGCCGTCTGGAATTCTTCGTCACCTCGGGCAAGCCGTCCGACACCGTACTGAAGCCCACGGGCAAGGGGTTGGAACTGTCCCCCGTCACCCACCCGAACGACCTGTTCGCGGGCGAGAAGGCCAGCTTCAAGCTGGTGCTGGATGGCAAGCCGGCCCCGGATGTGGAGGTTACCATCATCCCCGGCGGCATCCGCTACCGCAACGATCTGGGCGAGATCAAGGTGAAGACCGACAAGGACGGCGCCTTCACCGTCACCTGGCCGACGCCGGGCATGTACTGGATGACCGCCCAGACCGAGGATAAGAAGACCAGCGTGCCCCAGGCGAGCAAGCGTTCCGCCAGCTACACCGCGACGTTCGAGGTGCTGGCACAGTAAGGACGAGGGCTTGGGGGGGCTGTCGCCCCCAAGCGGCGTCGATAATGCAGCAGACCGCCCCCCGAACCGATCCCATCCGCCTGATCCTGCCGGCCGACGCGCCGGAGGCGGCACTGCCACCGGCCACGGCCCCCGTGGTCCGGCTGTCGGGCACGACCATGGGCACCTACTGGTCCGTTTCCGTGATCGCGCCGAAGGGGCCGGAACCGCTGGCCCTGCGCCGGGGGATTATCGCCATTCTGGAGCGGGTCACCGCCTCCATGAGCCATTGGGACGCCGCCTCAACCCTTTCCCGTTACAACGCTGCAGAACCGGGCTGGGTGGCGGGCGATGCCGATCTGATCACGGTGCTGTCCACCGCCCTGTCGGCGGCGGCGGACAGTGACGGCGCCTATGACCCGGCTATCGGCGGGCTGGTCGATGCCTGGGGCTTCGGCCCGCCGGGGCCGGTCGATACACCCCCGGATGCGGCGTGCATCGCCGGCCTGCTGTCGGGCCCGCGCTGGCGAGACATCAGGATCGAGGATGGGCGCATCTGGCAGCCCGGCGGCCTGCGCCTGGATCTCTCCGCCATCGCCAAGGGCTATACCGTCGACCTTGTCTCCCGCTATCTGGCGGAGCGTGGCGTGGTCAGCCATCTGGTCGATATCGGCGGGGAATTGCGGGGCTGGGGCATCCGGCAGGATGCCACCCCCTGGTGGGTGTCCCTGGAACAGGCCTTGGGCCGTGATGGCCGGGCGGGCGGGTTGCCCACCCGCATCGCCCTGCATGATTGGGCCGTGGCCACCAGCGGCGACAGCCGGCGCTTCACCCTTGGGAGCGACGGGCGGCGCCTGTCGCACTCCCTGGACCCGCGCACGGGCCGGCCCGTGCCCGACGATCTGGCCACCGTCACGGTGCTGCATGCCGATTGCATGATGGCCGACGTGCTGGCCACGGCCTTGACTGTGCTGGGCCCCGACCGGGGATGGGACTGGGCGGCGGCGCGCCAGATCATGGCGTTGCTCGTCCGGCGCGACGGCACCGGCATCAAAGAGACCCTGACCCCGGCCCTGGCAGTCGTGGCGGAGGAGGCGTGATGGACCCCGTGGGTCAGCGTTACCTGTGGGCATTGGCCGTGCTGGCCGCCTATGGCCTGTTCTGCCTTCTGATCTTCCGCCGCCATGCCGCCCGGCACCGGCCGGCGGGGGTGGGTGAGGGCATCTTGGTCGCCTATGCCACCCAGACCGGCTTTGCCGAAACCCTGGCCCGCCATACGGTGGCCGGCTTGGTGGCCGCCGGTCAGAAGGCTTGGGCCGAAGCCATCGACCGCATCGACGCCGCCCGTCTGTCGGGCTTGAAACAGGCCTTGTTCATCGTCTCCACCACGGGGGAGGGCGATGCGCCCGACCATGCCGCCGGCTTCGTGCGCAAGGTGATGGGTGGGGGCGCCGGCCTGTCGGGCCTGCGCTATGGTCTGCTGGCGCTGGGCGACCGGGAATATGCCAGATACTGCGCCTTCGGCCATGATCTGGACGGCTGGCTGCGCCGGCAGGGGGCGGAACCCTTGTTCGATCTGGTGGAGGTCGATAATGGCGATGCCGGCGCCCTGCGCCATTGGCAGCACCATCTGGGCCAGATGGCCGGCCATGTGCATCTGCCCGACTGGCAGGCGCCGGATTACCAGGATTGGGTGCTGACCGACCGCCGGCACCTGAATCCGGGCAGCCCCGGCGCCCCCATCTTCCATCTGCGCCTGACCCCGCCGGCGGCGGCTGACTGGCAGGCCGGCGACATTGCGGAGATTGGCCCCTGCAACCCGCCCGAGTTCGTGGCCCAGGCACTGGAAGCCGCGGGCGGGGAGCGGCCGGAGACGCGGGGCGGCGTGACCCGGCCCCTGTCACACTGGCTGGCGGAGACGGCGCTGCCGGGGGGGATGGAGCCACTGCCGCACCGGGAATATTCCATCGCCTCGCTACCCGCCGACGGGACCCTGGATCTGGTCGTGCGGCAGATGGCCGGGCCGGACGGACGGCTGGGCCTGGGGTCGGGCTGGCTGACGCAACATGCGTCGCTGGGTGGCACCATCCGCCTGCGCCTGCGCCGCAATGTCGGCTTCCACCCGCCCATGGATGACCGGCCCCTGATCCTGATCGGCAATGGTACCGGCATCGCCGGCCTGCGCGCCCATCTGAAGGCCCGTGCCGCCAGGGGCCACGGGCGCAACTGGCTGCTGTTCGGCGAGCGCACCGCCATCCATGACAGCCTGTTCGGTGACGAGCTGGCGGCCTGGCAGGCGTCGGGCATCCTGACCCGCCTGGACCGCGCCTTCTCCCGCGATGGCGAGGTGCCGCTCTATGTCCAGCACCTGCTGGCCGCGGCCGGGGATGATGTGGCGGAGTGGGTGGGTGAAGGGGCCGCGATCTATGTCTGCGGCAGCCTGGAGGGCATGGCGGCCGGCGTGCATACGGTGCTGACCGACCTGCTGGGGGCCGAGGGGCTGGAGGCGCTGGCGGCGGATCGACGATACTGCCGGGATGTGTATTGAGGGCGTTCAGCCCCGGTCTCGCCCTGGGTTCCAGATGCGGATGATATCGACGTCGCCATCGGCAGCGGAGAAGAAGACGCGGCGGACCATTTCCGGGCAGGATCAGCCGTTTCCCGGTGAGGGGAAGAGGTCTGCAGGTGCGGATGGAGTAGCGTAACCATCGTGCAAATTTATCGCGGAACGGCAAAGAGGACCATCTTCATCGACGCCTTCTTCTTATAGATTGCGATTAATAGTGATTCTTATTAAAAGTGAATGACTATGATCTGGAGACCCAAATGCGCCCCCACCTGACCGCCGCCACGCTTGCCCTTCTCGCCCTCACCGGCTCGGCCACCGCCCACACCGGCTACCTGCAGCCCAACCTGTTCAACACGCCGCAGCGCGACCATGTCACGGTGCAGGCCTCCTTCACCGAGGAATTCTTCACCCCTGACATCGTGATGAAGGCCGATAACTATCATGTCGTCACCCCGTCGGGTGCCAAGGTGAAGCTGCCCAGCGTCACCTATCTGCGCGACCTGGCCCTGTTCGAGGTGGACCTGCCGGAGAATGGTACCTACCGCATCTCCACCGGCGTGCGCGAGGGGGCCAAGCGCAAGATGGCCCTGGTGAATGGCAAATGGGAGCCGGTGCGCGAGAGTGAAGGGGCGCCCGCCGGGGCCCGCGTCGCCGATGCGCAGAGCATCACCCGCTCCGACGTCTATGTCAGCAAGGGTCCCACCAGCGACAAGGCGCTGGCACCGGCCGGTGCGGGGCTGGAGATCGTGCCGCTGTCCCATCCCAACCGCGTCGACCCGGGGGCGGCCCTGCCCGTGCGCCTGCTGCTGGATGGCAAGCCGGTGGCCGGCGTCACCATCAGCCTGCACGGCCCTCAGCTGCCGGATGAGGAGGATGCCAAGGCCGTGACGGTGACCACCGACAAGGACGGCAAGGCCAGCCTCGCCCTGCCCAACGCCGGCACTTTCCTGCTGCTGGCCCGGCACAGGGTGGAGGTCGCCGACGGCCCGGTGGCTGTGAAGAGCCACAGCGCCACTCTCACCTTCGCGGTGGGGTCGTAACAACCGCCCGGCATACAATCACCCTATACCTGTCCCCGCATCCCATCTGTTAAGGTCAAAGCCTTGGAGAATGAACCGGAGCGGATGGGATGCTGACGGGGACGGCCGGATTGCTGCGGTTGCTGGGCGAGGGGAACAGCCGGGGCACGGCCGTGGTCGTGGATCTGCGCGAGGTGCCCTATGCCGAGAACCCGCTGTTTCGCCAATCCATCGTGCATCTGCTGGACAGTTTCGCGGCGCAGTTCCAGCCCGAAGTCGTGGATGTCGGCCGCTATGCTCAGGTCTTCCTGTTCGAGGATACCAACGCTCATCCCTTCATCAACAAGCTGAAGGCGGTGGCGGCCGATTTCGTGGAACAGCATCTGGGTGCCCCGCGCTTCACCATCCATCATCTGCCCCAGGATGCCGGGCGCCTGTCGGCCCTGCTGAAGCGCACGGCCCCGATCGGTGGAACGCCAGCGGCGGAACCGCCACCCAGCCTGACACCGGCCGAACAGCAGCAACTGGCGGCGGTGCAGAAACTGGCCGTCTATGAACAGGTGCTGGGCGGGGCCGATGTCTCTTCCCTGGTCCGGGAATCGCCCGTCTGGCGGCGGGTGGGCCCGCTCTGGGTGCTGGAATTCGCCGAGGTCACGGTGGCCATCGACCATCTGGAACGCGCCGTCGGCACGCCGCTGCGCCGCGATCCCTGGCTTCTGCAGCAGATCACCCCCGTGCTGGATCGCCGTATCATCCGGCATTTCCAGCACGAGCCGTCGCGCCTGGCCACGCCGCACAGCCTGAACCTGCAATGGCGTTCCGTGCTGGGACCAGTGTTCCTGGATTTCGTGCGCGACCTTTCCTATGAGCAGCGGCGCAACCTGATCGTGGAAATCGCCGCCACCGATGCCGGCATGGATGAGGAGGGGCTGGCCGACGCGGTCGATACGCTGCGCCAATGGGAATGCCGAATCGCCATCGACCATCTGAGTCTGCGCAACCTGGAGCCGGGATATCTGCCGCTGGGGGCCCTGGACTATCTGAAGCTGGATATCGGTGGCTTGGCCCTGGATGCCGATGCAGCCCTGCCACCGCTGCCGGCCTGGATGGCGGATTTCGGGGCCGACCGCATCGTCGCCATCCATCCGCGCGACGGCCGTGCGCTTCGCGCCTGCCTGTCGCTGGGATTGGCATTGGTGGAACAACGGGAGAAGCCGGTCACGCCATGAAGACCCGGCGCCGGTCCCCCGGTGCCAGGCCTTTCACATGGTCGATCCAGATCAGATACCGACCGCGTGGCCGTCCGCCTGCGACAGGGCGAAGTGGCGGCGGATGTGGGAGACCAGGACCTCGTTGCTGGTCGGGATGTCCATCTCCGAGGTGTCCAGCACCAGTTCCGGCTTCACCGGCAGTTCGAACGGGGCCGAGACACCGGTGAATTGCTGGATCTTGCCGGCCTGGGCCGCCGCATAGAGCCCCTTGGGGTCGCGGGCGGCACAGGTATCGACGTCCGCCCTCACCCAGACCTCATGGAAGCCGTCGCCGATGATGGAGCGGGCCAGATCGCGCAGTTCCACGGTGGGGGAGATCAGGCTGACCAGCACCACCGTGCCCGTCTCCGCCATCAGCTTCGCCACCTCGGCCACGCGGCGGACATTTTCCAGCCGTTCGGACGGGCCGAACCCCAGATCCTTGTTCAGGCCTTTGCGCATATTGTCGCCGTCCAGCACGGCCACGCGCCAACCGTCGATGAACAGGCGGCGCTGCGTGCCCATGGACAGAGTAGACTTGCCGGCACCCGACAGGCCGGTCAGCCAGATCACACCGCCGCGATGGCCGTTGCGCGCCTCGAAAGCCGCGCGGTCGACGGAGCTGTCGACGGCGGTGACCGGGCCGGACACGGTGACATTGGCCGCCGCCCCCAGCACCACGCAGCCGCCGACGATACGCCCGCCACGCGCCAGACCGGCCCGCGCCGTGATCGGCAACTCGCCGGTCAGATCGAAGGCGATGGGGGAGGAGGCGCGCAGCACGATTTCCGCGATGCCGCCCTGGCCCAGTTCGGAACCCTCGCTGTCGGTCAGGTGCTCCACATCCACCAGCCGCTCGAACTTCTCCACCACCACTGGATGCTCGGCGGTGGCCAGACGCAGGGAGATGCGGCTGCCGGCCGTCAGGCTCTCCGGGTCCAGCCAGAAGGCGCGGACGCGGATACTGGTGGCGATGTGCGGCATGTGCCCGGCCGGCGCGATCAGCTGACCACGCGACAGGGCCGCATCCTCGATGAAGGACACGGCGACCGACTGGCCGGCGCGCGCTTCATTCACCGGGCCCTTGCCGGCATCGATGGTGGCCACGGTCGCGGGCTGGCCCGTGGGGGCAATCTCCACCTTGTCGCCGACCTTCAGGCGCCCCGTCTCGATCCGGCCCACGGCCAGACGGGTGTCGCCCTTGCGATAGACATCCTGGATGGGCAGCCGCAAGGCGGCTTCGGTGCGCGGGGCGGCGGGGACCAGCAGGTCCAGCGCCTCCAGCAGCGTCGGGCCACGATACCAGCCCATCTTTTCCGACCGGCCGGCGATATTGTCGCCATGGCGGGCTGACAGCGGGATCACGTAAAGCGGCTCGATCCCCAGCTTTTCCAGATAGTCGCTGACATCCCCGGCCACACCCTTCCAGGCATCCTCGGCATGGTCGACCAGATCCATCTTGTTGACGGCCACGATCACCTTGCGCACGCCCAGCAGCGACAGGAGATAGGCGTGGCGGCGCGTCTGTTCGGAGATGCCGCGTTCGGCATCGGTGACCAGCACGGCGGCGTCGGCGGCGGCGGCCCCCGTCACCATGTTGCGCAGGAATTCACGGTGGCCCGGCGCATCGATGATGACGTAGGGGCGCTTGGGCGTCTTGAACCAGATGCGCGTGGTGTCCAGCGTGATGCCCTGGTCGCGCTCCACCTGCAACGCGTCCAGCAGGAAGGACCATTCCATGTGCAGCCCACGCTGCTCCGACACCTTCTTCAGCTCCGCCAGGCGGCCTTCGGGCAGGCTGTCCGTATCGTGCAGCAGGCGGCCGATCAGCGTGGACTTGCCATGATCGACATGGCCGACGATGACGATGGGATAGGGGGCCAGGGGGGCCTTCTTCACGATGTGACCTTGAGATGTCGTTGGGGCCGTCACGATTTCGGCCCGCAGGGCGGCGTTCGCCATGATCATTACATCCACTTCTTACAGGTAACCAGTAGCGCGCAACCGTTCAAACGCGTCTTCCGCCTCATGGTCCATGGACCGGCCAGAACGCTCGGGCGTGCGGGTGGTTTCAAGCTCATCGATGATCTCGTCGATGGTGGCGGCGTGGCTGTCCACCGGGAAGGTGATGCCGATCTCCCCCAGCGAGCGGAACCGCTTGCCGTCCCTGGCGAAATAGAGCGGGACCAGCGGAATTTCCTCCCGCTTGATGTAGCGCCAGACATCGATCTCGGTCCAGGCCAGCAGCGGATGCACGCGGGTATGGGTGCCGGGCGTGCGCTCGATCGTGTACTGGTCCCAGAATTCCGGCGGCTGATGGGCTGCCTGCCAGGCGCCGTCCAGGCCGCGCGGGCTGAAGATGCGCTCCTTGGCGCGGGTGGCCTGTTCGTCGCGGCGGATGCCGGTGATCAGCCCGTCGAACTGATACTTCTCCAGGGCGGCAGCCAGACCCAGCGACTTGCGGGCCGCGATGCGGGTACCGGGCGGCAGGGTCGGGTCCGTCATCTCGATCGGCGGACATTCATCCTTGATCAGGTTCAGGCCCCATTCCTGGGCATAGCGGTTCCGGAATTCATAGCTTTCCGGGAATTCCAGGCCGGTATCCAGGTGCGCCACGGGGAAAGGCAACTCGCCCATGAACGCCTTGCGGCATAGCCAGATCAGGACATTGCTGTCCTTGCCCAAGGACCAGAGCAGGCCCAGACGCTTCAGGCGCACACGCGCCTCGCGCAGGATATAGATGCTCTGGGCTTCCAGCTGGTCGAGATGGTCGAGATGTTGATCGGTGCTGCTCATCAGGAGGCTCCCACCAGATTTGTTGCGGGCGGAAGCGGCAGGTGGATTCCGCATTCCGTCTTTTCCTGACCGCGCCAGCGGCCGGCTCTGATATCTTCACCCGCGGTAACGCGGTCGGTGCATGGCATGCAGCCGATGGAGAGGTAGCCGTCCTCCTCCAGTGGATGACGCGGCAGATCATACCGGTCCAGATAGGATTCCACATCGGCACGGGTATAGCCCGCCAGCGGATTGATCTTGATGCGACCCTCGGCGGCTTCGAACAAGGGCAGCTCGATACGCGTCGTGGCCTGATAACGCTTGCGGCCGGTGATCCAGGCGGGAAACGGCGCCAGCCCGGCATCCAGCACCCGTACCTTGCGGAAATCGCAGCACGCCATGTTATCGGCGCGCCAGAGGATGCCGTCCTTGTCGTGGGCCTCCTCCGCTTCCCTGGTCGGCGACAGCTCGCGCACACCCGTCAGGCCCAGCCGTTCCACCAGCGTTCGCCGGTAGCGCAGGGTTTCCCCGAACAGTTTGCGGGTATTGACGAACAGCACGGGCAGGTTCCTGTCGATCTGTGCAACCTGATGCAACAGGACAGCACTTTCCGTGCCGAAGGAGGAAACCAGCGCCAGCTGGCCGTTATATTCCGTCTCAATCAGGGGTCGGAGCAACTCCACCCCCTCCAGATGGCCGTAGCGCGCCGTCAGATCACGGGCGCGAGCCTGTATTGCGGATGTCATGCCGGGACCGTGCCTTTCAGGTGGCGGCGCAGCAGCGAGGTGCCGCTCTCCTGGCCCAGGGCGGGCTGGAACGCCACCGAGATTTCTTTCAGCGCGTGCGCCCAGGCGGGCCCCACCTTGTCATCGGCGACCACCACCGTATCCACACCCACCCGGGTCAGGAACAAATACTGGTCGGGGATGATATGGCCGAAGGCGCGGATTTCGCCCTTATAGTCGAACCGCTCGCGCAGTTCGCGGGCGGCGGAGAAGGCGCGGCCGTCGCGGAATTTCGGGAACTCCAGGGCGATCAGGGACAGGGACCCCAGATCGTTCGCCACCTCGGTCGCCAGTTGACTGGATTTCAGCCGAACGCCGACGGCGTCGCGACGGGCGGTCAGGGCATCTCGCTCGGCACGCCAGCGGTCGAGCGAGACGATGACGGCGCCGTCGGCGGGAATGTCCTGGTCGTCAGCAAGGTCGGTCCAGCGATCGTCGATGGGCAGACCACGATCAAGCACGGGCATAGAGAGCCTCCTTGAACGGGGCGTGGCCGGTACGGGCCAACGTCTGAATGAAAATCTCGCCGGGCTGGCGCAGCTTCACGAAGGTGTTCACCACCGTCTCGACCGCATCGATGATGCCGTCATAATCGAAGCCGGGGCCAACGATCTCGCCCAGGGCCGCATGGGTACCGGCATCGCCGCCCAACAGGATCTGGAACAGTTCCTCGCCCTTCTTGTCGACGCCCAGGATGCCGATATGGCCGACATGGTGATGACCGCAGGCATTGATGCAGCCGCTGATCTTGATCTTCAGCTCACCCAGATCATGCTGCCGGTCCAGATCGGCGAACCGTTCCGAAATGCGCTGGGCCACCGGGATGGCGCGGGTATTGGCCAAGGCACAGTAATCCAGGCCGGGGCAGGCGATGATATCGCTGATCAGGCCGGCATTGGCCGTGCCCAGCCCAGCCTTGTCCAGCGCCTGCCACAGCGCATACAGGTCGTCCTGGCGGACATGGGCCAGGACCAGGTTCTGCTCATGCGTCACGCGCACTTCACCGAAGCTGTAGAGGTCGGCCAGATCGGCAACGGTCTCCAACTGGTCGGATTCCGCATCGCCCGGAATGCCGCCGATGGGCTTCAGGGAGATGGTGGCGATGGCATAGCCCGGCGCCTTGTGAGCGGTCAGGTTGGTGCGGGTCCAGCGGGCAAAGGCCAGATCGGCGGCCTTTGCGGCCTCAAAACTGTCGGAGATGGCGGGCAGATCGACCCAGGGCGGCGGGGCGAAATGGGTCTGGATGCTGTCCACGATGGCGGGATCGACATGGAATTTCTGCCGCGGCAGGCGGGCATATTCCTCTTCGATCAGGCCGATGAACTTCTCAGGCCCCATCTCGTTGACGGTGATCTTGATGCGCGCCTTGTAGATATTATCGCGGCGTCCCAGCTGGTTATAGACGCGCAGGATGGCTTCCAGATAGCCGATGATCTCTTCCACCGGCACGAAGTCGCGCGCCTTCACCGCCAGATAGGGGGTGCGGCCCTGGCCGCCGCCGACATAGACGGTGAAGCCGATGCGGCCCGTGCCCTCGTCCTTCAGCGCGATCAGGCCGATATCATGCACCTGGACGGCGGCGCGGTCATTCGGGCTGCCGGTGATGGCGATCTTGAACTTACGCGGCAGATAGGTGAATTCCGGGTGCAGGGTGGACCATTGCCGCAGAATCTCGGCATAGACGCGGGGGTCCACCAGCTCATCCGCCGCCGCACCGCAGAACTGATCCGTGGTGACGTTGCGGATGCAGTTGCCGCTGGTCTGGATGGCATGCATGTCCACTTCGGCCAGTTCGCGCAGGATGGCGGGCACATCCTCCAGCTTGGGCCAGTTGAACTGAATGTTCTGGCGCGTCGTGAAATGGCCATAGCCCTTGTCATAGACGCGCGCGATGCGGGCCAGACGGCGGACCTGGGTGGTGGACAGCATGCCGTAGGGCACGGCGACGCGCAGCATATAGGCGTGAAGCTGGAGATAGAGGCCGTTCATCAGCCGGATGGGCTTGAACTCCTCCTCCGTGATCTCGCCGCGGATGCGCCGCTCCACCTGGGCGCGGAACTGCTCCACCCGCTCGAAGATGAAGGTCTTGTCGAATTCGTCATAGCGATAGACGGCGGCATGCGCGTCGGCCGGCTGATTGCTGCGCAGGGCGGGGGTGTGCGTGTCAGGCATGGGGGTCGGGCCTGTCTTCTCTGTCAATCGTGTGGGGTCAGGCAGCGGGCTGGCGGGCCTGCTTGCCCAGGTCGCGGCGGACGGTGGGTCCGATGGCCTTCAGCCGCTCGCGCAGATGGGTGGGGCGGGTGCCCTGGTCCGTGATTTCCACATCCAGCGGATAGACATCGACGACCAGCTGACGCTTTTCTTCGGCCTTGGCGAAATCAAGCGCCTGGGCGATGGCATCACCTTCGAATATGGCGGCCAGCGCCACATCCTCCACCCAGACATTGCCGGTGCCCAGCCACACGGCCTCCCCGTCCAGAAGACGGCTGGCGGTAACGGACTGCTGGGTTCCCTTGGCTTTGACCAACATCTCTCAAGACTTCCCTGTCAAACGGCTTCGCGCAGGTGTTCGGGCACCAGCGTGGTGATAAGGGCGGGGTCGGCCAGACGGACGACATCGCCGATGATGATGATCGCCGGCCCCACCAGCCCATGCGCCGCCGCCAGCGGTGCCAGGGTGGCCAGCGTGCCCGTGATCAGCTTCTGATCCGGCCTTGTGCCCTTTTCGATCAGGGCGGCCGGGGTGTCGGCCGGCATCCCGGCCTCGGTCAGATGCCGCGCAATGGTCTCGGCCGCCGACAGACCCATATAGACGACCAGCGTATGGCGCAGACGGGCCAGCGCCTGCCAGTCCAGGTCCGGTTCCCCATCCTTGCCATGGCCAGTCACAAAGGTGACGCCAGCGGCATGGTCGCGGTGGGTGACCGGGATGGCGGTGGAGGCGCCGCAACCCAGCGCCGCGGTGATGCCGGGGACGATCTCCACCGGGATGTTGGCGGCGCGCAAGGCCTGCATCTCTTCCCCACCACGCCCGAACAGGAACGGGTCGCCGCCCTTCAGCCGGACGACGCGGTGGCCGGCCTTGGCCTCTGCCACCAGCAGTTGGTTGATGGCATCCTGGCTCATCGTGTGGTGTGACTTGGACTTGCCGACATAGTGACGGCGGGCGTCGCGGCGGACATAGTCCATGATCCGCTCATCCACCAGCTTGTCATGCACCACCACATCGGCGTCCTGCAGCACGCGCAGGGCGCGCAGGGTCAGCAGATCGGGATCACCGGGCCCGGCGCCGACCAGCGCCACTGTGCCCGTCTTGGCCTGCCCATAGGCGGGATTGTTGACGGCGGCCAGCAGGCCGTCGCGCGCCGACTGTTCCCGGCCGGCCAGGAAGTCACGCGCCACGGGGCCGTCGATCACCGCTTCCCAGAAGCGGCGGCGGGCCGTCTCGCTGTCGCGCGTGGCCTTCACGGCGGTGCGGAAACTATCCAGCAGACTGGTCAGCCGGCCCAGGCCCGGTTCCAGCGCTGCTTCCAGCCGTTCGCGCAGGCGGCGGACCAGCACGGGGCTGGCCCCGCCTGACGAGATGGCGATGGTGATCGGCTCGCGGTCGATGATGGCCGGCATGATGAAGCTGCACAGCGCCGGCTTGTCCGGCACATTGACCAGGATGCCGGCGGCATGCGCAGCCTCGGCCACGGCGCGGTCCACATCTTCCACATCGGTGGCGGCGAAGATTATCCGGTGGCCGTCAACATCACTTTGTGTGAAATCCCGCGCAATAATCCGGTCGGCCAGTTTGGCCAAGTCGGGATGGATTTCGGCGGCGACGATGGTCAGGCGGCATCCGGCCTTGGCGACCAGCCGCGCCTTGCGCAGCGCCAGTTCGCCCCCGCCAACCACCAGAACCTTCTGCCCTTCCAGGGGCAGCGTCACCGGAAAACCACGCAACGCCATTGCTCAGCTCCACCTCTACCGCACCTGCGGCATAGGTGAGATTTGATCCTGCTTTCACGCGATGTCGAGGTGAAATATTATTTCTCCAATATTCCTACGTATAATATAGGGATTAATATCCGTCTTAAAAATTGAGCTTTATCAATGACATGAAGATAGGGGTAAAGTAGGTGTTAATGACACTCATCGGGGGTGTTCACGGCAGCCATGCGCCGGGGGCGCGGGCGGGTGTGAAATAGGCGGTTGAACGGGCAGTCCATGTACATTAGCTCTGCTGTCGTTGCGGAGCCATGGCGGGGACTCCGTCCCCACCACGTCTTGACGAAGGAAGATGACATGAGCGCGTTTATCGAAGGCAAGGTGCTGTCCGTCCACCATTGGACCGACACGCTGTTCAGCTTCACCTGCACGCGCGACCCCTCATTCCGCTTCGAAAACGGCCATTTCGTGATGATCGGCCTGATGGTGGATGGCAAGCCACTGGTCCGCGCCTATTCCATCGTCAGCCCGAACCATGCCGAACATCTGGAATTCCTGTCGATCAAGGTGCCAAACGGCCCGCTGACCAGCCGCCTGCAGCATATCCAGGTGGGCGACACCGTCATCTATGGCCGCAAATCGGTGGGCACGCTGGTGACCAGCAGCCTGGTCCCGGCCAAGAACCTCTACATGTTCTCCACCGGCACCGGCCTGGCGCCGTTCATGAGCATCATCCATGACTATGAAGTCTATGCCAAGTATGACCGCCTGATCCTGACCCATACCTGCCGCACGGTGGGTGAACTGGCCTATCACGACTATATCACCGACACCCTGCCGAACGACGAGTTCCTGGGCGAGGAGGTGCGGGCCAAGCTGACCTATTACCCGACCGTGACGCGTGAGCCGTTCCGCAACCAGGGCCGCATCACCGACCTGATCCGCAATCACAAGCTGTTCGAGGATATCAAGGCCGCCCCCCTGGATCCGGCCAACGATGTCGCCATGATCTGCGGCGGGCCGGACGTGCTGGCTGAGACGGTGGAACTGCTGAAGGAACGCGGCTTCAGCGAAGGGGCCGGGCATACGCCGGGCAACTACGTGATCGAAAAGGCGTTCGTGGAGAAGTGAGCTGGACGGGGCGCCGAGAGGCGCCCGGTTCGTTTCAGGCTATAGGGGACGCCTCGGGATTGGTGTAGTATTGAGCCATCCGGTTCGGAGGAATGGCATGCTGCCCCTGATCGACATGCGCCGTGAGGACATTGCCGAACTTTGCCGGCGGT
Organism: Niveispirillum sp. GW835-FHT14G11; assembly: GCF_058793615.1. Taxonomy (NCBI): domain Bacteria; kingdom Pseudomonadati; phylum Pseudomonadota; class Alphaproteobacteria; order Rhodospirillales; family Azospirillaceae; genus Niveispirillum; species Niveispirillum sp. GW835-FHT14G11. The sequence goes on from NZ_JBXAFZ010000006.1 coordinate 342,774, forward strand.
TCCAGGTGCGCCGCCTGGATGTGTTCGGGTCCGCCGCCAGGGGCGATGATTTCGACCCGGACCGGTCGGACATCGATTTCATCGTCGAATATCGATCCGACACCGGTGCCCCCTCATTGCAGGAATTCCTGTCCCTGCGGGAGGAATTGCGCAATCTGCTGGGGCGGGAGATTGACCTGACGGCGGCCGGTGACATCCGCAACCCTTATGTCCGCGCCGATATCGATCATTCACGGAAGCAAGTTTATGCGTCGTGATCCGAAGGCATATCTATGGGACGTCCGCGACAGCGCTGATGCCATCACCGAATTCATCGCCGGCCGTTCCTTCAAGGATTATCAGGCCAGCCGGATGCTTCGCTCGGCCGTGGAGAGACAGTTCGAGATCATCGGCGAAGCGCTTGGGCAACTGGCGAAAGCTGCACCCGACGTCGCGCGCCAGATACCAGACTTCGTCCGGATCGTCGCTTTCCGCAACCTACTGATCCACGGATACGCCGTAGTCGATGACGCGATTGTCTGGCGGACCGTGCAGGAAGATCTGCCGGGCTTGCGGACAGATGCCGACCGGCTGCTGTCACAGCTGGATGGCGACTGATTAGCTTTCAGCCGCCTCAACGATCAAATATCCGCCCCGGCATCGCGATAATCCGCGAACACATGGTCCATGACCCGTGCGGGGTTGGAGCAGCCGGCCTCACCGACGATCTTGGCGGGAACGCCCGCGACCGTCACGGCGCGGGGCACGTCGCGCAGAACCACCGACCCGGCGGCGACGCGGGCGCAGTCGCCGACATGGATATTGCCCAGCACCTTGGCATTGGCACCCAGCAGCACGCCAGAGCCGATCTTGGGATGGCGGTCGCCATCCTCCTTGCCGTTACCGCCCAGGTTGACGCCATGCAGCATGGAGACATTGTCGCCCACCACCGCCGTCTCCCCCACCACCACACCCGTGGCATGGTCGATCATCACGCCGCGGCCGAACCGGGCGTTGGGATGGATATCGACGCCGAACACCACCGATGACCGGCTTTGCAGGTACAGCGCCATGTCGCGGCGGCCCAGATGCCAGAGCCGGTGGGCCATGCGGTGGGTTTCCAGGGCCTGGAAGCCCTTGAAATACAGCACCGGCTCGACATGCCGGTGGCAGGCGGGATCGCGGTCCAGCACGGCGGCGATGTCGGCGCGGAAATCCTGGCCCAGCGTGGGCTCCGCGTTCAGCGCGTCGGTGAAGGCCTGCACCAGCAGTTCGCCCTGCACATCCTGATGCGCCAGACGGGTGGCGATACGGTGGATGACGGCCATTTCCAACGTCGGCTGGTTCAGGATGGCGCCATAGAATAGGGCCGCCAGCAACGGTTCATCCGCCACCGCCTGCGCGGCCTCATTGCGCAGCGCCGCCCAGATCGGGTCCAGGTTGACGAGCGTCTGGGGAACGACGGGGGCGATACGCGGCATGGGGCCGGCCTTTCAGCTGGGTTCTTCCGGCTATTTGATCATAGGGAAGGGGCTGCGCAAGGGTGATCAGCATCCATTTCTGGAATGGGTGCCACGCCGACCCGTGCGCGGCGATTGTCGACAGACGTCGAAGGCCCGTGCATCATGCTGTTTCAAAAAGAAAATCCAGGGGGCGTGATCGTGGGGGACGAACTGATGCGGGGTGGCGATGGCTGCCCCATCGAGCCGGCGGTGCGCACCATCGCCATGCCGGCCGACACCAACCCGGCGGGCGACATCTTCGGCGGCTGGCTGATGGCGCAGATGGATCTGGCGGCGGGCAATGCCGCCGGCCGCCGGGCGCGCGGTCGATGCGCTACCGTCGCCGTGGACGGCATGGTCTTCCACCGGCCCGTCGCCGTGGGGGACGAGGTCAGCCTCTATGCCACGATCGAGCATATCGGCCGCACCTCCATGAAGATCCATGTGGAAGCCTGGCGCCGATCCCGCTTCGACGAGGCGCGGTTCAAGGTGACCGAGGCCCTGTTCACCTTCGTTGCCATCGATGAGGGCGGGCGCCCCCGCGCCATTCCGCCCCTGGAAGAGGAGGAAGCATCGTGACGCTTGCCAGCAACAGCCCGGTCGATCTGATCATCGTGCCCAAGAGCCATGATGTCGGCGGGTTCGAGGTGCGCCGCGCCCTGCCGAGCGCCAAGCGCCGCATGGTCGGGCCCTTCATCTTCTGGGACCAGATGGGCCCCGGTTTTCTGCCGGCGGGCACCGGCCTGGACGTGCGCCCGCACCCGCATATCGGCCTGTCCACCGTCACCTATCTGACGGAGGGCGAGATCATGCACCGCGACAGTGTCGGCAGCGTCCAGGCCATCCGGCCGGGTGCCGTCAACTGGATGACCGCCGGCAAGGGCATCGTGCATTCCGAACGCACCGAGGCGGGGTTACGCGCCAATGGCAACCATCTGGCCGGTATCCAGAGCTGGATCGCCCTGCCGCAGCGGTTTGAGGAGATCGATCCCGGTTTCGCGCATTATCCGGCCGACGGTCTGCCCATCATCAGCGACCATGGCGTGTGGATGCGCCTGATCGCCGGCGAGCTGTTCGGGGAGGCATCCCCCGTCCGCACCCTGTCGGAGACCCTCTATATGGAGTTGCTGCTGGATGCGGGGGCCAAGGTGGAAATTCCGGCCAGCCATCCCGAACGCGCCCTCTACCTGTTCGACGGGCGGATCAACATTGCCGGTGATGTGTTTACCGCAGAGGGCGGGCAGGGGCAGTTGCTGGTCCTGCGTGAGGGCGACGCCCTGACCGTGACAGCGGAATGCAACACCCGCCTGCTGCTGCTGGGTGGGGAGCCGATGGACGGCCCACGCTATATCTATTGGAACTTTGTTTCCTCCTCCAAGGAGCGGATCGAGGATGCCAAGTCCGACTGGCGCAACCGCAAATTCCCCGATGTGCCCGGAGAGACGGAGTTTATACCGCTTCCGGAATGATAATTGATACGGAGCCGAAATGACTGAGCCGGTGCGAGTCCTGGGCAAGGCATCCTCCATCAATGTCCGCAAGGTCCTGTGGACCTGCCGGGAGGTCGGGCGGGATTTCGTGCAGGAGGATTGGGGCAGTGGCTTTCAGCCCGTCGATACCGACGCGTTTCGGGCCATGAACCCCAATGCCCAGGTGCCGGTGGTGCAGGTCGCCGATGGCTATTTGTGGGAAAGCAACAGTATCTGCCGCTATCTGGCGGTGGATGCCGGCCGCACCGACCTGCTGCCATCCTCACCCTTGGCCCGCGCGCGGGTGGAGATGTGGATGGACTGGCAGGTGGCGGAACTGAACGTCGCCTGGCGCTACGCCTTCATGGCATTGGTGCGCAGAAGCGAGCGGTTTGGCGATCCCGCCCAGGTGGCGGCCAGCGCCACCGGGTGGAACCGCCTGACCGCCATCCTGGACGCGCAACTGGCGCGGACCGGGGCCTATGTGACGGGCACGGACTTCACCCTGGCCGACATCGTGTTGGGCCTGTCGGTCAACCGCTGGAAGATGACGCCGATGGAGCGCCCACCCCTGCCGGCGCTGGAGGGCTGGTGGAACCGGTTGCTGGACCGGCCGGGCTTCCGGGAATTCGGGGCGAACGGCGTTCCCTGATCCGTCAATCCCGGTGCCAGTCCCGCGCCAGCCGCTTCGACGCCAGGAAGAACAGCAGGGCCGCCAGGGCGTAGAAGCCCAGGCAGTAGAGAATGGAGTAACGCAGGCTCTCCTGACCATACTCCGTCCGCAACAGGTCGGACAGGCGGCCGAGGAACCATGTGCCGAAGCCGATACCCAGCAGGTTGTTGACGAACAGGAAGATGGCCGACGCCGTGGCCCGCATGTTGGCGGGCACCAGATGCTGCACGGCCGACAGGGTTGGCCCCAGCCACATCAGGGCCAGCGCCGTAGGCACGATGAACAGCAGGAAGGCCGTGGTCAGGTCCGGCACGGCCACGCCGGTGGCATAGAAGGGCACAGTGACGATGAAGGCCAGGGCCGGCACGCGGGCATAATTGGCCTTGTCCCGGGCCCCGAACCTGTCGCCCAGCGACCCGCCCAGCCAGACGCCGACAATGCCGCCGGCCAGCACGATGCCACCATAGAACAGCGACCGGTCGATCAGGCTGAGCCCATGGCTGCGCTCCAGGAAGGAGGGCAGCCAGAAGGCCAGCCCATACCCCATGATGGAGGAGCAGGAGGCACCCAGCGCCAGCACCCAGAAACTGGGCTTGGTCAGCAGGAGGGACATCACCGCCGACAGGCTGGCGGCCGGCGCCTTTTTTCCCGCTCCGTCCAGGCCACCGCGCACCGGTTCACGCACGGTAAACTTCAGCAGCGGCGCCAGGGCCAGACCGGCCATACCACAGATGACGAAGGCCCAGCGCCAGCCGATCTGGTGGGCGATCAGGCCGCCGAACAGCACACCCAGCGCCATGCCGATGGGAATGGCGAAGCTGTAGACGGCCAGGGCGCGGGCCCGTTGCTGGGGCGGGAAATAATCAGCGATCAGGGAATAGGCCGGGGCCACGCCCCCCGCCTCGCCCACGCCCACGCCCAACCGACACAAGAATAGCTGCCAGAAGCCGGTCGCGGCCCCGCACAGCGCCGTGAAGCCCGACCAGATGGCCAGCGAGACGGTGATGATCCAGGTGCGGTTGAAGCGGTCGGCCAGCATGGCGATGGGCACGCCCAGCGCCGTGTAGAACAGCGCGAAGGCCAGCCCGCCCATCAGCCCCAGCTGGGTATCGGTCAACCCCAGCTCCGCCTTGATGGAGGAGGCCAGGATGCCCAGGATCTGCCGGTCAATGAAATTGAAGATATAGACCAGGATCAGGATGACCAGCACATAGGTGCGATAGGCATTGCCAGAGCGGCTGTCGGTCGCTGAGCTGTTCATCGCGGTCCCTTGAAACGGGTTCAGGAAAGAAGGGCCGCGTCTCCAGAGGAAACGCGGCATCAGTCAGGGAGATAGTCACATGAAACGCTGTTCGGAGGCGAGGGGGGCGGTGCCGGGGCACCACCCCACCAATGCTTAGAACCGGTACTCCACCGTCGCCGTCACGGTGCGCGGCGCGCCATAATAGCCGATGATGCTGTCACCGAACAAAGCGCCGGGGAAGTTGTAGCCGCCGACGCGGTACTTCTTGTTGCCCAGGTTCTTGCCATGCACACCCACCGACCAATTGTCGCTGGCTGCCGTCCACACCGCCGACAGGTCGTAGAGCATGTAGCCATCCTGATCCAGGGCAGCGTTGGGGAACTCGAACAGCGAGAAGGCGGAGCGGTGGGCCGCCGAACCCGTCAGGGTCAGGGTGCCGGCATCGCCCAGATCATGGCTGTAGGTCAGGCCGAAATTCGCCGTCCATTTCGGCGTATTCTGGAACACGGCGGTATTGGCGATGTTGTCGTAGACCTTGGTGGTCAGGTTATAGCGCAGGAACTGCTTGAACTCCGCGTCGATATAGCCGATGGCGAAATTGGCAGTCAGTTCATCGGTGACGGCGATGACGCCTTCAGCTTCCAGGCCCTGGATGGTGGAGGAGCCGACATTGTCCACGAAGCTGACCACCGTCGTGCCCGATGGCACCTGGGTCGTCACTTGCTGCCCCTTATAGTCGGAATAGAAGGCGGCCAGGTTCAAGGTGGCGCGACCGTCCCAGAAGCGGGACTTGGAACCCACCTCGTAAGTGTCCACCAGTTCCGGATCATAGCCGTTGGCCGTGTCCGGGGTGGAGATCACGTCACCGCGCATGTCGAACCCGCCCGACTTGAAGCCGCGGCCGTAGGATGCGTAGAGCGTGAAGTCGCGGTCCGGCTCATAGGTCAGGCTGACGCGGGGCGTGAACTCGTCGAAGGTGCGCTGGTTGGTGTAGTTGGAGCGGATCAGGGTCGGGTTGCGCGGCGTGCCACCGAACAGCGGGCTGGTCAGCCCGGCATAGTTCACGCGGTAGACGGTGCCTTCCTTCTTGTCCGAGGTATAGCGCGCACCCACCGACGCCTTGAACTGGTCCGTCAGCTCATAGGTGAAGTCGGCGAAGGCGGCATAGCTCTTGGTGTCCACCGAACCCGACGTCAGGGTGGTCAGGTTGGCCAAACCCAGGATCGTGTCGAACGCACCCTCGGCATGGGCATCCATGTAATAGAGGCCGGCGACGCCCTTCAGCCGCTCGCCCTCATAGACCAGCTGCAATTCCTGGCTCAGCTGGTCGTCCTTGTAATAGGCGGGGATGTCGAGGATCTTGGCGGGCAGATTGTCGAAATCGATGACCGTATCGGACCGGCCGTCGCGATAAGCGGTGATGGATTTCAGCATGACGCTGTCATTGACGTTATACTCCGCCGTCAGCGAGGCGCCCTGGTTCTTCACCTTCTGCTTGCCGGTCAGGCCGGCATTGGTGTTGTAGACGTCACCCAGCACCGGCACGGTCGGCGTGGCAACCAGACGATAGCCATGGCGGGGATTGCTGTCGTCGATGGTCTTGTCGGCGGCGACACGGACGAACAAATCCTCGTTCGGCTTGAATTCCACCGACAGGCGGCCGGCCGACACGTCCTTGTCGTAATGCTCCTGGCCGGTATTCAGGTTCTTGCCATAGCCGTCGCGGCGGTACAAAGCCACGGCACCCGACACGCCCACGGTCTCGGTGACCGGTGCGGAGCCGGACAGGATCAGGTCGGTCTGCTTATAGGAGCCGACCTGCACCTTGGCCTTCATATGCGGTTCGTCATCGATGCGCTTGGTCACGTATTTGACTGCACCGCCGATGGTGTTGCGGCCATAGAGCGTGCCCTGCGGCCCGCGCAGTACCTCAATCCGCTCGATATCGAAAATGTCCAGCACGGCGCCCTGCGGGCGGGCGACATAGACATCGTCGACATAGAGGCCCACGCCGGGCTCGAAGCCCCAGAGCGGGTCTTGCTGGCCGACGCCGCGGATGAAGGCGATCAGGGTGGAGTTGGACCCGCGTGCCACCTGCATAGTCAGGTTCGGCGTGGTCTTGGTCAGTGCCGTGATGTCGGGCGTACCGACAAGATCCAATTGCTCGGCCGTAAAGGCGGAGATGGAGACGGGCACGTCCTGCAGGCTTTCCGCCCGGCGCCGTGCCGTTACGACGATTTCGCCCAGCATGGCTTCCGACGCGGTTTCCTGCGCCTGGGCCTGTGCCATGGCGGGCAGTGCCCCCAGGCTGGTCAGCGCCGTGCCGGCGCAAAGAATGGCGGTTGCGGACTTCACCAACGTCTTCATGGTTCTCCCTTTCATTTTCATTGCGCGCCGGCGGGTTGTTCCCGTCCGGCGGGGGTTGCTGAAACGCCGTTACCTGCCAAGGGCAGGGTGGCGGCGAACTGGATCAGGGTGCGGTTGAAACTGTCGGGTTCCTCCAGGTGCGGGGCATGGCCCGACCTGTCGAAGCCAACGGTGACGGCATGCGGCAGCAGAGCCGCCAGGGCCACCGCCGTCGCGTTGGAATAAAGGCGCGAGCGGTTGCCATGGGCGACCAGCATGGGCAGCGACAGGGGCCCCAGGTTGCCCCGGAAATCCTGGGCGATCAGGGAAGACCAGAGCCGGGCCATGGCAGGCGCGTCACTGGCCGCCACCTCCTGTTCCGCCCATTGGCGCAAGGCGGCCCGTTCCACCTCATACCCTTCGGCGAAGATGCGGCCGGCCACGCGCGGCGCCACGGTGGACCAGTTGGCGACCATGGCAGCCGGGCTTTGGCGGGCCGATTTGGCGGCCGAACTGCCACGCAGTCCCAGGTCCCAGCCATCGCCATTGATGACGCGCGGCGCCATGTCGATGACCGCCATGCCGGCCGTGCGCGCCGCCAACCCGTCCAGCAAGGCCCGCCACAGCACCATGGCGCCCATCGACCAGCCCACGACCAGCATGTCGCGCAGGTCCAGCCGGTCGGCCAGTTCCGCCACGTCACGGGCCAGCCGGTCGATGGACAGATCCCCATCCACCCCGCGCGACCGCCCATGGAAGCGCAGGTCGATGGCGATGACGCGAAACGTTTCGGCCAGCCCCTCCACCTGCGGGCTGAAGAAGCCGGCATGCGTGGCCCAGCCATGGACCAGCAGCAGGGGCCGCCCGCTTCCCACATCGTCAAAGGCGATATTCGCCTGATCGCTGGTGACCAGATACGGCATATGCCGGCACATCCCCTCGGGTAAAGCTTCCATCCCGCGCCGGTGTTGTTTATCCCGCCCTGGACCGATCACGCCGGTCGTGGAAGGCTGGGGTCTGATGGGGATCATTTTCGATCTCCCGTCCGGCTTCGTGCCCATGCTTGCGGCAAATCGAAACCTGAGTCAATATTCAAGTTATAGCCAGGGAGGATGATGATGGGCGGCGAAGAGACGGCAACGTCCAAGGTCCCGCGCACCGAGAGGGGCAAGCGGACGCTGCGCAAGCTGTTGGACGCGGCGGCGGCGGAGTTCGGGGAGCGCGGGTATCACGACGCGTCGATCAGCGGCATCACCCAGCGGGCCGGCGCCGCACTGGGCACCTTCTATACCTATTTCGACAGCAAGGAGCAGGTGTTCCGGGCGCTGGTCGATGATATGGGCCACCTGACCCGCCAGCATATCGCCGAGCGCGTGCCGGGCAATGTTGACCGGTTGACGGCCGAACGGCTGGGCCTGGAGGCGTTCATCGACTTTGTGCGCGAACACAAGGACCTGTACCGCATCGTCATGGAGGCGCAGTTCGTCGCCGAAGATGCGTATCACCGGTACTATGAGGTGTTCGCCGCCGCCTATACCCGCAATCTGGCGCTGGCGGCGGAGAAGGGGGAGATACGTCCCGGCCATGAGGAGGAACGCGCCTGGGCATTGATCGGGATGAGCGTCTTCCTGGGCATGCGCTATGCGGTGTGGAGCAATGACAAGTCGGCCAAGGAGATCGCGGCGGCGGCGGCCGAACTGATCACCTTCGGCCTGTCGCCCCTGGCGCGTGGTGGCAATGGGGGCGGGGGCCAAGGGGGGAATGCGTCATGATCCCCTGCATCTTCGACATCACGGCCAAGCGCGCCCAACTGGCCGGCGGCGACATCGCCATGGAAGAGGTGGGCAGCGGCCGCACCGTCACCTATGCCGGCCTGGATGAGCGCGCCGACCGCGCCGCCGGGTTGCTGGCCGATCACGGGGTGGGGGAGGGGGACCGTGTGGCCATCCTCTGCCGCAACCGCATCGAATTCTTCGAGATCCTGTTCGCCTGCGCCAAGATCGGCGCCATCCTGGTGCCGCTGAACTGGCGCATGCCGGCCGCGGAGATCCGGCCGCTGCTGGCCGATTGTGCGCCCCAGCTGCTGCTATGGGGGGTGGAAGATGGGGATGTGGCGGCGCAATTATCCGCCGACATTCCCCGGTCGCTGGCGCTCGACGGCGACTATGCCCTGCTGCGCGACGACAGCCCGCGCCATCCGGGCCGGGGCCCCTGGCCGGCCGCCGGCATCTGGTACCTGCTCTACACCTCCGGCACGACGGGCCAGCCCAAGGCGGTGATCTATACCTTCACCATGGCCATGGTGAATTTCGTCAATATCTCCCAGCCCGTGGGCCTGACGGGGCGGGACACGACGCTGAACTTCCTGCCCCTGTTCCACACGGCCGGCATCAACCTGCACACGCTGCCCACCTTGATCGCCGGCGGCCGGGTGCTGATCATGCCGGGCTTCGATGTCGACGTGATGCTGGATCTGGTGGCGGCGGGACGGGTCGATGCCATTTTCGGTGTACCCGCCATCTATCAGAGCCTGTCGCTGCATCCGCGATTCGCCGAGGTGGACCTGACCCGCCTGCGCTCCTGGGGCTGCGGCGGGGCACCCTTGTCCGACACGCTGGTGCAGCGCTTCCTGGAACGCGGGGTGCGGGTGTGCAACGGCATGGGCATGACGGAGACTGGCCCCACCGCCTTCATCATGGACCCCAACCGCGTGGCGGAGAAGGTCGGGTCGGTGGGGCGGCCGCAGATCCTGTGCGGGGTGCGCATCGTCGGCCCGGACGGGGTGGATGTGGAACCGGGGCAGGCGGGTGAGCTGTGGTTCGGCGGGCCCGGCGTGACGCCCGGATACTGGAACCATCCGGAAGCCACGGCGGCGGCATTCTCACCCGATGGCTGGCTGCGGTCGGGTGATCTGGCCCGCGCCGACGAGGATGGCTATTACTATATCGTCGGCCGGATCAAGGAGATGTTCATCTCCGGCGGGGAGAATGTCTATCCGGCGGAGGTGGAGAATGTCCTGACCCGCCATCCCGCTATCCTGGAGGCCGCCGTCATCGGCGTCGCGGATGAAACCTGGGGGGAGGTGGGCCAGGCCCATATCCTGCCCCGCCCCGGCCATACACCGCCCTCGCCGGACGAACTGGCGCGGTTCTGCCGCGAAAGGCTGGCCGCCTTCAAGGTGCCCAAAAGCTTCGTGGCGGTCAGCGATTTCCCGCGCACGGCGGCGGGGAAGGTACAGAAGCACCGGTTGCGAGGCCCCCATGCCTGACCAGATCAGCATCGACCGCACCCTGACCCAGGCGGAATTCGACCTGTTCGCCCGCCTGTCGGGCGATGACAACCCCATCCATGTCGATCCCGAATTCTCCTCCCGCACCCGCTTCGGCCGGACGGTGGCGCACGGGCTTTATCTCTGTTCCATCCTGCGCGGGCTGGCGGGGCAGGTGCGGCCGGGGATGCGGATGGTGGGGCAGGATGTGCGCTTCCCGGCCCCCACCTATACGGACGAACCCATGCGGTTCTCTGCCCAGGCGGTCGGCAATCAGGTGGCGGTGAAGGCGGTGCGCATCGCCGATGGCACCGTCACCTGCGAAGGCATGTTCGAGATGGGAGGGGCGGCATGATCCGCGTCGGGGATGAAGCCACCGTCACCCGGGCCGTCACCGCGCGCGACGTGGATGATTATCTGTCACTGGGCGGCGCCCCGCTTTCGCCGGGCGAGGTACCGGAGCCGCTGGTGGGGGCGCTGTTCTCCTATCTGCTGGGTGTGAAATTGCCGGGGCCGGGCACCAATTACCTGAAACAGCAGACGCGTTTTTTGGCGCCGGTACCGGCGGGCGTGGATTTGACGGCCCGCGTCGCCGTCACCCGCATCCGGCCGGATAAGCATCTGGTGGACCTGGAAACCACCTGCACCGGGCCGGACGGGGCGCTTCTGGCCGAAGGAAGGGCCCTGGTCTATGTGGAGGATGTGGCGGACAAGGGCTGGTGACGCCATTCGTGCATATATAACATTGAAAATTTGTATAATAAAATGACAAAACCCAATTGACGTAGTGGGAAATAAATTTCAGTATCCACATCGATGGTGTTCACCCATCCGCGGGCATTTGACATGACAGCTTGCGCCGCGTCACCAAACGCTAAAGCGCCACGAGGCTTCGTGGTGTCGTGACCCTTTGAAGGAGACGCCCGATGACCCCCTGTTGTCGCCTTTGACCTGACGCCTTCGCCGACGGTGGTGATTGCGCCGTCAGGCCAGGATCAGCCGATAAAACGCAAATGACCGGGGACCGGCGCCATGAAAGGCGGCCGGTGCGGGGATAGGCCTGCCCGCCCGATGGAGATTGCGAAAAGGGACCATCCTCAACGCCCCTTTCTCCCCCCGGTCGACAAAGAACCAAACCATGAAGGGAAGTCCCGATGCGCCATTTCCGTTCCAAGACCGCCGCCCTGCTGACCGGTGCCGCGCTTGCCACCTTCGCCCTGCCGGCTTCCGCCCAGTCCGCGTCGGAAGTGGACGCGCTGCGCGTCCAGGTGAAGGAACTGCTGACCCGTATCGAAAAGCTGGAAAAGGCCCCGGCCGCAGCGCCCGCCGCCACCGGTTCCGCCGCCGGCGCCCCCAGCAAGGCTGATACACCGCTGGTCACCGCCGATGTCTTCAAGGCGCCGCAGGTGACGCAGTCCGGCAACAACAAGGTCAAGCTGACCCTGTCCGGTCAGGTGGGCCGCGCCGTGATCGTCGCCGATGACGGTTTCGACAGCGACGCCATCCATGGCGACAATGCCACCGCCTCCTCGCGTATCCGCTTGGCCGGTGCCGCCAAGCTGGACGACAACTGGACGGCCGGTACGGATATCGAATTGGAAACCAGCTCCGCCTCCACCCGCAACACCGGTTTCGGCACCGACAGCGGCGCGTTCTCCATCAATGAGCGCAAGGTGGAATTCTGGGTCCAGCACAAGGAATTTGGCCGCCTCTGGGTGGGCCAGGGCGACACCGCCACCAACCAGACATCGGAAGTCGACCTGTCCGGCACCTCCACCTTGATCAGCCATTCGGATATCGGCGCCACCTTCGGCGGCATCGCGTTCCGCAACAAGGCGACACGGGCGGGCGGCGTCACGGTCAACAACGCCTTCAACAATTTCGACGGCCTGCACCGCGAGGATCGGGTGCGCTATGACACGCCGACCTTCGGCGGTGGCTTCGTCGGTTCGGCCAGCCTCACCGAAGGCGGGGCCACCGACTTCGCCGGCCGCTATAACGGCAAGATTGGCGATACGGAGATCGCGGCCGCCATCGGCTATGCCGACAATGACAGCCGCACCGGCTTCGACACCCAGACCAACGGGTCAGTATCGGTGAAGTTCGCCAACGGCGTCAATGTCACCGCCGCCTCCGGTACCCGCGACCTCGGCGCCCGCAACAGCGACTTCTGGTACGGCAAGCTGGGCTATCTCGCCAAGCTGACCAGCCTGGGCAACAGCGCCTTCGTGGTGGATTACTTCACCCAGGAGGATTTCACCGCCATCGGTGCTGAAGCCAAGGCTTGGTCCGTAGGCTATGTCCAGACGGTCGATGCCTTCGCATCCGACTTCTACATCAGCTTCCGCAACCACAGCTACGACACGTCAGCCGCCGACTTCAAGGACGTGTACGGCGTGATCACCGGTGCGCGCGTGCGCTTCTGATCCGCCGGTAGGCGAAGGGCAACTCCCCCAATCGCTGTCCTTCGCCTCCACCCTTTCACCCACCACCATCCGGAGAACGACCATGACCGGCAATGTGCTGTCCATCGCCCCCGCACCGCACCGCGCGGTGCCGTTGTGTGTCGTGCCGGAGAAGCCCGCCTTCAAGGTCGGCGCCGATCTGTCGCCGGAGGTGGCGGACGTCGTCCGCATCATCGCCGGCAGTGCCGATGGCGGCGGTGACCTGACCGAGACCCGCCGCATCTTCACCCAAGTGCGCCGCGCCCTGGGGCCGGCGGCACCGGACATCGCGTCAGTGCGGGAGGAGGTGATCATCGGTCCCGGCGGGCCGCTGCGTCTGCGCCTCTACCGTCCCTCCTTCGGTTTCCGTCCCCTGCCGGCGCTGCTGTTCTTCCATGGCGGCGGCTGGACCGTGGGCGACCTGGACAGCCATGACACGCCGTGCCGGCAACTGGCCGTGGCCACCGGCCATGTCATCGTCGCCGTCGATTACCGGCTGGCGCCCGAACATCCCTGGCCCGCCGCCATCGAGGACGGCTGGGCGGCGCTGCGCTGGCTGGCGGCCTATGCCCAGCTGCTGGCCATCGACCCGCTGGCCATCGGCGTGGCGGGCGACAGTGCCGGCGGCAACATCGCCGCCGTCCTGGCGCTGAAGGCCCGCGATGCCGACGGCCCGGTGCTGAAGACCCAGGTGCTGATCTATCCCGCCGTCGATCTGGCCGCCGGCCTGCCCAGCCATTTCAGCCGGGCGGAAGGTTACCTGCTGACCCGCCAAGCCTATGTCGCCTATGTCCGCAATTATCTGGCCGGGCAGGAGGTGGAGGGCGACTGGCAGGTGTCGCCGCTCCGCGCCGAACGGCTGGACGGGCTGCCGCCCACCGTCATCGTCACCGCCGGCTTCGACCCGCTGCTGGATGAGGGCAGGGCCTATGCCGGGCGGTTGGCCGCCGCCGGGGTGCCGGTGCTGCACCGGCTCTATCCCGACATGGTGCATGGCTTCATCACCATGGGCGGGCGCCTGCCCGCCGCCAACCGTGCCATCAACGATATCGGAAGGGCGCTGGCATCCTACGACATCTATGCCTTCAGCGATGGGGGCGGGATCTAGCAATCTCCATGCGCCATTACGCGTTCGGCCGGCATAAACCGTCTTTGTTCAGTCCCCGCCCGCTCGGCCCTTGACGGCGGGGCGGGCGTCGGCATGTTCGGGGTTCCAACCATCGACGGGGGGCCCAGAATGCCGACACGTGCCGAGATCGAAGCCCTGGACCGTAGCGACCCGCTGGCCCCCCTCCGCGATGAATTCACCCTGCCGCCGGGGCTGATCTATCTGAACGGCAATTCGCTAGGCCCCATGCCGGCCAGGGCCGCCCAGCGCGCGGCAGAGGTGGCCACCAGGGAATGGGGCGAGGGCCTGATCCGGTCCTGGAACAATGCCGGCTGGTACAGCGCGCCGCAGCGGCTGGGCGACCGGCTGGCGGGCCTGCTGGGGGCCGATGCCGGGGAGATGGTGGTGACCGACGCCACCGGCCTGAACCAGTTCAAGGCCGTGGCCGCCGCCTGTGCCCTGCGCCCCAAGCGGCGCGTCATCGTCATGGAAGGCAGCAACTTCCCCACCAACAATTACATGGTGCAGGGGCTGGCCGCCTTCCTGGGCCAGGGGCATGAGATCCGCTTCGTGGAGAAGGACGGTATCCTGGATGCCATCCGCGACGACGTGGCCGTCGTCGCCCTGACCCATGTCCATTACAAGACGGCCCATATCCTGGACATGGACGCCATCACCGCGCACGCGCATGCCGTCGGCGCCCTGACGGTCTGGGACCTGTGCCATTCCGCCGGGGCCATGCCTGTGGAACTGAATGCCGCCCAGGCCGATTTCGCCGTGGGCTGCACCTATAAGTACCTGAATGGCGGGCCGGGCAGTCCTGCCTTCATCTTCGCGGCCCGGCGCCATCATGACGCGATGCGCCAGCCCTTGTCCGGCTGGTGGAGCCATGCGGCCCCCTTCGCCTTTGACCGGGATTTCCGACCCGCTGACGGCATCGCCCGCATGATGACCGGCACCCAGCCCATCCTGTCCTTGCAGGTGGCAGAGGCCGGCATCGATATCGCCGCCCGCGCCGACAAGCATCTGGCCCGCGCCAAGTCGCGCGCCATGGGCGATCTGTTCATCACCCTGCTGGAGGAACACTGTGCCGGCCATGGCTTCCGCCTGGACAGTCCGCGCGATGGAAACCAGCGCGGCGGCCATGTTGCCCTGGCCCATCCCCAGGGCTATCCGATCATGAAGGCCTTGATCGAGGCCGGAGTGATCGGCGATTTCCGGGCGCCGGATACGCTGCGCTTCGGCTTCTCCCCGCTCTACCTGACCTATGCCCAGGTGGCGGATGCGGTCGACATCCTGGCCAGGATCATGGAACGCGGCATCTGGCGGGAAGAACGGTTCCAGTCGCGGGACGCAGTGACCTAAAGCATCCTATACGTGTATCGTTCAATTGCCGAATCTACCCTTTGCCGCTATCAGTTATACCATCATGGTTTAACACCAACAGGGCGGAGGGGACGATGTCGCGTGTCTGGCTGTGGCGTGCTGTCGTGGCGGGGGCGGCCCTGGCGCTGCCGGTGGCGGGTGCGCTGGCGCAGGTGGAACCGGCTGCTGCCCCCCCTGCCGCCACCGGCGTCGGGGCGGTGATGGCGCCCGACATGTACGCCGCATCCGTGCAGTCACTGACCAAGCTGGCAGTCATCGCCATCATCCTGGAACAGGCCCTGGCCCTGATCTTCGACTGGAAGCTGTTCCGCGAGACCTTCGACGACAAGGCGGTGAAGCCGCTGGTCAGCCTGGTATTCGCCGCCGCCATCGTGCATGAGTTCAGCCTGGACGTGGTCGCCACCCTGATCACTGCCTATGGCGGCGACCAGACCAGCATCGGCTTCGTGTCCAAGCTGGTGACGGCCCTGGTCCTGGCCGGCGGCAGCACCGGCATCACCAATATCCTGCGCAAGCTGGGCATGCGCACCGGTCCGGAGGCTGAAGCCGAACCGGTGGTGGCCCCCACCACGGCCTTCCTCGCCGTCGTGCCGGTGCCGAGAGCGGCCAAGAACAACCTCAGCAGCGTCACCGTTGTCGGCATCGACAGCAGCGGTACCGTCCATTCGCTGGGCACCGTCGCCGGTACCAGCGTCGGCCGCGACCCCAAGGGCCTGGGCGCCTGGTTCCTGCAGGAAAAGGGCCGCTTCCCCACCAATGGCGGCTTCGCGCTGGCACCCGGCCAATGGTCCATCCGCCTGGACGCCGTGGACAATGAAGGCAACAGCAGCAGCAGTGCGGTCTGGGGGCCTTACCAGTTGGATGCCGGGGCACGCATCGACCTGACACTGAAGGTGTAGACCGGCCATACCGACGGCAATATCAGCGTTGGACCGGACGATCCGCGCATCATCATCGGCGGCTTCCTTCACCCTGCCGGCGAGGATGGGGGGCTTGGTATCGCGTGCTGGGGTGACGGGCCGGGCAGGGTCGTGGTAGGCAGGCGCCAGAAAGCAACCGTCGGACCCGTCCCATGCCCACCCCGCCCGACATATTGGCACAGGCGGCCGACCAACTGGCCGCCGGCCGTTATCGCGTCGTGCGCCGGCTGCTGACGCAGCCCGGCCCGCCCGATGATGCGGTGGGTCTTGGTCTGCTGGGCCGGGCACTGGTGGGCCTGAACGAACATGCAGCGGCCCATGCCCACCTGACCCGCGCCTTGACCCTGGCACCCGGTGACAAAATCCTGCGCTTCGCCCTGGCCCGCGCCCTGAACGGACTGGGCCAGATGCATGCGGCCGTGCCCATCCTGGCCGACCTGCATGATGCCGATCCCACCGATATCGTGGTGACGGAGGCGCTGGCCAATGCGCTGCGCCGCGACGCCAGCTATGAGGCGGCGGTGGCCCTGGTCACGGCGGTGGAGCATGACCAGCCCCACCTGCCGCCCGCCATCCGCTATCAGCGGGCCTTGTCGCTGCATTATCTGGGCGACGCCGCCGGCGCACTGGCCGATTTCGATGCGGTACTGGCCGATGATCCCGGCCATGCCGCCGGCTGGTTTGCCAGTCACGCCTGCGTGATCGGCAGCCACCACGGGCTGGAGGCGGCACGGGAAAGGCTGCGCCGGGCCGCTGCCGTTCCCGGTGCCAATCGCAAATATGCGGGATATCTGGCCGCCTATGACGCGCTGACCGGTGGCGATGCGCCGGGGGAGGGGGCGATCCTGGACGGGACCCGCGCCCTGGTCCCGCATCTGGCCCCGGATTTCCGGATCTTCGGCCTGTCGGCGGATGTGCTGCGCTTCGCACTCGATGCCGCGCAACAGAAGGGCCTGGTGCTGGAATTCGGCGTGCGGCGGGGTACCTCGCTGCGCCATATCGCGGCGGTGGCCGGCCAGCACGCGCATGGGTTCGACAGTTTTGAGGGACTGCCCGAAGGCTGGGGTAACGAATTGGCGGGCACCTTCGATTTGGGCGCCGCCGAGCTGCCCGCCATGCCCGTCAATGTCAGCCTGCACAAGGGCTGGTTCGACGATGTGCTGCCGGGCTTCCTGGCCAGCCATCCCGGCCCCGTGCGCTTCGCCAATATCGATTGCGACATCTACAGTTCCACCGTCACCGTGCTGGCGGCATTGCAGCCCCGGTTGGTGCCGGGCAGCGTTCTGGTCTTCGATGAATTCATCGGCAACCGCACCTGGGCGGAGCATGAGTTCAAGGCCTGGGCCGAATTCGCCGCCCGCACCGGCACCCGCTTCCGCCATATCGCGGTCAGCCCCTTCACGGGCCAGGTGGCGCTGCGCCTGGAATAGGCTTGGCCGATTCTGTCCGCCCCCGGTCCGGACCCCGCCTTGCGCAGCGATCAGCACCGGTGCCTTATGACGGAGTGACATCAGGAGGGGTGCGATGCTGGAGATGCGGCCGGGATGCGAATGCTGCGACAGGGATCTGCCGGCGGATGAGGCGGGGGCCTTCATCTGTTCCTTCGAATGCACCTGGTGCCAGGATTGTACCGATCGCGTGCTGAAGGGCGTCTGCCCCAATTGCGGCGGCGTCCTGTCGCCACGCCCCACCCGCGCGCGGGCGAAATGGGCCAACTCTCCCCCAGGCACAAACAGGGTGTTCAAACCCCAAGGCTGCGCAGCGGGCTTTTAACCGCCGGGTGTGGTTTGTATGGTGAGCGTCCCGCCCACCCGCCAAGGCCATACCATGCCCGTGATGCTGTTCGCCTGCTTCCATGTCGATACAAGGGCCTGGATCGACGCACTGGCGGCGGCCGATCCGGGCCTGGAGGTCCGCGTCTGGCCCGATATCGGCGATCCGGCGACAATCGATTATGCCTTCGTCTGGAAACAGCCCAGGGGCGTGCTGGATGGATTGCCCAACCTGAAGGCCGTGTTCTCCCTGGGCGCCGGTGTGGAGCATGTGCTGCTGGATGACAGCCTGCCCGCCTATCTGCCCCTGGTGCGCATGGTCGACCCCACTTTGGTCAGCGGCATGGTGGAATTCGTGGTGATGCGGGTGCTGCATTACCACCGCCACATGCCGGATTATGAGCGCCAGCAGCGCGACCGCGTGTGGAAGCCGCTGGGCCAGACCCTGGCGTCCGACCGGCGTGTGGCCATCCTGGGACTGGGCGAACTGGGGGCCGCCAGTGCGAAGGCCCTGACCGGCTTGGGCTTCGACGTGCGGGGCTGGAGCCGGACGGCGAAGGAGATGCCCGGTATCACCTGCTTCCATGGCGCCGACGGGCTGGAGGCGATGCTGGCCCAGGCCGACATCCTGATCTGCCTGCTGCCCCTGACGGATGGCACGCGCGGCATCCTGAACCGCCGCACCCTGTCGCTGCTGCCGGCGGGGGCCTTCCTGATCAATGCCGCGCGCGGCGGCCATCTGGTGGAGGATGACCTGATCCCCCTGCTGGATGAAGGCCACCTGGCCGGCGCCACCCTGGACGTGTTCGCCACGGAGCCGCTGCCGGCCGATCATCCGTTCTGGACCCACCCTGCCATCACCATCCTGCCCCATGCTGCTGCCCTGACCCACCCGAAGACGGCGTCCCGTATCATCGCCGCCAACATCGCCCGCCATCAGGCCGGCGAGGGGCTGCACAATGTCGTGGAACGGGGCCGGGGGTACTGAGGCCAGATCATGTCATCAATCTGGGGCACGATACCGGGCGGCCTGCTGCTGTTCCGGCTGTATAGCCGGATCGGCCTCGCCTTGCGTCCCCGCCGGATCGTCCGCACATATTTCGGCGCCACCATGGCATGTGACGGGCGCGACCTGATCCAGAACCGCATCCTGCAGTTCGGTGTCTGGGAGCCGGAAGTATCCGCGCAGTTCGAGGCGTCGATCCGGCCCGGTGACCTGGTGGTCGATATCGGCGCCAATGTCGGCTTCTTCACCCTGCTGGCGGCCTGTCTGACGGGGCCGACGGGTGCCGTCATCGCCATTGAGGCATCGCCCAGGATCGCCGCCCTGTTGCAGGCCAATCTGGACCGCAACCCGCCGCTGCCGGTCAGCCTGCGCATCGTCGCCGTTTCCGACCGGCCGGGGCAGGTGATGATCTATGACGGACCCGACGGCAATATCGGTCGCACCCGGACCATGGACGGGCTGGGATTTACGCCGGGCGGCACCGTCACCGCCCTGCCCATCGACCAGATCCTGAGTGCGGAGGAAGTCCGCACCGCCGCCTTCATCAAGCTGGATGTCGAGGGGGCGGAACGGCCCGTGCTGGACCATATCCTGGCCCATCTGGACCAGTTCACCAGCCTGCGCCATGTGCTGGTGGAAACCAGCGTGGAGAATGATCCGGACGCCTGGCAGTCGATCTTCCAGCGCTTCATCGAGGCGGGCTTCCGCGCCGGTGCCATCGAGAACCGGTATGACTATGCCTGGTACCTGCGATGGCGGCGGCCGAAGGGGCTGGTGCCATTGTCCCGTCTGCCCGACGCGCAGGCCGATGTGCTGTTCAGCCGCGAGGTCAGCGCAGGCTGAACTCCACCGGCAGCACCAGTTCCATCTGGTCCATGCCCAGTTCGGCGGGGATCTCTGGCAGCGGTTGGGCGCGGGCCAGCAGTTCCTCCGCCTCCCGGTCCAGCAGTTCCACCCCGCAGCCGCGCTCCAGCCGGTGCGACAGCAGCCGTCCTTGCCGATCCAGTGTCAGCCGGACCCAGGACGTCCCATGCTGGCGCCGTTGCCGCGCGCCCATCGGATAGCGCTTGTGCCGGCCCAGATGCGCCATCAGCCTGCCCTGGAACAAGGCCATGGCATCGGCCGGGGGGCCGGCGGGGGTCGCACGGCTGGGCGCCGTCTCGGCATCGGCGACCTGCTGGGCGGGCGGGGCCGGGTCGGCCATGGGCTGCGGCGGGGTTTCCACCGGCGGTTCGGGCCGTGCCTTTTCCTTGGGCGGGGGCGGCAGCTTGGCAGCGGCCCGCTCGATGATCGGCGGCGGCTTGGGCGCTGGGGCCTGCATCACCGGCTTGGGTGGTGGGGGGGGAGGCGGCGGCGGCGGGGCCGGGGGGGCCAGGTCCAGCAGCAGGGCCGGCGGGGCAGGGGGCGGTTCCGGCAAAGCCGGCGCCTGCGGCTTCAGCGCCACGAAGCCGGCCACGGCCAGATGCGCGCCCAGCGCCAGGGTGAAGGCCAACGGCCACCGCACGCCGCCCTGGGGCAGGACGGCCACCCTCACGGTGCCGCCCCCACGGCGGAACCGTCCAGCCCGACCAGGGCCACCTTCAGATAGCCGGCATCGCGCAGGCTGTTCATCACATCCATCAGGTCGCCGTAAGCCACACTCTTGTCGGCGCGCAGGAACACCCGCTGTTCCTTGTCACCCCCCGTGGCGGCGTCCAGTGCGGCGGCCAGGGCATCCTTGCCTGCCACCGGCGCCTCGTCGATGGCCAGGCTCAGGTCGGCCTTCACCGACAGGAACAGCGGCTTGGGCGGGCGTTCGGCATTGGGCGCGCTGGAGGCCGGCAGGTCGACCGGCACGTCCACCGTGGCCAGCGGGGCGGCCACCATGAAGATGATCAGCAGCACCAGCATCACGTCGATGAAGGGCGTGACATTGATCTCGTGATTTTCCGACAGATCGTCATCCCCACCGGTGCGCAGCTTGGCGGCCATCGGCCTTACTCCGCGGCCCGCAAGCGGGGCTTCACGCCGCGCCGGTCCAGATCGCGCGACAGGATGCGCAGCACGGCGGCCGACGCATCACCGACCTGGGCGCGGTAGCCGCCGATGGTGCGCGTCAGGGCGTTATAGACCAGCACGGCCGGGATGGCGGCCACCAGGCCGATGGCCGTGGCCAACAGCGCCTCCGCAATGCCCGGCGCCACCACGGCCAGGTTGGTCGTGTGGCTTTCGGCGATGCCGATGAAGCTGTTCATGATGCCCCAGACCGTGCCGAACAGGCCCACGAACGGGGCGGTGGCGCCGATTGACGCCAGCACGCCGGTGCCGCGTGCCGATGCGCGGGCCACCGAAGCCTCGATCCGTTCCAGCCGGCTGGCGGCGCGTTCCTTGATGCCATCGACGGGCAGGTCGGCGGATTGTTCCAACTCCTCCAGCACGGCGCGCAGCAGCGGGGCCGAAGGGTCGCGCGCATCGGACAGGCCGGCCGTGGCATCGGCCAGACCGCGGGCGGCGTCCAGACGGGCCAGCGCGTCGGCAGCGCGGCGCTTGGCGGCGGACAGTTCCAGCAGCTTGGCGATGAAGATGGTCCAGGTGGCGACCGATGCGGCCGCCAGCCCGATCATCACCGACTTCACCACCCAGTCGGCGGCCATGAACATGCCCCAGGGCGACAGGGAATGCCCATTGACCATCGGCTCCGCCATGGCCGGTCCGGCCAGCAACACCGACAGGGCCATGCCCGCCGCAACCCGCACGAAATTCCGCTTCGCCATCATCCGCCCCCTGGGATGAACCCCATTCCCCAGGTGGTACTGGAACTGCGATTAAGTTGCAACTGCGTTCGCGGATGTCGATGCGCGCTGGGCGAGGATGTCGCATGCGGCATCCTCACGCCTTGGCCACGGATGCTGGTCAGCAGCTGCCGAAAAACGGTCGACGGCGTTCCACGAAGGCGGTCATGCCTTCGGCGAATTCCGGGCTGTCGATGGCGGACAGGAAAGTCTCCCGCTCCGCTGCCAGCTGCTGCTGGAAATTATGCTCCAGCGACAGGTACAGCAGGCGCTTGGTCCGGCCCGACGCGATGGCAGCCCCGCCGGCCAGCTTGCGCGCGACGCAGCGCGTCTCCTCCGCCAGCATGGGGGCCGGGCAGATGCGGTTGACGATACCCAGTTCCAGCGCCTCCAGCGCCGTCAGGCGGCGGTCCAGCAGCGCCAGTTCCGCCGCGCGGCGGGAGCCGACAAGCCGGGGCAGGGCATGGGT
This sequence comes from Niveispirillum sp. GW835-FHT14G11, assembly GCF_058793615.1. Taxonomy (NCBI): domain Bacteria; kingdom Pseudomonadati; phylum Pseudomonadota; class Alphaproteobacteria; order Rhodospirillales; family Azospirillaceae; genus Niveispirillum; species Niveispirillum sp. GW835-FHT14G11. The sequence goes on from NZ_JBXAFZ010000006.1 coordinate 365,130, forward strand.
GGCGCCGGCATCCGGCGTGGTACCCAAGGGGCCGTAGGCCATCTGGAAGACCGCGCGGTCGGATGCCACCACAAGGTCGCAGGCCAGGGTGATACCGATACCCGGTCCCGCCGCCGTGCCATGGATGCCGGCGATCACCGGCTTTTCCATGCGACGCAGTGCCGTCACCGCCTGGTGGGTGAAATCGATCAGGCGCGAAATATGATCCCGCCGCTCCGCCGCCGGGGCGGACAGCAGCTTGTGAAAGGCATTGATGTCGCCGCCGGACATGAAACTGGTGCCACGGCCCGTCAGGATCAGTACCCGCACCTTGGGGTCGTTGGCGGCATTGGTCGCCGCCTCCGCGAAGGCCGAAGCCATCTCCAGATTGAGGGCGTTCAGGCAGTTCGGCCGGTTGAAGGTGATCTCCGCCACGCCCTCTGTACTGTGGCGTGTATAGAGCAGGCAATCGGTTGTCACGGTGCTCATGGCGCCTCCTTCCCTCTGCCGGCGCCCTCTCATCGGGGGCGCTCCGTGACAAGAGTAACAGAGCTTTGCCCTTGAAGGGGAGGGGAAAGGTAGTGGCTGAACGAGCGCTACCTTTCGACACCCCAGCGCCGTTCCAGCCAGCGCGACAGCCGGGACAGCAGCAGCAGGATCACCAGATATTCCAGGGCCAGCAGCGTATAAAGCTCCAGCGGACGATAGGTCTGGGTCTGCAACTCCGTCGCCCGACGCGTCAGCTCGGCCAAGCCGATGGCGGATGCCAGCGAACTGTCCTTCACCGTATGGATGAACTGCCCGACGATGGGCGGCAGCATGCGGCGCAGGGCCTGGGGCAGGACGATGCGGCGCAGGGTCAGCCAGCGGCCCATGCCCAGCGACTGCGCCGCCTCCACCTGTCCCTTGGGCACCCCCTCGATCCCCGCCCGGAAAATCTCCGACAGGAAGGCGCCGGCATTCAGCGCCAGGGCGATGACCGCCGCCGTGAACGGGGTCAGCGTGGTTATCCAGCCCAGCAGCGCGAAGCCGGCACCGTCCGGGTCCAGACCCTGCACCAGAATCGGCAGGGCGTAGAAGACCCAGAGCAGCAGCACGAACAGAGGCAATGTCCGCATCAATTCCACATACGCCGCGCTGCCCAGGCGAAGCACCCGCCAGCGGCTGCCGCGCGCAATGGCGGTGACCAGCCCGATGACCATGGCCAGCGCCAACGCCGCCGCCGACAGGCCCAACGTCAGGCCGGCCCCGGCCAGCAGAAAGGCGATGTTGCCCCACCCTTCATCCGTGCGCGGATCGACAATGTGCCAGCCATCGCCGGCACAGCCAGCCAGCAGCAGCGCCAGGGCCAGCAACGGCGGCAGCCGGCGGATCATCTGGTTGGCCCCGTGCCCTCGAACCAGGTCTTGAACAGCCCGTCGAAAAACCCGTCGGCCAGACGGGCATCGATCCATTTGTTCAACCACCCCATCCAGTCCGGATCGCCCTGGATGCTCATGATGGCGTTGTCCGTCTGTGTGCCGGGACGGGTGCCGTTGGTCAGCATGGTCAGCTGCGGATATTCCCGGCCGATCTTGGTCAGGAAATAGAGATTGTCGGTGAAGGCGGCCTGGGCCCGGCCGGCCAGCACCTCGGTGAAATCGATCACCGGATCGGCTACCGACAGGATGCGCGCCTTCGTGAACACCTTCCTGGCCATGGTCTCCGGCGCGGTGCCTTGCTGCACGGCGATGGTGACGCCCGGCTGATCCAGATCGTCCCAGCTTTTGAACCGGTCGGCATCCTTCTTCAGGATCAGGGGGATGAAGGTGGGATGCAGGTACGCCTTGCTGAAGGCAACGGCCTTGGCCCGTTCCGGCGTCACCGTCACGCCCGTGGCGGCGATGTCATATTTGCGGGCCATGAGGCCAGCCACCAGCGTCGGCCATGTCGCCTGCAGCAGTTGCAGCCTCACCCCGAGATCACCGGCCAGCCGGGTGGCCACGTCGATCTCATAGCCCTGGAAGCCACCGGTCTTCAGGTCGCGGAACGAATAGGGGAAATAATCCCCCGTCGTCCCCACCTTGATCACCCCTGCCTTGCGCACCCGCCCCACCAGCGATGCAGTTTGCGCCAAGGCCGGAACGGCCAGCGGCAGCGACAGGGCGGTGATCAGCAGATGGCGGCGGTCCAGGCGCATGACGGCTCCGGAAAAGGGTGGGCCGCCATGGTTGCCGCACTGCGATAAGGGGTCAACAGGGAAAGCGGGAAATGAACTCACGCCCGCCCGTAATGATCCTCGATGCGCTGGATGTCGTCGGGGCTGACCTCACCGGTCTGCACTTCCACCAGGCAGAGGTCGGTCTCGCCCTCATTCTCCAGCCGGTGGGGCACGCCGGCGGGGATGAACACGCTCTCGTTCAGGCGGACGATGCGCTTCTCGTCCCCCACTGTTACCTTGGCCTCGCCCTGGACGACGATCCAATGCTCGGCCCGGTATTCATGCTTTTGCAGGGAGATCTTGTGGCCGGGGCGGATGGTCAGGCGCAAAACCTCAAATCCCGGTCCCTTATGGACCAGATGGGAATATCCCCAGGGCCGGTAGGTGCGGCGATGGTCCAGCCGCTCTGTCCGCCCCTCCGCCTTCAGCCGGTCGACAACGGCCTTCACATCCTGCACGCGGGCGCGATCAGCCACCAGCACGGCATCGTCGGTGGTGATGACCACCAGATCCTTGACGCCGACCAGTGCCGTCAGCCCGACCTCGCCGCGCACCAGATTGTTCTGCGCATCGATCAGGATGGCGTCGCCCAGCACGGCATTGCCGCCCGCATCCTTGCCGGCGATATCCCACAAGGCACTCCAGGCGCCGACATCGGTCCAGCCGATGTCGCAGGGCACGATGGCGGCACTGTCGGTCTTTTCCATGACGGCGAAGTCGATGGAGATGTTGGGGGCCTTGGCGAAGGCTTCGGGGTCCAGGCGCAGGAAATCCAGGTCCACTTTCGCCGCCGCGATGGCCGCATCCGCCGCGGCCAGGGCATCGGGCGCATGACGCTCCAACTCCGCCACGAACTGGTCGGCGCGGAACAGGAACATGCCGCTGTTCCACAGGTGTCGGCCGCCTGCGACATAGGCCTTTGCGACCTCCAGCTTCGGCTTCTCCGCGAACTGCTTCACGGCAAAGGCACCCTCGGCCCCGTCGATCGGCTCTCCGGTCTCGATATAGCCATAGCCGGTTTCCGGGCTGGTCGGCTGGATGCCGAAGGTCACCAGCTTGCCGGATGCCGCCGCCACCGCGCCCTGTGCCACGGCGGCGCGGAAGGCATCGGCTGCCAGGATGACATGGTCAGCCGGCAGCAGCAGGACCAGGGCGGCCGGGTCGCGCCGCGCCGCAAGCCGCGCGGCCACGGCTGCCGCCGGGGCGGTGTTGCGCCCGAACGGCTCCAGTACCAGTTCGGTGGGGCGGATCCCCACTTCCTGCAACTGCTCGGCGATGGCGAAACGGTGTTCCTGGTTGCAGATGACGATCGGGTCGGCGAAGCCGAAATCTCCACCGACACGTCGCGCCGTTTCCTGGATCATGGTGTGGTCGCCGCAGAGCTTCAGAAGCTGCTTGGGAAACCGCTCCCGCGACACGGGCCAGAGACGGGAACCGGACCCGCCGGACAGCAGCACAGGGATGATGACGGATGCATTCTGGGTCATGCGTACACGCGGGGGCTCTGAAGACAAAAGGGGCCGGAGCGCACTCAATCGCACGCCCCGGCCGGTGGGAGAAGCATTAATCGGGCCGTTGACGGGTCAGGATCTGCGGGCGATGGCCAGTACGCCCTCTACGGGCTTGCCACCCTCATAACGCAGGACCAGCGGCGCCAGTTCCACCAGCGTCAGCCCGGCCTTCAGCAAGCTTTCCTGCACATAGGCCGGGTCATGGGCATAGCGCCCGCCCTCATGCAGTACATAAGCCGCACCGGCAGACACCGTCTCCGCCGAGGCGATCAGCAGGCCGCCCGGCCGCAGGCTGTTGCCGGCCGACCTGAACAGCGCCTCCAGTTCTCCAAAATAACACAGCACGTCGCCGGCAGTGATGATGTCGAAGCTTTGCGGTCGGGCGATCAGGTAGGCGCCCAGTTCCGCCTGGTCGAGCGAGGAATAGAGTCCACGGCGCAGTGCCTGCTGCAACATGGATAGCGACAGGTCCACGCCTGTCAGGCTTTTGGCAAAGGCGGCCAGATGCGGGCCTGCCAGCCCCGTGCCACAGCCGGCATCAAGGATATCCTTGTCCCTCTTGCCCTCTCCGACATAGCGCAGAAGCGCGGCGCCGATGGCCTCGGGTACGGCATAGCCCAGCGATCCGATCATTTCATCGAAGCGCTTGGCAGAGGCATCGAAGGTTTGCGCCAGATAGGCATCGGTCGCCCGCGCCGGTGCCGGGGCCTGGCCCAGGGACGCCAGCGTGTGCTGAAGCTGCGCTGTGTCGCCGACGATACCGCGCCAGCTATCCAGCAGGCCTTTCAGCGTTGCCTCGTCGCCCGTGCGCCGCAGGTTGGCGGCCACCGCTCCCAACTCCACCTGCGCTATGGTGCTGTCCGGGTCCAGCCGCAGTGCCTTCAGCGCGGCATCGGCCGCCATATCCAGCCGCCCGACCCCACGCCAGGCCAGCGAAATATTGATATGCAGGGCCGAGCTTTCCGGATCCATGGCCAATGCCTGACCGAAGCAGGCGATGGCCTCGTCATAGCGACCGGCCTCCGCCAGCGTCAGGCCCAGGTTGGAATGGGTAATGGTGAGGTGAGGACGCAGGCGCAGGGCCAGCTGGAACTGCTCCACCGCCTCGTCCTGGCGGCCCAGGCGGCGCAGAGTCAGGCCCAGATTGCTGGCCGCCTCCGCATAGTCGGGCCTGGCCTTCAGGGCGTTGCCATAATGCTCCGCCGCGATCTCCAGTTGGCCGGCATCGAAGAACAGGGTACCCAGATTGTAATAGGCTTCCGCAAACATCGGTTCGCGTTCCAGGGCATCCAGGTAATGACCGGCCGCGTCATGGGCGCGGCCCTGGGCCTGGGCCACGGCTCCCTGGTTGAAATGGAAGATGGGGTTTTCCGGCTCTAGCGCGGCGGCGGCGGCATAGGCCTGGGCGGCGCCGTCATAATCCTGTAGCGTTTCCAGCGCCACACCCAGGTCGGCGCGAAGGGCGGCGTCGCCCGGATCGTCCAAGATCGCCTCGCGCAGCAGGGGCACCGCTTCGGCATGGTTGCCGGCGTCCATCGCCAAGCGGCCCATATCGGCCGGACCGCCCACGCCAATGGAAATATCGCTCATGCCATTCTTCCTTGCTGCCGCGCCGCTGCCGGGCGCCTTTTGTGGCGCCCAAGATAACGGCTTGGAATCGCCAAGGATAGGGGGTGCTGCGGCCGGCTGCTCATAAAGCATAGGGGTGCTGCCCCATGGTCCCGTCCGGTACCCGGGGACGATCGGGACAAGGAAAGGCCCGGTCGATGGCTGCCGACCGGGCCTGCAAGTACGGAGATATCAAGATGGCGGAATCAGACTTGGATATCGACGATCTGGCCGCGTCCGCCGGTAGCGGCTGGTTGCGTCGCATTGCCACCCGCCAGCAGATCTGTCACCTGCTGCGACTGGTCGGAGGCGGCGCGCACCTGCTCGGTCTGAATCTGACTGCGCGTACCCAGCAGATTGATGGCCGAGGCATAGCCGGCGGATGAGCTGATTTCCATGGTCCCAATTTCCAGTCTGGTTTCAGCAAAAGCACTATAAGCGCATCGGCGGCTGATTCCAACCAGTCAGCTACACCTTCGGTATAGGTGCCAGGCGATCAGCCCAGCGTGCTCATGATGGAAAAGCACAGCGCATCGCCCTGGGCATGGATGGTTTTCAGCGCGTCTTTGGGCAACGGAATCTTCTTGTCCCGGCAATAGGCCACCATCAGCCGGGCCAACTGATAGCTCTCCACCTCCAGTTCGGCGCGGGTCCCGCCACCGGTCGCTTCGGTCTGGATGCGGATGGAGGGGGGCGGGCCTTCGACCACCTGGATGCGGGTGATGCGGCGTGCGGGATCGAAACCGTCCAGGGGCACGGACTGGAAGACGAGCTTCAACTCGTCATTGGAGAAGATGATGTGCCGGATTTCGGTGATCATCGATGGTCTTTCCGTTACAGGCTCAGCCCGCGCGCTTCTTCTGGCGACGACGATAGATGGTGCAGGGATTTATTTCCAGCAAAGCCGCCGCGCGGGTGATGTTGCCATGGCATAGGCGGATCGCCTCATCGATCGTCTCCTCCTCTACCTGCCAGAGCGGACGGATGCGACGCTCATCATCCTGCCACGCATCGGCCGATGGCGGCGGTGGGGGCGGGGCGGGGGAGGGCGACGACCGTCCAATGCCGGCAACGGGCACCCCCGGAATGCCCAAGCCTCCAAACGGGCCCGAGGGTGGGGCGGCCAGTGCCGGAAAACTCTGCCCGATCTGGCTGGCGAGCGGTCCGGCCACGGCCGCCCAGCGCGGGTCCTGCAATATTGGCGGGACAATCATGGTGGGCTTGTTCAGGGGCGGGGGCAGCATGAAGGGCCGGATCTCGTCCCCGTCATTCAGTACAACCACATTGCGCACGACGTTCAACAACTGGCGTACGTTGCCCGGCCAGGCGTAGGTGTTCAAGATGTTCTCCGCCTCGCGGTCGAAGCCCTTGAAGGACTTCCGCTCCTCGCGGCCATACTTGTCCAGGAAGTGCCGTGCGATCAGCAGGATATCGTCGCCGCGCTCGCGCAGCGGCGGCAGTTCGATGGAGATCACTTGCAAGCGGTAGAACAGATCCTCGCGGAAGCGGCCGGCCTGCACCTCGGCATAGGGATCGCGGTTGGTGGCGCAGACGATGCGCACATCCACCGGCTCCAGTTTCTCGCTTCCCACCTTCTTGACCATGCCGGTCTGCAAAAACCGCAGCAGTTTGGCCTGCAAGGACAGGTCCATCTCCCCGATTTCGTCCAGGAACAATGTACCGCCATCGGCCTGCAGCGCGGCACCGGCATGGTCGGTACTGGCCCCGGTGAAGGCACCCTTCACATGGCCAAAAATCTCCGACTCCATCAGGTCCTTGGGAATGGCGGCGCAATTGATGGCGATGAAGGGACCTTGGGCGCGCGGGCTGCGGCGATGGATGGCCTCGGCACAGACTTCCTTGCCGGTGCCGCTTTCGCCGGTGATGAACACTGTGGCCTTGGACGGGGCCGCCGCCTCAATCAGACGATAGGCCGCCTTCATGGGCGGGGAGGCGCCGATGAAGCCGTAGAAGGAATATTCGGTGACCTCCGGTTCCGCGCCCGTCGATGGCATGCGGGTTCCGCGCGGCTTTGCCGCCTTGGCAGAACCCGCTTCCTTGGTCGCCACCGGCTGGGCCAGTACCGTCGACACCGCGCCGCGCAGCCGGTCCGTGCCCACCGGCAACAACAGCACATCGGCAGCCCCGGCCCGCATCGCATCCACCGCCACCTGCACCGACCCCTGCGCGGTCAGCGCGATGGCGCGCGGCACAAGGCCTGTCTGTGTCAGTTCACGCAGCAGATCAATGCCCGGCCCACCCCCCAGTTGCAGGTTGATCAGCAGGAGATCGGTGCCGTTCCGCTCAACCAACGCCTTGCGTGCGGCCGCGGCGCCATCGACCACTGACAAGTCATGGCCATCCCGCTTCAACGCCGTCACATAGGCATGCGACAGGGAGGGGGCGGGCTCGACGATTAAAATGCGGGCGGCTTGGCTCATGCAAAGATGATTGCATGTGGCGTTGCGTTCAGCAAGAGCCATGGCCTCAATCGATAGAAATTTGCAAAAGGCAATGCCACGCGATATAGGCTTCCGTTCATCCGTAGTGTTTCCAATATTGCAGGCCTGAGAAACAGCGGATTTGGGCGCGGACGCTGAAATCCTATCCCAATGGCCTGTATTTTGCTTGGGTCATACTAGATTTGGGGCGGCACCGAGGCCGTCCCACACAGGATTGGTCACCCGGAAGCCGTTGCAGCGGGTGACGACACTGACGTCGCGGGGTGGAAACATCCGCCGGACCGTTTCCACCCCGCCGTCGCACCGGCTGCCCCGCCGCCGGGCCCTCTTTTCGGTTCAGGGCGAAGTTGCGGAACCTTGACGGCACGGCGACCCGCCCCGGTCGCCGTGCCGCACTTTCCAGGCCGACACCGGCGGGTCAGTCCTCATCCTCTGTGCCGCGCTCCCCATAGGGGAAAGCAGACTCGTCGCTGGCGTCGGCGCCGAAGCGCCAGACCTTCGGCTCATCCAGCACAAGCTCCCCATGGGCCAGTTGATCCATGATGGTGATGGCGATGTCCGCCTGCAACCGTGCCGCCCACGACGCCATGGCCCCAACACCGTCGCGCAGATAGGCTGGGGAATAAAGCGCATGGGCAACCCCCTCGGCATTGCGCACCAGAAATCCCGTCACCAGGCGCGCGCACTCTGCCGGCTCCAGCACCGGTTCGATGCCGCCGGCCGCGGCCGCCAGCACGGGATAGAGCAGGTGTGATCGCTCATCCAGCGACGGATCGCGGGACAGATTGTCGGCAACGCGCGAGAGATAGGCCGCCTTTGCGGCTGGCAGCTCACGTAGCGCCATTTCCAGAATCTGGCGGTGATGCATGCTTCTCTGGCCCTTTAGGAAGTGGACCGTTCCATCCTGACCAGTCAGGCCGCTGGGCGCAATGTGACCGATCGTATGGGATCGGCCAATGCTGGAAGGGAAAAGGTGTTGGAAAAGAAAAGGGCCGGGCCCGTCCCGAAGGACTGGCCCGGCCCGATTGTTACGGCGGTGTTCAGGTGAACAGTGCGTTGATCTGCGCCGTGCTCATCACTGCCGTTTGCGTGGAGGTGAAGCCAAGTACCTGGGCATCCGACAGGGCCGAGATATCGGTCGATTCCAACCCGGTAATCTGTGTTGTGGTGAGGGAGGAAATCTGTGTCGTGCTCAGCCCGACGATATTGGTGGTCGTCAAGGCACCGATTTGAGTCGTGCTCATGGAGGTCAGCTGGCTGGTCGTCAGCGCGGCGATGAAGGTAGAAGTCAACACCGGCACCTGCGAGGTGGAGACCAGCCCCGCCACGGCCGTTGTGCTGAAGTTCGCGACCTGCGTGGTCGTCAGCGCCGCCAGCTGCGTGCTGTTCAGTACGGCCACCTGCGTCGAGACCATGGCCGCGAGGTCAGTGGTTTCGAGTGCGCGGATCACCGTGGTGGACAGGTAGGCCACCTGGGTCGTGCTGATCTGCACCAGCTGCGTGGTGGTCAACGCACCGACCTGTGCCGTGGTCAGTGAGTTCAGCTGGGTGCTGTTCAGGGCCGCCACGTTGGTGGTGCTGATCGCCTGGATCTGGGTGGTGGTCAGGGAAGCAACCAAAGTACTGGTCAGCGAACCGATTTGGGTCGTGGTGAAGACCGCCAGGTCGGTGGTCTCGACACCACGGACCTGGGTGGTGGTCATCGACGCGATCTGCGAGCTGGTCAGCACACCCACCTGGGTGGTGCTGAGGCCGGCGATTTGCGTCGTGGTCAGGACGCGGAACTGGGTGGTGGTCAAGGCCGCCAGATCGGTGGTCTCGATGGCACCGAACTGGGAACTGGTCAGGGCCACGATCTGTGCGGTGGTCAGTGCTGCGACCTGCGTGGTGCTGAAGGCTGCCAGATCGGTGGTCTCGATGGCCTGGATCTGGGCGGTGGTCAGCGCCACGATCTGGGTGCTGGTCAGCGCGCCGGCCTGGGTACTGCTGAGGGCGGAAATCTGGGTGCTGTTCAGGCCACGGATCTGGGTGGTGCCGATCTGGGCCAACTGCGTCGTGGAGACCTGGGCCAGCTGCGTGGTCGACAGTGCCCCGACCTGGGCCGTGGTCAGTGAGTTCAGCTGCGTGCTGCTCAGCACGGCCACATCGGTGGTGCTGATCGCCTGGATCTGGGTGGTGGTCAGCGACGCGATCTGCGAACTGGTCAGCGCACCGAACTGCGTCGTGGTGAAGACCGCCAGATCGGTACTCTCGATGCCGCGGACCTGGGTGGTGGTCAACGACGCGATCTGCGAGCTGGTCAGCACACCCACCTGGGTGGTGCTGAGGCCGGCGATCTGCGTCGTGGTCAGGACGCGGAACTGGGTAGTGGTCAAGGCCGCCAGATCGGTGGTCTCGATGGCGCTGAACTGCGAGCTGGTCAGGGCCACGATCTGGGCGGTGGTCAGTGCTGCGACCTGCGTGGTGCTGAAGGCCGCCAGATCGGTGGTCTCGATGGCCTGAACCTGAGCGGTGGTCAGCGCCACGATCTGGGTGGTGGTCAGCGCACCGGCCTGGGTGCTGCTGAGGGCGGAAATCTGGGTGCTGTTCAGGCCACGGATCTGGGTAGTGCCGATCTGGGCCAACTGCGTCGTGGAGACCTGGGCCAGCTGCGTGGTCGACAGTGCCCCGACCTGGGCCGTGGTCAGCGAATTCAGCTGCGTGCTGCTCAGCACGGCCACATCAGTGGTGCTGATCGCCTGGATCTGGGTGGTGGTCAGCGACGCGATCTGCGAACTGGTCAGCGCGCCGAACTGCGTCGTGCTGAAGACCGCCAGATCGGTACTCTCGATGCCGCGGACCTGGGTGGTGGTCATCGACGCGATCTGCGAGCTGGTCAGCACACCCACCTGGGTGGTGCTGAGGCCAACAATCTGCGTCGTGGTCAGGACGCGGAACTGGGTGGTGGTCAAGGCCGCCAGATCGGTGGTCTCGATGGCACCGAACTGGGAACTGGTCAGGGCCACGATCTGGGCGGTGGTCAGCGCTGCGACCTGCGTGGTGCTGAAGGCTGCCAGATCGGTGGTCTCGATGGCCTGGATCTGGGCGGTGGTCAGCGCCACGATCTGGGTGCTGGTCAGCGCGCCGGCCTGGGTGCTGCTGAGGGCGGAAATCTGGGTGCTGTTCAGGCCACGGATCTGGGTGGTGCCAACCTGGGCCAGCTGCGTGGTGGAGACCTGGGCCAGCTGCGTGGTCGACAGCGCCCCGACCTGGGCGGTGGTCAGCGAGTTCAGCTGCGTGCTGCTCAGCGCGGCCACATCGGTGGTGCTGATCGCCTGGATCTGGGTGGTGGTCAGCGACCCGATCTGCGAACTGGTCAGCGCACCGAACTGCGTCGTGGTGAAGACCGCCAGATCGGTACTCTCGATGCCGCGGACCTGGGTGGTGGTCATCGCCGCGATCTGCGAGCTGGTCAGCACACCCACCTGGGTGGTGCTGAGGCCGGCGATCTGCGTCGTGGTCAGGACGCGGAACTGGGTGGTGGTCAAGGCCGCCAGATCGGTGGTTTCGATGGCGCTGAACTGCGAGCTGGTCAGGGCCACGATCTGGGCGGTGGTCAGCGCTGCGACCTGCGTGGTGCTGAAGGCTGCCAGATCGGTGGTCTCGATGGCCTGGATCTGGGCGGTGGTCAGCGCCACGATCTGGGTGCTGGTGAGCGCGCCGGCCTGGGTGCTGCTGAGGGCGGAAATCTGGGTGCTGTTCAGGCCACGGATCTGGGTGGTGCCGATCTGGGCAAGCTGCGTCGTGGAGACCTGGGCCAGCTGCGTGGTCGACAGCGCCCCGACCTGGGCCGTGGTCAGCGAGTTCAGCTGCGTGCTGCTCAGCGCGGCCACATCGGTGGTGCTGATCGCCTGGATCTGGGTCGTGGTCAGCGACCCGATCTGCGAACTGGTCAGCGCACCGAACTGCGTCGTGGTGAAGACCGCCAGATCGGTACTCTCGATGCCGCGGACCTGGGTGGTGGTCATCGCCGCGATCTGCGAGCTGGTCAGCACACCCACCTGGGTGGTGCTGAGGCCGGCGATCTGCGTCGTGGTCAGGACGCGGAACTGGGTGGTGGTCAAGGCCGCCAGATCGGTGGTTTCGATGGCGCTGAACTGCGAGCTGGTCAGGGCCACGATCTGTGCGGTGGTCAGCGCTGCGACCTGCGTGGTGCTGAAGGCTGCCAGATCGGTGGTCTCGATGGCCTGGATCTGGGCGGTGGTCAGCGCCACGATCTGGGTGCTGGTCAGCGCGCCGGCCTGGGTGCTGCTGAGGGCGGAAATCTGGGTGCTGTTCAGGCCACGGATCTGGGTGGTGCCAACCTGGGCC